>NZ_JBIWMA010000018.1:57281-184910 GCF_044766465.1 Streptomyces sp. NPDC102259 | reverse complement strand
CCTCCGTGCGGTGAAGATTCGACACCTCCACCACACACGGGGGCCTTCGCCACGATCAAGACCGGCCCGCGTTAACAACGCTCGTGATCAATACACCTAGTGCGCCGCCGACTCCCAGTCCGCGCCCGCGCCGACCGACACGTCCAGCGGGGCCCTGAGCTGGACGGCGCCGGCCATCTCACGACGGAGCAGCTCCTCGACCGCCACACGCTCACCGGGGGCGATCTCCAGGACGATTTCGTCGTGGACCTGGAGCAGCATGCGCGACCTGAGGTCCGCCGCGCGCAGGGCCGCGTCCACCTTGAGCATGGCGATCTTGACGATGTCCGCCGCCGTGCCCTGGATCGGCGCGTTGAGGGCCATGCGCTCGGCGGCCTCGCGGCGCTGACGGTTGTCGCTGTTGAGGTCGGGCAGATAGCGGCGGCGGCCGAACAGCGTCGCCGTGTAGCCCGTCGACCGCGCCTCGTCGACCGCGCGGCGCAGGTACTCCCGTACACCGCCGAAACGCTCGAAGTAGGCGTCCATCAGGCCACGGGCCTCGCCCGCGTCGATGTTCAGCTGCTGGGACAGGCCGAACGCCGACAGGCCGTACGCCAGCCCGTAGGACATCGCCTTGATCTTGCGCCGCATCTCCGCGTCCACCGCGGTGGGCTCGACGCCGAACACCTGGGAGGCGGCCGTGGTGTGCAGGTCCTCACCGGAGGTGAACGCCTCGATGAGGCCGGCGTCCTCCGACAGGTGGGCCATCACACGCAGCTCGATCTGGCTGTAGTCGGCGGTCATCAGGGACTCGAAGCCCTCGCCGACGACGAAGCCGCGGCGGATCGCCCGGCCCTCGTCGGTGCGGACGGGGATGTTCTGCAGGTTCGGGTCCGTGGAGGACAGCCGGCCGGTCGCGGCCACCGTCTGGTTGAACGTGGTGTGGATGCGGCCGTCCGCGGCGATCGTCTTGATCAGGCCCTCGACGGTCACCCGCAGCTTCGCCTGCTCGCGGTGGCGGAGCATGATGACCGGCAGCTCGTTGTCCGTCTGGCCGGCGAGCCAGGCCAGGGCGTCGGCGTCGGTGGTGTAGCCGGTCTTGGTCTTCTTCGTCTTCGGCAGGCCCAGTTCCCCGAAGAGGACCTCCTGGAGCTGCTTGGGCGAGCCCAGGTTGAACTCGTGCCCGGCCGCCGCGTGCGCCTCCTTCACGGCCTGCTGGACGGCGCCCGCGAACATCTGCTCCATGGCCTCCAGGTGGGCGCGGTCGGCGGCGATGCCGTGCCGCTCCAGCCGGGCCAGGAGGGCGGAGGTCGGCAGTTCCATGTCGCGCAGCAGGTCGGCCGCGCCGACCTCCTCCAGCCGGCCGCGGAACGCCTCGCCGAGGTCGACGATCGTGCGGGCCTGCACCATGAGGGCCTCGGCCTCGGCGCCGTCGTCCGCGCCGAAGGCGAGCTGGCCGTCGGCCGCGGCGGCCGGGGCCAGCTCACGGCCCAGGTACTCCAGGGACAGCGCGTCCAGGTCGAAGGAGCGGCGGCCCGGCTTGACCAGGTAGGCGGCGAGCGCCGTGTCCATCCCGACGCCGGCGACGGACCAGCCGTGCTCGGCGAAGACACGCATGGCGCCCTTGGCGTTGTGCAGCACCTTGGGGCGGTCCTCGGCGGCGATCCAGGCCGCCCACGCGTTCTCGTCGGCCTCGTCCAGCTCCGCCGGGTCGAACCAGGCGGCCGCTCCCGCCGCCGCGGCGAGCGCGATCTCGGCGACCGAGCCCGCGCCCAGCGCCCAGGCGTCGACGGTGGCGACGCCGAGGGTCTCGGTGCCGTGCTCCGCGAGCCAGCCGGCCAGCTCGCCGGTGCCCAGCACCGTGCCGTCCAGCTCCACCCCGCCGGTGATCACCGGCGTCGCCTCGGCCTCCTCGCCGCCCGGGTCGACGGCGAACAGCCGCTCCCGCAGCGACGGGTTCCTGATCTCCAGGGTGTCCAGGATCATCGCGATGGCCGTGCGGTCGTACGGGGCGCGCTCCAGCTCGGCGACCGTCTTCGGCAGCTCGACGGTGGTGACCATCTCGGTGAGGCGGCGGTTGAGCTTGACGGCCTCCAGATGGTCCCGCAGGTTCTGCCCGGCCTTGCCCTTGACCTCCTCGACCCGCTCGACGAGCTCCGCGAACGAACCGAACTGGTTGATCCACTTCGCGGCCGTCTTCTCACCGACCCCGGGGATGCCCGGCAGGTTGTCGGACGGGTCGCCGCGCAGCGCCGCGAAGTCGGGGTACTGGGCGGGCGTCAACCCGTACTTCTCGACGACCTTCTCCGGGGTGAACCGGGTCAGCTCCGAGACGCCCTTCGTCGGATACAGCACCGTGGTGTGCTCGGACACCAGCTGGAAGGAGTCGCGGTCGCCGGTGACGATCAACACCTCGAAGCCCTCGGCCTCGGCCTGGGTGGCCAGCGTGGCGATGACGTCGTCCGCCTCGAAGCCGTCCACCGCGAACCGGGACACGTGCATCGCGTCGAGCAGCTCGCCGATCAGCTCGACCTGGCCCTTGAACTCGTCCGGCGTCTTGGAGCGGTTCGCCTTGTACTCGGTGAACTCCTCGGAGCGCCAGGTCTTGCGGGACACGTCGAACGCGACCGCGAAGTGCGTGGGCGCCTCGTCACGCAGGGTGTTGGCCAGCATCGACGCGAAACCGTAGATCGCGTTCGTCGGCTGGCCCGTCGCGGTGGTGAAGTTCTCCGCGGGCAGCGCGAAGAACGCGCGGTAGGCCAGCGAGTGCCCGTCCATGAGCATCAGGCGGGGCCGGCTGCCGGCGGGGGTGTCGGTCTTCTTCGCTGCTGTCTCTGCCACGCCCCCGATCCTGCCACGCCCCACTGACACTCGGTCCCGGCCATCACGGCTCACGGGATCCCCCGGGCCGTCGGCCGCCCGCTGTCCGCCGCCGTCCCGCCACCGTCCGACGGCCGCCGGCCCATGTCCGCAAGCTTTGCTCCCGCCCGCCGACCGGACCGCACGTGAACGCCGTCGGTGCCTCGTGCGAGGATCGTCGCCGTCCATGGCACAGGCGAGCGAAGGAGAGCGCGCGATGGCAACGAAGCCGCCCAAGGCCGATCCGGTCCAGGACGCTCCGCAGGTCGCCGAGCCGAAGCACGTGGCGGCGGGCCTGCCGGCCGTCGGGCACTCCCTGCGGATCGCCCAGCAGCAGATGGGTGTGAAGCGCACCGCGCTGACCCTGCTGCGCGTCAACCAGAAGAACGGCTTCGACTGCCCCGGCTGCGCCTGGCCCGAACCCGAGCACCGGCACACCGCCGAGTTCTGCGAGAACGGCGCGAAGGCGGTCGCCGAGGAGGCGACCCTGCGCCGGGTCACCCCCGAGTTCTTCGTCACGCACCCCGTCGCCGACCTCGCCGGCCGCAGCGGCTACTGGCTCGGCCAGCAGGGCCGCCTCACCCACCCCATGTACCTCCCCGAGGGCGGCGAGCGCTACGAACCGGTGACCTGGGAGCGCGCCTTCGACATCATCGCCGAGGAGACCGCCGCCCTCGCCTCACCCGACGAGGCCGTCTTCTACACCTCGGGCCGCACCAGCAACGAAGCCGCGTTCCTCTACCAGCTCTTCGCCCGCGAACTCGGCACGAACAACCTCCCGGACTGCTCCAACATGTGCCACGAGTCGTCCGGCTCGGCCCTGTCGGAGACCATCGGCATCGGCAAGGGCAGCGTCCTGCTCGAGGACCTCTACCAGGCCGACCTGATCATCGTCGCCGGGCAGAACCCGGGCACCAACCACCCGCGCATGCTGTCCGCGCTGGAGAAGGCCAAGGCGGGCGGCGCGAAGATCATCAGCGTCAACCCGCTGCCCGAGGCGGGCCTGGAACGCTTCAAGAACCCGCAGACCCCCAAGGGCCTCACCGCGGGCGCCTCGCTCACCGACCTCTTCCTGCAGATCCGCATCGGCGGCGACCAGGCCCTCTTCCGCCTCCTCAACAAGCTCGTCCTCGACACCGACGGCGCGCTCGACGAGGCGTTCATCGCCGAACACACCCACGGCTTCGAGGAGTTCGCCGACACGGCCCGCGCCGCGGACTGGGACGAGACGCTCACCGCGACCGGCCTCACCCGCGCGGAGATCGAGGAAACCCTGCGCATGGTGCTCGCCTCCGAGCGCACCATCGTCTGCTGGGCCATGGGCCTCACCCAGCACAAGCACTCCGTGCCGACGATCCGCGAGGTCGTCAACTTCCTTCTGCTGCGCGGCAACATCGGCCGCCCGGGCGCGGGCGTCTGCCCGGTGCGCGGCCACTCGAACGTGCAGGGCGACCGCACCATGGGCATCTTCGAGCGGCCCGCACCCGCCTTCCTGGACGCCCTGGAGAAGGAGTTCGGCTTCACGCCCCCGCGCCAGCACGGCTTCGACGTCGTGCGCGCCATCCGCGCACTGCGCGACGGCGAGGCGAAGCTGTTCTTCGCGATGGGCGGCAACTTCGTCTCCGCCTCCCCGGACACCGACGTCACCGAGGCGGCCATGCGGCGCGCCCGGCTGACCGTGCACGTGTCGACGAAACTCAACCGCTCGCACGTCGTGACGGGAGCGCGGGCCCTGATCCTGCCGACGCTCGGCCGCACCGAGCGCGACCTCCAGGGCGGCGGCGAGCAGTTCGTGACCGTCGAGGACTCCATGGGCATGGTGCACGCCTCACGCGGCCGCCTCACGCCCGCGAGCACCCATCTGCTGTCCGAGCCCGCCATCGTCTGCCGCCTCGCACGCCGCGTGCTCGGCGAGGACAGCACGGTGCCGTGGGAGGAGTTCGAGAAGGACTACGCGACGATCCGGGACCGCATAGCGCGCGTGATCCCCGGCTTCGAGGACTTCAACGCGCGCGTGGCCCGCCCGGAGGGCTTCACCCTTCCGCACGGCCCGCGCGACGAGCGCCGCTTCCCCACCGCGACCGGCAAGGCCAACTTCACCGCGGCCCCCGTCGAGTACCCGCGGCTGCCCGAGGGCCGGCTGCTCCTGCAGACACTGCGCTCGCACGACCAGTACAACACCACGATCTACGGCCTCGACGACCGCTACCGGGGCATCAAGAACGGCCGCCGGGTCGTCCTGGTCAACGCCGAGGACGCGCGCGCCCTCGAACTCGCCGAGGGCTCCTACGTGGACCTGGTGAGCGAATGGCGCGACGGCGTGGAGCGGCGGGCGCCCGGCTTCCGGGTCGTGCTCTACCCGACCAGCCGGGGCTGCGCCGCCGCGTACTACCCGGAGACCAACGTCCTGGTCCCGCTGGACGCCACCGCCGACACCAGCAACACCCCGGCCAGCAAGTCCGTCGTCGTCCGTCTGGAACAATCGGCAACCGACTGAGCGTTTGCTTAAGTCACACCGACGTGTGATCGACGAACGGAGCCGGGCCCCATGGGCGAGCAGCAGCACGTGAAGTTCCCGCAAGAGGTCATCGACGAGTACGACGCCCTCGGCATCGACATCCTCGCCCTGTTCTCCGCCGGACACCTGGGCAACCGCATGGGCGTGGAGATCATCGAGGCCTCCGCGGACCGGGTCGTCGGCACCATGCCGGTCGAGGGCAACACCCAGCCCTACGGCCTGCTGCACGGCGGCGCCTCCGCGGTCCTCGCCGAGACCCTCGGCTCGGTCGGCGCCATGCTGCACGGCGGCAGCACCAAGATCGCCGTCGGTGTCGACCTCAACTGCACCCACCACCGCGGAGCCCGCTCCGGCCTGGTCACCGGCGTCGCCACGCCCGTGCACCGCGGGCGCTCCACGGCGACGTACGAGATCGTGATCAGCGACCAGGAGGGGCGGCGCGTGTGCACCGCGCGGCTCACCTGTCTGCTGCGGGACGTACGGGCCGGCGACGGGGCACAGGCGGGCCCCTCGGCCTGACGGGCCGGCCTCCGGAAGGTCACGCGCGCGTGCCCGTTGCCCACCGCCGCCGCGGCGGCCTAGCGTCGGGGCATGACCACGGCAGGAGCCCCCCGGGCGGGGGCGGCGGGGCGGCTGCTCGGACCGGCGTTACTGACGGGCCTGCTGGCGACCGGCTGCGGAGCCTCCGGGACCGCCGGCGCCGGCGGCACCCCGCCGACCTCCCCGTCACCGCCCCCGTCCACCACCTCGCCCGAGGAACTGTGCGCCCGCATCGTCGCCCACTGGTCGCGCGAGGTCCTGGACAGCACCACCTACGGGGACTACCAGTCGATGGGCCTGTCCAACGGACAGTACGAGATCCTGCGCACCGTCGTGGACGCCGCGCGGGCCGCGAAGAGGAGCCAAGGGGCCGACGCGGCCGACGAGTTGATCGACCGTGAGGCGGGCGAGGGCTGCGCGAACCGGTACCGCTCCGGCGGCCCGACCGAGGGTCCCTGGCAGTGAGCGGCGTAGGCCCCGTGGAGCCCGGCGAGGGCACGCACGCGTGGGACACCCACGATGACGGCCGCACCACCGACACCGATCCCGCCACCGAAGCCGGCCGCACCGCCCACGCCGACCGCACCCCCGGCCACGCCGACGCCCTCGACGCGGACGCCCCGACTCCCGCCGCCCGCCTGCTCCGTGGGCTCGCCCGCCTCCCCACCGCCCACCGCCGGGCCACGTCCGCCGCCCTCGCCGCGGTGGTCCTCCTCGCGGGCGGCGGCTACCTCTACGCGACCCGGCCGCACGAGCCCGAACAGGCGGCCCCCGCACCGCCGTTCCCGTCCCAGGTGGTGGACGTCAGCTACCTCGGCGAGGTCGCTCTACCGCCCGGCGCCCGCCCCCACACCTTCGCCTTCGAAGTGCTGCTCGGCGTGGACTCCGGCCCCCCGGTCACCGTCACGCGAATCGCCCAGCCGTACGCCGGGCTTTCCCTGACCTCGACCCCCCGGGCCCCCTTCCGGACAAAAGCGGGTTCCGTCCGCAAGGTCGTCGTCACCATGCATGTGACGGAATGCAAAAAAGTGCCGAAGAACGCCGGACTTCCTTTCGTGGACGTAACTCTACGTAATGCGCGCGCAATAGAAGTCCACAGTTTCATCCTCGGCACGCGCTATGCGCTCGACCTCTCCCAGGCCCTACAAGTCGCCTGTAGCAACGAATCCGGTCATCACCAAAACGCCTGAGACACCTGAACGTACCCGGGTTCGTCCTGCACGTTCTCAACATGCGGACAGGGCGAATCGGCCTGAATTCAGCTGTTCCACCCACCAAGTACCGCTCTGCATTACCTCGTGTCATAACAAGAGCGTCACAGCATCGGCCAGACCCTCCTCCCCATCAGCTCCACCCGCTTAGAGTCACGCCCAGTCACCGCGCGGCTGGAATACCCCTTCGGCCCAGCGCTCGACTCGGCCTCTTCCAGGGGGGAGGGCCGCCCAGGGAAAGGACTGGAACGTGCGTCAACGTTCGCTCATCGCCATTACCGCCGCGCTGTCCGCGGGAGCTCTCACCCTCACCGCCTGCGGCTCGCGTGACAGCGACGACAAGGGCTCCGACTCCGCCGACGGCACCGTCGTCACCATCGGCGTCGACGCCCCGCTGACCGGCGACCTGTCCGCGCTGGGCCTCGGCATCAAGAACTCCGTCGACCTCGCCGCCAAAACGGCCAACAAGCAGAAGTACGTCGACGGCGTCACCTTCAAGATCGTCGCCAAGGACGACCAGGCGCAGCCCTCCGCGGGCCAGCAGAACGCCACCGCCCTGGTCGCCGACAAGACCGTCCTCGGCGTGGTCGGCCCGCTGAACTCCTCCGTCGCCGAGTCGATGCAGAAGGTCTTCGACGACGCCAAGCTGGTCGAGGTCTCCCCGGCCAACACCAACCCGGCGCTCACCCAGGGCACCGACTGGGCCACCACCAAGAAGCGCACCTACTCGTCGTACTTCCGTACCGCGACCACGGACGCCATCCAGGGCCCCTTCGCCGCCCAGTACGTCTTCAACGACGCGAAGAAGAAGAAGGTCTTCGTCATCGACGACAAGAAGACCTACGGCGCCGGCCTCGCAGGCACCTTCACCGCCGAGTTCAAGAAGCTCGGCGGCACCATCGCCGGCACCCAGCACATCAACCCGGACAGCAAGGACTTCTCCGCCGTCGCCACCCAGGTGAAGAACTCCGGCGCCGACGTCGTCTACTACGGCGGCGAATACCCGCAGGCCGGCCCCCTCAGCAAGCAGATCAAGGCCGCCGGCGCCAAGATCCCCGTCGTCGGCGGCGACGGCATCTACGCCGAGGACTACATCAAGCTGGCCGGCGCCTCCGCCGCCGGCGACCTCGCCACCTCCGTCGGCGCACCCGTCGAGACCCTCGCCTCCGCCAAGGAGTTCGTCGCCAACTACAAGGCCGGCGGCTACAAGGAGGAGTACGGCGCCTACGGCGGCTACTCCTACGACTCCGCCTGGTCGATCATCGAGGCCGTCAAGAAGGTCGTCGAAGACAACGACGGCAAGCTCCCCGACGACGCCCGCGCGAAGATCACCGCCGCCGTCCAGAACGTCTCCTTCGACGGCGTGACCGGCAAGGTCGCCTTCGACGAGTACGGCGACGCCACCAACAAGCAGCTCACCGTCTACGCCATCGAGAACGGCGCCTGGAAGGCCGTCAAGTCCGGCACCTACACCGGCTGACACACCCACCGCACCACAGCTGAGCCGCGCGGGGCGCTGTTCCACAAGCGCCCCGCGCGGACTCACATCCGGCCCCCCGTCGAAACATCCGAACCGTCTCGGAGGACATGCGGTGAACGAACTGCCGCAGCAGCTGGTCAACGGCCTGCTACTGGGATCCATGTACGGCCTTGTCGCCATCGGCTACACAATGGTCTATGGCATTGTCCAGCTCATCAACTTCGCCCACGGCGAGATCTTCATGACCGGAGCGTTCGGCGCTCTCACGGTCTACGCGTACGTACTGCCCGACGGCACATCCATGGCGATAGCCCTGCCACTGATGCTCGTCGGAGCCGTGATGGTCTCCGTGACCGTCGCCGTGGGAGCGGAACGGTTCGCCTACCGTCCCCTCCGCAACGCACCACGCCTCGCCCCGCTCATCACCGCCATCGGCCTCTCCCTCGCCCTCCAGCAGGCCGTCTGGGCCTGGTACCCCGAAGCGAAGTCCGCCCGCGTCTTCCCCCAGATCGACGGCGGCCCCTTCGAGATCGGCAACGTCACCATCCAGACCGGCGACGTCTTCCTCCTCATCGCCGCCCCCATCAGCATGGCCTTCCTCGGCTACTTCGTCATGAAGACCCGCACCGGACGCGGCATGCAGGCCACCGCCCAGGACCCCGACACCGCCAAGCTCATGGGCGTCAACACCGACCGCATCATCGTGATCGCCTTCGCCCTCGGCGCCACCTTCGCCGCCATCGGAGGCGTCGCCTACGGCCTCAAGTACGGCCAGATCTCCTTCACGATGGGCTTCCTCCTCGGACTCAAGGCCTTCACCGCGGCCGTCCTCGGCGGCATCGGCAACATCTACGGAGCCATGATCGGCGGCATCGTCCTCGGCGTCGTCGAAACCCTGGCCACCGCCTACATCGCAGACATCCCCGGCATGAGCCAGTTCGGCAGCAACGCCTGGGCCGACGTCTGGGCCTTCGTACTCCTCATCCTCGTGCTCCTGCTACGGCCCCAAGGCCTGCTGGGCGAGCGCGTCGCCGACAGGGCGTGACACCGATGACGACACAGACCACCGCACCCGAAGCGCCGCTCGACAACACCGCTTCCGCCCCGGCCGGCCTCATCGGCATCCCGGCGCACACCGCCCGCCTCCTCGCCACCGGCGGCGGCATCCTCACCATCATCTCCACCTTCCTCGCCTGGACCTGGACCTCCGCCTTCCCCGGCGACCTCACCGTCTACGGCTACCCCGGCGGCCTCCAGGTCCTCGTCCTCATCGGCGGCGCCCTCACCACCCTCTTCGCCCTCGCCTCCTACGGCATCAAGGGCCTCGGCTGGCTCGTCCCCGCCGGCGCCGACGGCGCCATCAAGTTCGCCGCCCTCGCCACCTTCGCCACCAGCTGGTACACGGTCATCGCGATCAGCACCGACCTCGGCGGCGTCGTCAACCTCGAAATCGGCGGCTACCTCGTCGCCCTCGGCAGCCTCGCCGCCTTCCTCGGCGCCCTGGCCCTGCCCTTCGAACACCCCGCGGCCGACCCCATCGACCCCGACGACACCTCCTGGGAGCACAGCAAGCACAAGGCGTCCCACCGATGGGAAACCATCAAGGCCGCCTTCGCCTCCGGCACCGCCAAGCCCGTCGGCAAGCTCCCCGCCTACGCCGAGATCCTCATCATCGTCGCCGCCCTCGGCCTCGGCCTCACCGTCTTCACCTACGGCATCGGCACCGAATACGACGAACTCTTCGTCGGCTTCCTCATCACCGCCGGCTTCGGCTTCGCCGCCCTCAACAAGGCCGGCCTCGTCGCCCAGGCGAGCCAGATCACCGCCCGGCACCAGAACATCACCATCTGCGGCGCCTTCGTCACCGCAGCACTCTTCCCCTTCACCCAGACCGACGACCAGTACGCGACCCTCGGCGTCTACATCCTCATCTTCGCCACCGTCGCCCTCGGCCTGAACATCGTCGTCGGCCTCGCCGGCCTCCTCGACCTCGGCTACGTCGCCTTCCTCGGCGTCGGCGCCTACGCCGCCGCCATGGTCTCCGGCTCCCCCAGCTCCCCCTTCGACGTGCACTTCCCCTTCTGGGCAGCCGCACTCGTCGGCGCCGGCGCCTCCCTAGTCTTCGGGGTCCTCATCGGCGCCCCGACCCTGCGCCTGCGCGGCGACTACCTCGCCATCGTCACCCTCGGCTTCGGAGAGATCTTCCGGATCACCGCCAACAACCTCGACGGCACCTCCGGCCCCGACATCACCAACGGCTCCAACGGCATCTCCTCCATCCCGAACCTCAACATCCTCGGGTTCGACTTCGGCATCGTCCACGACATCTTCGGCTTCAACATCGGGCGCTTCGCCAACTACTTCTTCCTGATGCTCATCATCACCGCCATCGTCGTCATGGTCTTCCGACGCAGCGGAGACTCCCGCATCGGCCGCGCCTGGGTCGCCATCCGCGAAGACGAGACCGCCGCCCTCGCCATGGGCATCAACGGCTTCCGCGTCAAGCTCATCGCCTTCGCCGTCGGCGCCTCCCTCGCCGGCCTCGCCGGCACCGTACAAGCCCACGTCACCTACACCGTGACCCCCGAGCAGTACCTCTTCGCCGGCCCCATCCCGCCCAACTCCGCCTTCCTCCTCGCCGCCGTCGTCCTCGGCGGCATGGGCACCATCAGCGGACCCCTCATCGGCGCCTCCCTGCTCTTCCTCATCCCCAACAAGCTCCAGTTCCTCGGCGACTACCAGCTCTTCGCCTTCGGCCTCGCCCTCATCCTGCTGATGCGCTTCCGCCCGGAAGGCATGATCCCCAACCGGCGCCGCCAGCTCGAGTTCCACGAAGACGCGGAAGCGCCCACCGTCCTCACGAAGGCAGGGGCCTGACCACCATGACCACCGACACCACCACCAAGGACGCCCCTGTCGCCCCAGTCGGCGAAACGGTCCTCGACGCCCGCGGCGTCACCATGCGATTCGGCGGCCTCACCGCCGTCCGCAACGTCGACCTCACCGTCAACAGCGGCGAGATCGTCGGCCTCATCGGCCCCAACGGCGCCGGCAAGACCACCTTCTTCAACTGCCTCACCGGCCTCTACATCCCCACCGAGGGAGAGGTCCGCTTCAAGGGCAACGTCCTGCCGCCCAAATCCTTCAAGGTCACCGCCGCAGGCATCGCCCGCACCTTCCAGAACATCCGCCTCTTCGCCAACATGACGGTCCTCGAAAACGTCCTCGTAGGCCGCCACACCCGCACCAAAGAAGGCTTCTGGTCGGCCATCCTGCGCCTCCCCGGCTTCCACAAAGCCGAAGCCGCCTCCCGCGAACGCGCCATGGAACTCCTCGAGTTCGTCGGACTGGAGAAGAAGGCCGACCACCTGGCCCGCAACCTCCCCTACGGCGAACAGCGCAAGCTCGAGATCGCCCGAGCCCTCGCCAGCGAACCCGGCCTCCTCCTCCTCGACGAGCCGACCGCCGGCATGAACCCCCAGGAGACCCGCGCGACCGAAGAGCTCGTCTTCGCCATCCGCGACCAGGGCATCGCCGTCCTCGTCATCGAGCACGACATGCGCTTCATCTTCAACCTCTGCGACCGCGTCGCCGTCCTCGTCCAAGGCGAAAAACTCGTCGAAGGCGACAGCGCCACCGTGCAGGGCGACGAACGAGTCATCGCCGCCTACCTCGGCGAACCCTTCGAAGACGCCCCCGGCGACGAAGAGATAGCCGAAGTCGAGGCCGCCGAAGCGAACGCCGGAAGCGCCGACACCCCGACGGCCGCCGCACCCGGCAAGGAGAACGACCGATGACCGCACTGCTCGAAGTCGAGGACCTCCGGGTCGCCTACGGCAAGATCGAAGCCGTCAAGGGCGTCTCGTTCAAGGTCGAGGCCGGCGAGGTCGTCACCCTCATCGGCACCAACGGCGCCGGCAAGACCACCACCCTGCGCACCCTCTCCGGCCTGCTCAAGCCCGTCGGCGGCCAGATCAAATTCAACGGCAAATCGCTGAAGAAGATCCCCGCCCACAACATCGTCTCCCTGGGACTCGCCCACTCCCCCGAGGGGCGGCACATCTTCCCCCGCATGACGATCGAGGACAACCTCCGACTCGGAGCGTTCCTCCGCAGCGACCGAGCGGGCATCGACAAGGACATCCAGCGCGCCTACGACCTCTTCCCCATCCTCGGAGAGCGCCGCAAGCAGGCCGCCGGCACCCTGTCCGGCGGCGAACAGCAGATGCTCGCCATGGGCCGCGCCCTCATGTCCCAGCCCAAACTGCTCATGCTGGACGAGCCCTCCATGGGCCTCTCCCCCATCATGATGCAGAAGATCATGTCCACCATCGCCGAGCTCAAGTCCCAGGGCATGACCATCCTGCTCATCGAGCAGAACGCCCAGGCCGCCCTGTCGCTCGCCGACCACGGCCACGTCATGGAGATCGGCAAGATCGTCCTCTCCGGCACCGGCCAGGACCTCCTCCACGACGAGTCCGTCCGCAAGGCGTACCTCGGCGAGGACTGACCTCCCCTCGCACCCGACACACACAGACGACGAGGCCCGCGCCCCTTCTCCGGGCGCGGGCCTCGTCGTCTGCTTGTGCCGTGCGGCTCAGCCCTTGGACGACTTCTTCTCGTCGGCGTCCAGGATCACGGCCTCGGCGACCTGCTGCATCGACATCCGCCGGTCCATCGACGTCTTCTGGATCCACCGGAACGCGGCCGGCTCCGTCAGCCCGTACTCCGTCTGGAGGATCGACTTCGCCCGGTCCACCAGCTTGCGGGTCTCCAGCCGCAGCGTGAGGTCCGCGACCTCGTTTTCCAGCTCCCGCAGCTCCGTGAACCGCGAGACGGCCATCTCGATCGCCGGGACGACATCGCTCTTGCTGAACGGCTTCACGAGATACGCCATCGCACCCGCGTCACGCGCCCGCTCGACGAGGTCTCGCTGCGAGAACGCGGTCAGCATCAGCACCGGCGCGATGCGCTCCTCGGCGATCTTCTCGGCGGCGGAGATGCCGTCCATCTTGGGCATCTTCACATCGAGGATGACCAGGTCCGGCTTGTGCTCACGGGCCAGCTCGATCGCCTGCTCACCGTCACCCGCCTCGCCGACGACGCTGTAGCCCTCCTCCTCCAGCATCTCCTTGAGGTCGAGACGGATCAGCGCCTCGTCCTCGGCGATGACGACACGGGTCGTCAGCGGAGGCACGTGCGAC
The DNA here is from genome assembly GCF_044766465.1 of Streptomyces sp. NPDC102259. Classification (NCBI taxonomy): domain Bacteria; kingdom Bacillati; phylum Actinomycetota; class Actinomycetes; order Kitasatosporales; family Streptomycetaceae; genus Streptomyces; species Streptomyces sp. NPDC102259. The sequence goes on along the minus strand of NZ_JBIWMA010000018.1, from coordinate 171,119 downwards.
TTGTCGTCGTCGGGCGCGTCTACGGGCTGGGGCGACTCGGGGGCGGTCACGGGGGCTCCTTGTTACGGGCCGGGCAGTGCTGCTGGTTATGCAGCCTACCTAGAGGCGGGGCGTCACGGTGACCCGGTATGCTTCCGATCAGCCAGTCCCGCCGGGTTGGTGGAATCGGCATACACACGGTCCTCAAAAGACCGCGCCTCACGGCTTGCGGGTTCGAGTCCCGCACCCGGCACCGATAAGCGGAGGATCACGTTCGCGTGATCCTCCGCTTTTTGCTGCGCATGGTCACGATCACTCACTCAGAGTATCCGTATGAACTTTCACGGAACTGAGGTTCGACAGAAGGCCGTCACACTGCTGCGCAACGGCACCCGGAACGCTGACGTGGCCCGTCAGTTCAACGTCCCTCCGGGCACGGTCAGCTATTGGAAGCACATGGACCGCGCCAAACGCAGCGAGTGTCCTGGCTCGCACGACCCGAAGTGCCCCCGATGCGACGGGCGAGAGCTCGACGAGTCGGCATACAGCTACCTGTTGGGGCTCTACCTCGGCGATGGCCACATCAGCCACTACTCAGAGCACCGCGTACCCAACCTCATGATCACCTGTGCCGAATCATGGCCCGGCCTCATGGATGAATGCGAGCAGGCCATGCGCACGGTCTTCCCCGACAACTCCGTCTGCCGAGTCCGCAGGACAGGCTGCCGCAACGTCAAGGTCTACTCGAAGCACCTGCACTGCCTCTTCCCTCAGCACGGCCCCGGCAAGAAACACGAGCGACCGATCATCCTCGACCCCTGGCAAGGGGCCATCGTCGATGCACACCCCTGGGAGTTCGTCCGGGGTCTCATCCACTCGGACGGTTGCCGCATCACCAACTGGACCGAGAAGACCGTCAGCGGTGAGCGCAAGCGCTACGAATACCCGCGCTACTTCTTCGCCAACAAGTCGGACGACATCCGGAAGCTCTTCACCGACACCCTCGACAAAGTCGAGGTCGAGTGGACGACTCTCGCTCGCGGTAGCGACCCGTTCAACATCTCCATCGCCCGCAAAGCCTCCGTCGCCCTACTCGACACCCACGTAGGCCCCAAGCACTGACCCAGCCACTCCCCTACTTGGGGCTGTCGTCCTCTCCGATGTGGTGGACGCGGACCAGGTTCGTCGCGCCCGAGATCCCGGGAGGTGAACCCGCGGTGATCACCACCACGTCACCCTTCTGGCAGCGGCCGTACCGCAGGAGCAGCTCGTCCACCTGGTCGACCATCGCGTCCGTGGAGTCCGCGTGCGGGCCGAGGAACGTCTCGACGCCCCAGGTCAGGTTCAGCTGGGAGCGGGTCGCAGGTTCGGGGGTGAAGGCGAGGAGGGGGATCGGGGAGCGGTAGCGGGAGAGGCGGCGGACGGTGTCGCCGCTCTGGGTGAAGGCGACGAGGAACTTCGCGTCGAGGAAGTCGCCGATCTCGGCGGCCGCGCGGGCGACGGCGCCGCCCTGGGTGCGGGGCTTGTTGCTTTCCGTCAGTTCGGGCAGGCCCTTGGCGAGGATGTCCTCTTCGGCCGCTTCGACGATCTTGGCCATGGTGCGGACGGTCTGGATGGCGTATTTGCCGACGCTTGTCTCGCCGGAGAGCATCACCGCGTCGGTGCCGTCGATGACCGCGTTGGCGACGTCGGAGGCTTCCGCGCGGGTGGGGCGGGAGTTCTCGATCATGGAGTCGAGCATCTGGGTGGCGACGATGACGGGTTTGGCGTTGCGCTTGGCCAGCTTGATCGCGCGCTTCTGGACGATCGGGACCTGTTCGAGGGGCATCTCGACGCCGAGGTCGCCGCGGGCCACCATGATGCCGTCGAAGGCGGCGACGATGTCGTCGATGTTCTCGACGGCCTGGGGCTTCTCGATCTTGGCGATGACGGGGAGGCGGCGGCCTTCGTCGTCCATGATGCGGTGGACGTCGAGGATGTCGCGGCCGCTGCGGACGAAGGAGAGGGCGAGGACGTCGAAGCCGGTGCGGAGCGCCCAGCGGAGGTCTTCTTCGTCCTTTTTGGAGAGGGCGGGGACGGAGACGGCGACGCCGGGGAGGTTGAGGCCCTTGTGGTCGGAGATCACGCCGCCTTCGATGACGCGGGTGTGGACGCGGGGGCCGTCGATCTCCGTTACTTCGAGGCAGACCTTGCCGTCGTCGACGAGGATGCGTTCGCCGGTGGTGACGTCGGTGGCGAGGCCGGCGTGGGTCGTGCCGCATTGCCGGCGGTCGCCCGGTACGCCTTCTTCGACGGTGATGGTGAAGGTGTCGCCGCGTTCAAGGAGTACGGGGCCTTCCGCGAAGTCGCCGAGGCGGATCTTCGGGCCTTGAAGGTCGGCGAGGAGGCCGACGCTGCGGCCGGTTTCGTCGGAGGCCTTGCGGACGCGCTGGTAGCGCTCCTCGTGCTCGGCGTGGCTGCCGTGGCTGAGGTTGAAGCGGGCTACGTCCATTCCGGCGTCGACCAGGGCTTTGATCTGGTCGTACGTGTCGGTTGCGGGGCCCAGGGTGCAGACGATTTTCGCTCGGCGCATGTTTCGAGCTTATGTCTTACCGGTGGGTAGGGAATTTGGAAGGCATGGCGGCTCAACAACCTTTGGGTGAAGGGTTGTTGTCAACTAATAAATTGTGCGGGCCGCCGCTCTGATGAGCACTTTTCCCTTTTCCTCGAATGGGTCAATTCAGAGGTGCGGTGGATTCATCGTGAACTGTGCGCTGACCTCGGCCCGGACCTGCATGCGCTGGGGTTCGAGGTCGAGGGGTTCGGGTGCCGCGGTCTCGGTGTCTGCGGCGGCCATGGAGAAGCGGACGGCGCGGCGGTCGAAGGCGGAGCGGGGGCGTCCGCTCGCTGTGCCGGTGTCGGTGAGTTCGAGGAGGGCGGCGACGGTGGTGCCGAGTGCTTCCGCGTATTCGTTGGCGCGTTGGACGGCTTCGTGTACGGCTTGCTGTCGGGCTTGGCGGTGGACGGGTGAGGTGGGGCGGAGTTCCCAGGAGGGGCCGTCGATCCTGGTGAGGTCGAGGTCGGCGAGGCGGGTGGTGAGTTCGCCGAGGGCGGTGAAGTCGTTGAGTTCGGTGGTGAGGTGAATGGTGCCGTGGTAGGTGCGGACGCGTTCGCCCCGGCCGCGGTGGGTGAGTTCGGGGGTGAGGGATACGGCGCCGGTGGAGAGGTTCTCGATGGCGTCGCCGTAGGACTTGACGAGGTCGAGGGCGGTGGTGTTGCGGCGGGTGAGGTCGTCGAGGGTGGTGCGGCGGTCGCGGCCTCGGGCGGTGATGGTGATGCCGATGCGGGCGATTTCGGGGTCGACTTCGAGTGTGGCCTCGCCGCGGACTGTGAGGAGGGGGGCCTCGGGTGTGCCGTATGGGGGATTCTGCGGGGAGGTCATACGTCCTACCTTGTCATGGCTTTCCCTGGTGCCCGGGGGGAGTTGACCGTGCTGGTCACCAGATCGCAACCTCCTGGACCTGTTGCCGTCGGTCATGCCCGGGTCAGAATCTACGCGCGTCGTTGACCTTTCCCCGAGGAGCATGAGACATGCCGTTGAATCGCCGGAAGTTCCTGAAGAAGTCCGCTGTGACCGGGGCGGGGGTGGCGATGGCGGGTGCTGCCGTGGCTCCGGCGCACGCCGCCGAGGCGAAGAAGCCGGGGAAGCCGGTCAAGCAGCCGAAGCGGTATGCGCTGACCGTGCTGGGGACGACGGACCTGCATGGTCACGTCTTCAACTGGGATTACTTCAAGGACGCGGAGTACAAGGACGCGGCCGGTAATGCGCAGGGGCTGGCGCGTATCTCGACGCTGGTGAACCAGATCCGTGCGGAGAAGGGGCGCGAGAACACGCTGCTGCTGGACGCGGGTGACACGATCCAGGGCACTCCGCTGACGTACTACTACGCGAAGGTGGACCCGATCACCGCCAAGGGTGGTCCGGTGCATCCGATGGCGCAGGCGATGAACGCGATCGGGTATGACGCGGCGGCGCTGGGCAATCACGAGTTCAACTACGGCATCGAGACGCTGCGGAAGTTCGAGTCGCAGTTGCGGTTCCCGCTGCTCGGGGCGAACGCGGTGGACGCGAAGACGCTGAAGCCGGCGTTCCAGCCGTACGTGATCAAGACGTTCTGTGTGAAGGGTGCGCCGCCGGTGAAGGTGGCCGTCCTGGGGCTGACGAACCCGGGTATCGCGATCTGGGACAAGGCGTATGTGCAGGGCAAGCTGGCGTTCCCGGGGCTGGAGGAGCAGGCGGCGAAGTGGGTGCCGAAGCTGAAGTCGCTGGGTGCGGACGTGGTGATCGTGTCGGCGCACTCGGGTTCGTCGGGTACGTCGTCGTACGGTGACCAGCTGCCGTATGTGGAGAACTCGGCGGCGTTGGTGGCGCAGCAGGTGCCGGACATCGACGCGGTTCTGGTGGGTCACGCGCATGTGGAGATCCCGGAGCTGAAGGTCGTCAACGCGAAGAGCGGGAAGACGGTGGTGTTGTCGGAGCCGTTGGCGTATGCGGAGCGGTTGTCGGTGTTCGATGTGGAGCTGGTGTTCGAGAAGGGGAAGTGGGTCGTCGAGTCCGTTTCCTCGAAGGTGTTGAACTCGAACGCGGTCGCGGACGATCCGAAGATCACGAAGTTGCTGGGTGACGAGCACGCGAAGGTCGTGGCGTATGTCAACCAGGTGGTCGGTTCGGCGACGGAGACGTTGACGACGGTGGAGGCGCGGTACAAGGACGCTCCGATCATCGACCTGATCACGAAGGTGCAGGAGGACGTCGTCAAGGCGGCGTTGGCCGGTACGTCGTATGCCTCGCTGCCGGTGATCGCGCAGGCGTCGCCGTTCTCGCGGACGTCGGAGATCCCGGCCGGTGCGGTGACGATCCGGGACCTGTCGAGCCTGTACGTGTACGACAACACGCTGGTGGCGAAGTTGATGACGGGTGCGCAGGTGCGGGCGTACCTGGAGTACTCGGCGCAGTACTTCGTGCAGACGGCGGCGGGTGCGGTGGTCGACACGGAGAAGCTGACGAACGCGGCGGGGCGTCCGGACTACAACTACGACTATGTGTCGGGTCTGGTGTACGAGATCGACATCGCGCAGGCGGCGGGTTCGCGGATCAAGAACCTGACGTTCAATGGGGCGGCGTTGGATGATGCGCAGCAGTTCGTGCTGGCGGTGAACAACTATCGGGCCAATGGTGGTGGCGCGTTCCCGCATGTGGCGTCGGCGCAGGAGTTGTGGGCGGAGTCGACGGAGATCCGTACGCGGATCTCGGAGTGGGTGACGGCGAAGGGTGTGCTGGATCCGAAGGACTTCGCGTCGGTGGACTGGAAGCTGACGCGTGACGGTACGCCGGTGTTCTAGGGGTTCTTGAGAGCTCTGTGGTTCTTGAGAGCTCTGTGGTTCTTGAGAGCTCTGTGGTTCCTGGGGCGGTGTGTGGTGCGGTGGCCTGGTCGGTCACCGTGTGCGCACCGCCCTTTTCGTGTGCTCGTGGTGTTCAGCGTCGGTCGACGAGGGGGGTGAGGGTGGGGGCTTGTCGGGCTTGGGGGACTCGGGGTTGTGGTGGTTCGAGTCCGAAGGTGGTGAAGGCGGTGCGGGTGGGGAGGGGATGGGTCTCTTTGCCGGTGAGGGTGTTGAGGATGGTGGCGCTGCGCCAGGCGGCGAGGCCGAGGTCGGGGGCGCCTACGCCGTGGGTGTGGCGTTCGGCGTTCTGGACGTAGACGTTGCAGCCGGTGGCGGTGACGGAGGGGTCGAGGACGAGGCGGAAGTGTTCGTCGACGCGGGGGCGTTCGCTGTTGTCGCGGCGGATATAGGGGTCGAGGCCGGCGAGGATGCGGTCGAGGGAGCGTTCGCGGTGGCCGGTGGCGAGGACGACGGCGTCGGTGGTGAGGCGGGTGCGGGTGTTCTGCTGGATGTGTTCGAGGTGGAGTTCGATTTTGGTGGTGGCGATGCGTCCTGCGGTGCGGACGCGGACGCCGGGGGTGAGGACGGTGTCGGGCCAGCCGCCGCCCAGGGTGCGGTCGTAGAGCTCGTCGTGGATGGCGGCGAGGGTGGTGGCGTCGATGCCTTTGTGGAGTTGCCATTGGGTGGCGGTGAGGCGGTCTCGGGTGCTTTCGGGGAGGGCGTGGAAGTAGCGGGTGTAGTCGGGGGTGAAGTGTTCGAGGCCGAGTTTGGAGTACTCCATGGGGGCGAAGGCGTGGGTGCGGCCGATCCAGTGGAGTTGTTCGTGGCCGACGGGGCGGTGGCGGAGGAGGTCGAGGAAGACTTCGGCGCCGGACTGTCCTGATCCGACGACGGTGATGTGGCCGGCGGCGAGGAGGGTGTCGCGGTGGGTGAGGTAGTCGGCGGCGTGGACGACGGGTACGGCGGGGGCGTCGGCGAGGGGGCGGAGGGCGTCGGGGATGTAGGGCTCGGTGCCGATGCCGAGGACGATGTTGCGGGTGTGGGTGCGGCCGAGGGCTTCGGCTTCGCCGTTGGTGTCGAGTTGGGTGTGGTCGACTTCGAAGACGTCGCGTTCGGGGTTCCAGCGGACGGCGTCGACCTGGTGGCGGAAGTGGAGTCCGGGGAGTTGGTCGGCGACCCAGCGGCAGTAGGTGTCGTATTCGGCGCGTGGGGTGTGGAGGCGCTCGGCGAAGTAGAAGGGGTAGAGGCGTTGGTGGGTTTTGAGGTAGTTGAGGAAGGTCCAGGGGCTGGTGGGGTCGGCGAGGGTGACGAGGTCGGCGAGGAAGGGGACTTGGACGCGGGCGCCGTCGATGAGGAGGCCGGGGTGCCAGTCGAAGCGGGGGCGTTGTTCGTAGAAGACGGCGTCGAGTTCGGCGAGGGGGTGGGCGAGGGCGGCGAGGGAGAGGTTGCAGGGGCCGATGCCGATGCCGACGAGGTCGCGGGGGGTGTCGGTGCCGGGTTGTGGGGGTGTGTTCATCGGGGGGTGTGTCCTTCCACCAGGTCGAGGAGGGCGGCCAGGTCGTGGGGGCGGGTGTGGGGGTTGAGGAGGGTGGCTTTGAGCCAGAGCCGGCCGTGGAGGCGGGCACGGCCGAGGACGGCGCGGCCTTGGGTGAGGAGGTGGCGGCGGGTGGTGGCGACGGCGGTGTCGGTGGCTCCTGTGGGGCGGAAGAGGACGGTGCTGATGGTGGGTGGGGCGTGGAGTTCGAAGCCGGGGTGTGCGGTGATGAGGTCGGCGAACTCGTGGGCGTGGGAGCAGACTTGGTCGACGAGGGCGCCGAGGCCGGTGCGGCCGAGGGTTTTGAGGGTGACGGCGATCTTGAGGGCGTCGGGGCGTCGGGTGGTGCGCAGGGAGCGGCCGAGGAGGTCGGGGAGGCCGGCTTGGGTGTCGTCGTCGGCGTTGAGGTAGTCGGCGTGGTGGTGGAGGGCGGTGAGGTCGTGTGCGTCGCGGGCGGCGAGGAGGCCGGCGGCTACGGGTTGCCAGCCGAGTTTGTGCAGGTCGAGGGTGATGGTGTGGGCGTTGTCGAGGCCGGTGAGTGCGGGGCGGTGGCGGTCGCTGAAGAGGAGGCCGCCTCCGTAGGCGGCGTCGATGTGGAGGCGGGCGCCGTGGGTGGTGGTGAGGGCGGCGATGGCGGGGAGGGGGTCGATGAGTCCGGCGTCGGTGGTGCCGGCGGTGGCGGCGACGATGAGGGGGCCGGGGAGGGTGGTGAGGGTGTGGGTGAGGGTGGTGGGGTCGAGGGTGCCGGTGGGGGTGGGGATGATCACGGGTTCGGGGAGGCCGAGGAGCCAGGCGGCGCGGGGCAGGGAGTGGTGGGCGTTGGCGCCGCAGACGAGTCGGAGGGTGGGGCCGTGGGTCTCGCGGGCGAGGAGGAGGGCGAGTTGGTTGGCTTCGGTGCCGCCGGTGGTGACGATGGCGTCGGCCATGCCGGCCTGGGCGGCGAGGGTCCGGGTGACGAGTGCCTCCAGTTCGGAGGCGGCCGGTGCCTGGTCCCAGGAGTCGAGGGAGGGGTTGAGGGTGGAGACGGCGAGGTCGGCGGCGGTGGCGACGGCGAGGGGTGGGCAGTGCAGGTGGGCGGCGCAGAGGGGGTCGGCGGGGTCGGCGGCGCCTTCGGCGAGGGCGTGGACGAGGGTGGCGAGGGCGTGGGGGTCGCCGTGTTCGGGGAGTATGTCGCCGACGGCGTGCCGTACTCGGGTGGCGACGGCTTGGGGTCCGCCCGCGGGCAGTGGTCCTCCGCGGGCCCGGGTGCCGGTGGTGAGGGCGTCGAGGACGGTGGTGAGCAACGGCCGTAGGGCGTCGGGGCCTTCGGGTCCTGAGGCGAGGGGCGGCATGCTCACGGGGGCTCCTCCGGGGCGCGGGGCGGATGGCCGCAGCGGGGAGTGTCAGCTTGTCGGGGATTGCGCGGGCGCGCCCGGAACATCCGGTGAGGGAACCCTTACGGGGGACGCGTGTGTTCCGTCCCGGTGCGGGAGATGGCACCGGGGCTGGTGTGGGCGCTGCCGGGGGCTGTGCCCCCGGGCCCCCGCTTCGGCCCTGGACGGGCCTCGTCCTCAAGCGCCGGACGGGCTGGATTTTGCCGACCGGCGCTGAGTGGCCCCGGCGGCCCGAGGCTCCCGGGCCGCCGGGGCTCTCGGGCCGGGGGCTCTCGGGCCGGGGGGCTTCCCGGGCCTCCGGGCCGACGGACCTCCGGGCCTGCGGAGCTCCGGGCCTGCGGAGCTCCCGGGCCGGCTGGGCTTCCCGGGCCGACGGGCCTGCGCCTCCGGACTCCCCGGCTCCCGGGCCGGCGGACTCCCGGACTCCCGGACTCCCGGGCTCCCGGCCGGGGCCCTACGCTCCCCTCACTCGCAGGGCGCGGGCCAGGTCGTCGAGTTGGTCGACGAGTTTGCGGCGTAGGGCCGGGATGGGGTCGGCGTCGGCGAGGCAGGCTTCGCCGAGGCGGAGGGTGTCGGGGGCGACGGCGTGGGCGGGGAAGGCCCAGCGGCCGGCGGCTTCGGCGATGGCGGGGCCCCGGCGGGCGGCGAGGGTGACGGCGTCCTGGTAGAAGCGTGGGACGTAGTCGGCGACGAGGTCGGTCTGTTCGGGCTGCCAGAAGCCCTGGGCGGTGGCGGTGAAGAGGTAGTTGGAGAGGGTGTCGTCGTCGAACATGGCGGCCCAGGCGGTGCGTTTGGCGTCCGCGTCGGGGAGGGCGGCGCGGCAGCGGGCGGCGCCTTCCTGGCCGGTGGCGGAGGGGTCGCGGTCGAGTTCGGCGGCGATGGCCCGCTCGTCGGTGGCGCCGAGGACGGCGAGGCGGGCGAGGACGCGCCAGCGCAGGTCGGGGTCGAGTTCGGGGCCGCCGGGGACGGTGCCGTCGGCGAGCCAGGCGGCGATGGTGTCGGGGTGGGCGGCGCCGTCGATGAAGTGGCGTACGGCGATGAGGCGCAGGCCGGGGTGGTCGCCGTCCTCGGTGCGGCGGATGAGGTCGCGGCAGAGGGCGGAGAGGGTGGCGACGGCGGCGGGGCGTTGTTCGGGGGTGACGTAGCGGTCGGCGACCTGTGCGGAGGCGAAGGAGAGGACGCCCTGGACGAGGGCGAGGTCGGTCTCCTTGGGGAGGTGGGCGCGGGCTGCGTCGAGGTAGGCGGTGGGGGCGAGGTCTCCGTCGCGGACGGCGTCGCGCAGGGCGTTCCAGACGACGGCGCGGGTGAGGGGGTCGGGCAGGCCGGACAGGCTGGTGCGGACGGTCTCGAAGGAGGTGGGGTCGAAGCGGACCTTGGTGTAGGTGAGGTCGCCGTCGTTGAGGAGCACCAGGGCGGGGCGTTTGCCGATGGGCTGGGGTGCGCTCTGCGGGATGTCGACTTCGAGGCGTTCGCGCAGGGTGAGGCTGCCTTCGTCGGCGAGGTCGAGGTCGTAGAGGCCGGCGGCGACGCGGTGGGGGCGGCTGCCGTGGTGGGCGACGGTGAGGGTGTGGTCGCCGTTGCTGCCGTCGAGGGTGGGGGTGAGGGTGTCGACGCCGGTGGTGCGCAGCCAGGCGTCGGCCCAGGCGTGGACGTCGCGGTCGGTGTGGGCGGCGAGGGAGTCGATGAAGTCGGCGAGGGTGGCGTTGGCGAAGCGGTGGCGGGCGAAGTGGGTGTTGATGCCGGCGAGGAAGTCCTTCTCGCCGAGCCAGGTGACGAGTTGTCGTAGGGCGGAGGCGCCCTTGGCGTAGGAGATGCCGTCGAAGTTGAGGAGGGCGGAGGCGGTGTCGTCGACGTTCTCGGGGGCGACGGGGTGGGTGGAGGGGCGTTGGTCTGCGTCGTAGCCCCAGGCTTTGCGGACGACGCCGAACTCGGTCCAGGTGTCGGTGAAGCGGGTGGCTTCGGTGAGGGTCTGGTAGCCCATGTATTCGGCGAAGGACTCGTTGAGCCAGATGTCGTCCCACCATTGGAGGGTGACGAGGTCGCCGAACCACATGTGGGCCATCTCGTGGGCGATGACCATGGCGCGGGTCTGGCGTTCGGTGTCGGTGACGGCGGAGCGGTAGACGAATTCGTCGCGGAAGGTGACGAGGCCGGGGTTCTCCATGGCGCCGGCGTTGAACTCGGGGACGAACGCCTGGTCGTAGGAGTCGAAGGGGTAGGGCTCTTCGAACTTCTCGTGGTAGCGGTCGTAGCACTGCTGGGTGATCTCGAGGAGTTCGTCGGCGTCGGCGTCGAGGTGGGGGGCGAGGGAGCGGCGGCAGTGGAGGCCGAAGGGGAGTCCGTGGTGTTCGGTGCGCACGGAGTGCCAGGGGCCGGCGGCGACGGCGACGAGGTAGGTGGAGATGAGGGGGGTGGGGGCGGCCTGCCAGCGGCCTTCGCCGAGGTGTTCGGTGATGCCGTTGGCGAGGACGGTCCAGGTTTCGGGGGCCTTGACGGTCAGCTCGAAGACGGACTTGAGGTCGGGCTGGTCGAAGGCGGCGAAGACGCGTTGGACGTCTTCCATGAACAGCTGGGTGTAGAGGTAGGTCTCGCCGTCGGTGGGGTCGGTGAAGCGGTGCATGCCTTCGCCGGTGCGGGAGTAGCGCATGCTCGCCCGGACGCGCAGTTCGTGGTCGCCGGCGGTGAGGTTCTCGAGGGAGAGCCGGTTGTCGTCGAGCGTCTCGGGGTCGAGGGGCTCGCCGTCGAGGGTGACGGAGTGCAGGGTTGCGGGCCTGAGCTCGACGAAGGTGTCCCCGTTGGCGCGCGCGGCGAACCGGATGACGGTGCTGGACTCGAAGGTCTCGTCGCCGGTCGTCAGGTCGAGCTCGATGGTGTAGCGGTGGACGTCGAGGAGCTGGGCACGGCTCTGCGCTTCGTCGCGCGTCAGTACGGACATGAACGACATGCTGCCTGATGCCGCTGGCCGGGCACAGGGGCGGATCGGTATGTACCCGATGTCCCTTCTCGCGCCGGAGCGCCGTTCCGGTGGCGTGGCGGGGCGGGCGCGGCGGGTGGTGCTGACCTGCCGCGTCCGTCCGGTTACCGGCAGTAGCGCGGCCCGCGGGTCAGTTGGTTGTGGGGGCGGGGCCGTTGACGGTGTCCTCGGCGATGCGCTCGTGGTGGCGGATCACTTCGGCGATGATGAAGTTGAGGAACTTCTCGGCGAACGCGGGGTCGAGTTTGGCGTTCTCGGCGAGGGTGCGCAGCCGGGCGATCTGGCGGGCTTCGCGGGCCTGGTCGGCGGGCGGCAGCTGGTGGCGGGCCTTGAGGTGGCCGACCTGCTGGGTGGCTTTGAAGCGCTCGGCGAGCATGTGGACGACGGCCGCGTCGATGTTGTCGATGCTGTTGCGCAGCCGGTCGAGCTCCTCGCGGACGGCGGGGTCGACGTCTCCGGGTCCGGGGGTGTTGCTGGTGGTCATGGGCGTTCACCCTAGTGCGTCCGCGGGGCCCGCCTCGGGGGTGGCCTGCCCTTACAGTGGAATGGGGTGCTCGGCGTCTTGGGGGTAGCGGGCGTGGCGAACGGCGGGCCGGTCGAGCACGGGTATCCGCACCTGGAGACGGTGCGGGGGGCTGTCACGGCGTTGTACAGGCGGTTGTCGTACGACACCATTCATCAGTTCACGTCGAGTGTGGTTCCGGCGGATGTGGCGTTCTGTGACACGGACGATCTGCATCTGGGGGTGCAGCGGGTGGCGCGTGAGCTGGTGCGGCATTTCCGGTTGCCTCAGGCGCGGATGATCGTGGCGTTCCGTGCGATGGAGCATGCGGCGAACGTCGAACTCACGGCGGGTCCGGAGTACTTCGTGGAGTTGAACGACCGGTTCCGTACGCATCGGCGGGACATCGGCGCGGCGCTGGCGCACGAGATCATGCATGTCTATCTGCATCGTGTGGGGCTGTCGTTCCCGGGGACGCGGGACAACGAGATCCTGACGGACACGGCGACGACGTATCTGGGGGCGGGCTGGCTGCTGCTGGACGCGTACCGGGAGGACGCGGCGTCCTCGCAGAAGCTGGGGTATCTGACTCCGGAGGAGTTCGGGTATGTGCTGGCGAAGCGGTCGCTGGTGTTCGGTGAGGATCCGTCGGTGTGGTTCACGAGTGCGCAGGCGTACACGGCGTACGGGCGGGGTCTTGAGCGGGCCCGGCACGACGAGCGGCAGCCTCCGTTGACGGCGGCGGGCTGGGTGGGGCGGCGGCGTTACGCGCGTGATCGTCGGCATGCGCAGGAGGACCGGTCGGCGGCGTCCTCGGACGGCGCGTACAGCTTCGTTCCGGATGCGCCGGGGGCGCTGCGGGTGACGTTCCCTTGTCCGACCTGTCACCAGCGGATCAGGGTGCCGGTGCGGGGGCGGGTCCGGGCGCGGTGCGCGTTGTGCCGGACGGTGCTGGAGTGCGACACGTAGGGGGTCTTTCGGGGAGGGCTCCACCGGGGGGCTTCCCAGGGGGCTCTACCCGGGGGACTTCCCGGGGGGCTCCACCCGGGGGAGGCTTCCCGGGGGGGGGCTCTTCCCGGGGGGGGCTCTTCCCGGGGGGGCTCTTCCCGGGGGGGCTCTTCCCGGGGGAGGCTTCCCGGGGGAGGCTTCCCGGGGGAGGCTTCCCGGGGGAGGCTTCCCGGGAGGGGGCTTGGGGGTGGGCTCGGGTGTTCATGCTCCGTAGACGGTGCCCGGTGTCGTCGTGTGCGTCAGGAGTTTCCGCACGGCCTCTCCCGCTTCGGCGGGGGTCCATCGTGCTTCCTTGTCGGTGGTGGGCCCCGGCCGCCAGCCCTCCATGACGGTGATGCGTCCGCCGTCGGCCTCGAAGACGCGTCCGGTGACGCCCTGGCTCGCGGCGGAGCCGAGCCAGACGACCAGCGGGGAGACGTTCTCGGGGGCCATCGTGTCGAAGCCGTTCTCGGGGGCGGCCATGGTCGTGGCGAAGGTGCGTTCGGTCATGCGGGTGCGGGCGGCGGGTGCGATCGCGTTGACCTGGACGCCGTAGCGGGCGAGTTCGGCGGCGGCGACGAGTGTCAGGGCGACGATCCCGGCTTTCGCGGCGCTGTAGTTGCCCTGTCCGACGGAGCCGAGCAGTCCCGCGCCGCTGCTGGTGTTGATGATGCGGGCGGTGGGCGGGCGGCCGGCCTTGGTCTCGGCGCGCCAGTGTGCGGCGGCGTGTTTGAGGGTGAGGAAGTGGCCTGTGAGGTGGACGCGCAGGACGGCGTCCCAGTCGTCGTCGGCCAGGTTGACGAGCATGCGGTCGCGCAGGAAGCCGGCGTTGTTGACGAGGGTGTCGAGGCGGCCGTACGTGTCCAGGGCGGCGTCGACGAGGGTCGCGGCGCCTTCGGGGGTGGCGATGTCCGCGCCGTGTGCGATCGCTTCGCCCCCGGCCGCGCGGATCTCGTCCACGACCTGTCCGGCGGGGCTGTGGGGGCCGGGTGTGCCGTCGAGGCCGACGCCGAGGTCGTTGACGACGACCCGGGCGCCCTCGGCGGCGAACGCGAGGGCGTGGGCGCGTCCGAGGCCGCGTCCCGCGCCGGTGACGACGACGACGCGCCGGTGGCAGATTCCGCTCATCTCACGTCTCCTTGTTGGCGGTCGCGGCGTCGAGGAAGGCGGGCCGTTCGCCGCCTCCGTGCAGGAGCAGGCTCGCCCCGCTGATGTAGCGGGCGGCGTCGGAGGCGAGGAAGACGGCTGCCGCGCCCACGTCGGCGGGGAGGGCGAGCCGGCCGAGCGGGACGGTGCGGGCGACGGCTTCGACGCCGTCCTCGGCGCCGTAGTGGAGGTGGCTCAGTTCGGTGCGGACCATGCCGACGACGAGGGTGTTCACGCGTACCTCCGGCGCCCATTCGACGGCCATGGAGCGGGCGAGGTTCTCCAGGCCGGCCTTGGCCGCGCCGTAGGCGGCCGAGCCGGGTGAGGGGCGGCTGCCGCTGACGCTGCCGATCATCACGATGGAGCCGTTCGCGTGCTTGAGGTGGTCGTAGGCGGCGAGGGACACGGTCAGTGGTGCGAGGAGGTTGAGTTCGATCACGCGCGCGTGCCGTTGGGCGTCGGCGTGTGCGAGGGGACGGTAGGGGGCGCCGCCCGCGTTGTTGACGAGGATGTCGAGCCGGGGCAGGTCGGTGAAGAAGCGTTGTACGGCGTCGGCGTCCCGGACGTCGAGCGGGGTGAACTCGGCGGTGTCGAGGGGGTGTTCCGGTGGTCTGCGGGCGCAGACCACGACGTGGGCGCCCGCGCGTGCGAGGGAGCGTGCGATGCCGGCGCCCACTCCGCGGGTGCCGCCGGTGACGACGGCGACCTTCCCGTCCAGCTCCATTCGCTGCTACCTTCCACCTAACAAACGTTTGGTGGAAAGGTAGCTGATGCTTCCATGGGTGTCTCCACCTCGTCCCCCGAAAAGGGGATTTCCGAGACGACCGTCGACGTCCCGCCCGTCAACGCGCTGACGGTGGACGACTGGTTCGCGCTGGCCGACGCGGTGCGCACGGCCGGCCGCGACCCGCAGACCCGGTGCGTGGTGCTGACCGCCGGAGGCCGTGGGTTCAACGCGGGCGTGGACATCAAGGAGATACGGGCGCGGGGGCGGTCGGCGCTGGTCGGCGCCAACCGCGGCTGCTTCGAGGCGTTCGCGGCGGTGTACGAGTGCGAGGTCCCGGTGGTCGCGGCGGTGCACGGTTTCTGTCTGGGCGGCGGCATCGGTCTGGTCGGGAACGCGGACGTGATCGTGGCGAGCGAGGACGCCGTGTTCGGGCTGCCCGAGCTGGACCGGGGCGCGCTCGGGGCGGCCACCCATCTTGCCCGGCTGGTCCCCCAGCACCTGATGCGGGCCCTGTACTACACCTCACGCACCGTCACCGCGGCCGAGCTGCACGCGCACGGATCGGTGTGGCGGGTGGTCCCACGCGACGGGCTGCGCGCCGCGGCGCTGGAACTGGCGCGCGAGATAGCCGCCAAGGACGGCGAGCTGCTGCGGCTCGCCAAGGCGGCGATCAACGGCATCGACCCGGTCGACGTGCGCCGCAGCTACCGCTTCGAGCAGGGCTTCACCTTCGAGGCGAACGTCTCCGGGGTGGCCGACCGGGTCCGGGACGCCTTCGGCGGGGAGAGGGACGGGGGCAGGCGTGGGTGACAAGACGATGACCGCCGAGGAGGCGGTCGCCCGGCTGCGCAGCGGCATGACCCTCGGCATCGGCGGCTGGGGCTCCCGCCGTAAGCCGATGGCGCTGGTCAGGGCGCTGCTCCGGTCGGAGATCACCGACCTCACCGTCGTGTCGTACGGCGGTCCGGACGTCGGGATGCTCGCCGCGGCCGGCCGGATCCGGAAGCTGGTGGCCGCGTTCGTCACCCTCGACTCGATCCCGCTGGAGCCGCACTACCGCGCGGCCCGCGAGCGCGGGGCCTTCGAGCTGACGGAGGTCGACGAGGCGATGTTCATGTGGGGTCTGCGCGCGGCCGCGAACCGGCTGCCCTTCCTGCCGGTGCGGGCGGGGATCGGCTCGGACGTGATGCGGGTCAACCCCGGTCTGCGGACGGTGACTTCGCCGTACGAGGACCAGGAGACGTTCGTGGCGATGCCGGCCCTGCGGCTGGACGCGGCCCTGGTGCACGTCAACCGGGCCGACCGGCTGGGCAACGGGCAGTACCTGGGCCCGGACCCGTACTTCGACGACCTCTTCTGCGAGGCGGCGGACACGGCGTACGTCAGCTGCGAACAGGTTGTCGACACCGCCGAGTTGACGAAGGCGGCGGCGCCGCAGTCGCTGCTGATCAAGCGGCACACGGTGACGGGTGTGATCGAGGCCCCGAACGGGGCGCACTTCACGTCCTGCGCCCCCGACTACGGCCGGGACGAGGCGTTCCAGAAACGGTACGCGACGACGCCCTGGCCCGAGTTCGCGGCGCGGTTCCTCGCCGGGGACGAGCAGGCGTACCGGTCGGCGGCCGGGGAGGAGTCATGAGCGGGGTGACGCGCGCCGAGTACTGCGTGATCGCCTGTGCGGAGGCGTGGCGCGGCGCGGGCGAGATCCTGGCCAGTCCCATGGGCCTGATCCCCTCCGTCGGCGCCCGTCTCGCCCGGCGCACCTTCGCGCCGGACCTGCTGCTGACCGACGGCGAGGCGCTGCTCGTCGGTCTCGACGGCGCCGTCGAGGGCTGGCTGCCGTACCGGCAGCACCTGGCGCTGGTCACCGGGGGCCGGCGGCACGTGATGATGGGCGCGAGCCAGATCGACCGGTACGGCAACCAGAACATCTCCTGCATCGGCGACTGGGCGAAGCCCACGCGGCAGTTGCTCGGGGTGCGGGGCGCGCCGGTCAACACCCTGAACAACCCGACGAGTTACTGGGTGCCGAGGCACTCCCGGCGGGTCTTCGTCGAGCGGGTCGACATGGTGTGCGGGGTCGGGTACGACCGTGCGGCCGGCGCGCGCCACCACCGCATCCCGCGGGTCGTCTCCGACCTCGGGGTCTTCGACTTCGCCACCCCGGACCGGTCGATGCGGCTGGCCTCGCTGCATCCCGGGGTGAGTGTCGGACAGGTCCGGGAGGCGACGGGGTTCGAGCTCGTGGTCCCGGACGAGGTGTCGCGCACCCGTGAACCGACGGCGGAGGAACTGCGTCTGATCCGCGAGGTGATCGACCCGGAGAGCACCCGGGCCCGGGAGGTCTCCCTCTGATGGAGACGGCGCTCACCCGGCTGGTCGGGGTCCGTCACCCGATCGTGCAGACCGGGATGGGATGGGTGGCGGGCCCGCGCCTGGTGTCGGCGGCGGCGGACGCGGGGGCGCTGGGCGTCCTGGCCTCGGCGACCATGACCGTCGACGGGTTGCGGGCGGCGGTGCGCGAGGTGCGCTCGCGCACGCGGGCGCCGTTCGGGGTCAATCTGCGGGCCGACGCGGCGGACGCCGGCGACCGGGTGCGGATCATCCTGGACGAGGGCGTGCGGGTCGCGTCCTTCGCGCTCGCGCCCTCCCCGGAGCTGATCGCCGAGCTCAAGGAGGGGGGTGTCGTCGTCATCCCGTCCGTCGGGGCCCGCCGGCATGCCGAGAAGGTCGCCGCGTGGGGTGCGGACGCGGTGATCGTGCAGGGCGGGGAGGGGGGCGGACACACCGGGGACGTGGCGACGACGGTACTGCTGCCGCAGGTGGTGGACGCCGTGGACATCCCGGTCGTGGCGGCGGGCGGCTTCTTCGACGGGCGGGGGCTGGTGGCGGCGCTGGCGTACGGGGCGGCCGGGGTCGCGATGGGCACCCGGTTCCTGCTCACCTCGGACTCGCCGGTCCCGGACGCGGTGAAGGCGCGGTACCTGGCGGCGACGGTCCGGGACGTCACCGTCACCCGGGCGGTGGACGGCCTCCCGCACCGCATGCTGCGCACCGCGCTGGTCGACGCCCTGGAGGACGCCGGCCGGGCCAGGGCCCTGGTGCGGGCGGTGCGTCACGCGGCCGGCTTCCGGAAGCTGTCCGGTCTGACCTGGCGGGAGATGGTCCGCGACGGCCTGGCGCTGCGCCACGGCAAGGACCTCGCCTGGAGTCAGGTACTGCTCGCCGCGAACACGCCGATGATGCTCAGGTCCGCGATGGTGGAGGGGCGCACGGACGCGGGGGTGATGGCCGCCGGGCAGGTCGCCGGGGTGATCGACGACCTGCCGTCGTGCGCGGAGCTGGTGGCGAGGATCATGCGGGAGGCGGACGAGGCGTTCAGCTCCCTGGACCGGCTCAGAGCCTCTCGGTGAGCATCACCCGCACCGTCGTCACAGCCTCTCGGTGAGCGTCGCCCGCGCGGTCCTCACAGCCTTTCGATGATCGTCACGTTGGCCTGGCCGCCGCCCTCGCACATCGTTTGCAGGCCGAACCGGCCGCCGGTGCGTTCCAGTTCGTGCAGCAGGGTGGTCATCAGCTTGGCGCCGGTCGCGCCGAGCGGGTGACCGAGGGCGATCGCGCCGCCGTTGACGTTGACCCTCTCGGGGTCCGCGCCGGTCTCCTTCAGCCAGGCCAGGACGACAGGCGCGAACGCCTCGTTGATCTCGACGAGGTCGATGTCGTGGATCGACAGCCCGGTCTTCTTCAGGGCGTGCGCGGTGGCCGGGATCGGAGCCGTCAGCATGCGGATCGGGTCCTCGCCGCGGACGGAGAGGTGGTGCACGCGCGCGCGTGGCGTCAGGCCGTGCTCGCGCACCGCCCGTTCCGAGGCCAGCAGCAGGGCCGCCGCGCCGTCGGAGACCTGCGAGGAGCAGGCGGCGGTGACGGTCCCGCCGTCGATGACGGGCTTCAGCGCGGCCATCTTCTCCAGGGAGGTGTCCCGGCGCGGCCCCTCGTCGGCGGTGACCTGCCCGTGGGCGACGGTCTCGCGCGCGAAGCGGCCCTCGTCGATCGCGCGCGCGGCCCGGCGGTGCGAGCGCAGGGCGAACTCCTCCTGGTCCTGGCGGCTGATGCCCCATTTCGCGGCGATCATCTCGGCGCCGGCGAACTGGTTCACCGGCCGGTCCCCGTACCGGGCCCGCCAGCCCTCGCTGCCCGCGAAGGGGCCCTGAGTGAAGCCGAGGGGCTCGGCGGCCTGCCGGGTGGCGTAGGCGATCGGGATCTGCGACATGTTCTGCACGCCGCCCGCGACCACCAGGTCCTGGGTGCCGGACAGCACGCCCTGCGCGGCGAAGTGCACGGCCTGCTGCGAGGAGCCGCACTGCCGGTCCACGGTCACGCCCGGCACCTCCTCGGGCAGCCCGGCGGCCAGCCAGCAGGTGCGCGCGATGTCCCCGGCCTGCGGTCCGACCGCGTCCAGGCAGCCGAAGACGACGTCCTCGACGGCGGCCGGGTCGATTCCGGCCCGCGCGACGAGTTCCTTGAGCACATGCGCGCCCAGGTCGGCCGGATGGACCGTGCTCAGTCCTCCTCCGCGCCGCCCGACGGGCGTACGGACCGCTTCGACGATATAGGCCTCGGCCATGGCAACTCCCTCACAGGAAAGGGCTATTCACGTACGGCGATCCCGTCCAGCACCATCGACAGGTACTGCCGGGCGATCTCCTCCGGGCTGTGCTGTCCGCCGGGCCGGTACCAGGACGCGGCGACCCACACGGTGTCGCGGACGAACCGGTAGGCGAGGCGGATGTCGAGGTCGGTGCGGAAGTCCCGGTCCGTGACGCCGCGCTCCAGCGTGGACAGCCACGCCTTCTCGAACCGGCGCTGCGACTCGGCGAGGAACGCGAACCGTTCCTGCGTCACGAGCTGCTTGCTCTCCTTCTGGTAGATCGCGACGGCTGCGCGGTGCCGGTCGATCTCCCGGAAGGACTCGGTGACGAGGGCCGCGAGTGTCTCCCGGGGTCCGAGCTCGGCGCCCAGGACGGTGTCGTAGCCGTCCCAGAGCTCGTCGAGGAAGGTCCGCAGGATCTCCTCGAGCATCGACTCCTTGGAGTCGAAGTGGTAGTAGAGGCTGCCCGCGAGCATGCCCGCGTGGTCGGCGATCTTCCGGACGGTGGTGGCGTTGTAGCCCTGTTCGGCGAAGACCTCGGCGGCGGTGTCGAGGAGTTCGCGGCGACGCGCGGGCGCCGCGGTCACCTGGGGCTTCTTCTTGGTCGGCACGGACACATTGTGGTCTGCTCCGGCCGTCAGGCGTGCTGGCCGCTGACGGAGACGACCTCGCCCGTCATGTACGAGGAGTAGTCCGACGCCAGGAACACGATCACGTTGGCCACCTCCCAGGGTTCGGCGTACCGACCGAAGGCCTCCCGGGCGGTGAGTTCCTCCAGGAGTTCGGCCGAGGTCACCTTCACCAGGTGCGGGTGCATGGCGAGGCTGGGCGAGACGGCGTTGACGCGTACGCCGTATTCGGCCGCCTCGATCGCCGCGCACCGGGTCAGCGCCATCACGCCCGCCTTCGCGGCGGCGTAGTGGGCCTGTCCGGCCTGGGCGCGCCAGCCGACGACGGAGGCGTTGTTGACGACGACTCCCCCGCCGGACTCCCGCATGAGCCGCAGGGCGGCGCGGGTGCAGCGGAAGGTGCCGTTGAGCGTGACGTCCAGGACGCGTGACCACTGCTCGTCGGTCATGTCGACGAGTTCCGCGGTCCCGCCGAGGCCCGCGTTGTTGACGACGACGTCCAGCCGCCCGTGTTCTCGTACGGCCGTGTCGAACAGGGCCCGCACCTGGCTGTCGTCGGTGACGTCGCACGGCAGGGCGGCGACCGACGCCGCGCCGAACTCCTCGGCCAGTTCGGCCTGGTACGCCTTGAGGCGCCGCGCGTGGGCGTCGCTGATCAGCACGCGCGCGCCCTCCTCCAGGAAGCGGCGCGCGGTCGCTCCGCCGATGCCCGCGCCGGCCGCCGCGGTGATCACGGCGCTGCGGCCGTCGAGCAGCGCGTGCCCGGGAACGTACGGCGGACCCTCGACGTTCGTCATGACGGCACGCTAACCTACCAAACACTTGTTAGGGAAGAACGCGCGCGCAAGAACGCACACGTGACGACGCACGCATGACGACACACGCGTGACGACACACGCCCAAGGACCCGCACCGAGGACGCAGACGAAGGTCGCGCACGAAGGTCGCGCAGCCGAGGAGGGCACCCGTGGACCTCGCACACTCCCCCGCCGACGAGGCGTTCCGTGCCGAGGCCCGGGCCTGGCTGCGCGCGCGGGTGCCGTCCGAGCCGCTGCCTTCGTTGGAGACCGCCGAGGGCTTCGCCGCGCACCGCGCGTGGGAGGCCGAACTGGCCGCGGGCGGCTGGTCGGTGGTGAACTGGCCGACGCGCTACGGCGGGCGGGACTGCGGGCTGATGCGCTGGCTGGTCTTCGAGGAGGAGTACTACGCGGCGGGCGCCCCGGGCCGCGTCAACCAGAACGGGGTGAGTCTGCTCGCCCCCACCCTGCTCGACCACGGCACCGAGGAACAGCGGGCCCGGGTCCTGCCCGCGATGGCCACCGGCGAGGTCGTCTGGGCGCAGGCCTGGTCGGAGCCCGAGGCCGGCTCGGACCTGGCGGCGCTGCGCGCCCGAGCGGTCCGGGTGGCCGGCGGCTGGCGGCTGAGCGGCCAGAAGACCTGGTCCTCGCGCGCGGCCTTCGCCGACCGCGCCTTCGGCCTGTTCCGCACCGACCCCGACGCCCCGAAACCCCATCAGGGGCTCACCTACCTCATGTTCGACCTGCGGGCCCCCGGCGTCACCGTCCGCCCCATCGGCCGCCTGGACGGGAAGCCGGCGTTCGCCGAGCTCTTCCTGGACGAGGTGTTCGTGCCGGACGCGGACGTGATCGGGGAGCCGGGCCAGGGCTGGCGGATCGCGATGTCGACAGCGGCCAACGAACGCGGGCTCACCCTGCGCTCCCCCGGCCGTTTCCTCGCCTCGGCGGACCGCCTGCACGCCCTCTGGGTGGACCGGGGCAGCCCGCAGGCCGCCGCGGCCCGCGTCGCCGACGCGCTGATCGGCGCCCGCGCGTACCAGCTGTTCACGTACGCGGCCGCCTCCCGCTTCCTCGCCGGGGAGCGGCTCGGCCCGGAGTCGAGCCTGAACAAGGTGTTCTGGTCGGAGTACGACATCGCGCTGCACGAGACGGCGCTGGATCTCCTCGGCGCGGCGGGAGCGGACGGGGAGGCGGCCGACACCGACTGGTCGGAGGGGTACGTCTTCTCGCTGGCCGGCCCGATCTACGCGGGCACCAACGAGATCCAGCGCGACATCGTCGCCGAGCGGCTGCTCGGCCTGCCGAGGGGACGCCGTCGATGACTTCGCCCAGGCCGGCTCAGCCGGCGATGCGCTTCCTCCTGGACGGCGAACAGCGGGCGTTCGCCCGGTCGTTGGACGCGATGCTGAGCGCGGCCGACACTCCCGCCGTGATCCGCGACTGGAGCCGGGGGGAGCGGGCGGGCGGCCTCGCACTGTGGTCGCGGATCGCCGAGGCCGGCGTGTTCGCCCTGGCGGTCCCGGAGGCGTACGACGGGCTGGGGCCCCGGCCGGTGGACCTGGCCGTCGCGTTCGTGGAGCTGGGGCGGCACGCGGTGCCGGGCCCGCTGGTGGAGACGGTCGCCGCGGCGGCCCTGCTGCTCGATCCGGGTCCCGCCGAGCGGTTCCTCCCCGCTCTCGCCGCGGGCGGGGCGATGGCCACGCTGGCGCCCGAGGGCGCGTACGCCGTGGACGGTGACGCGGCGACGTTACGGCTGGCGCTGGCCGCCGACGGGCTCCGGCTGGCCCCCGGGCACGGCCCGGTGCGCCCCTCCCTCGACCCCGCCCGTCGCCTCACCCGCCTGCTGCCGGGCGGTGAGCTGCTCACCCCGGACCCGCGCGCGGACCGCGCCCTGCGCTGGGCCCGCCTGGCCACCGCCGCGCAGGCGCTCGGGGTGGGTCTGGCGCTGCTGGAGCGGACGGTGGCGTACGTCGGGCAGCGCGTCCAGTTCGGGGTCCCGGTCGGCTCGTTCCAGGCGGTCAAGCACCGGCTGGCGGACGCGAGGATCGCGTTGGAGTTCGCCCGCCCCCTGGTCCTGGGCGCCGCCGTGACGATGGGCTCGGCGGATGTCGCGGCGGCGAAGGTGAGCGCTTGCGAGGCGGCGTACACGACCGCGCGCACCGCGCTCCAGCTGCACGGCGCGATCGGCTACACGGCGGAGTACGACCTGTCGCTCTGGCTCACCAAGGCCCGCGCCCTGCGCACGGCCTGGGGCACCCCGGACGACTGCCGGGCGGCGGTCCTGCGCGGTCGCGCGTAGCCTCAGCCGGTCACCCTGGCGACGAACGCGGCGAGGTTCGCCACGGTCCGCCCGATCTTCTCCTCCAGCGTGATCGTCTCGGGCAGCCGGGCCCCGACTCCCGCGTCCCGCTTGCCCCGCACGTACAGCGAGCAGGCGAGGTCGCTGCAGATGTAGGCCCCCACCGAGTTGCCCTGCTGGCCGGCCCTGCCCGCCTTGGGCGCGACCATCAGCGAGACACCGCCGGAGTGGGTGGTCAGGCACATCGTGCACATGCTGCGCCGCGCCTGCCAGGAGCCGGAGGTGGAGGAGCGCAGGGCGAGGGCCTTCGGCCGGCCGTCCAGCTCGACGGCGAGGTAGGCCCGGTCGGGGGCCTGGGGATCCCGCCAGCCGAGGTAGTCCAGGTCCTCCCAGGGCCGGTCGGCCAGGTCGCGCGGGACCGCCAGGCGCTTGGCCTCGCCCTTGGTGCAGTTGACGAACGCGGCACGGATCTCTTGCTCGGTGAGCGGCTTCATATAACGCAGGCTAATTTGCCTAAAGCTTTTAGGCAAACGCATAATAGCTATCGGCTGCCAGGCAGCTGAGCGACACGGGGAGCGACAACAGGAGGACGAGCATGGGGCGTGTGGGGCTGAGCACGGATCGTCTGGTCCGGGCGGGCGCGGAACTGGCCGACGAGGTCGGCTTCGACCAGGTGACCGTCTCGGCGCTCGCCCGGCGCTTCGACGTGGCGGTCGCGAGCCTGTACTCGCACGTGAAGAACTCCGACGACCTCAGAACCCGGATCGCCCTGCTCGCCCTGGAGGAGCTCGCCGACCGGGGCGACCTCGCGCTGGCCGGGCGGGCCGGCAAGGACGCCCTGACCGCCTTGGCCGACGTCTACCGCGACTACGCCCGCGAACACCCCGGCCGCTACGCCGCGGCCCAGCTACGACTCGACCCGGAGGCGGCGGCCGCGAGCGCCGGCCCGCGGCACGCCCGGATGACCCGGGCGATCCTGCGCGGCTACGACCTCACCGAGCCGGACCAGACCCACGCCGTCCGGCTCCTGGGCAGCGTCTTCCACGGCTACGTCAGCCTGGAGCTCGGCGGCGGATTCAGCCACAGCGCCCCCGACACCCAGGAGACCTGGACCCGGATCCTCGACGCCCTCGACACCCTGCTGCGCGCCTGGCCGCCCGCCGAGAACTGACCGGCCCCTCAGCGCCCGACGGGGGCACGGGGCTACGGGGCCGCCGTCACGGGGCGAGGCCGATGACCGCCGTCGGGCCGTGCGCGTGGAGCAGTGCGTCCTCCCCGGTCAGCAGGAGGGCGTCGTGGCGGGCGAGCCGTACCCCGTCGACGTCGGTGGACCCGCCGTCGTCGAGGGCGACGATCAGGGCGTGCGCCGCCCGCAGGCCGAGCCGGCCGCGTACGACCGCGACGGTCGGGGCCGAAGCGCCTCTGCGCCACATCACGTTGAGGTTGACGACGGGCCCGTCCAGCAGCCGGCAGTCGGTGGGCTCGTCGCCGGGGAGGTCCTGGGGCACGTAGCGTGCGTCGACGAGCCGTCGCCGCCCTGCGACGGTCAGGTCCATGCCCGCGCCCTCGACCAGGGTCAGGGTCCGCTTTACTTCGGGGAACACGGAGAACGGGCCGTCCGCCGCGACCTCGGCGAGGCTGACCCGCCAGGTGAAGGCGGCCATGCCCGCGCCCGCCGGGTCGCAGGCGATCTCACGGGTCACCCCGCCGCCGTTCTTCCAGGCCACGGCCGCGCGCCCGGCCGCGGGCAGCAGGACGGTCACCGGAGGATCCCCCGCGCCCTGGCCGCACCGAGCCATGTCGGGAACTCCCCGACCAGCCGGTCGTACAGCTCCGCGTCCGACACCTTCCGCGGATCCGAACCGGCGTGGAAGAAACCGGCGTTGTCGACCGTCCGCTTCGCCGGTACGGGCAGTTCGTCGAGCTTGCGCAGGAAGTCGAACTGCTTGCTGCCCCGGTCGCCGAAGCCGATGAACTGCCAGAACAGGGGCAGCTTCGACGCCTTGCAGAGGTAGCGTTCGGCGGCGAGCTTGTTGATCGGGCCGCCGTCTGTCTGGAAGACGACCAGCGCGGGGTCCTTCGATCCGCTGTCGAGGTAGTGGTCGATGACGGCGTCCATGGCGAGGTGGTAGCTGGTCTTGCCCATGTGCCCGAGCCCGGCCACGATCCGGTCCACCCGCCCCTGATGGTCGGCGAGGGCGATGTCGGTGACGGCGTCGACGTCGGTGGAGAAGAAGACGACCGGCACCCGGCCGTCGTCGTCGAGGTGCGCGGACAGGCCCAACACCCGGTCGGCGAGCGCCTGCACACTGCCGTCCTGGTAGTACGGCTTCATCGACCCCGAATAGTCGACGACGAGATAGACGGCCGCCCGCTGCCCGTCGAGACCGTGCTTGCTGAGGGACACCCCGGCGCTCTTGTAGAGGCTGACCAGCGCGGGTGCGGTCTCCTGGACCTTGGTGAGACTGATCGCGACCATGGCGCACAGCCTCCCACACCCACCGGCCTTCGCCCTTTTGTTCGTTCACCTACTAATGAGGATGAAATGACAAGGAACACGACATTCCCGCTCTAGGGTGTGCGGCATGAAACGTGCCGCCGCCCTGGTCTGCGCCGCCGTAGCGTCGACGGTGTACCTGTTCGCTCCCGCCCAGCCCGCTCGGCACACCCAGCCGACGACCGGCGTCCGGGCGGTCTCGCCGGGTCTCACCGCCCCGCCGCAGAAGGAGCTGGCGCAGAAGATCGTGGCGAGCGCCGAGAACGGGACCCTGAACTGGCGCACCGCGTACGGCTATGTCGAGGACATCGGTGACGGACAGGGCTACACGGCGGGTCTGATCGGCTTCTGCACCGGCACCCACGACCTGCTCACCCTCGTCGAGCGCTACACGCGCGACCACCCGGGCAACGGCCTCGCCCCTTATCTCCCCGCCCTGCGCCGGGTCGACGGCACCGCCTCGCACGCCGGTCTGGACCCCGGCTTCCCGGCCGCCTGGCGGGCCGAGTCCAGGGTGCCCGCCTTCCGGGCCGCCCAGGACGTCGAGCGCGACCGCATCTACTTCGACCCGGCGGTCCACCGGGGCCGCGTCGACGGCCTGGGCGCGCTGGGCCAGTTCATCTACTACGACGCCCTGGTCTTCCACGGTCCCGGCGCGGGCCCGACCAGCTTCGACGGCATCCGCGCCCGCGCGATGCGGCAGGCCCGCACCCCCGCGCAGGGCGGCAAGGAGGCCGACTATCTCGACGCCTTCCTCGACGCCCGCCGCCGGGCCATGCTGACCCGGCACCCCGGCGTCGACACCTCGCGCGTCGACACGACCCAGCGCCGTTTCCTGCGCGAGGGCAACCTCGGCCTGCGCCCGCCGCTGCGCTGGCAGGTGTACGGGGAGACGTACCTGGTGCCGTAGAGCGGTCGTGCGGACCTGGGGTCGTGCGGACATGCGGCGGCGCCTGCCCAGTCGTCCGGTCGGGGACTGTGGGGCAGGCGCCGTCTGTGTTCCGTACGCCTTTGTACGGGACGTGTGGGGGCCCCTCGGGGCCGGGCCGTCAGACCAGCAGCGAGCGGTCCGTCGGGCGGATCGGGGCCGGCAGCTCACTCTCGCCGGTCAGGAACCGGTCGACGCCGCGGGCGGCCGAGCGGCCCTCCGCGATCGCCCACACGATGAGCGACTGGCCGCGGCCGGCGTCACCGGCGACGTACACGCCGGGGACGTTGGTGCGGAAGTCGGCGTCGCGGGCGATGTTGCCGCGCTCGTCGAGCTCCAGGCCGAACTGCTCGATCACGCCGTTCTCACGGTCGGTGCCGGTGAAGCCCATCGCGAGGGTGACCAGCTGGGCGGGGATCTTGCGCTCCGTGCCCGGCTTCGGGGTCAGCCTGCCGTCGATGAACTCGACCTCGCTGAGGTGCAGCCACTGGACGTTGCCGTCCTCGTCGCCCTCGAAGTGGGTGGTGGAGACGGAGTAGACCCGCTCGCCGCCCTCCTCGTGCGCGCTCGTGACCTTGTAGAGCATCGGGAAGGTCGGCCACGGCTGACCCGGGTTCCGCTCCTCGCCGGGCTTCGGCATGATCTCCAGCTGGGTGACCGAGGCCGCGCCCTGACGGTGGGCGGTGCCCACGCAGTCCGCGCCGGTGTCGCCGCCGCCGATGACCACGACGTGCTTGCCCTCGGCCGAGATCGGGGGCGCCACGAAGTCGCCCTCCTGGACCTTGTTGGCCAGCGGCAGGTACTCCATCGCCTGGTAGACGCCCTTGAGTTCACGGCCGGGGACCGGAAGGTCACGAGCGGTCGTGGCGCCGGCGGCGATGACGATGGCGTCGTAGCGCTTCTTCAGGTCGGTCGCCTTGAGGTCGCGGCCGATCTCGATCCCGGTACGGAAGCGGGTGCCCTCCGCGCGCATCTGCTCGATACGGCGGTTGATGTGCCGCTTCTCCATCTTGAACTCGGGGATGCCGTACCGGAGGAGGCCTCCGATGCGGTCCGCGCGCTCGTAGACGGCGACGGTGTGGCCGGCCCGGGTGAGCTGCTGGGCGGCGGCCAGGCCCGCCGGGCCCGAGCCGATGACCGCGACGGTCTTGCCGGACAGGCGCTCGGGCGCCTGCGGGGCGACGTCACCGGTCTCCCACGCCTTGTCGATGATCGAGACCTCGACGTTCTTGATGGTGACGGCCGGCTGGTTGATGCCCAGCACACACGCCGACTCGCACGGAGCGGGGCACAGCCGGCCCGTGAACTCCGGGAAGTTGTTCGTGGCGTGCAGCCGCTCGGAGGCCGCCGTCCAGTCCTCGCGGTAGGCGAAGTCGTTCCACTCGGGGATCAGGTTCCCCAGCGGACAGCCGTTGTGACAGAACGGGATGCCGCAGTCCATGCACCGGCCGGCCTGCTTGCTGATGATCGGCAGCAGGGAGCCGGGGACGTAGACCTCGTTCCAGTCCTTCAGACGCACGTCGACGGGACGGGACTTGGCGACCTCACGGCCGTGGTTCAGGAAGCCCTTCGGGTCAGCCATTGGTCGCCGCCTCCATCATCTTCTCGGTGATCTCGGACTCGGAGAGTCCCGCCTGCTCGGCGGCGTCCTTGGCGGCGAGCACTGCCTTGTACGTGCTGGGGATGATCTTGCTGAAGCGCTCCGCGGCGGCGTCCCAGTCGACGAGCAGCTTCGCGGCGACCGTCGATCCGGTCTCCTCGGCGTGGCGGCGCACCACGTCGTGCAGCCACCGCTTGTCGGCCTCGTCCAGCGCCTCGACGGCGCCGAGGTTGCCGGAGTTGACGTTGTCGCGGTTCAGGTCGATCACATACGCGACGCCGCCCGACATACCGGCCGCGAAGTTGCGGCCCGTCTCGCCGAGGACCACCGCGTGACCGCCGGTCATGTACTCGCAGCCGTGGTCGCCCACGCCCTCGGAGACGACCGTCGCGCCGGAGTTGCGGACGCAGAACCGCTCACCGCTGCGGCCGCGCAGGAACAGTTCGCCGCCGGTCGCGCCGTAGGCGATGGTGTTGCCCGCGATCGTCGAGAACTCGGCGAGGTGGTCGGCGCGGCGGTCGGGGCGGACGATGACGCGGCCGCCCGACAGGCCCTTGCCGACGTAGTCGTTGGCGTCGCCCTCCAGGCGCAGCGTGACACCGCGCGGGAGGAAGGCGCCGAAGGACTGGCCGGCGGAGCCGGTGAAGGTGATGTCGATGGTGTCCTCGGGCAGGCCCGCGCCACCGAACTTCTTCGTCACCTCGTGGCCGAGCATGGTGCCGACCGTGCGGTTGATGTTGCGGATGGCGACCTGGGCGCGCACCGGCTGGGCGTCGGTCGCGGAGTCCGCGGCCAGGGCGTCGGCGGCGAGCTTGATCAGCTGGTTGTCGAGCGCCTTCTCCAGGCCGTGGTCCTGCGTGATGACCTGGTGCAGCGCCGCACCCTCGGGCAGGGCGGGCACGTGGAAGAGCGGGGCCAGGTTCAGGCCCTGTGCCTTCCAGTGGTCGACGGCGCGTTCGACGTCCAGGACCTCGGCGTGGCCGACGGCCTCCTCGATGGTGCGGAAGCCCAGCTCGGCGAGGATCTCGCGGACCTCCTCGGCGATGAACTTGAAGAAGTTCACCACGTACTCCGCCTTGCCGGCGAAGCGGTCGCGGAGCACCGGGTTCTGGGTGGCGATGCCGACGGGGCAGGTGTCCAGGTGGCAGACGCGCATCATGACGCAGCCGGAGACGACGAGCGGCGCGGTCGCGAAACCGAACTCCTCGGCGCCGAGCAGCGCGGCGATGATCACGTCACGGCCGGTCTTCAGCTGGCCGTCGGTCTGCACCACGATCCGGTCGCGCAGGCCGTTGAGCAGCAGCGTCTGCTGGGTCTCGGCCAGGCCGAGCTCCCAGGGGCCGCCCGCGTGCTTGAGCGAGGTGAGCGGGGAGGCGCCGGTTCCGCCGTCGTGGCCGGAGATGAGGACGACGTCCGCGTGCGCCTTGGACACACCGGCCGCGACCGTGCCGACGCCGACCTCGGAGACCAGCTTCACGTGGATCCGCGCCTGCGGGTTCGCGTTCTTCAGGTCGTGGATCAGCTGGGCCAGGTCTTCGATCGAGTAGATGTCGTGGTGCGGCGGCGGGGAGATCAGACCGACACCGGGGGTGCTGTGCCGGGTCTTGGCGACCCACGGGTAGACCTTGTGGCCGGGCAGCTGGCCGCCCTCGCCGGGCTTGGCGCCCTGCGCCATCTTGATCTGGATGTCGTCCGCGTTGACCAGGTACTCGGACGTGACGCCGAAGCGGCCGGAGGCGACCTGCTTGATCGCCGAACGGCGCGTCGGGTCGTACAGCCGGTCCGCGTCCTCGCCGCCCTCACCGGTGTTGGACTTGCCGCCCAACTGGTTCATGGCGATGGCGAGGGTCTCGTGCGCCTCCTTGGAGATGGAGCCGTACGACATGGCGCCGGTGGAGAAGCGCTTGACGATCTCGTCGACCGACTCGACCTCGTCGATGGAGATCGGCTGACGGCCGTCGACACCGGTCTTGAAGCCGAACAGGCCGCGCAGCGTCATGAGGCGCTCGGACTGCTCGTTCACGCGGTCCGTGTACTTCTTGAAGATGTCGTAGCGAGCGGTGCGCGTCGAGTGCTGGAGGCGGAAGACCGTCTCCGGGTCGAACAGGTGCGGCTCGCCCTCGCGGCGCCACTGGTACTCGCCGCCTATGTCCAGGGCGCGGTGGGCCGGCGCGATGCCGCTGGCCGGGTACGCCTTGGCGTGGCGGGCGGCGACCTCCTTGGCGATGACGTCGATGCCGACGCCGCCGATCTTGGTGGCGGTGCCGTTGAAGTACTTCTCGACGAAGGCGTCGTCGAGACCGACGGCCTCGAAGACCTGGGCGCCGCGGTAGGAGGCGACGGTGGAGATGCCCATCTTGGACATGACCTTCAGGACGCCCTTGCCCAGCGCGTAGATGAGGTTGCGGATCGCCTGCTCGGGCTCCAGGCCGTTGAGGAAGGTGCCCGCGCGCAGCAGGTCCTCTGCGGACTCCATCGCCAGGTACGGGTTGACGGCGGCGGCGCCGAAGCCGATCAGCAGGGCGACGTGGTGGACCTCGCGGACGTCGCCGGCCTCGACGAGGAGGCCCACCTCGGTGCGCTGCTTGGTGCGGATGAGGTGGTGGTGGACGGCCGCGGTGAGCAGCAGCGACGGGATCGGGGCGTGCTCGGCGTCCGAGTGGCGGTCCGACAGGACGATGAGGCGGGCGCCGTTGTCGATGGCGGCGTCGGCCTCGGCGCAGATCTCGTCGATGCGCGCGGCCAGCGCGTCACCGCCGCCGTGCACCCGGTACAGGCCGGAGAGCGTCGCGGCCTTGAAGCCGGGCATGTCGCCGTCGGCGTTGATGTGGATGAGCTTGGCCAGCTCGTCGTTGTCGATGACGGGGAAGGGCAGGGTGACCGTCCGGCACGACGCGGCGCTCGGCTCGAGCAGGTTGCCCTGCGGGCCCAGTGACGAGCGCAGCGAGGTCACGAGCTCTTCGCGGATCGCGTCCAGCGGCGGGTTGGTGACCTGGGCGAACAGCTGGGTGAAGTAGTCGAAGAGCAGCCGCGGGCGCGCGGAGAGCGCGGCGATCGGCGAGTCCGTGCCCATGGAGCCGAGCGGTTCGCCGGCGGTCTTGGCCATCGGCGCGAGGATGACGCGCAGCTCTTCCTCGGTGTAGCCGAAGGTCTGCTGGCGGCGGGTGACCGAGGCGTGGGTGTGCACGATGTGCTCGCGCTCGGGCAGGTCGACCAGCTCGATCTCGCCGGCCTCCAGCCACTCGGCGTAGGGCTTCTCGGCGGCGAGCTGGGCCTTGATCTCGTCGTCTTCGATGATGCGGTGCTCGGCGGTGTCGATGAGGAACATCCGGCCGGGCTGGAGGCGGCCCTTGCGGACGACCTTGGCGGGGTCGATGTCGAGGACGCCGACCTCGGAGCCGAGGACGACGAGGCCGTCGTCGGTGACCCAGTAGCGGCCGGGGCGCAGACCGTTGCGGTCGAGCACGGCGCCGACCTGGGTGCCGTCGGTGAAGGTGACGCAGGCCGGGCCGTCCCAGGGCTCCATCATCGTGGAGTGGAACTCGTAGAAGGCGCGCCGGGCCGGGTCCATGGAGTCGTGGTTCTCCCACGCCTCCGGGATCATCATCAGCACGGAGTGCGGCAGCGAGCGGCCGCCGAGGTGGAGCAGTTCGAGCACCTCGTCGAAGGACGCCGAGTCGGAGGCGTCCGGCGTACACACCGGGAAGATCCGCTCGATGGACTTCTCGTCCTTGCCGAAGAGGTCGGAGACGAGCTGCGACTCGCGGGCGCGCATCCAGTTGCGGTTGCCCTTGACGGTGTTGATCTCACCGTTGTGCGCGACGAAGCGGTACGGGTGCGCGAGCGGCCACGACGGGAAGGTGTTCGTCGAGAACCGCGAGTGGACGAGCGACACGGCCGAGGCGAAGCGGCGGTCGGACAGGTCCGGGAAGAAGGGCTCGAGCTGGCCGGTGGTCAGCATGCCCTTGTAGACGATGGTCCGCGCGGACAGCGACGGGAAGTAGACGCCGGCCTCGCGTTCGGCGCGCTTGCGCAGCACGAACGCCTTGCGGTCGAGGTCGATGCCCGTGCTGGCGTGGTCCGTGACGAAGATCTGGCGGAAGGCCGGCATCGTCGAGCGGGCGGTGGCGCCGAGCAGTCCGGGGGCGACCGGGACGTCGCGCCAGCCGAGGACGGTGAGGCCCTCGTCGACGGCGATCGTCTCGATCTGTGAGACGGCGTCCTGGATGCCTTCCTCGGGGAGGAAGGCGATACCGACGGCGTAGCCGCCGGCCTCGGGGAGCTCAAGTCCGGCCACCTCGCGGAAGAAGGCGTCCGGGACCTGGGTCAGGATGCCCGCGCCGTCGCCGGAGTCCGGCTCGGAGCCGGTGGCGCCGCGGTGCTCGAGGTTGCGCAGAACGGTGAGCGCCTGCTCGACCAGCGTGTGGCTCGCCTCGCCGGTGAGGTTGGCCACGAAGCCGACGCCACAGGCGTCGTGCTCGTTGCGGGGGTCGTACATACCCTGCGCAGCAGGGCGAGCATCCATGAAGGACCAGTTCTGGCCATTCGCGGAATGCTGGGACGGCTGGCGCGGCGTACGCATCGGCTCTCCCGTCGTCGTCTCAAGTGGCATATCTGCTGAGCGAAGGGACGACGTTGGCCCTCTGCGTAACGCAAAATTTCGTGCAGGTTACATGATGGAGCGGTTCTCGGGAACCGGATACTCCGTTCCAGCATGCGGACGCCACGGAGTCGCGACAGGGGTATCTCGCACGTGGCTGAAAGTATGGGGGGACCGAACGGGACGAGATCGATCAGATCGGTGTCCGCCGGTCCGGAAGGCGAGGGGAGCGGCTTCGTTCACCTCGCGAGTGCGCCGGAGGCGTCTTTGCCCACAGCGCTTACGGCTCATGCCCGCTGGTTAAGCACTCGAAACCAGTCAGTAACGACTACTTATGCGGCCCATCGCATAAGTAGCATCCGCACTATCCTACGGCCGTTCCGAACCAACTGCCCAGGGCGTACGTCACACCGGCCGCCGCGCCACCGAGGGCGAGCTGCCGCAGCCCGCTGTACCACCAGGTGCGCGCGGTCACCCGGGCCACCACGGCCCCGCAGCCGAACAGTCCGACCAAGGCGAGCAGCACGGCCGGCCAGAGCGAAGCGGCCCCCAGCAGATAGGGGAGTACGGGCAGCAGCGCGCCCAGCGCGAACGCGCCGAAGCTCGACCCGGCGGCGATCAGCGGCGAGGGCAGATCGGAGGGATCGATGCCCAGTTCCTCGCGGGCGTGTATCTCCAGGGCCTGCTCGGGATCGCGCGACAGCTGGTGGGCGACCCGCCGGGCCAGCTCGGGGTCGACCCCCCGAGACTCGTACAGCGCGGCGAGCTCGGCCTCCTCGTCCTGCGGGTGCTTTCTCAACTCCCGTCGCTCGACGTCGAGTTCTGCCTCGACGAGCTCGCGCTGCGAGGCGACGGAGGTGTACTCCCCGGCGGCCATGGAGAAGGCGCCCGCGGCGAGACCGGCGAGTCCGGTGATGACGACGGTCTGGTGACCCACCGACCCGCCGGCGACACCGGTCATCAGGGCGAGGTTGGAGACCAGACCGTCCATCGCGCCGAAGACGGCGGGCCGCAGCCAGCCCCCGTTGACGTCCCGGTGGGTGTGGTTGTCGCGATGCGCCTCGTGCAGCGCGGCTTCGGTTTCGATGATGGCCACGAGATCCCCCAGGGTGTTCCGGACGGCCCCAGTAAGCTGAGGCAAAGCTAAGTCTGGACTGATTCCACTTTTCGACGACACCAAAGATACGCCGGGAGATCCGCACCCGCCAGGAAGGAAAGGCTGGGCTAACCTGCGGCTTTACCCTCGAATGCTCATACGATCGGGAGGCTGCACAGATGTCGACCGGGTGACATGGAAGCCTCCGAGGCTGAGGTCAACCGCCGATGGTGGGACACATCCGCAAAGCGCTCCGCGCCCCGTGCGGAGCCTCTTGAGGAGAGGCCTCGTATGGCATCGATCGCCTGCATCCCCTCGGTCCCGGTGCCGGGGGACGCCGCCGCACTGCGCGAACGGGCCCGCGGCGCCCTGCTCGGCCTGGCCGTCGGAGACGCCCTGGGAGCCCCCGCGGAGAACATGAAGCCCTCCGAGATCCGCGCCCGCTGGGGCCGCATCACGGGGTACGTCGCCGACCGGCCGGCCGGCACCGACGACACCGAGTACGCGATCTTCTCGGGCCTGCTGCTGGCCCGCCACGGCTCCGCGCTCACCCCGGCCCATGTCGAGGCGGCCTGGCACCAGTGGATCGCCGACCTCGACGAGGGCCCCTTCCGCGGCGCCGGCTTCAGCGAACGCGGCACCCTGGAGAACCTCCGCCGAGGCCTGGCGGCGCCGATCTCGGCGCAGCACCGGCACGCCTGGAGCGACGGCCTGGCCATGCGCGCGGCCCCCTTCGGCGTCTTCGCCGCCGGCCGCCCGGCGGAAGCGGCCCGTCTGGTCGCGATCGACGGCGCGGTGAGTCACGACGGCGAGGGCATCTACGGCGGCCAGGCGGTCGCGGCGGGAGTGGCCGCGGCCATGGCGGGAGCGTCGCCGATCTCGGTGGTCGCCTCCGCCCTGGCCGTGGTCCCCGAGGACTCCTGGACGGCGCGTTCCCTGCGCCGGGCGGTGGCGGTGGCCCACCGGGGCGAACGGGCGGTCCGCTCCGCCGTCGTCATCGGCGGCTACCCCTGGACCGACCTCGCCCCCGAGGCCGTCGCCCTCGCCTTCGGCGCCTACGCGGCCGCCGACGGCGACTTCCGCGACGCCGTCCTGACGGCGGTGAACATGGGCCGCGACGCGGACACGACGGCCGCGGTGGCGGGCGCCCTGGCCGGTGCGACACAGGGCGTGTCGGCGATCCCGGCGCAGTGGGCGGCGGCGATCGGCCCGGCACGCGGAAGCTGCCTGCCGTCCATGGCGGGCCACCATGTGCTGGACGTGGCGGAGTTGCTGGTGCCGGGCGAGGGCGGCAAGTGGGGCGAGGGCATGGTCGCGGAGGACCTCGTGCCGAACCTGATGGGCCTCGCCCGGTCCCCCCTGCCGGACCCGACCGCCTTCACCCTGGCGGCGAACGACGGCGCGGAGGTACGACCGTGAGGCCACCCGGACCGCTGGACGAGGGCATGACGGCCGGAACGCTCACGGCGGCCCCCGACGAACTCGCGGCCGCCGACGGCGAGGACACCCGCCAGGGGCCACCCGCACCCGACGACGCAAGCCGCGAGCGTCGCGCGGGCGGGAACAGCGGGGCCGAAGGCGAAGCCGGGGCCGTCGAGACCGCCCGCCCGGTGAGGGCGCGCCGCATCGAGGGCCTTCTGCTCGGCCTCGCGGCGGGCGACGCCGCCGGCTGGCCCGCCGCCCGCCACCGAGCCGCCCGTATGCCGGAGTGGACCCGTCGGCTGACCCGCGAACTCGACACCTTCGCCGAGCAGAACGCGACGACGACCCTCCCCGTCCCCATCGCCCTCAATCAACCCCCCGAGCCGCTCCGCCTCGGCCCCTCCGACGACGCCGAGTGGGCGGCCTTCGCGGCCGAGGCGGTCCTGCGGGCCGGGGACGACGCCGCCCTCGGCGACCTCGGTCGCGAACGCCGGATGCGCGCCGCCATCGACCTCACCTGGAACGCCGTCGCCTGCGAGGTCGCGGCGGCCGCCGACCGCGCGCCCGAGATCGAGTCCGCCGTCCTCCCCCTGCGCGCCCGGATCTCCGTCCGCGCCGGCCTCGGCAACCTCGCCGCCGGTCTGCGGCCGCCCGCCACCGGCCACGACAACCCCCACTACTTCGACGACGCGGCCTGCGTGCGCGCCTGTGTCCTGGCCGTGGCCCACCCCGGCGACCCCCGACTCGCCGCCGAACTCGCCGAGTTCGACGCCCGCTACACCCAGGACGGCGACGGCGTGCACGGCGCGCGCGCGATGGCGGCGGCCCTCGCGCTGGCCCTCGTCGGCGCGAGACCCGAGGCCTGCGTGGCGGCGGCGCTCGCCGAACTCCCCGAGCACACCGAGATCGGCCGCAACGCCCGGCACGCCCTCGCGCTGGCCCATGGCGCCGACAGCGCCTTCGCGCTCATCCCCCTCCTGGAGCACCAGATCGTCGACCACGTCTACAGCTACGGCATCGCGGCGGCGGAGACGGTCCCGGTGGCCCTCGCCCTGGTGACGGCGTCCGGCGGCCGTATCGGCGAAGCGGTACCGGCGGCGGCCTGTCTCTCCCGGGTCGCGGACTCGGCCCCGGCCCTGGCGGGCGCGCTGACCGGCGCGTTGGGCGGCGGCGCCGCGATCCCCCTCTCCTGGCGGGACAGCTGCCGTGTCCTCTCCGGCTGTGTACTGCCCCGGCTCACCGGCACCGACCTGGTGGAACTCGCCGAACTCCTGGAAAACACGCAACCGGCCCCTCCAGGAGGATGATTCGGGGCATGACGCCCAAAGCGCAAGAAAGCAGTAGCAGAAGCGGCGGCGGAACCCTGGAAGACCGCATCACCGCCGCCCTCGTCGGCGCGGCCGTCGGCGACGCGCTCGGCGGCCCCGTCGAGGGCTACTCCCCCGAGCAGATCCTCCAGCGGCACGGCAGCCGGGTCCACGGCATCGTCGGTCCCTGGAACGGCGACGACTGGCGCACCGCCCGCCCCATCGCCCCGTACCACAAGGGCGACGGCCACGTCACCGACGACACCTTGATGACCCACGCGCTGATCAGGGTCTACGCCACGGTCCGCGATCACCTGGACGCCTACGCGATCGCCGACCACCTGGTCCCGGACCTGTTGACGACCCCCCGCTGGATCCCGGAGCTGGAGGCGGAGGCACTCCCCCTCCAGCGGATCTTCCTGGCGGAGAAATGGCTGGTGGCAAGGCTCCACTACGGGCATGTGGACCCTCGTGAGGCAGGCGTCGGCAACATCGTCAACTGCGGTGCGGCGATGTACATGGCCCCGGTGGGACTGGTCAACGCGGCCAACCCGGCGGGCGCGTACGCCGAAGCGCTGGACATCGCCGGCGCCCACCAGTCGTCGTACGGCCGTGAGGCGGCGGGAGTCTTCGCGGCGGCGGTGGCGGCCGCGTGCGCGCCGGGCGCGACGGCGGACTCCGTCGTCGCGGCCTGTCTGGCCCTGGCGCAGGACGGGACCCGCACCGCGATCGAGAAGGTCTGCGAAGCGGCGGCCCGGCACACCGACTTCGAGTCGGCGCTGGCGCCGCTCCGGGAGGCGGTGACGCCGTACGACACCGTCGGCCCCGACTACCGCCGGCCCTCCCTGGCCGCCCGCCGCCCGTCCCGCCTGCACGCGATCGAGGAACTCCCCGTCGCCCTGGGCATGTTGCTGGTGGCCGACGGCGACTACCGGCAGACGGTCCTGGGCGCGGTCAACTACGGCCGCGACTGCGATTCGATCGCGACGATGGCGGGAGCGGTGGCCGGCGCCCTCGGCTCGCCGGTCCCCGACGAGTGGTCGAAGCAGGTCGCCGAGGCCAGCCGTCTCGACCTCTGGCAGCCCGCGGCGGCGCTCACCGAGGTCACCCGGGAGATCTTCGACCGCGACGTCCAGCACCGCCGCACGCACGAGCGGGCGTTCTCCGCGATCGGAGGCCCGCGATGCTCCGACTGACCTGGGTCCAGCCCGAGGACCTCCTCGGCCACGAACTGCGCCAGGCGGCGCAGGACGGCCGGGAGCCGTGGGCGATCGCCGCACGCTGGAAGGCGGCCGGCGGCTGCGAGGCCCCGCCGCGGGCCGGCGCGTCCCCCCAGCGGGCCTCGCGCTATCTGCGCCTCCTCGCGGACGACCTCCTGGACGAACTGGCCGACCTGCCCAGCAGGTTGACGGAACACGAGCCGACCGGACTGGAGAGGATCAGGGCCCTGTGCCCGCAGTGGCCGAGCCGGCCGGCCGGCGCGCGCACGCAGGCCCCCACCCCGGCCGGCCTGGAAGCGGCCTGGCTGGGCCGGGCCGTCGGCTGCCTCCTGGGCAAACCGGTGGAGAAACTCCCCCTGGACGCCGTCCGCCAACTCGCCCGGTCCACCGGCAACTGGCCCCTCACCGGCTACTTCACCGCCCGTGGAGTCCCCGAGCCCCTCCTCGAGGCGCACCCCTGGAACCGCCGCTCGGCGACCACCTCCCTCGCCGAGAACATCGACGGCATGCCCGAGGACGACGACCTCAACTACCCGCTCCTCAACCTCCTCCTGCTCCAACGCCACGGCAGGGACTTCACCACCACGGACGTGGCCCGGCTCTGGCTGGACGAACTCCCGGCGGGCCGCACCTTCACCGCCGAACGCCTCGCCCTGCGCAACCTCCTCGCCGGCATCGAGCCCCCTCACACCGCCCGCCACCGCAACCCCTTCCGCGAATGGATCGGCGCCCTCATCCGCGCCGACGTCCACGGCTGGACCAACCCCGGGGACCCGGCCGCCGCGGCCGAGCAGGCCCACCGCGACGCCACCCTCACGCACACCGCCAACGGCGTCTACGCGGCGATGTTCACGGCGGCCACCATCGCCGCCGCCGCGACCGGCGCCCATGACGTCCACGCCTGTCTGCGCACCGGTCTGACCGTCGTCCCGCCCCGCTCCCGCCTCGCGCAGGCCGTCACCCACGCCGTCCGGCACGCCGAAGAACACCCCGACTTCGACACCGTGGTCGACGAACTGCACGCCGCCCACAAGGCGCACCACTGGGTCCACGCCATCCCCAACACCGCCCTGATCGCCGCCGCCCTCACCCACGCGGACGGCGACTTCACCGGCTCCGTAGGCCGTGCCGTGTCCGGCGGCCTGGACACCGATTCGGCCGGCGCCACGGCCGGCGGGATCGCCGCCCTGCTCGTCGGCGACCCGACCGCCCTGCCCGACCACTGGACGGCCCCCCTCAAGAACCGCCTGGCCACCTCCGTCGCCGACCTCAACGGCGTCGGCTTCGACACCCTGGCCCACCTCACCTGGTCCCTCATCCCCCGGGAGGCTTCCCAGCCATGACCGACATCGTCGTGCTCGGCAGCACGAACATGGACCTCGTCGCCTACGTCGAGAAGCCCCCACAGCGCGGGGAGACCGTGACGGGACGGGAGTTCCGTACGATCCCCGGCGGCAAGGGCGCCAACCAGGCGGTCGCCGCCGCCCGCGCGGGCGCCACCGTGTCGATGATCGGCGCCGTCGGCAACGACGCCTTCGGCACCCGGCTGCGCTCCACCCTGGAGCACTCCGGCGTGAACACCGACCATCTGCGCACCGTCGAGAGCCCCTCCGGCACCGCGCACATCGTCGTCGACGACGAGGGCGGCAACGCGATCGTGGTCGTCCCCGGCGCGAACGGCACCGTCGACCACCTCGTCCCCGGCGACGAGGTCCTCATCTCCTCCGCCGACGCCCTCCTGCTCCAGCTCGAAGTCCCCCTCGCCGCGGTCGTCGCGGGCGCCCGGGCGGCCCGCGCCCACGGCGTCCGGACGATCCTCACCCCGGCCCCCGCCCAGCCGCTTCCACCCGAACTCCTCACGGTCATCGACCTGTTGGTCCCCAACGAGCACGAGGCGGCCACGCTCACCGGCCGCACCGACCCGCGCGAGGCGGCCACCGCCCTGCTGGACAGCGTGCCGGAGGTGGTCATCACGCTCGGCTCGTCCGGCAGCCTGTACGCGACCCGGGGAGAGCGGCCGCTGACCGTGCCCGCCCCGCGCGTCACCGCCGTCGACTCGACCGGCGCGGGCGACACCTTCGTCGGCGCCCTCGCGGTCGCGCTCGGCGAGGGGCGGCCCATGCGGGAGGCACTGGCCTGGGCGTCCGCGGCGGCGGCCCTGTCGGTCCAACGGCCGGGCGCCTCCGCCTCCATGCCCTACCGCTCCGAGATCGAGACGCAGTACGCGTCATGAGCGAGAAGACCACCCCCCTGCACGGTGTCCGCGTCCTCGACCTGGCCACCCTCTTCGCCGGCCCCCTCGCCGCCACCATGCTCGGCGACTTCGGCGCGGAGGTCATCAAGGTCGAGCACCCCACCCAGCCGGACCCCTCCCGGGGCCACGGCCCGTCGAAGGACGGCGTGGGCCTGTGGTGGAAGCTCCTCGGCCGCAACAAGCGCACCATCACCCTCGACCTCTCCCGGCCCGGCGGCCGCGCCACCCTGCTGCGCCTCGCCGCCACCGCCGACGTGATCATCGAGAACTTCCGCCCCGGCACCCTGGAGAAGTGGGACCTCGGCTGGGACGCGCTGTCGGCGGCCAACCCCCGCCTGGTCCTCACCCGGGTCACCGCCTTCGGCCAGTTCGGCCCGTACGCGCACCGCCCCGGCTTCGGCACCCTCGCCGAGGCGATGAGCGGGTTCGCGGCGATCACCGGCGAACCTGACGCGTCCCCGACCCTCCCGCCCTTCGGCCTGGCCGACTCGATCGCCGGTCTGGCCACCGCCTACGCCGTCATGACGGCCCTCGCCGCCCGCAGCCGCACGGGCGAGGGACAGGTCGTCGACATGGCGATCATCGAACCCATCCTCACCGTCCTCGGCCCCCAGCCGCTCTGGTACGACCAGCTGGGATACGTCCAGGCCCGCACCGGCAACCGGTCCGCCAACAACGCACCGCGCAACACCTACCGCACGGCCGACGGGAACTGGGTCGCCGTCTCGACGTCGGCCCAGTCGATCGCGGAGCGGGTGATGCGCCTGGTCGGCCGCCCCGATCTGATCGACGAGCCCTGGTTCGCGACCGGCGCCGACCGGGCCGCCCACGCCGACCTGCTCGACGACGCGGTCGGCAGCTGGATCGCCGCCCGCAGCCGCACCGACGTCCTCGCCGCCTTCGAGAAGGCGGAGGCGGCGATCGCCCCGATCCAGGACGTACGGGACGTGATGGAGGACCCTCAGTACCAGGCCCTCGACACGATCACCGCGGTCGACGACCCGGAACTGGGCCGGATCCGCATGCAGAACGTCCTCTTCCGGCTCTCCTCGACCCCCGGCGCGATCCGCTGGACCGGCCGCCCGCACGGCGCCGACACGGAGGAGGTCCTGACCGAACTGGGCCTGACCACGGCCGAGCTGGCATCCCTCCGCGAGGCGGGCGCCCTATGAAGAAGACCCCTCTGACCTGGCTCTATGTCCCAGGTGACCGCCCGGAGACCGTCACCAAGGCCCTCGCCTGCGGCGCCGACGTCGTCATCGTCGACCTCGAGGACGCGGTCGCCCCGGACCGCAAGGAGTACGCCCGCACGGCCACCGCCGAACGCCTGCGCGAGCCCCAGCCGGTCCCGGTCCACGTCCGGGTGAACGCCCTGGACAGCCCCTTCGCCGCGGCGGACCTGCGCACGATGGCCGCCCTGCCCGGGGTCGCCGCCCTGCGCCTGCCGAAAGTGACGTCCCCGCACCAGATCACCCGGGTCGCCGAGACCGTGCCGCCCGCGGACCATGGAGCCACCCCTCTCCACGCCCTCCTGGAAACAGCCCTCGGCGTCGAACACGCCTACGCCATCGCCTGCGCCCACCCCTCGCTGCGCGGCATCGCCCTCGGCGAGGCGGACCTACGCGCCGACCTGGGCATCCGTGACGACGCGGGCCTCGACTGGTCCCGCGCCCGGGTCGTGGTCGCCGCCCGGGCCGCGGGTCTGGCGCCGCCACCCCAGTCGGTGCACCCCGACATCCGCGACCTGGAGGGCCTGGCCACCAGCTGCGCCCACGGCCGCCGCCTCGGTTTCCTCGGCCGCGCCGCCATCCACCCCCGCCAGCTCCCGATCATCGAACGGGCCTACCTGCCCACCCAGCACGAGCTGGAGGAAGCCGAGACGATCGTGAAGGCGGCGGCCGCCGAGCAGGGCGCCCAGGCCCTGCCGGACGGCCGCTTCATCGACGCGGCCGTGGTGGCGATGGCACAACGCACCCTGTCCCTGGCGGCCCGCGGGGACTGACC
Organism: Streptomyces sp. NPDC102259; assembly: GCF_044766465.1. Taxonomy (NCBI): domain Bacteria; kingdom Bacillati; phylum Actinomycetota; class Actinomycetes; order Kitasatosporales; family Streptomycetaceae; genus Streptomyces; species Streptomyces sp. NPDC102259. The sequence continues at coordinate 129,175 of NZ_JBIWMA010000018.1, read as the reverse complement.
CCGCCACGCCACGCACACAGACGACGAGGGCGCCCGGCAGACCCCGGGCGCCCTCGTCGTCGTACGAACGACCAGCCGTCAGCTCTTCTTGCCGGCCGACTCGGCCCCGTCCTTGACCTCGTCCTTCACCCCGGTCGCGTCCTCGGCCTTCGCGGCCGACTTCCCGGCCTCGCCCTTCACGCCCGCATCGGCCTTGACGTCGGCGGAGGCCTTGGCATCGGCTGAGACCTTGGCGCCGGCGGAGGTCTTGGTGCCGGCGTCGGTCTTGGCGTCGGTTTTCGCGCCAGCCTCGCCCTTCGCTTCGGCGTCGGTTCCGGCCTTGGCTTCGCCGTCACCCTTGGCGTCGGTCTTCGCGTCGGCGTCGGCGCCGGCCGCAGCCTCGGCCTCGGTCGCGTCCTTCGACTCGCCCTCGCCGTCGGCTTCCGTCCCACCGCCGGAGGCATCCGCACCCGGCTCGACCACCGCTTCGCGCCCCGGCCGCTTCTTCGCCGAGATCACGATGTAGATCACCGCGAGCAGGAACACGACCATCGCGGTCCAGTCGTTCAGCCGCAGGCCCAGGATGTGGTGGGCGTCGTCGACCCGCATGTACTCGATCCACGCGCGGCCCACGCAGTACGCGGCGACGTACAGCGCGAAGGCCCGTCCGTGCCCGAGCTTGAAGCGGCGGTCGGCCCAGATGACCAGGAGCGCGACGCCGACGCACCACAGCGACTCGTACAGGAACGTCGGGTGGTAGTAGCCGGGCACCCGGCCGTCCGCCGAGGACGTGATGTGCAGCGCCCAGGGGAGGTCGGTCTGCTTGCCGTACAGCTCCTGGTTGAACCAGTTGCCCCAGCGGCCGATCGCCTGGGCGAGAGCGATACCGGGCGCGATGGCGTCGGCGTACGCGGGCAGGGCGATGCCCCGGCGGCGACAGCCGATCCACGCGCCCACCGCGCCGAGTGCGATAGCGCCCCAGATACCGAGGCCGCCCTCCCAGACCTTGAAGGCGTCCACCCAGTCACGGCCCTCGCTGAAGTACAGCTCGTAGTCCGTGATCACGTGGTAGAGCCGGCCGCCGACCAGGCCGAAGGGCACCGCCCAGACGGAGATGTCGGCCACCGTGCCGGCCTGCCCGCCGCGGGCGACCCAGCGCCTGTTGCCGAGCCAGACCGCGACGAAGACGCCGATGATGATGCAGAACGCGTAGCCGCGCAGCGGAACGGGGCCGAGATACAGCACCCCGTGCGACGGGCTGGGAATGTAGGCAAGTTCCATGGCAGGGTCGACGCTACCGTGCCGGACCGGGCCGACGACGGGCAGCCCGGCTACGGCTCCATAACGGGCGGGTGTGCAGGGGCCTCACCCCCGGTCACCCTTTGTCGGCATCCTCCACCATCTGCTTCAGCTTCGCCGGCGTCATCGACTGGTCGGCGTAGATGTTCTTGCCGTTGAAGAGCACGGTCGGAGTGCCGCCGAAATGGCCGTTCTGGAAGGCCTGGTTGGACTTCGCGACCCAGCTGTTGTGCGTGCCGTCCTCGACACAGGTACGGAACGCGGGCGTGTCGAGGCCGTCGACCTTGGCCGCGAGCCCGATGAGCTTGCTGTTCTCCGCGAAGGCGTCGTCCGTCTCCACCGGCTGGTTCTCGTACAGCACGTCGTGGTACGCGGGGAACTTCCCGGCGTCCTGTGCGCAGGCCGCCGCGTTGGCCGCGTTACGGGAGCCGCTGCCGCCCATGTTGCCGTCGATGAGCGTGGCCAGGTGGTACTCGACCCTGAGCTTCCCGGCGTCCGTCAGCTCGTGGATCGTGGGGCGGTACGCCGTCTCGAAGGCCTTGCAGGCCGGGCAGCGGAAGTCCTCCCACACGGTGAGCGTGGACTTGGCGCCGTCCTTGCCGACAGGGATCGCGAGCGCGTCCTCGCCCTGCGCCCCCGAGGGCGCCACGACCGGGCCCGCCTTGTCGCTGCTGTCGTCCTTGCCGGAGTTCGCCGCGACGACCCCGATCACCGCCGCCAGACCCAGGACGCAGACGACGCTCGACGCGACGATCAGCGTCCGCCGTCGCCGCTCCACGGCCTTCTGTTTCTCTCGCTCGTCCGCCAGCCGCTCCCTGGCAGTGCGCTTTCCCGCACGATTCTTCTCGCTCACACCCCCAGAACGAACCGGGGAGGCGCATTGCGCCTCCCCGACCCCAGGTCCACCCGTTCGAGTGACCCGGAGAATTATCACGCTCTGTTACGCCGGTCCCCGGTCACGCCTGTCGGCGCACGCCCTTCGCCAGCTCGCCCGCGAGCTCGCGCACCGCCTCGACGCCGGCCGCGTCGTCCGGCGCGTCCAGCATCCGCTTGACGAAGGCCGAGCCCACGATCACGCCGTCGGCGAAGCCGGCCACCTCGGCGGCCTGCGCGGCGTCGGAGACGCCGAGGCCGACGCAGACGGGCAGGCCGGTGCCGGTGGCCCGGGTCCGCTCGACCAGGTCCTGGGCCTGCGCGCCCACCGACGCACGGGTGCCGGTGACCCCCATCAGCGAGGCGGCGTAGACGAAGCCGCTGCCCGCCTCGGTGATCTGCGCGAGCCGCGCGTCCTGGCTGCTCGGCGCCACGACGAAGATCGTCGCGAGGCCGTGCTTGTGGGCGTGCTCCCTCCACAGCGCCGACTCCTGGACCGGCAGATCGGGCAGGATGCAGCCCGCGCCGCCCGCCTCGGCCAGCTCGGCGGTGAAGCGCTCGACGCCGTAGCGGTCGATCGGGTTCCAGTAGGTCATGACGAGGATCGGCTTCCCGGTGGCCTCGAAGGCCTCCCGGACCGTCCGCATGACGTCCGCGATCCGCACCCCGCCGCGCAGGGCGATGTCGTCGGCGGTCTGGATGACCGGGCCGTCGAGGACGGGGTCGCTGTGCGGCAGACCGACCTCGACGACGTCCGCGCCACCGTCGATGACGGCCTTGATCGCCTCGATGCCGCCGTCCACGGTCGGGAACCCGGCCGGGAGGTAGGCGATGAGCGCGGCGCGGCCCTCGGCCTTGGCGTCGGCGAGGGTGTCCGCCAGCAGCCCGCTCTTCCCACCGGTGAATTCGGCCCCGCTCACTTGGCGTCCCCCTCGATCTCGGCGGTGTCGGCCGTGTTGGCGGCGACCTCGGCGTCGGTTTCGTACAGGCCGAAGTAGCGGGCGGCCGTGTCCATGTCCTTGTCGCCGCGGCCGGAGAGGTTGACGACGATCAGCCCGTCCTTGCCGAGCTCCTTGCCGACCTCCAGGGCCCCGGCCAGCGCGTGCGCGCTCTCGATGGCCGGAATGATGCCCTCGGTGCGCGACAGCAGACGCAGCGCCTGCATGGCCGCGTCGTCGGTGACCGCGCGGTACTCGGCGCGGCCGCTGTCCTTGAGGTAGGAGTGCTCGGGGCCGATGCCCGGGTAGTCCAGGCCGGCCGAGATGGAGTACGGCTCGGTGATCTGGCCCTCGTCGTCCTGGAGGACGTAGGAGCGCGAGCCGTGCAGGATGCCGGGTTCGCCCGCGGTGAGGGTCGCCGCGTGCTCGCCGGTCTCGATGCCGTGACCGGCCGGCTCGCAGCCGATGAGCCGGACGCCTGCGTCCGGGATGAAGGCGTGGAAGAGGCCGATGGCGTTGGAGCCGCCGCCGACGCAGGCGACCGCCGCGTCGGGGAGGCGTCCGGCGCGCTCCAGGATCTGGCGGCGGGCCTCGACGCCGATGACGCGGTGGAAGTCGCGCACCATCGCCGGGAAGGGGTGCGGTCCGGCGACCGTGCCGAAGAGGTAGTGGGTGCGGTCGACGTTGGCGACCCAGTCGCGGAAGGCCTCGTTGATGGCGTCCTTCAGCGTGCGGCTGCCGGACTTCACGGCCACGACCTCGGCGCCCAGCATGCGCATGCGCGCCACGTTGAGGGCCTGGCGCCGGGTGTCGATCTCGCCCATGTAGATCGTGCACTCGAGCCCGAAGAGGGCGCAGGCGGTGGCCGTCGCCACGCCGTGCTGGCCGGCGCCGGTCTCGGCGATCACGCGGGTCTTGCCCATGCGCCGGGTGAGCAGCGCCTGCCCGAGCACGTTGTTGATCTTGTGGGAGCCGGTGTGGTTGAGGTCCTCGCGCTTGAGGAACACCCGGGCGCCGCCGGCGTGTTCGGCGAACCTCGGCACCTCGGTGAGGGAGCTGGGCCGGCCGGTGTAGTGCACGAGCAGGTCGTCGAGCTCGCGGGCGAACTCGGGGTCGTGCTTGGCCTTGTCGTACTCGACGGCGACCTCGTCCACGGCGGCGACGAGGGCCTCCGGGATGAACTTGCCGCCGAACGCGCCGAAGTAGCCCTCGGCGCTGGGGATCTGACCCTCGGGGTCGGGAATGAAGAACTCGCTGGGCATGCGGAAACCTCACGGTGAGTGTGTGTCGGGCACTGTCGCCGTGGGGGCAGGGACGGTCAGTCGGCTGCGGGACCGTCGTGGCCGGTCGCGCCCGCGCGGCGGTGGCCGCACATCCGAAGGAGCCCCGCGCCCCTGACGGGGCGCTGCCATCGCATGCCGTTCACCTGGCCGGGTTCGTCTCCGATGACGTACCGCACGCGCCGGCCGTGCACCCGGCGGGCGGGCGCGCGGCAGCCACGGGGGCGGCAGCCGCGCGCGAGGCGGGCGTACCTGTCCATGGCCGTCGTCGTGGGTGTCATCGGCGCCGATCCTACCGGCTGATCAGCCGCGGCCGTGTCGGAGCGCGGGGTGCTCGCCCGCCGCCACCAGGTCGGCCACCGCCGTCTTCGGGTCGCGTCCCGTCACCAGGGACTCGCCGACCAGGACCGCGTCGGCGCCGGCGTTGGCGTACGCGATGAGGTCGTGCGGGCCCCGGACGCCGGACTCGGCGACGCTGACGACGTGGGACGGGATCTCGGGCGCGATGCGCTCGAAGGTGCCTCGGTCGACCTCGAGGGTCTTCAGGTTGCGCGCGTTGACGCCGATCACCTTGGCGCCCGCGTCGACCGCGCGCTCCACCTCGTCCTCGTCGTGGACCTCGACGAGCGGGGTGAGGCCGATGGAGACGGCTCGCTCGATCAGCGACTCGAGGGCCGGCTGCTCGAGGGCGGCCACGATCAGCAGCGCGAGGTCGGCGCCGTACGCGCGGGCCTCCCACAGCTGGTACGAGGTGACGATGAAGTCCTTGCGCAGCACGGGGATGTCGACCCGCGCGCGGACCGCCTCGAGGTCGGCGAGGGAGCCGCCGAAGCGGCGCTGTTCGGTGAGGACGGAGATGACGGCCGCGCCGCCCGCCTCGTAGTCCGCGGCCAGTCCGGCCGGGTCGGCGATCGCGGCCAGCGCGCCCTTGGACGGGCTGGAGCGCTTGACCTCGCAGATGACCTTGACGCCGTCGCCCCGGAGCGCGGCCACGCCGTCCTTGGCGGCGGGGGCCTTCGCCGCGCGCTCCTTGAGCTCGTCGAGGCTGACGCGCGCCTGCCGCTCCGCGAGGTCGGCACGGACTCCGTCGATGATCTCGTCGAGCACACTCACGCGAGCGGCCCCCTTCCAGACGGTGGAGAGACGGTGGACAGTTCCAGCGACCAGTGAGAAAAGGTGGTCACTGCGATGGTATCCGGAGGAAGGCGAAGGCCTCACATCCGGTTGACGGCGGTCCCTCCCCCGCCCTCGAACAAGCTTCGCACGCTCGGCCGGGAGGTGCCCCCATACTGGACATTCGCCCGTTGATCAAGGATGCAGCCAGCCACCGAACGGCAGGTTCCGGACAACCGTGAAGACCAGCAGGAACGCGCCCAGCGTCCACAGCTGCACCGTGCTGGGCTCCACGCGCGCGGGACGTCCGCGCACCGCACGGACCACCCAGACGGTCCACACCACCGCGAAGCCGAGATAGCCGACGACGGCCAGTGCGTTGTCGTGCAGGGCGGCGGCGAAGTCCCCGTGCACGAAGGCGTGCGCGCTGCGCAGACCGCCGCAGCCCGGGCAGTACAGGCCCGTGATGCGCAGGAGGGGGCAGACCGGGTAGTGGCCGGGCTCGTTGGGGTCGACGGTCCCGACGTACGCGAAGGCGCCGGCGACGGCCGTGAGGATCCCGGCGGGCACCGCGAGTCGTCCGAGCACGGTTCCCGGGGGTGTCCGGGGCGTCCGGGGTGTCACCCGCTGGCTGTCGGCGTTCACGCCTCGCATTGTGCCCCGCCGGGGCGCCACGCGCGCGTGAGGGGCGGCCGGTGTGCACCGGGGCCGCCCCTCACGAGGTCCCGCGGACGTCCTGCCGAGGTCGGACGGGTCTCAGACCTCGACGCCCGCCGGCTCACGGGTCGCCGTGACCTGGTGCACCGGGTGGGCTTCCTTCGGCATGCCGAGGCCCATCGCGCGCATGATGCCGCCGACGACACCGCCGAGGGCCACGATCACCATGCCGGCCCAGAAGCCGAGCGGCTCGGCCATCACCATGAACGCGCCCGCGACGGTGAACCCGATGAAGACGATGGTGACGCCGGTCCAGGCGGCCGGGGTGTGTCCGTGGCTGCTGCCCGCCATGACTTGCTCCTCATTGCTGTCTCTGTGTCCGTCCGAGCCGGACGCTCGTCGTCCATTGTCCCGTACCCATGGGCGTCGCGGACGCGGGGGTGGGCTCCGATCGCGTCTGATTCACCACATCGGGAACCGGGCGACCGGACGCGGACCGGGCTGCCCGCGCGCTCGTGTCAGGCGGGATCCGCGCCCGTCGGGTCCTCGCCCCGGTCCAGGGCCTTCCACAGGTCCTCGGGCCGGTCCGGGTCGACGGGCTTGGCGGCGCGTCGGGGCCGCGGGGTGCCGTCGCGTTCGTAGCGGCCGGACATCGTGGGCCACAGGCGGCCGTAGCGCAGGGCGAGCAGGCCGGCCAGGAGGATCAGGGCGCCGCCCACGGCCGCGGCGTAGGGCCAGGCGGTGTGGCTGAAGGAGGCGACGGTCGCCGAGGTGTCGCCGGAGGCGCGGGCGGCCTGCTCGTCGAGCGCGGAGCCGTCGGACGCGCCGAGCAGGGCGGCGGCCGTGATGCCGGCGCCGGAGAGCGCGAGCAACGCGGAGACCGCGAAGCGGCCGGTCCTGCGGACGGCGAAGACGGCGACGAGCGCGGCGAGGGCCGCTATGGCGAGCGCCGCGGGCACGCCCGTGACGTCGCTGCCCCTGGCGGTCAGCGGGAAGGCGCCGCCGGCCACCGTGGCCGTGCCCTCCGACCAGCGCTGCCGGGTGGACAGCAGGGTCACTGCCGAGCCCAGCGCGCCGAACAGCAGGGCGAGCGCGAGGCTCCGGCGGCCGGCCCCGGCGGGGGCGGCGGCTTCGGATCGGGGGTGCGGAACGGCAGTCACGTACTCCACTATCGCCTGAACCCCGGGCGAACCGTCACCCGGGGTTCACGTGAGACGCGTCCTATCTTCGGCATGCGCCCCGGCCGTCTGCCCGGAAGCGCCCTATTTCGCCAGTCGGTTGGCGGTGTGGACGGCGCGCAGGACCGCCGCCGCCTTGTTGCGGCACTCCTGGTCCTCGGCGACCGGGTCGGAGTCGGCGACGATGCCCGCGCCGGCCTGGACGTAGGCGGTGCCGTCGCGCAGGAGGGCCGTGCGGATGGCGATGGCGGTGTCGGAGTCGCCCGCGAAGTCCAGGTAGCCCACGCAGCCGCCGTACAGGCCGCGTCGGGACGGCTCCAGTTCGTCGATGATCTGCATGGCACGCGGCTTGGGGGCGCCGGAGAGGGTGCCGGCGGGGAAGCAGGCGGTGAGGACGTCGAAGGCGGTGCGGCCCGCCGCGACCTTCCCGGTGACCGTCGAGACGATGTGCATCACGTGCGAGTACCGCTCGACGGACATGAAGTCGACGACCTCGACCGAGCCCGGTTCGCAGACCCGGCCCAGGTCGTTGCGGCCGAGGTCGACCAGCATGAGGTGCTCGGCGCGCTCCTTGGGGTCGGCGAGCAGTTCGTCGGCGAGGGCCTGGTCCTCCTGCGGGGTGGCCCCGCGGTGCCGGGTGCCGGCGATGGGGTGGACCATGGCGTGCCCGTCCTCGACCTTGACGAGGGCTTCCGGGGAGGAGCCCACGACGTCGAAGGCCGCTCCGTCCCCGTGGGGGAAGCGGAACAGGTACATGTACGGGGAGGGGTTCGTCGCCCGCAGCACCCGGTAGACGTCCAGCGCGCTCGCGGTGCACGCCGTCTCGAAGCGCTGGGAGGGGACGACCTGGAAGGCCTCGCCCGCGCGGATGCGCTCCTTGATGTCCTCGACGGCCTCCTGGAAGTCGGGGCCGCCCCACAGGGCGCTGTACTCGGGGAGTTCGGAGGGCGGGAGGACGGCCGGGGGCTGGGCGACCGGGCGGGAGAGGTCGGCCTCCATGGCGTCCAGCCGGGCCACCGCGTCCGTGTAGGCCTCGTCGACGCCGGTGTCGAGGTCGTTGTGGTTGATCGCGTTGGCGATCAGCAGGACGGAGCCCTCCCAGTGGTCCATGACGGCGAGGTCGCTGGTCAGGAGCATGGTCAGCTCGGGCAGCCGCAGGTCGTCGCGGTCGCCGGGGCCGATCTTCTCCAGGCGGCGCACGATGTCGTAGCCGAGGTAGCCGACCATGCCGCCGGTGAAGGGCGGCAGGCCCTCCTCGTGGGGGGTGTGGAGGGTCTCGATGGTGGCGCGCAGGGCGGCGAGCGGGTCGCCGTCCCGGGGGACGCCCACGGGCGGGGTGCCGAGCCAGTGGGCCTGGCCGTCGAGCGAGGTGAGCGTGGCGGCGCTGCGGACGCCCACGAAGGAGTACCGGGACCAGGAGCGGCCGTTCTCCGCGGACTCCAGCAGGAAGGTGCCGGTGCGCTCGGCGGCGAGCTTGCGGTAGAGCGCGACCGGGGTGTCGCCGTCGGCGAGGAGCTTGCGGGTGACCGGAATGACGCGGCGGTCGGTGGCCAGCTTGCGGAACGTCTCGAGGTCCATGGCGGCTGACCTTACTGATCCGTGGCGGGTACGCCGGAATCGGCGTTCTCGATCAGGACATCGGCGTCGAAGCAGGTGCGCGCGCCGGTGTGGCAGGCGGCGCCCACCTGGTCGACCTTGACGAGCACGGTGTCGGCGTCGCAGTCGAGGGCCACGGACCTGACCCACTGGAAGTGGCCGGAGGTGTCGCCCTTGACCCAGTACTCCCGGCGGCTGCGCGACCAGTAGGTGCAGCGGCCGGTGGTGAGCGTGCGATGCAGCGCCTCGTCGTCCATCCAGCCGAGCATGAGCACCTCACCGGTGTCGTACTGCTGGGCGATGGCGGGAACGAGTCCGTCGGCGCTGCGCTTGAGGCGGGCGGCGATCTCGGGGGCGAGGCTGCTGGGCGGGGGCGTGCTGGTCATGTCCGCCATTGTGCCGCGCGCCACTGACAGTGACGGGGTCGTGTCCACTGGGCGGACCTTCTCCTCGGTCGTAGGCTGACGGCATGTCGACCTTCGCCAAGCGTGAACGACTCCTTCTCGCCGACCTCTTGGAAACGGCGGGCCCCGAGGCTCCGACCCTGTGCGAGGGCTGGCAGACCCGGGATCTGGCCGCGCACGTGGTGGTGCGCGAGCGCCGCCCGGACGCCGCCGGGGGCATCCTGATCAAGCAGCTCGCGTCCCGTCTGGACAAGGTGATGGAGGAGTTCGCCGCCAAGCCGTACGAGGAGCTGATCCAGCTGATCCGCACGGGTCCGCCGCGCTTCTCGCCCTTCCAGCTCAAGCAGCTCGACGAGGCGTCCAACACGATCGAGTTCTACGTCCACACCGAGGACGTCCGTCGCGCCCGGCCCGAGTGGACACCGCGCGCGCTCGACCCGGTCTTCCAGGACGCCCTGTGGTCCCGCCTGGAGCGCACCGCCCGTCTGATGGGCCGCGGCACCCCGACCGGTCTGGTGCTGCGGCGCCCGGACGGCCGTACGGCGGTCGCCAACCGGGGCACGCCGGTCGTGACGGCCACCGGGGAGCCGTCGGAGCTGCTGCTCTTCCTGTACGGCCGGCAGAGCGCCGCCGAGGTGGAGCTGGACGGCGAGAAGGAGGCGATCACCAGGCTGCACGGCGGCAAACAGCTCGGGATCTGAGAGGACCGCACATGATCAAGGTCGCCATGACGAGCGTGTACGTCGACGACGTCACGAAGGCCCACGCGTTCTACACCGAGGTCCTGGGGTTCGAGACGCGTCTGCACATGGATCTCGGGGAGGGCACGCTGTTCGTCACCGTGGGCGCGGCGGAAGGGGCCCAGCGGGATCTCCAGCTGCTGCTGGAGCCCGGCCAGGGCCCCATCGCGGAGCCGTACCGGGCGGCCCTGCGGGAGGCGGGGCTGCCGTGCATCGTCTTCTCGGTCGACGACCTCGACGCGGAGTACGCGCGGCTGCGGGGGCTGGGCGTGCGCTTCACCCATCCCCCGCAGGATCAGGGGCCGGTCGTCGCGGCCGTCCTGGACGACACGGTGGGCAACCTGGTGCAGCTGGCCCAGCCGAAGGGGTGAGGGGGGTCAGCGGGGCAGCTCGGCGCGGCGCAGGTGCCCGAAGCACAGGATCACCACGCCTCCGAGCCCGCAGACCGCCGCGCTGACGACGAAGACCGGGCCGGTGCCCCAGACGCCGATGGCCGCGGCGGACAACGGCATGCCGAGCGGAGCGAGTCCGAGGCTGACGAGACTCGCGACGGCGGTGACGCGGCCCAGGTAGGCGGGGTCCGACTGGGTCTGCAGCAGGGCCGCGCACAGGGCGCCGCTGAGTCCGGCGAGCAGCCCGACGAGTACGGCGGTGCCGACGGCCGCGAAGACGCCCGGCGCGAAGGCGAGGGCGCCGATCGCGACGGAGCCCGCGAGGATCGCGTGGGCCGCGACCTGCCCGGCGTGCGGCACGCGCCCGCGCACGGCCAGCAGCAGAGAGGCTGCCCCCGCGCCGGCGCCGAACCCGGCGAGCGTCCAGCCCATCCCGGCGGCGCCCCAGCCGCGTTCGTCGGCGAGCAGGGCCAGTCCCACGTTGAGCGGCCCGACGAAGCCGAGGTCACCGAGCGCGATGACCAGCATCAGCGGGGCGAGAACACGGTGACCGCGGACGTAGCGCAGACCCCCCACCAGATCCCGCCAGGCGGTACCGCCGCGGGCCGCGGCCGGCTCGCCGGACGGCTCGCGAGGCCCGACGGCCCCGGACTGCTCCTCGGCACTCCCGCGGGCCCCCGCCGCGTCGCCGACGGCCGGCTCCGACGGGCCGACAGCGTCCACCGCGTCGACGCCGGGCCGCTCCCCCGTCCCGAGGAGTCCCGTCCCGACGGCCCCCGTCCTGTCGTCGTCCGTCGGCAGTTCCCGTATGCGTACGGACACCAGCAGGGGTATCGACACGGCGATCAGCAGCGCGGCCAGTCCGAAGGCGGTGGCCGCACCGCCCAGGGCCACCGCGAGACCGCCGACCGGGCCGCCGACGACGCTCGCCAACCGGGCCCCGAGGCCCCGCATGCCCTGCACGCGCGCGAGTTGGCCCCGGGCGGTCACGCGCGCGGGGAGGGCCCCCACGGCCGGCAGGAACATGGCGTCGACCGTGCCGAAGGCCACGGCGAGCGCCGCCAGCGGCCACAGCCCGGGGTCGGTGGAGAAGAACAGGACGGCCATGGTGAGGACGGCCGCGCAGCGCACGGCGTCACTGCCGATGACCACCCGGCGCGGCCCGAACCGGTCGGCGATCACTCCCCCGCCGAGCATCAGCAGCGCCCGCGGCACGGCGCTCACCGTCATCACCAGGCCCGCCTGCGCGGGGGAACCGGCGCGGACGGCCGCCCAGGACAGCGCGAGGTAGTAGACGTTGTCGCCGATCATCGAGGCCGTGTAGGCGGCGAGCCAGCGCAGGACGTTGCCGTCGCGGTGGGCGGGGCGCTCGGCGTCGGCCCGTGCGGAGGTGACGGGCGCGGTGACGGTCACGGAGGTGGCCTCTCTCAGGTGCGGAACGGGAATCCGTACACGTGCAGCGCGACGTTCTCCCGCCCCTCGGTGTCGCCTGCTGCGTCGGCGGCCCGGCCCTTCTCGTCGTACTTCTTGGCGAGAGCCAGCAGTTCCTCGCCCAGTTCGGCCAGTTCGGCCGCGGTCAGGCGCAGGAGGGACTCGTTGTCGGGGGCCGCGGCGTTCCACTCGGGTCGCCAGGTGGGCCGCTCGTCGAGGTACCGGCGGTACATGTCGGCCCGCTGCTCGTGGAAGAGCCGGGTGGCCGCCAGGTGCGCCGCCGCACGCTCCGGCGCGTCCCGGAAGTCCTTGTCGCGGATGCTCACGCCGTCCGAGGAAGGCTGCCACCAGCGTTCGCGGCCGTCGGCGCTCTGCGTCCCGGCCTCCTCGATGAGGCCGTGCTCGGCGAGTTTGCGCAGGTGGTAGCTGACCAGGGACACGGCCTCGTCCACCTGGTCGGCCAGCTGCGAGGCGGTGGCCTTGCGGGCCACGCACAGTCCCCGGTACAGCTGCATGCGCAACGGGTGGGCCAGGGCCTTCAGCGTGCCCAGGTCCGTGATGGGCCGGTTCTCTTCGCGAGCCATAACCCCACCGTAGATACGAAAGAAAAGTTGCGCAATAAGTTTTGCGCAATTTCTCTTTCGCATCTACGGAAGCGAGAGCCCCGGCAGCCCTGGGGCGACCGGGGCCCGCTCCGCGGCCGGCGGTGTCACCTCACCGGGTGACCCGCCCCCCGCAGCGCGTCCTTGACCTGGCCGATCCGCAGATCGCCGAAGTGGAACACCGACGCGGCGAGCACCGCGTCCGCGCCCGCCTCGACGGCCGGCGGGAAGTCGGCGAGCTTGCCGGCGCCGCCGGAGGCGATCACCGGGACCGTCACGTGCCTCCGCACGGCGGCGATCATCTCCAGGTCGTAGCCGTCCTTCGTGCCGTCCGCGTCCATCGAGTTGAGCAGGATCTCGCCCGCGCCCAGCTCGGCCGCCCGGTGCGCCCACTCGATCGCGTCGATGCCGGTGCCCGTGCGGCCGCCGTGGGTCGTCACCTCGAAGGTCCCCGCGGGGGTCCGCCGGGCGTCCACCGAGAGCACCAGCACCTGGCTGCCGAACCGCTCGGCGATCTCCTTGATCAGCTCCGGGCGGGCGATGGCGGCCGTGTTGACGCCCACCTTGTCCGCCCCGGCCCGCAGCAGCTTGTCGACGTCCTCGGGGGTGCGCACCCCGCCGCCGACGGTCAGCGGGATGAAGACCTGCTCGGCGGTGCGGCGCACCACGTCGTAGGTCGTCTCGCGGTTGCCCGACGAGGCGGTGATGTCCAGGAACGTCAGCTCGTCGGCGCCTTCGGCGTCGTACACCTTGGCCATCTCGACGGGGTCGCCCGCGTCACGCAGGTTCTGGAAGTTGACGCCCTTGACGACCCGGCCGTTGTCCACGTCCAGGCAGGGGATGACTCGTACGGCGAGGGTCATGCCGAGGACCCTCCTCGATAGGCCTCCACCTCGACCTCGACGACCAGGCTGGGGTCCACGAGGCCGGAGACGATGAGCATGGACGCGGCGGGCCGGACGGACTCGAACAGCTCCTTGTGGGCGCGTCCGACGTCGTCCACGTCCCGCGCGTGGGTGAGGTACAGGCGCGTGCGCACGACGTCGTCGCGCCCGAGGCCCAGCTGCTCCAGCGCCGCGAACGCGACGTTGAAGGCGTTGACCGTCTGCTCGTAGGGACCGCCTCCGGCGATCTCGCCGTCCACGATCGAGGTGCAGCCGGAGACCAGCACCAGGCCGTTCGGCAGCTCCACCGCGCGGGAGTACCCGAAGGTCTCCTCCCAGGGCGCGCCGGTCGTGATGCGTCGGACCTCGCTCACTTGGCGACCGCCTCCAGAGCCTCTTCCAGGGTGAACGCCTTGGCGTACAGGGCCTTGCCGACGATGGAGCCCTCGACGCCGAGGGGCACCAGCTCGGCGATGGCCCGCAGGTCGTCGAGGGAGGACACGCCGCCCGACGCCACGACCGGCCGGTCCGTCACGGCGCACACGTTCTTCAAGAGCTCCAGGTTCGGGCCCTGGAGCGTGCCGTCCTTGGCGATGTCGGTGACGACGTAACGCGCGCAGCCCTCCTTGTCGAGACGCGCCAGCGTCTCGTAGAGGTCGCCGCCGTCGCGGGTCCAGCCGCGGCCGCGCAGGGTCGTGCCCCGTACGTCCAGGCCGACCGCGATCTTGTCGCCGTGCTCGGCGATGACCTTGGCGACCCACTCGGGGGTCTCCAGGGCGGCCGTGCCCAGGTTCACCCGGGTGCAGCCGGTGGCCAGGGCGGCGGCGAGGGTGTCGTCGTCGCGGATGCCGCCGGACAGCTCCACCTTGATGTCCATGGCCTTGGCCACCTCAGCGATCAGGGCCCGGTTGTCGCCGGTGCCGAACGCGGCGTCCAGGTCGACCAGGTGCAGCCACTCGGCGCCCGAGCGCTGCCAGGCGAGGGCGGCCTCGAGCGGGGAGCCGTAGGAGGTCTCGGTGCCCGACTCGCCGTGCACGAGGCGGACGGCCTGGCCGTCGCGGACGTCGACGGCGGGGAGGAGTTCGAGCTTGCTCACAGTGTTCCGATCCAGTTGGTGAGGAGCTGGGCTCCGGCGTCGCCGGACTTCTCGGGGTGGAACTGCGTGGCCCACAGGGCGCCGTTCTCCACGGCGGCCACGAACGGCTTGCCGTGCGTCGACCAGGTCACCTTCGGCGCCCGCAGCAGCGGGTTGCGCACGTCGAGGGACCAGTCCTGTACGGCGTAGGAGTGCACGAAGTAGAACCGCGCGTCCGCGTCCAGTCCGGCGAACAGCTCGGAGTCGGCCGGAGCGTCGACGGTGTTCCAGCCCATGTGGGGCACGATCTCGGCCTGGAGCGGCTCGACCGCGCCGGGCCACTCGTCGAGGCCCTCGGTCTCCACGCCGTGCTCGATGCCCCGCGCGAACAGGATCTGCATACCGACGCAGATGCCCATCACCGGGCGCCCGCCGGACAGCCTGCGGCCGATGATCCAGTCGCCGCGGGCCTCCTTCAGGCCTCGCATGCAGGCGGCGAAGGCGCCGACGCCCGGCACCAGCAGCCCGTCGGCGTTCATGGCCGTGTCGAAGTCACGTGTGATCTCGACGTCGGCCCCGGTGCGCGCGAGGGCCCGCTCGGCGGAACGGACGTTGCCGAAGCCGTAGTCGAAGACGACGACCTTCTTCGGGCTTCTCGGGGCGGCGCTCAATTCCACACCTCCAGCCGTACGACGCCGGCGACGAGGCACATCGCGGCGCCGATCGAGAGCAGCACGATCAGGCTCTTCGGCATCTGTTGCTTGACGAAGGAGTAGATGCCGCCGGCCAGGAAGAGGCCGACGACGATCAGGATGGTCGACAGTCCGCTCATGGCTCTACAGGGCGCCCTTCGTGGAGGGGAGGATGCCCACCGCGCGCGGGTCGCGCTCGGCGGCGTAGCGCAGGGCCCGGGCCAGCGCCTTGAACTGGCACTCCACGATGTGGTGCGCGTTGCGCCCGTAGGGCACGTGCACGTGCAGCGCGATCTGTGCCTGGGCGACGAAGGACTCCAGGATGTGGCGGGTCATCGTGGTGTCGTACTCGCCGATCATCGGCGCCATCTTCTCGGGCTCGGTGTGCACGAGGTAGGGCCGGCCGGAGAGGTCGACGGTGACCTGGGCGAGGGACTCGTCCAGCGGGACCGTGCAGTTGCCGAAGCGGTAGATGCCCACCTTGTCGCCGAGGGCCTGCTTGAAGGCGGCGCCGAGCGCGAGGGCGGTGTCCTCGATGGTGTGGTGGGAGTCGATGTGCAGGTCGCCGTCGGTCTTCACGGTCAGGTCGAACAGACCGTGCCGGCCGAGCTGGTCCAGCATGTGGTCGTAGAAGCCGACGCCGGTCGACACATCGACCTTGCCGGTGCCGTCGAGGTTGATCTCGACGAGGACCGACGTCTCCTTCGTCGTGCGCTCGATTCTTCCGATACGGCCTTCGCGAGTCATGCGCTCTGCTCCTTCGGGGGCGTGGGGGTGTCCCCCACCAAGCCCATCACTTCACGGACCGCGTCGAGGAACGCGTCGTTCTCTTCGGGGGTTCCGGCGGTGACGCGCAGCCAGCCGGGGACGCCGTTGTCCCGGACCAGGACGCCCCGGTCGAGGATCTGCCGCCAGACCTTGTGGGCGTCGGCGAACCGCCCGAACTGCACGAAGTTGGCGTCGGACGCCGTGACCTCGTAGCCGATCGCGAGCAGCTCGCTCACCAGCCGGTCCCGCTCCGACTTGAGCTGCTCGACGTACTTCAGCAGCGTGTCGGTGTGCTCCAGGGCGGCCAGCGCGGTCGCCTGGGTGACGGCCGACAGGTGGTAGGGCAGCCGGACTAGCTGGACGGCGTCCACGACCGCCGGGTGCGCGGCGAGGTAGCCGAGGCGCAGGCCGGCCGCGCCGAAGGCCTTCGACATGGTGCGCGAGACGACGAGATTCGGCCGACCTTCGAGCAGCGGCAGCAGGGAGTCGCCGTGGCTGAACTCGACGTACGCCTCGTCCACGACCACCATCGACGGCTTGGCGGCCTGCGCGGCCTCGTACAGCGCGAGGACCGTCTCGGCCGGGACCGCGGTGCCGGTGGGGTTGTTGGGGGTGGTGATGAAGACGACGTCGGGCCGGTGCGCGGTGACGGCCTGCTCGGCCGCCGCCAGGTCGATGGTGAAGTCCTCGCTCCGCGGGCCCGAGATCCATCCGGTCCCGGTGCCGCGCGCGATGAGCCCGTGCATCGAGTACGACGGCTCGAAGCCGATCGCCGTACGGCCCGGTCCGCCGAAGGTCTGGAGCAGCTGCTGGATGACCTCGTTGGAGCCGTTGGCGGCCCACACGTTCGCCGGGCCGACCGCGTACCCGGAGGTGTCGGTCAGGTACTCGGCGAGCCGCGTGCGCAGCTCGACGGCGTCCCGGTCCGGGTAGCGGTTGAGGTTCCGGGCGGCCTCGCGCACCCGCTCCGTGATCCGCTCGATGATCGGCTCGGGCAGCGGGTAGGGGTTCTCGTTGGTGTTCAGCCGTACGGGGACGTCCAACTGGGGCGCGCCATAGGGGGACTTGCCGCGCAGCTCGTCCCGTACGGGGAGATCGTCGATTCCGAAGCTCACTTGCTCGTCGGTACCTTCCAGTCGAACCGCGCCTTGATCGCCGCGCCGTGCGCGGGCAGGTCCTCCGCCTCCGCCAGCGTCACCACGTGATGCGCGACCTCGGCCAGCGCGTCCCGCGTGTAGTCGACGATGTGGATGCCCCGCAGGAACGACTGCACGGACAGCCCGGAGGAGTGGCAGGCGCAGCCGCCCGTCGGCAGCACGTGGTTGGACCCGGCCGCGTAGTCGCCCAGGGACACCGGCGCCCAGGGGCCGACGAAGATCGCGCCCGCGTTCCTCACCCGGTCGGCCACGGCGGCGGCGTCGGCCGTCTGGATCTCCAGGTGTTCGGCGCCGTACGCGTCGACCACCCGCAGGCCCTCGTCGACGCCGTCGACCAGCACGATCGCCGACTGCCGGCCGGCGAGCGCCGGGACGATCCGGTCCTCGACGTGCCTGGTGGCCGCGACCTGCGGTTCCAGTTCCTTGGCGACCGCGTCCGCCAGCTCGACGGAGTCGGTGACCAGGACGGCGGCCGCCAGCGGATCGTGCTCGGCCTGGCTGATCAGGTCGGCGGCGACGTGGACGGGGTCGGCCGTCGAGTCCGCGAGGACGGCGATCTCGGTCGGTCCCGCCTCGGCGTCGATCCCGATCTTGCCGGCGAAGTAGCGCTTGGCGGCGGCGACCCAGATGTTGCCGGGGCCGGTGACCATGACGGCGGGCGCGCAGGACTCGGTACCGTACGCGAACATCGCGACGGCGGTCGCGCCCCCGGCCGCGTACACCTCGTCGACGCCGAGCAGGGCGCACGCGGCGAGGATCGTCGGGTGCGGAAGGCCGTCGAACTCGGCCTGCGCCGGGGAGGCGAGCGCGATCGACTCCACGCCGGCCTCCTGGGCCGGTACGACGTTCATGACCACGGAGGACGGGTAGACCGACCGGCCGCCGGGCGCGTACAGCCCGACCCGCTCGACCGGCACCCACTTCTCGGTCACGGACCCGCCGGGCACGACCTGCGTCGTGTGCGTCGTACGGCGCTGCTCGCGGTGGACGAGACGGGCGCGGCGGATGGACTCCTCCAGGGCCGCGCGGACCGCCGGGTCGAGCCGCTCCAGCGCCTCGGCGATGGCCGACGCCGGCACGCGTACGGATTCCAGCCGCACCCCGTCGAACTTCTCCGCGAAGTCGATCAGCGCCGCGTCGCCCCGATGATGCACGGCCTCGCAGATCGGACGCACCTTCTCGAGGGCGGCCGAGACGTCGAAGTCGGCTCGGGGCAGCAGGTCGCGCAGGGCGGGTCCCTCGGGGAGGGCGTCGCCGCGCAGATCGATTCGGGAGATCACGCCGTCAATTCTCTCAGACCGGGATCGGGCGTCGGTCGCGCGTATCAATGGCTGATACAGAACCTGGCCGGAACCCGGAAGATCACCTTCAGCATTAGCGTTCGGGGGTCGCTCGCCGGGCATGAACAGCCGTGCGAAACCTGTGAGTAACGAAGAGGGTGAATGGAGTGACCGAGGGGGCGGGCATCCGTACGGGCGACGACGCGGGAGATCTGCCGGACGACCTGACCGCCGCCGAGGCCGGCATGTGGCAGGCCTTCCGCAACGGCAGCGTGTACGACCTGAGCAGCGGCGACACGGTCGTCGACGACCCGCACGGCGGGCATCCGTGGGGGGAGTCGCGGACCGTGCGGGCGCGGATCGTCGCCTGGCTGCTGCTGGCCGGGCCGCCCGCCCTGGCCGGCCGGGTCGCCTCGCTGAAGCTGGTGGGCGTGCAGATCAGCGGCACCCTGGACCTCGCGGGCGGCACGGTGGTGCCGTACCTGGAGATGAAGCGCTGCCGGTTCGAGCGGGAGGTGCTGCTGCCGGAGGCGCGGTTCACCACCCTGCGGATGGTGGACTGCTCGGTGCCGCGTCTGGAGGCGGCCCGGGTGCACACCGAGGGCGATCTGCACCTGCCCCGCTGCCGCTTCCACAACGGCGTCCGGCTCACCGACGCGCACATCGGCACGGACCTGCTGCTCAACCAGGCGATCGTCTACCGCGACCGCAGCGGCCGCTCGATCGCCGCCGACGGCATGACGGTCGGCCAGGACCTCCAGGCCGAGCTGCTCGAATCGCACGGCGAGCTGAGCCTGCGCAGCGCCAAGATCGGCGTGTCGCTGAGCCTGCGCGGGGCGCGGCTGGCCAACCCGTACACGCGGCTCGCGCTGAACGCCCCCCAGCTGACGGTGGAGCGCTCGCTGTACCTGACCCCGGCCGGCGTCGGCGGCCAGGCGCTGAGCGGCACGACGCCCGCGCGCGGGACCCGCATCCAGCGCTTCGAGTGCCGGGGCGGGGTGCGTCTGGACGACGGGCGGTTCGGGGACGCCGTGGATCTGGAGCGCGCCCGGTTCGTGTTCACGGAGGACCAGGAGCTGTCGCTGCGCCGGGTGCAGACGCCCGAGCTGCGCTTCCTCGGGGAGCGGCCGCCGCGCGGCAAGGTGGTGCTGTCGGGCGCCCGGGTGATCAACCTGGTCGACCGGGCGAGCGCGTGGCCGGGCCCCGGCAGTGTGCACATGGGCGGCTTCGCGTACGAGAACCTGGTGCCGCAGGGTCCGTTCCCGCTGGCCGAGCGGCTGCGCTGGGTGGCGGCGGCGACCGCGGAGTACGCCCCGGAACCGTACGAACGGCTGGCCGCCGTGCTGCGGACCGGCGGGGAGGACGAGGACGCCCGCGAGGTGCTGCTGGCCAAGCAGCGCCGGCGCCGCGAGACCCTGCCGCCGGCCGCGAAGCTCTGGGGCTACGTCCAGGACTGGACGGTCGCCTACGGGTACCGTCCGGGCCGCGCGGCGGTGTGGATGGCGGTGCTGTGGGCGGCGAGTTCGCTGGCCTTCGCGCACGCCGCGCATCCGCCCGTCCACCGGGACGGGCACCCGCCCTGGAATCCCGCCCTCTTCGCCCTCGACCTGCTGCTGCCGGTCATCGACCTCGGGCAGGTCGGCGAGTGGCAGCTGCGCGGCGGCTGGCAGTGGTTGTCGTCGGCGCTGATCCTGCTGGGCTGGATCCTGGCGACGACGGTGGCGGCGGGGGCCACGCGCCTGCTGCGCCGGGGGTGACGGGCGGGGCGCCGGGCTCACCGACAGCCACCGGACAGTTACCTTTTACCGCCCCTTGACCGTACGGTGTACAACTTTCGTGAAGGTCTCCGAACCCTCTGGCGCAATGTGAACCTGCGGCTTTTCAATGGTCGGCACCATGGCTCTGCTGCCCCCGTTCATCCGCGCCTCCCGGACATCCCGGACGGCACGGAACGCCGCCGCCCCCCACAGCGCCGCCGGGCTCCCCGCCGACGACGAGGTGCTCCTCGACGTGCCCGACGACCGACTGGGTCCCGCACTGGTCGCCGCCGGCCTGGGCGCCTACGCACCCGCCGCCCAGCTCATGGCCCGGACCCGGGAACGGGCCGAGTGGGAGTACCGCGACCGCTACGCGACCCGGCTGGCGTCCTTCGCGCACTCCCGGTCGGAGTGGTTCGAGGAGTGGTGCGCCGCCGCCCCGCGCGACCCGGACGTGCTGCTCGTCGCCGCCCAGCTCGCGGTGTACCGGGCCTGGCGCTCACCGGCCCGGGCCGAGCTGCTGCGCGAGGTGAGCCCGCTGATCACGGCCGCCGCGCAGAGCGACGTCCGCGACCCGGTGCCGTGGCGGATCGCCCTGGACCACGCGCGCGGCACCCGTGCCGGGCACAAGTACTTCGGCGAACTGTGGTCGGCAGCCGTGCGGCGCGCCCCGCACCACTACGGCTGCCATGTCGCCGCCAAGCGCTATCTGGCCGAGTCGTGGCACGGCTCCCACCGGGAGTGCTTCGACTTCGCCGACCGGGCCGCGCAGGACGCGCCGGCCGGCTCCCTCGTCCAGGCGCTGCCGACGCGGGCGGCCTTCGCCTACCTGACCGACGGCTGCGGGCCCGAGGTGCCGCGCGAGCGACTGGACGCGGCGGCCGACCGCGCCATCGCGCTCTCCGCCCGTTTCCCGTCCGTCGACCCGTGGCCGGCCGAGATCCGCAACGTGCTGACGTACGTCCTGGTCCGCCTGGACCGCCGCGACGACGCCCTCGCGCAGCTGCGCCTGATCGGCCCGTACGCCACGTCCTTCCCCTGGGGCCGACTGTCGGACGACCCGCTCGGCCACTTCCTGGCCGTGCGCGAGGAAGTGCGCTCCGGACCGTCCGAGCGGCCCCCCTGGCATCCAGGGATCGGGCACGGCGAACGAGCTCACCCCACGGACCACTAGGCTTCAGCGTCGTGACCACCGTCCGTCTGCCGCTCTTCCCGCTGAACTCGGCGTTGTTCCCGGGGCTCGTGCTCCCGCTCAACGTGTTCGAGGAGCGCTATCGCGCCATGATGCGCGACCTGTTGAAGACCCCCGAGGACGAATCGCGCCGGTTCGCCGTCGTGGCCATCCGTGACGGCCATGAGGTGGCCCCCAGCTCCCCCGGCCTGCCCGACCAGACCGCGCTGCCCGAGCGCGGCCCCACGGCCGGCTTCGGCGACGTCCCGCTCAAGGCGTTCCACGACGTCGGCTGCGTGGCCGACGCGGCGACGATCCGCGAGCGCGCCGACGGCACCTTCGAGGTGCTGGCGACGGGCACGACCCGCGTGAAGCTGCTGTCGGTGGACGCATCGGGCCCGTTCCTGACCGCCGAGCTCCAGGAACTGCCCGAGGACCCGGGCGACGAGGCCGGCGCCCTCGCGGAAGGCGTGCTGCGCGCCTTCCGCCAGTACCAGAAGCGCCTGGCGGGCGCCCGCGAACGCTCACTGACCACCGGCGCGGATCTCCCGGACGACCCGTCGGTGGTGTCGTACCTGGTGGCGGCGGCGATGATGCTGGACACCCCGACCAAGCAGCGCCTGCTCCAGGCCCCCGACACGGCCTCCCGCCTGCGGGACGAGCTGAAGCTGCTGCGCGCGGAGACGGCGATCATCCGCAGCCTTCCCTCGCTGCCCGCGTCGGAGCTGACGCGCGGCCCGACGAGTCTCAACTGAAGGCCCGCATGGCGAAGAAACCGAAGAAGCAGCAGCAGTCCGCGGGCACGCCCGCGACGGTGGCGCTGACGGCGGCGGGCGTGGACTTCACGGTCCACGCCTACGACCACGACCCGAGCCACCCGTCCTACGGCGAGGAGGCGGCCGAGGCGATGGGCGTCTCCCCCGACCGGGTCTTCAAGACCCTGGTCGCGGACGTGGACGGCGCCCTGACGGTGGCCGTGGTCCCGGTGGCCGGCTCCCTGGACCTGAAGGCCCTGGCGTCGGCGGTGGGCGGGAAGCGGGCGGCGATGGCCGACCCCACCCTCGCGGAACGCACCACGGGCTACGTCCGAGGCGGCATCTCCCCCCTGGGCCAGCGCAAGAAGCTCCCCACGGTCCTGGACGCCTCGGCGACGACCCACCCCACGATCTGCGTCTCGGCGGGCCGCAGAGGCCTGGAGGTGGAACTCGCCCCCATGGACCTGGCCAAGCTCACCGAAGCGGTACAAGCCCCCATCGCCCGCCCCTAGCCGACCCGTCCGGCGCTTGAGGACGAGGCCGTCCAGGCCGAAAACGGGGGTCCGGGAGCAGCGCCCCCAGGGACGGGAAGGGAAGGGAAGGGAAGGCAAGGGAAGGGGCGGCGGGGGCGAGAAAAAGGCCCCTAGCCCATCGGCGCCCCGTACCCGTCCTTCGGCACACCCAGCTGCGCCTGATACGGATCGGGATCCCGGGGCCCGAACAACGCCGTGAGCCCCAGATGCACCAGCGCCGCGGCGAACGGCCAGGCCAGCAACGCCCCCTTGGCCCCGAGCTTCAGCGGAGCCGAGAACGTGACCCCCTTGCCCGCCGACTGCGCGTGCGCGATCACATCGGACTCGGGCCCCAGCCACACCCCC
The DNA here is from genome assembly GCF_044766465.1 of Streptomyces sp. NPDC102259. Taxonomy (NCBI): domain Bacteria; kingdom Bacillati; phylum Actinomycetota; class Actinomycetes; order Kitasatosporales; family Streptomycetaceae; genus Streptomyces; species Streptomyces sp. NPDC102259. Next base: position 106,276 of record NZ_JBIWMA010000018.1, on the reverse strand, counting down.
AGCCGCCACGCCAGCAACGACCCGAGGAACCCCCCGACGGCGAGGGCGATGACCAGCGGCACTCCGCCACGCCGCCGCCACAGGAACACGGCCGCGGCGCTCACGGCCCCGCACGCCAGGGCCAGCAGCGTGAACGTCCCGTCCACGCCGATCGCCTGCTCCCCCTCGGTGTCCTTGAAGTAGACGACCCAGTTGTCGTCCACCAGATCACCGACGAGCGGCACCTTCGGCGCCAGCCACACCCACAGCAGCCCGAGCAGCGCCCCGGCGAGCGCGACCGCCACCGTGATGACGGCGGCCTCCCGCAGTTCGGTCTTCATGCCGGGCCCGTCCTGTCCGTACGCGACGTCATGGGGCGCGGTGGCCACCCCCGCGTACCCGCCGGGCGACGGCGGCCAGGCCGTGTGCGGAGAGGGTTCGTGCGGCGGCGGAGGCGGAGTCAGCGGTGCGGTCACCCTGACATCGTGCCAGGCGCGCCTGTGCCGCGCGTCACCGGACGGCGGCTCGGCGGTACGCCCAGGTGGCGACGGCCAGCGAAACGACGCCGACACCTGCGCACACGGCGAGGTCGCCGAGGACGAACGCCCAGTCGGGACTGGCCCGGAAGGTCCGGGCGAACGCCTCGACCCCGTATGTCGACGGCAGCAGATCGCGGGCGAACCGCACCGCCTCCGGCATCCGGTCCGGCGGCAGCACACCCAGGAGCAGCGCCGCCGACATGCCCAGCTGCCCCAGCACGGTGGCCAGCTCCGGCCGCGGCGCCAGCAGCCCGAAGGCCGCGCCGAGTCCGGAGAGCGCGGCGCCGGCCAGCGGGATCACGGCCGCGAGCACCCACAGATGGGTGAAGGGCAGCCCGAACAGCACGCATCCGAAGACCGAGGTCACCAGGGTCCCCGGCACGGTGAAGGACGCGTACGCCCCCGCCGCCCCGAGCACCACGGCTGCCGGCGGCACCGGCAGGGTCGCGTAGTGGTCCAGCCCGCCGCTCGCCCGCAGCTGTCCGAAGTACTGCGCCAGCAGGTTCAGCGCGACGAACGCGACGACGAGGACCGAGGAGCCCGCCACCACGGCCTCCGCCTCGCGGCCCCCGTCCACCACGCCCCGCATCATGATCAGGATGCCGACCGACTGAAAGGTCGCCACGAACAGCAGCGGGATGCGCGCCACCCGGGCCCGGGACAGCTGCGCCCGGTACACGGCCGCCAGCGACGGCCACAGCCGCGCGCGGGGGGCCAGCTCGGCGGCGGCGGCGCGGGGCACGGCCGGTGTGACGGCCCGTGCGTTTCCCGGCCCCGGCAGAACCTCGGCGGGTACGACACTCACGTGACGTTGCTCCTCTTCCCTACGGTTCCCCTACCGTCCCATACGGGCCCCGAGACTCGCGCGCTCACCTCGGCGCCCCGTGGTCTCGGCGCCGTCATGCCCGCACCAGCCCCTGCCGTGCCGCTCCGCCCAGCGCCAGATAGACGTCCTCCAGGCTCGGTGTGGCCAGCGTGAAGTCGTCCAGGGCGGCGAAGGCGGCTCCGCCGGTGACGGTGGCGACGACCGCGCGGGCCTCGTCGGGCGCCAGCCGCAGCGTCCAGCGGCGGCCGGATTCCATGGCCCGCTCGCGCAGCGCGGCGACCTCGGGCACGTCCAGCGGCGCCCGCTCCCGCCACACGAGTTCGACCCGCACCTCGTCGGCGACCTGTTCCTTGAGCCCCGTGGGGGTGTCGCAGGCGATGACCCGGCCCTGGTCGAGGACGGCGACCCGGTCGAGGACGGTCTCCGCCTCGATGACGTTGTGGGTGACGAGCAGCACGGTCGTCCCGCGCTCGGCCCGCCGCCGGTCCACGGAGGCCCACACGGCGCGCCGTGCCACCGGGTCCATTCCGGTGGTCGGTTCGTCCAGCACGAGCAGGGGCCGCTCCCCCACCAGCACGGATGCGAAGCAGGCCAGCCGCCGCTGTCCGCCGGACAGCTTGCGCAGCGGCCGTCCGGCGATCGGCGTGAGACCCAGCTCGTCGAGGACGGCGTCCCGCTCCCGGCGCGCCGCGCGCACGTCGAGGCCGCGCAGCCGTCCGGTGGTCTCGGCGGCCAGCGAGACGGTGAGTTCGTCGAGGGCGGTGGACTCCTGCCCGAGGTAGGCGAGGATCCGCGCGGCCCGCTCGGGGTGGCGCACGATGTCGTGCCCGAGGATCTCCACGCTGCCCGTGTCGGGCCGCATCAGCCCGGTCATCTGCCGTACGAGGGTGGTCTTCCCGGCGCCGTTCGGGCCGAGCAGCCCGAAGATCTCACCGCGCCGGATGTCCAGGCGTACGTCGTCGGTGGCCCGGACCTCGGGTGTCGCGGGAGTGCCGCGCCGGCCGCGGACGGCCCGATAGGTCTTGGTCAGCCCGCGCACGGCACACACGACCTCGTCCCTGTGCCGAATGGGCGGTGCCGCGCGCGTACTCACAAGGAACGAGACTACGGGGTCGCGGACCGCCGTTCGCCGTCGGGGCGTCCCGGGCGGTCGGTTCAGTCAGCGGCCGGAGCGTGCTCGGCGGCCGTCCGAACGTCGATCTCGCGCCAGAATCCCGCCCGGATGGCGTACCGGTCGTGTTCGTCGATCTGGTCGTCCTTGTGGGCGAGCAGTCCGAAGCGGGCCGCGTATCTCAGCAGCTCGCCGTCGATGCGGTGCGGGATCCGCGGGTACATGCCCGACAGCTTCTGGAGCTGGCCCTGCTCGCCGAGGCGGCCCATCCAGCGGCGCGCGAAGACCTGTCCCACCTCGTACGGGTCGCCGCCGACGGTGGTGATGTCCTCCTCGCGGTCGGCCCACCGCTGCTCGGCCGTGGTGAGCTGCGCGAGCGTCGGCATCGCGGCGACCTCGGAGGGCTCGGCGGCGATCCCGGGGCGGTCGACCCAGCCCTTGTCGGAGGACCAGCGCAGGGTCGCGGTGGTCGGGTGCTGGACGGCCTGGGCGCCGGGTGCGCGCAGGGCGGCCAGGTCCTTGGGGGTCGGCACGCCGCCCTTCGGGGCGGGAACGCGCTCCTCGGCGCCGTTCTCGGAGGGGCCGACGCCGGAGGGGTGCTCGGTCTCCTCGGGGGTCCGCTCGGCGGCGCGGGCGAGGCCGGAGTCGGGCAGCGGCGCGGAGAGGATCGCGGCGATCTCGGGCCGGGGCACGGGCGGCGGCGCGCAGCTCCCGCCGAGCTCCTTCGCGCGCACGGCCTTGGTGATCCAGGTGCGGTCCAGGACGCGCCGTTCGTCGGCCTCGGCGACCAGGTCCTCGGACTGGTTGTAGTCGCCGTCGGCGGCCTGGACGGCCCACAGGTGGACGGCGACGCCGTGCTCCTTGGCGGCCATCATGCCGGGCAGCAGATCGCCGTCGCCGGTGACGAGGACGACGTCGGAGCAGGCGCGGTTGCGGGCCAGCTCGGTCAGCTCGGCGTGCATGGCGGCGTCGACGCCCTTCTGCGCCCAGCGGCCGTCGCTGCGGGTCAGCGCGCCCAGCCGGACGGTCACCCGAGGCATCACGCGCAGTCTGCGGTGTTCGGGCTGGGGAACGCGGTCCGGAGCGCCGTCGAACCAGTAGATGCGCAGCAGCGGCCGCTCGGTCTCGGACTCGGCCTGTTCGCGCAGGCCCTGGACGAGGGCGGAGTGGTCGACGGTGATCCTCGATCGCGAGGGCTCTCCGGCGAGGAGGCTGGCGGCGGCCCCCAGCAGATACCCGGCGTCCACCAGGACGATGCAACGGTCCACACGACTCACCCTCTTTCCGGGAGGTTTGCTTCGGGCTTTCTTCGAGTCTGCCCGACCACGCGGAGGTTAACGGCCGGAACTCGATCTTCGGCGTGGCGTTTCGGGGGCTTGCGCTCCGACAACCCCTGTTACAGACGGTAATTATCCGAAATGCGTTGTAAGTCAGCCTATGTGAGTCTGGTCCCGTCGATGGCCCTCAGATCCTCCCAGGAGGCAGATCACCATGGCCAAGAACAAGAAGCAGGAACGTAAACAGCCGCAGTCCGAGCGCGGCCAGCAGGCGGCCCAGCAATCCTCGATGGAGTCGCAGGCCGAGCAGCGCATCGCTCAGGTGACGCCCGCCGATGTCGCCCGCAAGGGCCGGCAGAAGCGATTCGGCCACAACTGACATCCAGGCGACGGGCCGTTGCGGCTCGGACGCACCGAGGGGCGCATCCGGTACCGGATGCGCCCCTCGTACGTTCGTCTCGCGTCCGCGCCTCAGCCGGCCAGGCAGGACGGGCCGAGCAGCACCTTCAGATCGCCGAACAGCGCGGGATCGGGCTTGACCCGGTGCCGGTCCAGCCGCAGCACGGTCGTCTTGGTCGGGCCCTGGAGCCTGATCCGGACCTCGCTGTCACCCCGGTGGTGGGTGAGGATCTCCCCGAGGCGGTTGATCATCGGCGGGGTGACCCGGGTGGCCGGGATGGTGAGGATCACGGGGGCGTTGGTGCCCGCGTTCGACAGGTCGGGGACCTGGAGCTCCATGGCGACGAGCCGCGGCACGTCCTCCCGCTTGTCGAGGCGGCCCTTGACGAAGACGACGGCGTCCTCGACGAGTTGGGTCGAGACGAGCTGGTAGGTCGCCGGGAAGAACATGCACTCGATGGAGCCCGCGAGGTCCTCGACGGTGGCGATCGCCCAGGCGTTGCCCTGCTTGGTCATCTTCCGCTGGAGACCGGAGATGATGCCGCCGATGGTGACGACCGCGCCGTCCGCGTGCTCGCCTCCGGTGAGCTGGGCGATGCCCGCGTCGGCCTTGTCGGACAGCACGTGCTCCAGGCCGAAGAGCGGGTGGTCGGAGACGTACAGACCGAGCATCTCCCGCTCCTGGGCGAGCAGATACGTCTTCTCCCACTCGTCGGTCGTGAACTCGACGTCGAGTCCGAAGCCGGGCTCGCTCGTCTCCTCCTCGCCCATGCCGCCGAAGAGGTCGAACTGGCCCTCGGCCTCCTTGCGCTTGACCGCGACCACGTTGTCGATCATCGGCTCGAAGTGCGCGGTGAGGCCCTTGCGGGTGTGCCCCAGGGTGTCGAACGCGCCCGCCTTGATCAGCGACTCCGTGGTGCGCTTGTTGCACGCGACCGCCTCGACCTTGTCGAGGTAGTCGGGGAAGGAGCCGTACTTGCCCTTGGCCTTGCGGCTCCTGATGATCGACTCCACCACGTTGGTGCCGACGTTGCGCACCGCTTCGAGGCCGAAGAGGATCACGTCGTCGCCCTGCGCGGCGAAGTTGTGCACCGACTCGTTGACGTTCGGCGGGAGCACCTTGATGCCCATGCGCCGGCACTCGTTGAGATAGACGGCCGACTTGTCCTTGTCGTCCTTGACCGACGTGAGCAGTCCGGCCATGTACTCGGCGGGGTGGTTCGCCTTCAGGTAGGCGGTCCAGTACGAGACCAGGCCGTACGCGGCGGAGTGCGCCTTGTTGAAGGCGTAGCCGGCGAAGGGGACCAGCACGTCCCACAGGGCCTTGATCGCCTCGTCGCTGTAGCCGTTCTTCTTGGCGCCGGCCTGGAAGATGGTGAAGTTCTTCGCCAGCTCGTCGGGCTTCTTCTTACCCATCACGCGGCGCAGGATGTCGGCCTCGCCGAGCGAGTACCCGGCGATGATCTGGGCGGCCTTCTGCACCTGCTCCTGGTAGACGATCAGGCCGTAGGTGACGGCCAGGACCTCCTGGAGGGGCTCCTCCAGCTCCTTGTGGATCGGGGTGATCTCCTGGAGCTTGTTCTTGCGGAGCGCGTAGTTGGTGTGCGAGTCCATGCCCATCGGGCCCGGACGGTAGAGCGCGGAGACGGCGGAGATGTCTTCGAAGTTGTCGGGCTTCATCAGGCGCAGCAGCGAGCGCATGGGGCCGCCGTCGAACTGGAAGACGCCGAGCGTCTCACCGCGCTGGAGCAGTTCGAAGGTCTTGGGATCGTCGAGCGGCAGGGCCAGCAGGTCGAGGTCGATGCCCTTGTTGGACTTCACCATCTTGACGGCGTCGTCCATGATCGTCAGGTTGCGCAGGCCGAGGAAGTCCATCTTCAGCAGGCCGAGCGACTCGCACTGCGGGTAGTCCCACTGCGTGATGGTCACGCCGTCCGTGTGCCGCACCCAGATGGGGGCGTGGTCGACGATCGGCTCGCTGGACATGATCACGCCGGCCGCGTGCACGCCCATCTGCCGGACCAGGCCCTCGACGCCCTTGGCCGTGTCGATGACCTTCTTGACGTCCGGCTCGTTCTCGTACATCGCGCGGATCTCGCCCGCCTCGCTGTACCGCGGGTGCGAGGGGTCGGTGATGCCGTTGAGGTCGATGCCCTTGCCCAGGACGTCGGCGGGCATGGCCTTGGTGAGCCGGTCGCCCATCGCGTACGGGTAGCCCAGCACCCGCGCGGAGTCCTTGATGGCGTTCTTCGCCTTGATCTTGCCGTAGGTGCCGATCATGGCGACCTTGTCGGCGCCGTACTTCTCCGTCACGTACCGGATCACCTCGACGCGCCTGCGCTCGTCGAAGTCGATGTCGACGTCGGGCATGGAGACGCGCTCGGGGTTGAGGAACCGCTCGAAGATCAGGCCGTGCGGGATGGGGTCGAGGTCGGTGATGCCCATCGCGTAGGCGACGATCGAGCCGGCCGCGGAGCCTCGGCCGGGGCCGACCGCGATGCCCTGGTTCTTGGCCCACATGATGAAGTCGGCCACGACGAGGAAGTAGCCCGGGAACCCCATCTGGATGATGACGTCCATCTCGTACTCGACCTGCTTCTGCCGGTCGTCGGGGACGCCGCCCGGGAAGCGGCGGTCCATGCCCCGCCGGACCTCCTCCTTGAACCAGGTGATCTCGGTGAAGCCGTCGGGGATGTCGAACTTCGGCATGAGGTTCTTCGCCTCGAACATGCCGGTGGTGTCGATCTGCTCGGCCACCAGGAGGGTGTTGGCACAGCCCTCCTGCCAGGCGTCCGAGGAGTCGATGGCGTACATCTCGTCCGTGGACTTCAGGTAGTAGCCGGTGCCGTCGAAGCGGAAGCGGTCCGGGTCGGAGAGGTTCTTGCCGGTCTGGATGCACAGCAGCGCGTCGTGCGCGGTCGCCTCGTGCGCGTACGTGTAGTGCGAGTCGTTGGTGACCAGCGGCGGGATGCCGAGCTTCTTGCCGATCTCCAGGAGGCCGGCGCGGACCCGGCTCTCGATCTCGATGCCGTGGTCCATCAGCTCCAGGAAGTACCGGTCCTTGCCGAAGATGTCCTGGTACTCGGAGGCCGCCTTCAGCGCCTCGTCGAACTGGCCGAGGCGCAGTCGGGTCTGGAGCTCGCCGGAGGGGCAGCCGGTGGAGGCGATCAGCCCCTCGGACCACTGGGAGATCGTCTCCTTGTCCATCCGGGGCCACTTCTGGAGCCAGCCCTCGGCGTACGCGTCCGAGGAGAGCCGGAAGAGGTTGTGCAGGCCCGTCGCGTTGGCCGCCCAGATCGTCTTGTGGGTGTAGCCACCGGAACCGGAGACGTCGTCGCGCTTCTGGTGCGGCTGGCCCCACTGGATCTTGCGCTTGTTGCGCCGCGACTCGGGGGCGACATACGCCTCGATCCCGATGATCGGGGTGACTCCGGCCTTCTTCGCGGTGTGGAAGAAGTCGTACGCCCCGTGCAGGTTGCCGTGGTCGGACATGGCGATATGGGTCATGCCCATCTCGTTGCACGCGTCGAACATGTCCTTCAGCCGCGCGGCACCGTCCAGCAGCGAGTACTGGGTGTGGACGTGCAGGTGCGTGAACGGCGGCTTTGACACGGCTGCGGCCTCCAAGGGAAACGAGCGTCGACAGGTGTCCCACGGGTTGGGGACGGTCCGGGGGACAGCGTCGAAGTCTATGCCTCGACACTGACACCCGAGCCGCATCCCCGCGTACCTTCACAGCGAGGGTCGCGGGCACTTTCGCGTGACCCGGCCCGTTGAAGACGACAGAAACGCTGTCGTACATGCATGCACCAGGAGGCACCCAGCGATGTCGGTCCCGCAGCTCAACGACGAGCACCGCGGCGAGGAGATCCTCGCCGTCTTCGACACCGCGTTCGGCGAGCTCCTGGCCGCCGACCCGGCCGCGTTCCGAGTGAAGTTCCGGAAGATGGCGGCCTCGGCGTTCGCGTTCTACCGGGGCACGGCGGGCCTCTTCTACCACGATGTCGACGCCGAGAAGCGGGGCGGCCCGTTCCTGGACGAGCGCACCTCGCGCGTGTGGATCCACGGCGACCTGCACGCGGAGAACTTCGGCACGTACATGGACGCGACAGGCCGGCTGATCTTCAACGTCAACGACTTCGACGAGGCGTACGTCGGCCCCTTCACCTGGGACCTGAAGCGCTTCTCCGCCTCCATCGCCCTCATCGGGTACGCGAAGGCGCTCGGCGACGAGCAGATCAGCGAGCTGGTGGAGGTGTACGCGGGCGCGTACCGGGAGCGGATCCACGCGCTGGCCACCGGCGCCAAGAGCGACGAGGTGCCGCCCTTCACCCTGGACACCGCGCAGGGCCCGCTGCTCGACGCGCTGCGCGACGCCCGGTCGCTGACCCGCTTCGGGCTGCTGGACTCGATGACGGAGATCCGTGACTTCGAGCGCCGCTTCGCGGCGGGCGGCGGCGCCATCGAGCTGGACGCGGCCACCCGCTACAAGGTGCTCGCGGCCTTCGACGGCTATCTGGAGACGCTGCCGGAGACCTCCCTGACCCGCCCCGACTCCTACCGCGTGAAGGACGTCGTCGGCCGCCGGGGCATCGGCATCGGCTCGGCCGGTCTGCCGTCGTACAACATCCTCCTCGAGGGCCACAGCGACGCCCTGGAGAACGACGTCGTGATCTACATCAAGCAGGCCCAGACGCCGGCCGTCTCCCGGCACATCACGGACCCGGCGATCCGCGACTACTTCCAGCACGAGGGCCACCGCACGGTGATCTCCCAGCGCGCCCTCCAGCAGCACGCCGACCCGTGGCTGGGCTGGACCGAGCTCGGCGGCGCCGGCCAGCTGGTCGCCGAGGTCTCGCCGTACGCGGTCGACCTGGACTGGGGCGACATCGACGACCCGGAGGAGATCGCGGGCGTCGTCGCCGACCTGGGCCGGGCCACGGCCACGATGCACGCGGCGGCGGACGACACCTCCGGCGAGTCCCTGGTGCCCTTCTCCACCGAGCGGGCCATCGACGCGGCGATCGCGGCCGACGAGGACGGCTTCGCGCCCCTCATGGTCGACTTCGCGCACATGTACGGCGCCCGCGCGCGTGCCGACCACCAGATCTTCGTCGACCTGTTCCGCAACGGCCGGATTCCAGGTCTCTAACGGTCGCCTCCTCACAGGGACCCTTTAGGGGTCTCCTACAGGAGCACGTGACACACTCTCCTCCGCTATGGACATATCCGGGACCCGCCTCAGAGCCGTACGCGCGGCGCTGTTCACGGCATGCGTCGTGACACTCAGCACCGCGTCGCACGTGCTGCTGTCCCGGGCCCCGCTGCCGCTCAACACGGTGGCCGCCGTCGCGGCCGCCGTGTTCGCCCTGGCGTACGTCCTCGCCGGCCGCGAGCGCGGCTTCGGGCGGATCGCCGCCCTGCTGATCCCGCTGGAACTGGCGGCCGACACCGTCTTCACCACCGGCCAGCACGTCTGCTACGGCCGTGCGGGCGGCCCGGTCGCCGGCCCGCTGGCCTCGGTCGGCTGGGATGTGCTGTGCGGCGACGGCACACCCGTCGGCACCCCGCTGGCCCAGGTCACCGGTACCGACACCGACCAGCTGGGCGGGCTCCTCGCCCACCCCGACCCTGCCGCCGCGTGGCTGCTGCTCGGCGCGCACCTGTGTGTCGGCCTGATCGCGGCCGCCTGGCTGCGCCGGGGCGAGCGGGCGCTGGCCCAGCTGCTGCGGGCGGCGGGCGCGACCACCTTCCGGCCGCTGCTGCTGGCCGTCGCCGCCGGGACCGTACGACGCGCCCCGGTGGCCCGCCGCCTGCCGCGGCCCACCCGCCGCTCGACCACCGTCCGTGAGCGGATTCTCGTGCACTCCCTGGGACGGCGTGGACCGCCGTGCTCGCTCGCCGCGGTCTGAACAGACCCTCGACGTCTGCGCAGGCCCGGTCACCCGAGCACCACCTCGGTCTTTCAGTCCCCACACGAACTTCCGCGTACGACGAGTGCGCGTCCCCTTTGGAGAACACCATGAGCAAGCGGAACAGCGCGCAGGCGAAGACGGCGGCCCGGGAGCGGCTGCGCATCGAGCGTGAGCGCGAGGCCAAGCGGTCCAAGGTCAGGCGGCAGATCATCGTCGCCTGCTCGGTCGTCGCCGTGCTCGCCGCGGCGGGCGGCATAGGTTACGCCGTCGTCCAGGCGAACAAGCCCGGCTACTGGGAGGACGCGGCGAAGGCCAAGCTGGTCGCGCCGGCCAACACCAGCGGCAAGAACGGCACGACGGTCGTCATGGGCAAGGCGAGCGCCAAGAAGACGCTCGTGATGTACGAGGACCCGCGCTGCCCGATCTGCGCCTCGTTCGAGCAGACCGTCGGCGCGACGGTGAAGAGCGACTTCGACGCCGGCAAGTTCAAGCTCCAGTACGTCGGCGCGACCTTCCTCGACCGCAGCCTGACCGGCGAGGGCTCCAAGAACGCGCTCAGCGCCCTGGGCGCCGCGCTCAACGTCAGCTCCGAGGCGTTCCTGGAGTACAAGACGGCGCTGTACTCGGCGAAGTACCACCCCGAGGAGACCGACGACAAGTTCAAGGACGACTCCTACCTGATCAAGGTGGCGGACACGGTCTCGGCCCTGAAGGGCAACGCCAAGTTCCAGGCCGCGGTGAAGAACGGCACCTACGACCGGTGGGCGCTGGAGATGTCCAAGACGTTCGACAAGAGCGGCGTCTCGGGCACCCCGACGCTGAAGATGGACGGCAAGACGCTGACCGGCTCCGACGGGCAGAACGCCCCGATGACGGTCGCCGACTTCACCACGGCGATCGACGCGGCGCTCAAGGGCTGACCGGCTTCTGATCCGACACTCCGAGGAAGAGCGGGCGAACTTTTGGGAGTTCGCCCGCTCTTTTGTCGTACCGGTCAGTAATCTGATCGCCCGTGACCAGTCGATACAGATCCTCCGAGAGCGCCGACACCCCGTCAGAGCGCCCCAACTCACTGTCGCCGCGCCGCCGTACGGCGCTCAAGGCCGTGGCCGCCACCGCGGTGCTGGCCGGCCCGCTCGCCGCCGCGCTGCCGGCCCGTGCCGCCGAGGCCCCCGTCTTCCTGCACGGCCTCGCCTCCGGCGACCCGCTGCCCGACGGCGTCCTGCTGTGGACCCGTGTGACGCCCACCGCCGAGGCGATACCCGGCTCCGGACTCGGTCCGGCCACCGACGTGAGCTGGGTCGTCGCCACGGACAAGGCACTGACGAACGTGGTCGCCAAGGGCTCCGTCACCGCCTCCGCCGCGACCGACCACACCGTCAAGGCCGACATCCGCGGTCTCGCGCCCGCCACCGACTACTGGTTCCGCTTCTCGGCCGGCGGCGCCGACTCCCCGGTGGCGCGCACCCGCACCGCGCCGGCGGCGGACGCCGCCGTGCCGGGCCTGCGTTTCGGCGTGGTCTCCTGCGCCAACTGGGAGGCCGGCTACTTCTCCTCGTACCGTCACCTCGCCGCCCGTGGCGACCTGGACGCCTGGCTGCACCTCGGCGACTACATCTACGAGTACGGCACCGGCGAATACGGCACGCGCGGGACCGTCGTACGGCAGACGGCGCCCACGCACGAGATCCTCACCCTCGCCGACTACCGCACCCGGCACGGCAAGTACAAGACCGACCCGGACCTCCAGGCCCTGCACGCGAAGGCGCCGGTCGTCGCGATCTGGGACGACCACGAGTTCGCCAACGACACCTGGTCGGGCGGCGCCGAGAACCACACCGAGGGCGCCGAGGGCGCCTGGTCGGCTCGCCAGGCGGCCGCCAAGCAGGCCTACTTCGAGTGGATGCCGGTCCGTCCGGCCATCGCGGGCACCACCTACCGCCGGCTGCGCTTCGGCAAGCTCGCCGATCTGTCCCTGCTGGACCTGCGGTCCTTCCGCTCGCAGCAGGCCGCCGTCGGCAACGGCACCGTCGACGACCCGGACCGCACGCTCACCGGCCGCGCCCAGCTCGACTGGCTGAAGGCCGGGCTGACGTCCTCCGACACCACCTGGCGGCTGGTCGGCAACTCGGTGATGATCTCGCCGTTCGCGATCGGCTCGCTCTCCGCGGACCTGTTCAAGCCGCTCGCCAAGCTGCTCGGCCTGCCCCAGGAGGGCATCGCCCTCAACACCGACCAGTGGGACGGCTACACCGACGACCGCCGTGAGCTCCTGGCCCATCTGCGCTCCAACGCCATCCGCAACACCGTCTTCCTGACCGGTGACATCCACATGGCGTGGGCCAACGACGTGCCGGTGGACGCCGGGACGTACCCGCTGTCGGCCTCGGCCGCCACGGAGTTCGTGGTCACCTCGGTGACCTCGGACAACCTCGACGACATCGTGAAGGTCCCGGAGGGCACGCTCACCGCGATCGCCTCGCCGATCATCCGGGCCGCGAACCGGCACGTCCACTTCGTCGACACCGACCGGCACGGCTACGGCGTCCTGGACATCACCGCCGAGCGCGCGCAGATGGACTACTACGTGCTGTCCGACCGCACCAGCACCACGGCGACCTCCGCCTGGTCCCGCTCGTACCGCACACGCAGCGGCACGCAGAAGGTGGAGCGGACCTACGACCCGGTCTAGGGCCTGTCTTTCGGATCAGGTCGGCTTCGAGCGGCGGTGCCATGTTCGCGACCCGAGTGGGGTCTGGTGCGTGCAGCTGCAAGGCGGAGGAGGGAGTCAACGCGATGGGGGTCCCCCCGCGCGAGCGCAGTCGAGCGTGGGGGAGTTGGCGAGCGACGACAACGCCGCAGATGGGCGTGCCAGACCCCACGATCGACGGCAAGATCCGAAAGAGAGGCCCTAGATCCGGGTCGGCGCCCTCCTAGAGCGTCTCGAGGAAGCCGAGGGCCACCCGCCAGGTGGCCTCGGCGGCCTCCTCGTCGTAGTCGGGCAGGTCGGGGTCGGTGTACAGGTGCCCGGCTCCCGCGTACCGGTAGACCTCCACGTCGGCGCCCGCTCTGCCCATCTGGAGATACCAGGCGCTCAGCCAGTCGTCGGTCTCGAACTGGTCCGGCTCCGCGACATGCAGCTGCACCGGGAGGTCGTCCACCGAGACGTTCGGCGCGAGGTCCGAGGTGCCGTGCAGGAGGAGCAGGCCACGCGCCCTGGCGTCGCCGAGGGCGAGGGTCTGCGCGATCGAGGCGCCGAGCGAGAACCCGGCGTACACCAGCCCGCGCTCCGAGTAGGGCGCGGCGGCCAGAACGGCTCTCTTCAGCAGCTCGTCCTTGCCGATCTCCTCGTTGTGGGCCATGCCTTCCTCGACCGTGTCGAACGTGCGTCCCTCGAAGAGGTCCGGCGTCCACACCTCGTGCCCGGCGGCGCGCAGCCGGTCCGCCGCGGCACGCACCGCGGGCCGCAGACCATAGGTCGAGTGAAAGAGCATGATGTTCATGTGCCCATGGTGCCAGCCTGCACTGACAACGCCGTGCGTGCGCCTCCTCACAGGAACCGCATGTTCAGGACCCCTCCGACCCGGTTACGTTCGAAGGCATGGAGAACCTGCTCCGCCCCGTGATCGTGGTCGGCGGCTCGGTCGTGCTGACAGTCCTCATCGGCTGGGCCACCGACCGCCTGCTCTGCAAGGCCGACCGACGGCACCCCGAGACCCCGATGTGGGGTCTGCTGCGCCGTGGCCGCATCCCCTATCAGCTCGTGCTGTGCGCGGCGATGCTGAGAGGGTCGTACGACGCCGCCCAGATGCTGGAGGACCATCGGACCGGCATCGGCCAGTTCCTCACCCTGGTGCTGATCGGCTCGGCGGCCTGGCTGGTGATCAGGATCGCGGCGGCGATCGTCGAGACGTCGTACTCGCGCTACGCGCGCATGCACCGCGATGCGGCCCGGGTCCGGCGGGTGCGGACCCAGGTGTCGCTGATCATGCGGGTGGTGTCGGCCGTCGTCGGGGTCGTCGCGGCGGCCTCGATGCTGCTGACGTTCCCCGCCATGCGTGCGGCGGGCGCCTCCCTGCTGGCCTCGGCCGGGATCCTCGGCATCGTCGCCGGTGTGGCCGCCCAGTCGACGCTGAGCAACATGTTCGCCGGCCTCCAGATCGCGTTCGGCGACATGGTGCGCATCGGCGACACGGTCGTGGTGGACGGCGAGTGGGGCACGGTCGAGGAGATCACCCTGACCTTCCTGACCGTGCGGACCTGGGACGAGCGCCGGATCACGATGCCGGTGTCGTACTTCACCTCGAAGCCCTTCGAGAACTGGTCGCGCGGCACCCCGGAGATGACCGGCATCGTCTACTGGCACGTCGACCACGCGGCGCCGGTGGAGGCGATGCGCGAGAAGCTGCGCGACATCCTGCGCGAGTGCCCGGCCTGGGACGGCCGCGCCTGCGGGCTCGACGTCACCGACACCACGCCCAACACCATGCAGGTGCGGGCCCTGGTCACGGCGAAGGACGCCGACGACATCTGGACGGTGCGGGTCAGGGTCCGCGAGGAGATGATCCGCTGGCTGTCGAAGGAGCACCCGTACGCGCTCCCGAGGGTCAACACGGCCGATGCCGCGCTGGCCCCGGGCCGCCTGCCGGGCCAGTCCTCCTCCCTCGACGGCGCGGCCCGTCGCGTCCACGAACCGCCGCGGACGGGCCGCTGACCGTCAGTTCCCGCGCTCCGCACCGCCGTTGACCTGGACGACCTGCGAAGTGACGTGACCGGCGCCCGGGGAGGCCAGCCAGTGCAGGGTGGCGGCGATGTCCCCGGGCGTCCCGGCGCGCCCGGTGAAGGTCTCACCGATGAGCCGCTCACGCCGCGCCGGCTCGATGGCGTCCCCGAAGAACCCGGTGTCCTCGACGTAGCCCGGGGCGACGACGTTCGCGGTGACGCCCCGGGGCCCCAGCTCCCGGGCGAGATCCCGGGCGTACGGGTGCAGCGCGGCCTTGGCGCCGCCGTAGGCCCCGCTGCCGGACCCCCGGTAGGCGGCGATCGAGCTGACGAACAGCACCCGGCCGCCCGGCGAGGCGAGCCGTTCCTTCAGGGCCTCGGTGAGCAGGGCGGCGCTGAGGGTGTTGCTGCGGAAGTTGACGGTCCAGTGGTGTGCGACCCGGTCCAGCGGATCGGCGCTGTCGCCCGGCGGCTCCAGATGCCCGGCGCCCCCGGCGCTGTGGATCAGCACGTCCACGGTCCCGAACTCCGCCTCCACGAACCGGGCGACCCCGCGCACCTGCTCCGGCTCGCTCAGGTCTGCGGCGTAGGTGAGGGCTCCGGCCACCCCGGCCTTCTCCAGCACCTCCGCCCGCCGCCCGAGCAGCAGCACCTGGTCCCCGTCCGCGGCGAAGACCTGCGCCGCCGCGAGCCCGATTCCTGTTCCGCCTCCGCTGATCACCACATTGCGTGCCATGGTGCGAGCGTAACGAGGAGTGCCGACAGGGGTCGTGGCGATTTACGCGACTGCCATGAACGGGGCAGCCGCGGAAGGCGGGTCCGGCCGCCTCACTTGAGGCTGCGCACGTCCAGATGCCGCAGCACCCGGTCCACGATCTCCGGATCGGAGCCGGGTTCGCTGCGCGCCGCGACCACCTCGTGCCGGGCCGCGCTCAGCATCTCCCCCTGGATCCGCCGTACCCGCTTCAGCCTCCGCACCCGCTGATCGTGCCCCTCCCGCCGTTCGTCCTCGCCGACGTCCGGGCTGATCCGCAACCCGATGTCGAAGGCCCGCCGCAGCATCTGCTCGGACAGCTCCTCCGGCAGGTTCTCCTCGGCCTCGATCTCCCGCAGCCGCCGCTTCGCCGCCTTCGCCGCCCGTACCGCGAGCTCCTTCTCGAACTCCTTCTCGCGGTCGGTGTCCGACTGCACGCCGAGGCGCTTCACCAGCCACGGCAGGGTCAGTCCCTGAAGGACCAGTGTCGCCATGATCACGCCGAACGCGATGAAGATGATCTCGTCCCGGTCGGGGAAGGCGCCGCCGTCGTCGGTCCTCAACGGCACGGCCAGCGCCAGCGCGACCGAGGCCACCCCGCGCATCCCGGACCACCACATGACGAGGGTCTCGCGCCAGTTCGTCGGAATGTCCTCGAGGTGGTCCTGTCTGGCGTGCAGCCGTTGCGTCAGCCAGGTCGCCGGGAGCAGCCACAGCAGCCGTACGACGACGACCACGGCCACGATCACCGCCGCCCAGCCCAGCATCTCCCCCCACCGCCCGGACGCCGTCCGGATCGCGTTGTGCAGCTCCAGGCCGATCAGTCCGAACGCGACGCCCGTGACGAGGGTGTCGATGATGTCCCAGAAGGTGTGGCCGGCCAGCCGGGTCAGCACGTCGTCGGGGTCGGTGGCGTACTCGGCGAGGAACAGGGCGGTGGTCAGGACGGCCAGCACCCCGGAGCCGTGGAACTCCTCCGCCAGCACGTACGAGGCGTACGGCACCAAGAGCGTCAGCCCGATCTGCAACGTCGTGTCCCCGAGGACGTCCAGCAGCCTGTTCGCACCCCAGCCGAGCGCCACGCCCACCGCCAACGCCACCACCGCGGAGAGCACCAGGTCGAGACCGGCCTGCCAGGGCGAGAACGACCCGCTCACGGCCGCGGCGATCGCGACGTGGTAGAGCACGATGGCCGTCACGTCGTTGAACAGCCCCTCGCCCTCCAGGATGGACACCAGTCGGCGGGGCAGTCCGAGCTGTCCGGCCACGGCGGTCGCGGCCACCGGGTCGGGCGGTGCGACCAGCGCGCCCAGCGCGACGGCCGCGGCGATCGGCAGCCCCGGCACGATCGTGTGGGCCACGGCCGCCACGCACACCGTGGTGACGAACACCAGGGCCACGGCCAGCAGGAAGATGGGCCGCACGTTCGCCGCGAACTGCCGCCAAGAGGTCCGCCGTACCGCCGCGTAGAGGAGGGGCGGCAGCAGGAGGGGCAGGATCAGGTCCGGCGGGATCTCCACGTTGGGCACGAAGTCGAGCACCGCGAGGACGATCCCGAGCAGGGTCATGAGCACCGGAGCCGGCAACCCGAACCGGTCCCCGACCGGAACGCTCACCACGGCCCCGAGCAACAGGACGAACAACAGGGCCAACTGGTCCACGGTCAGCGCTCCGGGTCTAGACGATCAAGAACATCCGGACCCCCAGCGTCGCACGCCTCCCGTCCGCTACAGCGAACGCCGCATGGACCGGTGCGGAATCCCCGCCTCCAGGTCCTCCGGCCCGTACGCCGTGTACCCCAACCGTTCGTAGAATCCCAGCGCCTGGGTCTGTGCGTGCAGGTCCACGGCCGCGAGCCCCAGCGCGCGGGCCGCCTCCTCGATGGCCCGCACCAGCGCGACGCCGACGCCCAGACCGCGCGCCTCACGGGTCACGGCGAGCCGCCCCAGCGAGCCCACCGACGGGTCGCCGCCGGTCCTGGCGGCGGCCGCCTCGCCGTACAGCAGCCGCCCGGTGCCGAGCGGCAGCCCGTCCTCCCGGACCGCCAGCACATGGACGGCGCCGGGATCGTGCGCGTCGTACTCCAGGTCCTCGGGAACGCCCTGCTCGCCGACGAAGACCTCCTTGCGGACCGCGAAGCACGCCTCCCGGTCCGCGGGGTCCTCGGCGACCCGCACCGCGTACCCGTGGGCGCCGCTCATCCGTAGGTCTCCTCGCGGACCTGCTCCAGGGCCTTGGCCAGGTCCTCGGGGTAGTCGCTGGCGAACTCGGCCCACTGCCCGTCCCCGGGGTGCTCGAAGCCCAGCCGCACGGCGTGCAGCCACTGCCGGGTCAGGCCCAGCCGCTTGGAGAGCGTGGGGTCGGCGCCGTACGTCAGGTCTCCGACGCAGGGGTGGCGGTGGGCGGCCATGTGGACGCGGATCTGGTGCGTACGGCCCGTCTCCAGCTTCACGTCCAGCAGCGAGGCCGCGCGGAACGCCTCGATCAGGTCGTAGTGCGTGACGGACGGCTTGCCCTCGGCCGTGACCGCCCACTTGTAGTCGTGGTGCGGGTGCCGGCCGATGGGCGCGTCGATCGTGCCGCTGGTCGGGTCGGGGTGGCCCTGGACGAGCGTGTGGTAGCGCTTGTCGACCGTGCGCTCCTTGAACTGGCGCTTCAGCGACGTGTACGCCCGCTCCGACTTGGCGACCACCATCAGTCCCGAGGTGCCGACGTCGAGGCGGTGCACGATGCCCTGGCGCTCGGCGGCACCGGAGGTGGAGATGCGGTACCCGGCGGCGGCAAGCCCGCCGATGACGGTCGGTCCGCTCCAGCCGGGCGACGGGTGCGCGGCCACGCCGACCGGCTTGACGATCACGACGATGTCGTCGTCGTCGTGCACGATCTCCATGCCCTCGACCGGCTCGGCGACGACCTGCACGGGCGCCGGCGCCGGCGGCATCTCGACCTCCAGCCAGGCGCCGCCGATCACCCGCTCGGATTTGCCGACCACCGAGCCGTCGACCGTGACCTTCCCCGCCGCGGCCAGCTCGGCGGCCTTCGTACGGGAGAAGCCGAACATGCGGGAGATGGCGGCGTCTACGCGCTCGCCCTCCAGGCCGTCCGGCACGGGCAGGGTACGGGTCTCGGGAATCGTGCTCACCCGTCGAGTATGCAGGACGGCTCCGGTACCGCCGTACGGCCCTGTGGACAACCGCCGGGCGATCAGTCCTTGTGGACGGTCCCGTCCGGGTCCAGCCCCTTGAAGGACAGCAGCACGATCAGGATGCCGCCGCAGACGATCGCCGAGTCGGCGAGGTTGAAGACCGCGAAGTGCTTCGGGGCGATGAAGTCCACGAC
Organism: Streptomyces sp. NPDC102259; assembly: GCF_044766465.1. Lineage (NCBI taxonomy): Bacteria > Bacillati > Actinomycetota > Actinomycetes > Kitasatosporales > Streptomycetaceae > Streptomyces > Streptomyces sp. NPDC102259. Next base: position 87,415 of record NZ_JBIWMA010000018.1, on the reverse strand, counting down.
CGCGCCCTCGAAGACGCCCGGCGCACGGAAGATCCGGTCGGTGAGGTTACCCAGCGCGCCGCCCAGCAGCAGCCCCAGGGCGATGGCCCAGGGCAGGCTGTAGAGCTTGCGGGCGAGCCGGGCGATCACCACGATCACGGCCGTCGCGATCACCGTGAAGATGATGGTGAAGGCCTCGCCGAAGCCGAAGGCCGCGCCCGCGTTGCGGATGGCCTCGAACTTCAGCCAGTCGCCGATGATCTCGATCGGCGCGTGATGCTCCAGCTTGGCGACCACGATCATCTTGCTCACGAGGTCGATCACGTACGCGAACGTGGCGACGGTGAAGAGCACGGCGATCCGGCGCTTGCCCCTGGGCCTCGCCCCGGTGCTCTCCTGCCCGTCCGGGCCGGACGACTGCTCCGGCTCGGATCCCGCCTCTGGGGTGTCCGGCGTACCGATGACGCGCTCCGCCTCTGCCACGTGAGTCCCTCAACCTAGGTACCTGACTGAGGACGAGGGTACGGCACACCCCCCGGCAGCCAGGTGATCAGTACCGGCGCTCCTGCTTCTGCTTGCACTCGACGCACAGCGTGGCCCTCGGGAAGGCCTGCATCCGGGCCTTGCCGATGGCCTGGCCGCAGTTCTCGCACAGGCCGTACGTGCCCGCGTCCAGCCGCTCCAGGGCGTGCTCGGTCTGGATCAGCATCTCGCGCGCGTTGGCGGCCAGCGCCAGTTCGTGCTCCCGCGTGATGTTCTTCGTCCCGGTGTCCGCCTGGTCGTCCCCGGCGCCGTCCCCCGAGTCCCGCATCAGCCCCGTGAGGGCCGCCTCGGACGCGGCGAGCTCCGCTCGCAGCCGCCCCTGCTCGGACTCGAGCTCCGCGCGGGCCCCCTCGACCTCCCCCGGCGTCCACGGCTCCTCGCCGGGGCGCACCGCGAGCTCGCCGGGCTCCACCGCCGCGAGGCGCGCCTTGGGAACGGCGGTCTTCGCCGCCGTGGCCGTACCCGGAGTCTTCTTCGCAACCACAGTCGTGGCTCCCGTCTGCTCCGCGGCCGAGGCCGCGCCCACCTTCTTGGCCGTGCTCTTCCTGCCCGCACTCGTCCCGGTCACGCCTTCGGCGCCGGCGATCTTCTCACCCGCCGCCTTCTTGGCGGTGACCTTCCTGGCAGCCGCCTTCGTGGCAACCGCCTTCTTCCCGGCCGCCTTCTTCCCGGTCCCCGCCTCCGCCCCGCTCGCGTTCTTCCCGGTCGCCGCCTCCGCCAAGGCCGCGTTCTTCCCGGTCATCGCCTCCGCCACGGTCGCCTTCTTCCCGGTCGTCGCCTCCGCCACGGTCGCCTTCTTGGCTGCGGCCTTCTTCGCGACCGCCTTCTTCGCGACCGCCTTCTTCGCGACCGCCTTCTTGGCGGCCTTCTTCGCCGCGCTCTTCTTCGCGACGGGCGCCTTCCCGGCCGGCCCGTCCCGCTCGACCGGCTCCTCCGCCGCTTCCTCCTCCACAGGTCTTCGGGCCGCGGCGTTGGTGGCCGCCGCCTTGGTGGCCGCCGCCTTGGTGGCCGCCGCCTTCGTGGCCGCCGCCTTCGTGGCCGCCGCCTTCGTGGCCGCCGCCTTCGTGGCCGCCGCCTTCGTGGCCGCCGCCTTCTTCGTCACCCCGGCCACAACGGCCCGCACCGTCTTCACGGCCCTGGCGTCATCGGCCGCGCCACCGGGGGCAGCGGAGGGCCCGGAAGCCCGGGAGGCACTCCTGGAGCTGCCGGACGCCGACTGCTGTACGGCGGTCTTCTTCGCCACCATGGCCGCGGCCCCTTCACATATTGTGATCTTGCACGCGAATCGTGCTGGGACGATAAATCGACTTGGAGCCCGCGGCAACGGGGCGCACCGCCCGATTCGCCCGCCTCGCGCATGCCGCGCGGCGGGCCTGCATCCGTTGTGCCCAGCTCCCCGCCGGGTAATCCGCCGAGTCGGGCATCTCGGAATCCGAACGCCCATACCCTCACACAAAGCCACCATTCGGGCCATTCCGGACCTGGTCGTACGCCAGGCCCCGCGCCCCCGAAAACCCGTCGGCCGCCGTCGTCGGGGAGCCGTACACTGGGCGGAGCGAAAAGCGTGGATGGGGACGAGTAGCGGCGTACGCAGCCAAGAGCGACCCGGGGACGGTGGAAGCCCGGGGGTGAGCGCGACGTGAAGATCACCCCGGAGCCGCCGGAGGAAAGCCGCAGCCGACAGGCGGAGGCCAGTAGAACCGGCATCGCGACCCCAATGAGGGGGCTCACCGGCGCGTAGAGCGCACCGGAGGGCCAAGGAGGGTGGTACCGCGGGAGCGCGCCGCACACGGCGTAGACAGGCAAGTCGGCTCTCGTCCCTCCGACGGAAGGCAGTATGTCCGCCGGAGGAAGCTCGTTGAACACGCAGCCGCAGTACCGTCAGGTGCCCGCCCAGGTCGACCTGCCCGCCCTCGAGCACGCGGTGCTCGACTTCTGGCGCGAGCAGAAGATCTTCGCCAAGAGCCTGGAGCAGTCCGAGGGCCGCCCCGAGTGGGTGTTCTACGAGGGCCCGCCCACCGCCAACGGCATGCCCGGCGCCCACCACATCGAGGCGCGCGTCTTCAAGGACGTATTCCCCCGCTTCCGCACCATGCGCGGCTACCACGTGGCCCGCAAGGCCGGCTGGGACTGCCACGGCCTCCCGGTGGAGCTGGCGGTCGAGAAGGAGCTCGGCTTCTCCGGCAAGCAGGACATCGAGGCGTACGGCATCGCCGCCTTCAACGACAAGTGCCGCGAGTCCGTGCTCCGCCACACCGACGCGTTCTCCGAGCTGACGACCCGCATGGGCTACTGGGTCGACCTCGACGACGCCTACGTCACGATGGACCCCGAGTACATCGAGTCGGTCTGGTGGTCGCTGAAGGAGATCTTCAACAAGGGCCTGCTGGTCCAGGACCACCGCGTCGCCCCCTGGTGTCCCCGATGCGGCACGGGTCTGTCCGACCACGAGCTGGCCCAGGGCTACGAGACGGTCGTCGACCCGTCGGTCTATGTCCGTTTCCCGCTCACCTCCGGTCCGCTCGCCGGCGAAGCCGCCCTCCTGGTCTGGACGACGACGCCCTGGACGCTGGTCTCCAACACGGCCGTGGCCGCGCACCCCGAGGTCCCCTACGTCGTGGCGACCAACGGCGAGGAGAAGCTCGTCGTCGCCGAGCCGCTGGTCGCCAAGGCGCTCGGCGAGGGCTGGGAGACCACCGGCCAGACCTTCACCGGCGCCGAAATGGAGCGCTGGACCTATCAACGTCCGTTCGAGCTGGTGGAGTTCCCGGAACCCGCCCACTACGTGGTGAACGCCGAGTACGTCACCACCGAGGACGGCACCGGTCTGGTCCACCAGTCCCCCGCCTTCGGTGAGGACGACCTCAAGGTCTGCCGTTCCTACGGCCTGCCGGTCGTCAACCCGGTCCGTCCGGACGGCACCTTCGAGGAGTCCGTCCCGATGGTCGGCGGCGTCTTCTTCAAGAAGGCCGACGAAAAGCTCACCGAGGACCTCCAGCAGCGCGGCCTCCTCTTCAAGCACATCCCCTACGAGCACAGCTACCCGCACTGCTGGCGCTGCCACACCGCGCTCCTCTACTACGCGCAGCCGTCCTGGTACATCCGCACCACGGCCGTCAAGGACCGCCTCCTCCAGGAGAACGAGAAGACCAACTGGTTCCCGGACACGGTCAAGCACGGCCGGTACGGCGACTGGCTGAACAACAACATCGACTGGGCGCTCTCCCGCAACCGCTACTGGGGCACCCCGCTGCCGATCTGGCGCTGCGAGGAAGATCACCTCACCGTCGCCGGCTCGCGCGCGGAGCTGACCGAGCTCACCGGCGCCGACCAGTCCGAGCTGGACCCGCACCGCCCGTACATCGACGCCATCACGTTCGCCTGCCCCCAGGAGGGCTGCGGGCGGACGGCCACGCGCGTGCCGGAGGTCATCGACGCCTGGTACGACTCGGGTTCGATGCCGTTCGCGCAGTGGGGCTACCCGTACAAGAACAAGGACCTCTTCGAGTCCCGCTACCCGGCGCAGTTCATCAGCGAGGCCATCGACCAGACCCGCGGCTGGTTCTACACGCTGATGGCCATCGGCACGCTGGTCTTCGACAAGTCGTCGTACGAGAACGTCGTCTGCCTCGGCCACATCCTCGCCGAGGACGGCCGCAAGATGTCCAAGCACCTGGGCAACATCCTTCAGCCGATCCCGCTGATGGACCAGCACGGCGCCGACGCGGTGCGCTGGTTCATGGCGGCCGGCGGCTCCCCGTGGGCGGCCCGCCGCGTGGGCCACAACACCATCCAGGAGGTCGTCCGCAAGACGCTCCTGACGTACTGGAACACGGTCGCCTTCCAGGCCCTGTACGCCCGTACGTCCGGCTGGGCGCCGAGCGGGGCCGACCCGGCCCCGGCCGACCGCCCGGTCCTGGACCGCTGGCTGCTCTCCGAACTCCACGCGCTCACCGACCAGGTGACGCAGGCTCTGGAGGCGTACGACACCCAGCGCGCCGGCAAGCTGCTCTCCGCGTTCGTCGACGATCTGTCCAACTGGTACGTCCGCCGCTCCCGTCGCCGCTTCTGGCAGGGCGACAAGGCCGCGCTGCGCACCCTGCATGAGGTCGTCGAGACGGTCACCAGGCTGATGGCTCCGCTGACGCCGTTCATCACCGAGCGCGTCTGGCAGGACCTGGTCGTCCCGGTCACCCCGGGCGCCCCGGACTCCGTCCACCTGGCCTCCTGGCCGGAGGCCGACCTCTCCGCGATCGACCCGGAGCTGTCGAAGCAGATGGTCCTGGTCCGCCGCCTGGTGGAGCTGGGCCGCGCCACGCGCGCGGAGTCGGGCGTGAAGACCCGCCAGCCCCTGAAGCGCGCCCTGATCGCCGCGAACGGCTTCGACGCCCTCGACCGCGAGCTGCACGGGCAGATCACGGAGGAGCTCAACGTCGAGTCGCTGGCGTCCCTCTCCGAGGTCGGCGGCAGCCTGGTCGACACGACCGCCAAGGCCAACTTCCGCGCCTTGGGCAAGCGGTTCGGCAAGCGGGTCCAGGACGTGGCCAAGGCCGTCGCCAATGCCGACGCGGCCGCGCTCTCCCTCGCCCTGCGCGAGGGCACGGCCTCGGTGGAGGTCGACGGCGAGACGGTCACCCTGGCCCCCGACGAGGTCATCATCACGGAGACCCCGCGCGAGGGCTGGTCGGTCGCCTCCGACTCCGGCGCGACGGTCGCCCTCGATCTGGAGATCACCGAGGAGCTGCGCCGCGCGGGCCTGGCCCGGGACGCGATCCGGCTGATCCAGGAGGCCCGCAAGAACAGCGGCCTCGACGTCGCCGACCGCATCGCGCTGCGCTGGACCGCGACCGACCCGGCGACCGCCGACGCCCTGTCCGGCCACGCCGGTCTCATCGCCGACGAGGTCCTCGCCACGGACTTCGCCCAGGGTGAGGCGGACGACACGTACGGCGCCCCGTTCACGGACGACGGCCTGACGCTGACGTTCCGCCTGCGCAAGGCGTAGGGACGCCACCGCGAGGGCCCGGCTCCCCTGAGGGGGCCGGGCCCTCCGCATGTCCGGCGCAGGGACCCAGGGCGGGCTCACGGCGGAATCATGGCGGAATCACGGCGGGATCACCGCGGGCCGCACGAGGGAGGACGCGCCCGTGATCGCCGTCAACACGCGTAAAAAGGGCGGGACCCCGGATGGCGATCCGGGGTCCCGCCCTTTGAACGCTGCCGACGCCTAAGGCGTACTACAGGCCGTCAGTTGTCATCCTCGTCGATGAGGAAGCCGCGCATCGGCGAGGGAGCCTGGCCCATCGGGGAGGGGCCCTGCGGCCGTACCGGCGCCATCGGCTGGGTCATCGCCGGGGACATCTGCTGCTGCCCGCCGTAGGACGGGCCGGCCGGGTTGGGAGCACCCATGCCCGGGTTGCCGCCGTAGGACGGCGCGCCAGCCGGGGCCATGGAAGGCGCCGGGGACGGCGGCAGCGAAGCCGTGGCCGGTGTGCGCGGCGGAGCCAGGGAGTCGTCGGCCTGGGTCTCCAGCTGACGCAGCTGGGACTCGAGGTAGGACTTCAGACGCGTGCGGTACTCGCGCTCGAAGCCACGCAGGTCCTCGACCTTGCGCTCCAGCGTGGCGCGGGCGGACTCCAGGGAGCCCATCGCGACGCGGTGCTTCTCCTGCGCGTCCCGCTCCAGGGCGTCGGCCTTGGCACGGGCGTCCCGCTCGAGACCCTCGGCACGCGAACGCGCCTCACCCACGATCTTGTTGGCCTCGGAACGGGCCTCGGCGATCGCCTGGTCGGCGGTCTGCTGGGCCAGCGAGAGGACACGGGCGGCGCTGTCGCCACCGGGGCCCTGACCGGGGCCGCCCATCGGACCGCCCATGGGGCCGCCCATCGGGCCACCCATCTGCTGCTGCATGGGGTTCTGGCCACCCATCGGACCCTGGCCCATCGGACCCTGGCCCATGGGGCCCTGGCCCATCGGACCCTGACCCATCGGACCCTGACCCATGGGGCCCTGACCCATCGGACCCTGACCCATCGGACCCTGGCCCTGCGGACCACCCTGGCCACCGCCGGGACCGGCGGGCAGCTGCGGCGCACCGCTCGGCAGCTGAGGCGGGCCACCCATGGGGCCACCCATCTGCTGCTGCGGCGGGCCCGATATGCCGGCGGGCACCGGGGCGCCCGGGCCTCGCATGCCCTGCGGAGGCATCCCCTGCTGGGGCATGCCCTGCTGCTGCATACCGCCCTGCTGCATGCCACCCTGCTGCATACCGCCTTGCTGCATGCCACCCTGCTGGGGCATACCGCCCTGTTGGGGCATGCCACCCTGCTGCTGGTCCTGTTCGGGCGGCTTGCGCATGTTCTGCTGGTTCTGGGCGGCAGCGCGCGTGGCCGCGGCCAGTTTGGCCCGCAGGTCCTCGTTCTCACGAAGCAGGCGGGTCAGTTCGGCTTCGACCTCATCGAGGAAGGCATCGACCTCGTCCTCGTCATAGCCTTCTCGGAGGCGGACGGTCGTGAACTGCTTGTTCCGCACGTCCTCGGGGGTCAACGGCATCTCTTCACCTCAACGTAGTCGTCGGCATCGGCAAGACGGTAGTTCACATCGCTCACAGCCGGCTCACGATCGAGATCAGGATGTAGACGATGATCATCAGTACGAAGAAGGACAGGTCGAGCGCCACGCCCCCGAGACGCAACGGCGGGATTACCCGCCGCAGAAGCTTGAGCGGTGGATCGGTGACAGTGTAGGTGGCCTCCAGAACGACCACCATCGCCTTGCCGGGCTGCCATGAGCGGGCGAACTGGAAGACGTAGTCCATGACCAACCGGAAGATGAGCACGATGAGGAAGACCATCAGCGCGATGTAGACGACATCCAGGACCACGCTCATGTTCGGTGCTTCCCTCTCCCCTGTTCCGTGCTTCTCTGTACTGCCGTTTCCGGTTCTTGCGTCTCAGCTCTGGTTGAAGAACCCGCCCTCTGCGATGCGGGCCTTGTCCTCCGCCGTGACATCGACGTTAGCAGGCGACAACAGGAACACCTTCTGCGTCACCCGCTCGATGCTGCCGTGAAGACCAAACACCAAACCGGCCGCAAAGTCGACAAGTCGCTTCGCGTCTGTGTCATCCATCTCAGTCAGATTCATGATCACCGGGGTGCCCTCACGGAAGTGTTCCCCGATGGTACGGGCCTCGTTGTAGGTCCGGGGGTGAAGCGTGGTGATCCGGTACGGCTCTCGTTCCGACACGACCTTGGGCATGATCACCGGTGCGTTCTTCTCCAGGGACTGACGTTCTTGTGTGATGGATGCCACGGGCGCGATGCGCGCCGGACGCCCGGATTCCGCACCCAGCGAAGCGGAACGAGCCACCGGCTCACGCTGCGCCGGCGGCTGCACGATTCGCACCTCTTCATCCCTTTGGGACTGATGTGCACCATGTGACTGGTGGGACGGCTCATGCCGTCGGTGGTCCCGCTCGGGCTCAGGGTCGAGCTCGGGTTCGAAGTCGTCGTCGGGGTCGAATCCCCGGCCGTCGTACCCATCGTCCTCCACGAGGCCGAGGTAGACCGCCATCTTGCGCATCGCGCCGGCCATTCTCTGAGTCCTCCGCTCTGTGGTGGATCGACTTTCAACTGCCAAGTCCCGCGATCCACGTGGCCCTTGTGTCCGCCCTTCGGCGGTAATGACCATATTTTCTGCTGTGGTCCGACTTCCTGGCGACGTTACCCGAGCCTGGGGCGGACTCCGAGTACCGCAGTGCCGACGCGTACATGTGTCGCTCCGGCCGCCACGGCCTCCTCGAGGTCCGCACTCATCCCTGCCGACACCATGTTCGCAGCAGGATGGGTCCGGCGCAGGTCAGTCGACAAATCCATCAACCGCCCGAAGGCCTCGCGTTGGCGACCGGCGTACTCCCCGGTCAGAGGTGCGACGGTCATCAGTCCGTCAAGCCGCAGCCCCGGCGACCCGGCGACCAGAGCGGCCAACTCCTCGACACCGCCCGGAGCCACCCCGCCCCGCTCACCCCGCTCGCTCGCCCCCGCGTCGAGCGCCACCTGCAGCAGACAGCCCACCTCGCGCCCGGCCCGCACGGCCTCCTTCGACAGAGCCGTCACCAGCCTGGCCCGGTCGACGGACTGCACGACGTCCGCGTAACCGACGACGGAGCGCACCTTGTTGGTCTGCAACTGGCCGACGAAATGCCACCGCAGCGGCAGCCCGGCGCACTCGGCCGCCTTGGGCGCCGCGTCCTGGTCCTTGTTCTCGGCGACATGGCGCACACCGAGTTCCGCCAGCAGACGCACATCGCTCGCCGGGTAGGTCTTGGTGACCACGATCAGGGTCACCTCGTCCCGCTCGCGGCCCGCGGCCGCGCATGCGGCGGCGATCCGCTCCTCCACCTTCGCCAGGTTTGTGGCGAGTTCACGCTTACGGTCCGTCATGCCCCATCAGTCCAACCAGACATATCCCGCGAGTCGCCCCGTGGAGCGGTCGCGGCGATACGAGAAGTGATCGTTCGACTCCCGTGTGCACACCGGCGACCGTTCCCGGTCGCGCACCCCGAGCCGGTCGAGCTGCGCGTGCACCCCGGCGATCACGTCGACGGCGGGAGTGCCCCAGCTCGTCTCGGCGCTCGCCGCCGGCTCGACGGCGGCCACCTCGGCGCGCATCGCGTCCGGCACTTCGTAGCACCGCCCGCACACGGCGGGTCCGGTGCGGGCGACGATCCGGGAGGGGTCGGCGCCGAGCGACTTCATCGCGTCGACCGCGGCGGGCACGATCCCCTTGACCATGCCGGGCCGCCCGGCGTGGGCGGCCGCGACCACCCCGGCGACGGGGTCGGCGAGCAGTACGGGCACGCAGTCCGCCGTCAGCACGGCGAGGGCGAGTCCACGGGTCGCGGTCACCAGACCGTCGACCGGCGGGGCGAGCGGAGTGGTCCACGGCCCGTCGACCTCGGCGACGTCATTGCCGTGCACCTGGTTCATCCAGACGACCAGGCCGGGGTCCAGGCCCAGCGACTTGGCGGCCAGTTCACGATTGGCGCGTACGGCGTCGGGGTCGTCGCCGACCGCTCCGCCGAGATTGAGCTCCTCATACGGAGCGGCGCTCACCCCGCCCCACCGGTCGGTGAAGGCGAAGTGCGCGCCGCTCGCGCTCTCGCGCTGTCCTATCACTTCAGGAAGTCCGGCACGTCCAGCTCCTCGGCCGCGCTGTCCGAGTAGGACCGCGACGACGGCACCGGCGGCGAGACCGTGAGGTCGGCCACCGGCTCGGGCGCCGGCTGCGGGTCCTCCTTGGGGGTCACGCTGCCGAGCGAGCCGAAGGACGGCCGGCTCTCGGGCTGCCGTACCGGAGTGGGCTCCTCGCGGCGTGCCGAGGACGAGGTCGACCCCATGACGGTCTCCCGGCGGGCCGGGGGCTGCCCCCCGTCGAAGCCGGCCGCGATGACCGTGACCCGTACCTCGTCACCGAGGGCGTCGTCGATGACCGCGCCGAAGATGATGTTGGCCTCGGGGTGCGCGGCCTCGCTGACCAGCTGGGCGGCCTCGTTGATCTCGAACAGGCCGAGGTCGGAGCCGCCGGAGATGGAGAGCAGGACGCCCCGGGCGCCGTCGATGGAGGCCTCCAGGAGCGGCGAGGAGATCGCCATCTCGGCGGCGGCCACCGCGCGGTCGTCGCCGCGGGCCGAGCCGATGCCCATGAGGGCCGAACCGGCCTCGGACATGACCGACTTGACGTCGGCGAAGTCGAGGTTGATCAGACCGGGGGTGGTGATGAGGTCGGTGATGCCCTGGACACCGGAGAGCAGGACCTGGTCGGCCGACTTGAAGGCGTCGAGGACCGAGACCTGGCGGTCCGAGATGGAGAGCAGTCGGTCGTTGGGGATGACGATGAGGGTGTCGACCTCTTCGCGGAGTTCGGCGATGCCGTCCTCCGCCTGGTTGGCGCGGCGCCGGCCCTCGAAGGTGAAGGGTCGGGTGACCACGCCGATGGTGAGGGCGCCGAGGTTGCGTGCGATGTTGGCCACGACGGGCGCGCCGCCGGTGCCGGTGCCACCGCCTTCGCCGGCCGTCACGAAGACCATGTCGGCCCCCTTGAGGACCTCCTCGATCTCCTCGCGGTGGTCCTCGGCCGCCTTCCGGCCCACGGCCGGGTTGGCGCCGGCGCCGAGTCCGCGCGTGAGTTCACGGCCGACGTCGAGCTTGACGTCGGCGTCGCTCATCAACAGCGCCTGCGCGTCGGTGTTGATGGCGATGAACTCGACGCCCTTGAGACCGACCTCGATCATCCGGTTGATGGCATTGACACCACCGCCGCCGACACCGATGACTTTGATGACTGCGAGGTAGTTCTGCGGTGCTGCCACGTCGAAGGCCTCTCGCCTCGAGTTACGTGTCGTCGCCTCGCAGGTGATGCGATCCGACGACTGATGCCGAATGGGGCGGTCCGTTTCGCCGACCCGAACCCTAACGCTGAAGTTTAGGGTTACCAGTGTGTCCGTTCCTTGGAGTCTTCTGAACAGGACACTAAGTCGACAAGTGGCGCCCGTTCAACGAACACGCCGAACCTCCCGTTTTTCTTTTCACCCTATGTGATCAGCCGTGTCACTGCCCAACCAGGGTGCTGGCCTGCGCGGATGTGCGTCAACTCCCCGCTGACGCAGGGGCGGTGGGAGCGCTGACGTCGAAGTGCCGCGCAGCCGGAGCGGCTTTCATGAGAGCGGTGAGTGTACGACCCTTCGCGGCCGCCTTCTCGGCACTTCCCCACGCGACCGTGCGGCCGCCGCTCAGCTCCAGCGAGATGTCGTCGTAGGAACGGACCTTGACGACCCGGGTGGCCCGCGCGACGGCGGTGGGCAGGGAACCGGCGGCCTTCACCGCCTCCCGGACCAGCCGGGCCTCGCCGAAGCGGCGCAGGCTCGCGGCGGCCGAACGGGACGAGGAGACGGCCATTTCCAGTAGCGGGACGCCTTTCGGAGCTTCGGAAACCGTGGCGAAACGGACGCCTTCGTCGTCCACCTCCACGAAGTTCGTCCCCTTTCGCACCAGCAGAACCGGCGTGCGCTCTGTCACTTTCAGGCCGATTCCATGGGGCCACGAACGCACCACGTCGACCGAGTGGATCCGGGGGAATTCCGTGCGCAGCCGGGCCTCGATCGCGTCGATGTCGACCGAGACCAACGGCGATCCGACCGGCACGGCGGCGGCTGCACGCACCTGCTGCGGTGTCAGCACCTGCGTGCCGGACACGGAGACACGCTCCACGCGCAGCCACTGCGAGCCGTACAGCACCCAGCCGGTGCCCGCGCCGAGGAGCACGACGGCCAACGCGAGAATGATGATCGTACGAAGTCGGCGCGGCCCCAACCACCGGACGAGGGGCGGGCCGGACGACTCCTGCTGGCGTGCACCGCGCTCGGCGGTGGCGGATCCGGCCACGCTCCCTGCCCTTTCGTTCAAACGTGCCTAACGGCGTGCACGGGAGGCGGCGATCGCCTCGTACACCATGCCGACGAGCAGCTCGTCGGCGTCCCTGCGGCCGAACTCGCTGGCGGCGCGGGACATCTCGTACAGACGGTGCGGGTCGGCGAGGACGGGCAGGACGGTCTCCCGGACCCACTCGGGGGTCAGTTCCGCGTCGTCGACCAGCAGTCCGCCGCCCGCCTTGACCACCGGCTGGGCGTTCAGCCGCTGTTCGCCGTTGCCGATGGGCAGCGGGACGTAGGCGGCCGGGAGCCCGACGGCGGAGAGTTCGGCGACGGTCATCGCGCCCGCGCGGCACAGCATCATGTCGGCAGCGGCGTACGCGAGGTCCATCCGGTCCACGTACGGTACCGGGATGTAGGGGGGCATCCCCGGCATCTGCTGCACCTGCGGCAGTTCGTTCTTCGGGCCGACCGCGTGCAGGATCTGGATGCCGGCCTGCTGGAGCCAGGGCGCGACCTGCTGGACGACCTCGTTGAGGCGGCGGGCGCCCTGTGAACCGCCGGAGACCAGCAGGGTGGGCAGGTTGGGGTCGAGCCCGAACACGTGCCGGGCCTCGGGGCGCATGGCCGCGCGGTCCAGGGTGGCGATGGAGCGGCGCAGCGGGATGCCGATGTAGCGGGCGTCCCGCAGCTTGCTGTCGGGCGTGGAGACGGCGACCCGGGCCGCGTAGCGCGAGCCGATCTTGTTGGCCAGGCCGGGGCGCGCGTTCGCCTCGTGGACGACGATCGGGACGCCGAGGCGCTTGGCGGCCAGATAGCCGGGCAGCGCCACGTAACCGCCGAAGCCGACGACGGCGTCCGCCTTGGTGCGCTCCAGGATCTGCTCGGCGGCCTTGATCGTGCCGCGCAGCCGGCCCGGGACGGTGATCAGTTCAGGGGTGGGCTTGCGCGGCAGCGGGACGGCGGGGATCAGCGCGAGGTCGTAGCCCCGCTGCGGAACGAGCGTGGTCTCCAGGCCGCGCTCCGTGCCCAGTGCCGTGATCCCCACAGTGGGGTCCTGCCTGCGCAGGGCGTCCGCGAGGGCGAGCGCGGGCTCGATGTGGCCGGCGGTCCCCCCACCAGCGAGTACGACATGCACCGAAATTCACCGCTCTCCGGACGGACGCGCCGCCGAGGCACGCCGTCGCATCGTGTTCCATCTCCGGGGGCTCCGGTCGAACGTGGAGCCCCTGGCCCCCCGCTTTCTACCAAAGCGGGGGTGCCGCATCGCAAGCGCGGCCCGCGCACCGGGCTCGTCGCGTGCGAAAGCGATGAGCAGCCCGATGGCGAACATGGTCGGCAGCAGGGCGGAACCCCCGTAGGAGAACAGCGGGAGCGGGACGCCGGCGATCGGCAGCAGGCCGAGCACCGCACCGATGTTGATCACCGCCTGAGCGGTGATCCAGGTGGTCACGCCTCCCGCGGCATACCTCACGAAGGGGTCCTCCGTGCGTCCGGCCACGCGGATACCCGCATAGCCTAGAGCCGCGAACAGGGCGAGTACCGACAGCGTCCCCGCGAGGCCCAGTTCCTCACCGGTGACGGCGAAGATGAAGTCGGTGTGAGCTTCGGGGAGTTGGCCCCATTTCTCCACACTCGCACCCAGTCCCGAGCCGAAGATACCGCCGGAGGCCAGGGCGTAGATCCCGTGCACGGCCTGCCAGCAGGCATCGCCGGGGCCCGGGTCGGTCGCGCCGATGCACTGGAGCCGGGCCATCCGGTTCGGGCTGGTCTTGATGAGGATCACACCCAGGGTGGCGGCGATCGACAGCACCCCGACGAAGAGCCGGGTGGGCGCCCCCGCCAGCCACAGCAGTCCGAACAGGATCGCCGTCAGGATGATCGCCGTGCCCATGTCGCCGCCGAGCATGATCAGCCCGAGCAGCATGAACGCGACCGGCACCAGCGGCACCAGCATGTGCTTCCACTGCGCGAGCAGCTTCTTGTCCTGTTTGCGGGCGAGCAGATCGGCGCCCCACAGCACCAGCGCGAGCTTGCCGAACTCGCTGGGCTGGATCTGGAAGGAGCCGCCGAGCGAGATCCAGTTCTGGTTGCCGTTGACCGACATCCCTATCCCCGGCACCTGCACCAGCGCCATCATGAAGACGGCGCCCGCGAGGATGGGGTAGGCGAGGCCCCGGTGCAGTTTCACCGGCATCCGGGAGGCGACCAGCAGCAGCGCGGCCCCGATGGAGGCGGCCAGGAACTGTTTGCGGAAGAAGAACGATCCCGGCAACGACATCTGGAGCGCGGTGATCTGGGAGGCCGAGTAGACCATCACGAGGCCCAGGACGGTGATCAGCAGGCTGCCGCCGAAGATCAGGTAGTAGGCCGTCAGCGGCCGGTCCCAGGCCTTCTGCGCACGCGTGCGGAGCCGCCGTACGGGGTTGTCGCGGGGCGGGCGGGAGGCTCCAGCGGGTCTGCGGACGGTCCGCTGGACAGGCGGACGCCCGGTACGGCTACCGGGCATCCGCTGCTCCCCGGTGCGCGGCGCGAGCGCTGCGCTCGGCTGCCGCGCCGTACGTCGGCCGTGACGGTCCCACGCGTCCCTCCCAAGGTCGCCCGGCAGGCGGCCGGGTCAGGTTCCGAGTTCGCCAACCGCCTGGGCGAACAGGTCACCGCGCTGGTTGTAGTTGACGAACATGTCCATGGAGGCGCAGGCCGGGGCGAGGAGCACCGTGTCGCCTTCGACGGCGAGGCGCCGAGCCTCCTGGACAGCCGCGAGCATCGCCCCAGTGTCCGTCCGGTCGAGGTCGACGACGGGTACTTCCGGGGCGTGTCGCGCCAGGGCTTCACGGATCAGGGCGCGGTCGGCGCCGATGAGCACCGCCGCGCGAAGCCGCTTCGCCGACTTGGCGACCAGCTCGTCGAAGGTGGCGCCCTTCGCCAGTCCGCCCGCGATCCAGACGATCGACTCGTAGGCCGCCAACGAGGCTTGTGCCGCGTGCGTGTTGGTCGCCTTGGAGTCGTCGATGTACGCGACGCCGTCCACGTCCGCCACGTGGGCGATGCGGTGGGCGTCCGGCGTGAAGGCCCGCAGGCCGTCCCGTACGGCCTTGGCGGGCACCCCGAAGGCGCGGGCGAGGGCCGCCGCCGCAAGGGCGTTGGCGATGTTGTGCGGGGCGGGCGGGTCGACGTCGGAGACCTCGGCGAGCTCCTGGGCGTTCTGCTGCCGGTTCTCGACGAAGGCGCGGTCGACCAGGATGCCGTCCACGACGCCGAGTTGGGACGGCGCGGGGGCGCCGAGGGTGAAGCCGACGGCCCGGCAGCCCTCCTCGACGTCCGCCTCCCGCACCAGGTCCTCGGTGGCCTTGTCGGCGACGTTGTAGACGCAGGCGATCTGATTGCCCTCGTAGACGCGGCCCTTGTCCTTGGCGTACGCCTCCATGGAGCCGTGCCAGTCGAGGTGGTCGGGGGCGAGGTTCAGGACCGCGGCCGAGTGGGCGCGCAGGGAGGGCGCCCAGTGCAGCTGGTAGCTGGAGAGCTCCACGGCGAGGACGTCGTACGGCTCCTCACCGAGGACGGCGTCCAGCAGGGAGACACCGATGTTGCCGACGGCCGCCGTGCGCAGGCCGGCCGCCTTCAGGATCGACGCCAGCATCTGGGTGGTGGTCGTCTTGCCGTTGGTGCCGGTGACGCACAGCCAGGGGGCGGCCTTCCGGCCGTCCAGTTCCCTGAGCCGCCAGGCGAGTTCGACATCGCCCCAGACCGGTACCCCGGTCGCGTGGGCGGCCGTGAACAGCGGCTTGTCGGGCTTCCAGCCGGGTGCGGTGACGACGAGTTCGGTGCCCTGCGGCAGGGTCGCCCCGTCACCGAGGCGCACGGTGACGCCCAGCGCCTCCAGCTCGGCGGCCTGCTCACGCGCGCGTGCGTCGTCGCCGTCGTTGACGACGGTGACCTTCGCGCCGAGCCCGTGCAGCACCTTGGCCGCCGGGATGCCGGAGACGCCGAGCCCGGCGACGGTGACGTTCTTCCCCTGCCAGTCGGTCACTTGTCCGCTGCCCATCCCGCGTAGAAGATGCCCAGTCCGACGATCACACAGATGCCCTGAATGATCCAGAAACGGACCACGACCAGGACTTCGGACCAGCCCTTGAGTTCGAAGTGGTGCTGGAGTGGCGCCATCCGGAAGACGCGCTTGCCGGTGAGCTTGAAGGAGCCGACCTGGATGACCACCGACATGGTGATCAGCACGAACAGGCCGCCCAGCAGGGCGATCAGCAGCTCGGTGCGGGAGCAGATCGCGAGACCCGCGAGCACGCCGCCCAGCGCCAGCGAACCGGTGTCGCCCATGAAGATCTTGGCCGGCGAGGTGTTCCACCACAGGAAGCCGAGGCAGGCGCCCATCAGCGCCGAGGCGATGACCGCGAGGTCCAGCGGATCGCGTACCTCGTAACAGGCGCTGGGGTTGGTCAGGGTCTCGCCGTTGGCGCAGGACTCCTGGAACTGCCAGACGCCGATGAACGTGTAGGCGCCGAAGACGAGGACGGAGGCGCCGGTGGCGAGGCCGTCCAGACCGTCCGTCAGGTTCACGCCGTTGGACATCGCGAGGATCATGAACAGCGCCCAGACGACGAACAGCACCGGGCCGATCGTCCAGCCGAAGTCCGTGATGAACGACAGCTTCGTGGAGGCCGGGGTGTTGCCGCGCGAGTCGGAGAACTGGAGCGAGAGCACCGCGAAGGAGATGCCGACGATCAGCTGGCCGGCCATCTTCGCCTTGGCCCGCAGACCCAGCGAACGCCGCTTGACGATCTTGATGTAGTCGTCGAGGAACCCGACCAGACCCATACCGCACATCAGGCCCAGCACCAGCAGACCGGAGTAGGTCGGCGGCTTGCCCGTGATGACCTTGGACAGGAAGTACGCCGCGACCGTCGCGAAGATGAAGGCGATGCCGCCCATGGTCGGCGTACCGCGCTTGCTGGCGTGCTCGCGCGGGCCGTCGTCGCGGATGTACTGGCCGTAGCCCTTGCGCGCCAGCAGCTTGATCAGCAGCGGCGTGCCGCCCAGCGTCAGGAAGAGGCCGATCACACCCGCGAACAGGATCTGATTCATCATCGGGCGGCGACCTCACCCTCGGTGCCGGTCGCGAGCAGCGCCTGCGCGACGCTCTCGAGGCCGACCGAACGGGACGCCTTCACGAGCACGACGTCCCCCGGGCGCAACTCGCTGCGCAACAGGTCGACCGCCGCCTGTGCGTCGGACACGTGCACCGACTCCTCACCCCACGAACCCTCGTTATATGCGCCCAGTTGCAGCCAGGCGGCTTCCCTGCCCCCGACCGCGACGAGCTTGCCGACATTGAGCCGGACGGCGAGCCGTCCGACCGCGTCGTGCTCGGCGAGCGCCTCGTCCCCGAGCTCGGCCATCTTGCCGAGCACCGCCCACGTCCGGCTCCCCTTGCCCATGGCCGCGAGCGCGCGCAGAGCGGCTCGCATGGACTCGGGGTTCGCGTTGTAGGCGTCGTTGACGATCGTCACGCCGTCCGGGCGCTCGGTGACCTCCATCCGCCAGCGGGAGAGGGAGCCCGCCTCGGAGAGCGCGGTGGCGATCTCTTCCGCGGACATGCCCAGCTCATGGGCGACGGCGGCCGCTGCGAGCGCGTTCGACACGTGGTGCTCACCGTACAGGCGCATGGTCACGTCGCTGCACCCGGAGGGTGTGTGAAGGCTGAAGGCGGGCTGTCCGCTGTCCGTGAGTCGCACGTTCTCGGCCCGAACGTCCGCTTCGCCGGACTCTCCGAAAAAGACCGTCTTCGCCTTCGTACGGGAGGCCATGGCCCGCACCAGCGGGTCGTCGGCGTTGAGGATCGCGACCCCGCCCGCACCGGCCGGCGGCAGACTCTCGACGAGCTCGCCCTTTGCCTGTGCGATCTGTTCGCGGCCGCCGAACTCGCCGATGTGCGCGGTGCCGACGTTGAGGACGAGGCCGATCTTCGGGGGCGTCAGTCCGGCGAGGTAGCGGATGTGGCCGATCCCGCGGGCGCCCATCTCGAGCACGAGGAACTTCGTCTCCTCGGTCGCGGACAGGGCGGTCAGGGGCAGCCCGATCTCGTTGTTGAGCGAGCCCGGTGTGAAGACGGTGGGCGCCTTGCGCCGCAGGACCTGCGCGATGAGGTCCTTGGTGCTGGTCTTGCCGGCCGAGCCGGTGAGCGCGACGAGGGTCGCGCCGAGCTTCTGTACGACGTGCCGGGCGAGGGCGCCCAGCGCCGTCTGGACGTCGTCCACGACGATCGCGGGGACGCCGACGGGGCGCGAGGCCAGTACGGCCGCCGCACCGGCCTCGACGACCGCGGCCGCGTAGTCGTGGCCGTCCGCGCGTTCGCCGACGAAGGCGACGAAGAGGCTTCCGGGCACCACTTCCCGGGAGTCCCGGACGACCGGTCCGGTGACTTCCGCGGACGGATCCGGTATGTCGTACGTCTGCCCGCCGACGACTGCTGCGATCTCGGCGAGGGAGAGGGCGATCACAAGTTCATCCCTGGGTCTGCTGGATAGCTTCGCGAAGCACCTGGCGGTCGTCGAACGGACGGACCACCCCGGCGATGTCCTGGCCCTGCTCGTGGCCCTTGCCCGCGACCAGCACGGTGTCCCCGGCGTGCGCGCGGGCGACGACCGCGGCGATCGCGGCGGCCCGGTCCTCGAACAACAGGACGTCACCGCGCTCGTGCGCGGGCACCGACGCAGCGCCCTGGAGCATCGTCGCGAGGATCGCGAGGGGGTCCTCGGAGCGGGGGTTGTCGGAGGTCAGTGCGGCGGTGTCGGCGAGCCGGGCCACGGCGGCGCCCATCGGGACGCGCTTGGTGCGGTCCCGGTCACCGCCGCAGCCGAGGACGACGTGCAGCCGGCCCTTGGTGACCTTGCGCAGCGCCTTCAGGACCGACTCGACGGCGTCCGTCTTGTGGGCGTAGTCGACGACCGCGAGGAAGCCCTGCCCCGCGTCCACGCGCTCCAGCCGGCCCGGCACGCCCGGCACCGCGGCGACACCGTCGGCGGCGGTCCGCGGGTCGATGCCGGCGGCGGCGAGGGAGACGATCGCGGCGAGGGTGTTCGCGACGTTGAAGGAACCCGGCAGCGGCGCCCTGGCGGCGACCCGCACTCCGTCCGGGCCCACGACGGTGAACGTCGAGTCCATCGGACCGATCTCGACGTCGACCGCGCGCCAGTCGGCGTCCGGGTGCCCCTCGGCGGAGAAGCTGACGACCGGGACCTCCGCCTCCCGGATCAGCCGGCGGCCGTACTCGTCGTCGAAGTTGACCACACCGAGTTTGCTGCGTTTCCGTGTGAACAGCTGCGCCTTGGCCTGGAAGTAGTCCTCCATGCCGGAGTGGAACTCCATGTGCTCCGGGCTGAGGTTGTTGAAGACGGCGATGTCGAAGACGCAGCCGTCGACCCGGCCGAGGACCAGGGCGTGGCTGGAAACCTCCATGGCGACCGCCTCGACACCGCGCTCGCGCATGACCGCGAACAGCGCCTGGAGGTCGGTGGCTTCGGGGGTGGTGCGCTCGGACTTGATCCGCTCGTCGCCGATGCGCATCTCGACGGTGCCGATCAGTCCGGTGGACCTGACCGGCTTGAGGCCGCCCTCGATGAGATACGCGGTGGTGGTCTTGCCGGAGGTTCCGGTGATGCCGATCTGGAGCAGGTCGCGGCCCGGAGCGCCGTAGATCGTGGCCGCCAGTTCGCCCATCCGTCCGCGCGGGTCGTCGACCGCCAGGACCGGCAGGCCGGTCGCGGCGGCGCGTTCCGCGCCCGTGGGGTCGGTCAGGACGGCGACCGCGCCCAGGCCCGCGGCCTGGGTGACGAAGTCGGCGCCGTGCAGGCGGGCGCCCGGCAGGGCGGCGTACAGGTCGCCGGGACGGACCGCGCGCGAGTCGTGGGTGATGCCCGTGACCTCGGCGGCGGTGCTCTCCGGCTGCTCGGCACCCAGTTGATCGGCGAGCTCCGCGAGGGGTGTGGCGGAGACCTGGGCCGGTCGCGGCGGTCCCGGATATGTCACGGAAGCGCCCTTCTGGGTGGTTTGGAACTGATCAGCGTGTGGCACGGCGGTGAGCGTACCGGGCGCACCCGCCTGCGGGCGAAGCGAGGGCGGGGCCGCGGACGGGGAAGCGGGCGGTGCGGGGTTCCCGGGCTCGGGAGTGATCATGGTCACGGGCTGGTTCCTGGCTTGTTCGGCGCTGAACAGTGACGGGACGGGGGTCGGAGGCGGGCGGTGCGGGACGGTCAGGGGGTGAAGGTGACCGGGAGGTTCGCGGCCTTGGCGCCGGTCGGTGGGATCTGGAGGGTCTTCAGGGCGAACTCCATGACCTGCTTGAAGACGGGACCGCAGATCTGGCCGCCGAAGTAGCTGCCCTTGGTGGCGTTCTGGATGGCGCAGTACACGGTGACCCGGGGGTTGTCGGCGGGCGCGAACCCGGCGAACGACGAGGTGTATCCCTTGTAGGTACCGGTGGCCGGATCCACCCGGTTGGCGGTACCGGTCTTGCCCGCGACGCGGTACCCGGGGATACGCGCCTTGGCGCCCGTGCCCTCCTGGTCGTCCACGACCGACTCCAGCATCTGGGCGAGGGTCTTCGCCGTCTTCTGGCTGACGACGCGGGTCTTCGCGGGCGCCTCGGCGGGACTGAAGCGTCCGTCCGGGCCCTTGGTGCCACGCACCAGGGTGGGCTCGACGCGGACCCCGCCGTTGGCGATCGTCGAGTACACCGAGGCCGCCTGGAGCGCGTTGAGGGACATGCCCTGCCCGAAGGGGATCGTGTACTGCTGCGAGGTCGACCACTTGCCGGGCTGGGCCAGGATGCCCTTCGTCTCGCCCGGGAAGCCGAGGCCGGTCTGGCTGCCGATGCCGAACTTGCGCAGGTACGAATAGAGCACCTGGTTGGTCTCGGTCTGTGTCTTGCCGAGCTGGCCGGTGGCCAGGATGGTGCCGATGTTGCTGGACTTGGCGAGCACGCCGTTGAGCGTGAGGTACCAGGTGGGGTGGTCGATGTCGTCCTGGAAGAGCCGGTCGCCGCGGTGCAGCCGGTTGGGCACGGTGACATGCGTCAGCGGTGTGGCGGCGTTCTCCTCCAGCACCGCGGCCATCGCCATGACCTTGGCCGTGGAGCCGGGTTCGTAGGCGTCCTGGACGGAGGCGTTGCCCATGTCCGCGGAGTCGGCCTGCGAGAGGTCGTTGGGGTCGAAGCCGGGCGAGTTGGCCATGGCGAGGATCTCGCCGGTGCGGTTGTCCTGGACGATGACGTAGCCGCGGTCCGCCTCGGACTCCTCCACCTGCTCGGTGATGGCGTTCTGCGCGGCCCACTGGATGTCCCGGTCGATCGTCAGCTCGACGTCGGAACCGGGCACCGCGGGGGTCTCCGTGGAGCCCACGGTGGGCACCTGGCGGCCGCCGGACTGGGCGTAGCGGATCTTGCCGTCCTCGCCGGTCAGGGTCGAGTTCAGCTGCTGCTCGACACCGCCGCCGCCCTTGCCGTCGGCGTTGACCCAGCCCAGTATCCCGGCGGCGAGGTTCCCGTTCGGGTACACCCGCTTGCTGCTGGGCACGGAGAACACGCCGGCGAGGACGTTGACGGTGGCGCTGTCCGTCTCCGCCTTGGTGGACAGGGCGGACCTCAGGTCCTTGATCTGCTTCCAGACCTGCGGGGTCTGCCGGCCGGCCAGCTTGACGTAGCGCAGGCCCGCGTCCTTCGGCCGCAGCTTCCTGACGAGCGCGGACTGCTCCTGGCCCAGGATCGGCGCGAGGAGGGCGGCCGCCTGCTCGGGGGCGTCGTCGACCTTCAGCTGCCCGCGCGTGAACATCGTGGGGTCGGCCGTGATGTCGTAGGCGTCCACGCTGGTCGCGAAGGCCACGCCGGTGCGGTCGGTGATCTCGCCGCGCTCGGCGGCCAGCACCTGGCCGACGTACCGGTTCTGCTCGGCCTTGGCGGTGTAGGCGCTCGCGTCGACGGCCTGCACCTGGAGGAGCCGGACGACGAAGGCGATCAGCACCAGGGCCAGCGCGAGGCCGACCATCCGCAGGCGGGGGCGGGGGTTGCCGAGGCGGATGACACGCGCGGCCGCCTGGCGTGGAGGGGGCGCGGTCGGGCGGCGGGCGGGACGGGCGCCGGGGCCCGGGCGCCGCTGGGCGGACACGGGGCGGGAGGGCCGGGCGGGGCCGGGCACGCGCCGGCGCGGCGGTTCCCTGTCGGACACTTCCGTCACCTGCCGGGGGTCTCGGGGATGGCTTCGGTCGGGGCGGCGCTCGGGGCCGGGGGCTCGGTCGGCTCGGAAAGGGTGCTCGGCGTGGGCGTCACGGTGGACGACGACGCCTGATCCGTCCGGGAGAGCGGGATGGCCTCCGGCGGCCGTACGGCGGCCGGAGCGTCCTCCAGGGACTGCTGGGCGGCGGCCGAGGGCACGCCCTTCACGGTGCCGTCGGGGTCCAGGAAGACCGGGTCCCCGCCGGGGACCATGCCGAGTTCACGCGCGCGGCGCTGGAGGGCGTCGGGGGCGGAGTAGGAGTCGATGTCCCGCTGGAGCGCCTGCTGCTCGTCGGTGAGGCTCTTGGTGTCCTTCTGGAGGTCGTCCATCTTGAACGAGCCCTCGCTGAGCGCGGAGTTCAGCACGAGCAGTCCGATGAGACCGCCGCCCAGGAGGAGGACGACGAGGAGGACGAACGGCGTACGGGCCGCCTGCCGCGGGCCGGCCGGGAAAAGCCGCGCGAGCCGGGCGGCCCTCCCCTTCAGTTCGGGTTTCCTACTCACTCGGCCTCCCCCGGGTCGGAACTCCGAACCCTCGGCTCACGCCCGTCATTCGATGGACTCCCTGATTCGCTCGGCCCCGCGCAGGCGCGCCGGGGTGGCACGCTTGTTCTCGGCGATCTCTTCCTCGGTGGGAAGTTCGGCACCGCGGGTGAGCAGCTTGAGCCGGGGCTGATAGCGCTCGGGGACGACCGGCAGCCCGGCCGGCGCGGTGTTGGCGGCGCCGGCCGCGAACACCTGCTTCACGAGCCGGTCTTCGAGCGAGTGGTACGACAGGACGGCGATCCGCCCGCCCACGTCGATCGCCTCCACCGCCGCCGGGATCGCCCGCTCCAGGACGGAGAGTTCGCCGTTGACCTCGATGCGCAGCGCCTGGAAGGTGCGCTTGGCGGGGTTGCCGCCGGTGCGCTTGACCGCCTGGGGAAGGGCGGCCCGGATCAGCTCGACGAGCCGCGCGCTGTTGGTGAACGGCTCCTTGTCGCGCTCGCGCACCACCGCGGAGACGATCCGCTTGGCCTGCTTCTCCTCGCCGTACGCCCGCAGGATCCGCACCAGTTCACCGGGCGGGTACGTGTTGAGGACCTCGGCGGCGCTGACGCCGGTCGTCTGGTCCATCCGCATGTCGAGCGGGGCGTCCTGGGCGTAGGCGAAGCCGCGGTCGGCCTCGTCGAGTTGCATGGAGGAGACGCCGAGGTCGAACAGGACGCCCTGCACGCGCGCGATGCCGAGCCGCTCCAGTACGTCGGGCAGCTCGTCGTAGACGGCGTGCACGAGGGTGGCGCGGTCGCCGAACGGGGCGAGGCGCTCACCGGACAGGCGCAGCGCCTCCTTGTCACGGTCGAGGGCGACGAGCCGGACCTCGGGGAACTGCGTCAGCAGGGCCTCGCTGTGGCCGCCGAGGCCGAGCGTGCAGTCGACCACCACCGAGCCCGGCCGCTGCAGGGCGGGGGCCAACAGGTCCAGGCACCGCTGGAGCATCACCGGGACGTGTCGACTGTGACTCAAGGGGCCCTCTCAGATCCGGCGGGTGTACGCATCGCCGGGTCCCCGCCCCCTGAGGAAGGGAAGGCCTGCCGGCGCCGCGGGGAGATCTCCGGCGGCCGGGCCGGGGTCTCACGGGGTTCAGTCCAGCAGGGAGATCGTCGCCTCCCGCTTCGCGTCACTTTAGTCCACGGTGTCTCGCGGTCAATCAACCGGCCTGTGCGGCGCGGCCCGACGGGAGGCCCCCTGCCCGCCTCCTCTGTGGCTTACCTCACAAAGAGCACGTGATGACACTCTTTTTCCGTTCTCACAGCAGGCCCACAAGGCACGTGACCAGTACCGTCATGGGTATGACGACTTCTGCATCGGTTCCCGCACGGCCCGAAGGCGCCATAACCGACGACACCGTCACGGACCGCCTCGTCGAGGCGAACGAGCGGTACGCGGCCGCCTTCTCCGACCCCGGCATGGATGCCCGCCCCGTTCTGCACGTCGCGGTCGTGGCCTGCATGGACGCCCGCCTCGACCTGCACGCGGCGCTCGGCCTCGAACTCGGCGACTGCCACACCATCCGCAATGCCGGCGGTGTGGTCACCGACGACGTGATCCGCTCGCTCACCATCAGCCAGCGCAAGCTGGGCACGCGCAGTGTCGTCCTCATCCACCACACCGGCTGCGGCCTCGAGGCGATCACCGAGGACTTCCGCACCGAGCTGGAGATGGAGGTCGGCCAGCGTCCGGCCTGGGCGGTGGAGGCCTTCCGGGACGTCGACCAGGACGTACGGCAGTCGATGCAGCGGGTGCGCACCTCACCGTTCCTGTTGCACGCCGACGACGTGCGCGGCTTCGTGTTCGACGTGAAGACGGGCCTGCTGCGCGAGGTCGACCCCGCGTAGTCGCTCCCGCGGCCCTGTGCGACCGTTCACGGACGCCGTCGTTCGCTGTCGTTTCGCTGTTGATTTCCGCACCTCGGACGCCCAGATAGTCATAACACCGACATATCGCGGACAGTTGTCCACAGGCGAGTGACACGAATCGGTAACGGCAGCAAGAATGCGGGTGTGACGTCACGCTGAGCAGTTCAGGCACGGCGTCCGTGATTCGGGGTGGGCCGGTTTGCCGCACAGAGCGTCGGCCCGGAGAAAGTTTGGGCCGAGGAGGGCCGGGTGACGACCTATGACGAGCGAGCGAGCCTCACAGATCTGACCGCCACTGCGGAGCGTGTCCGCAGTTCGGTGGAGGGAGTGATCGAGGGCAAGCCCGAGGTCGTACGGCTTTCGCTGACCGTGCTCCTCGCCGAGGGGCATCTGCTGATCGAGGACGTGCCGGGCGTCGGCAAGACGATGCTCGCCAAGGCGCTGGCGAAGTCCATCGACTGCACGGTGCGCCGTATCCAGTTCACACCCGACCTGCTGCCCTCGGACATCACCGGGGTGTCCATCTGGGACCAGCAGCGCCGGGAGTTCGAGTTCAAGCCGGGCGCGATCTTCTCGCAGATCGTGATCGGCGACGAGATCAACCGCGCCTCGCCCAAGACGCAGTCGGCGCTCCTGGAGTCGCTGGAGGAACGCCAGGTCACCATCGACGGGACGACCTACGAGCTGCCCAGTCCGTTCATGGTGGTGGCCACCCAGAACCCGGTCGAGATGGAGGGCACCTACCCGCTGCCCGAGGCCCAGCGCGACCGCTTCATGGCCCGTGTCTCCATCGGCTACCCGAGCCCGGAGGCCGAGCTCCAGATGCTCGACGTCCACGGCGGGGTCAGCCCGCTGGACGACCTCCAGCCGGTCGCGCACGCCCACGAGATCGTGAAGCTGATCGACGCCGTCCGCGGTGTCCACGTCGCCGACTCGGTCCGTCGCTACGCGGTCGACCTGGTCTCCGCCACGCGCAGCCACCCGGACCTCAGACTCGGCGCCTCCCCGCGCGCGACGCTGCACCTGGTGCGCGCGGCCAAGGCGACCGCCGCCCTCAGCGGCCGGGACTACGCGCTCCCGGACGACGTGCAGAACCTCGCCGTGGCCGTCCTGGCCCACCGTCTGCTGCCCACCGCGCAGGCGCAGCTGAACCGTCGCACGGCGGAGCAGGTCGTCGAGGAGATCATCCAG
Source organism: Streptomyces sp. NPDC102259 (assembly GCF_044766465.1). Taxonomy (NCBI): domain Bacteria; kingdom Bacillati; phylum Actinomycetota; class Actinomycetes; order Kitasatosporales; family Streptomycetaceae; genus Streptomyces; species Streptomyces sp. NPDC102259. Next base: position 61,595 of record NZ_JBIWMA010000018.1, on the reverse strand, counting down.
CGCACCTCGGTGCCCGCGACCCCCCAGCAGCACGGGTACGGACTGGGCCATGGCACACAGGCGTACGGCCAGCAGTCGCGGAGGCTGTGATGGCCGCCGGCGGCGCCGGGCGGCCGTCCACGGGCCACGGGGGGCAGGGCGAGAAGGGCGGCGCACGCACGGCCCTGGCCGGTCTGACCACCCGCGGCCGTTCCTTCCTCGCCGCCGGCATCGCGGCCGCCATCTGCGCCTATGTGCTCGGACAGCCCGACCTGCTGCGGGTCGGGCTGCTGCTGGCCGCGCTGCCGCTGATCTGCGCGGCCGTCGTCTACCGCACCCGCTACCGGGTCGCCGGCAGCCGTCGGCTCTCTCCCGCGCGGGTGCCCGCCGGCAGCGAGGCCCGGGTCCACCTGCGGATGGACAACGTCTCGCGGCTGCCCACCGGCCTGCTGATGCTCCAGGACCGGGTGCCGTACGTGCTCGGACCGCGCCCCCGCTTCGTCCTGGACCGGGTCGAGGCGGGCGGCCGGCGCGAGGTGTCCTACCGGGTCCGCTCCGACCTGCGCGGCCGCTATCCGCTGGGCCCGCTCCAACTGCGCCTGAGCGATCCCTTCGGCATGTGCGAACTCACCAGGGCCTTCTCCACCTACGACACGCTGACGGTGATACCGCGCGTCGAGCCGCTGCCCCCGGTCCGCCTGAGCGGCGAGGCCAAGGGGTACGGCGACGGACGGCAGCGCTCGCTGGCGCTGGCCGGCGAGGACGACGTGATCCCGCGCGGCTACCGCTACGGCGACGACCTGCGCCGGGTGCACTGGCGTCTGACCGCCCGCTACGGCGAGCTGATGGTGCGCCGCGAGGAGCAGCCGCAGCGCTCTCGCTGCACGGTGCTGCTGGACACCCGGGGCCTCGCCTACCAGGGCGCGGGCCCGGATTCCGCCTTCGAATGGGCGGTCTCGGGCGCCGCGTCAGTGCTGGTGCACATGCTGGAGCGGGGCTTCTCGGTGCGGCTGCTGACGGACACGGGCAACTCGGTGCCCGGAGAGGGCTCCGACGGGTTCGCCGGCGCGAGCCAGGAGTCGGCGGACGCGGCCGGGCTGATGATGGACACCCTCGCGGTGGTCGACCACTCCGACGGCACGGGTCTGTCCCGGGCGTACGACGTGCTGCGCGGCGGCAACGAGGGACTGCTGGTGGCCTTCCTCGGCGACCTCGACGAGGAGCAGGCGGCGGTGGCCGCGAAGATGCGCCAGCGCAGCGGAGGCGCGGTCGCCTTCCTGCTGGACGGCGACAGCTGGACGGGTGAACCGAACGGCGTGCCCGATCCGATGAACAGGCGGGAGGAGCGGCTGCGGATGCTGCGCGAGGCGGGCTGGACGGCCCTGAGCGTGCCGCGGGGTGCTCCGCTGAACGAATTGTGGCGCCAGGCGGACCGCGAGCGGGCGGGCGTGATGACGGGGAGCGGGATGACGGGGAGCGGGACGAGCGGCGGGGAGGGATGGTCATGAGCGGGCGGGCCCGACTGACGCTGTGCTCGGCGGCGGCGACGCTGCTGGCCTCGTGCGCCCTGCTGCCCCTCGTCACCCCGGCGACATGGCTCCTCCAGGCGGCGTTCCTGCTGACCATCCAGTCCGGGGTGGGCGCGGCGACCCGGCGCGTGCCGCTGGCCCGGCCGTTGACCGTGGCCGCCCAGGCCCTGGTCACGCTGGCGCTGCTGACCCTGCTCTTCGCCCGGGAACACGCCCTGGTCGGCCTGATCCCCGGCCCGGAGGCCTTCCGTCACTTCGGCGACCTGCTCCAGACGGGCACCGACGACGTGAGCCGGTACGCGATCCCGGCTCCGCTGTCCGACGGCATCCGGCTGATGGTGATCGGCGGGGTGCTGGTCATCGGTCTGGCGGTGGACACCCTCGCGGTGACCTATCGCAACGCGGCCCCGGCCGGCCTGCCGCTGCTGGCGCTGTACTCGGTCGCCGCCGGCCTGTCCGAAGGGGTGACGGACTGGCTGTGGTTCCTGGTCGCCGCGGCCGGCTATCTGATGCTGCTGCTCGCCGAGGGCCGGGAGCGGCTCTCGCAGTGGGGCCGGGTCTTCGGCGGGGCGCCGCGCGGTCCCGGCGGACAGCCCGGCCCGGTGGCGCCGGTGCGCACCGGCCGCCGCATCGGCATGGCCGCGCTGGGCGTCGCCCTGGTGGTGCCGCTCCTGCCGCTGCCGGCGATACAGGGCGGCCTGCTGGACGGAGCGGGCACCGGCGTGGGCGCGGGCAACGGCAGCGGGGGCACGATCTCCGCGGTCAACCCGCTGGTGTCACTGCGCGACAGCCTGAACGTGGACGAGGACCGCACGGTCCTGACCCTGCGCACCACCACCAGCAACCTCTCGGACATGTACCTGCGCATCGTGTCGCTGGACGACTTCGACGGCACGACGTGGAAGCCGGCGAAGCGTCACATCGTCGCCGTGCCGGACGAGTTTCCCTCGCCCACCGGCCTGGGCCGGGACGTCAAGCGCACGGAGGTCACGACCCGGATCGCGGCCGCCGCCGGTTACGGCCAGGACTGGCTTCCGATGCCGTATCCGCCCAGCAGCGTGCAGATCAAGGGCAACTGGCGGTACGAGCCGGTCGGCATGACCCTGGTCGGCGACCACGGCCAGAAGACCAGCGGCAAGACGTACCAGGTGACGAGCCTCGACGTGCAGCCGACGGCGGAGCAACTGGCCTCGGCGCCCGAGGCGCCCGGCTCGGTGAAGAGCACCTACACCAAGGTCCCGGACTCCCTCCCCGCGGTGGTGGCACGACAGGCCCGGGAGATCACCAAGGGCGCCACCAGCGACTACGAGAAGGCCGTCGCGCTCCAGGACTACTTCGCGGTGACGGGCGGCTTCGAGTACGACACCGAGGTCGAGGTCGGCAGCGGTCCGGGCGCGATCGCCCGCTTCCTGAAGGACAAGCAGGGCTTCTGCGTCCACTTCTCGTTCGCGATGGCCGCGATGGCCCGCACGCTGGGCATACCGGCGCGGGTCGCGGTGGGCTTCGCGCCGGGTTCCCCGCAGGCGGACGGTTCGGTGGCGGTGGGTCTGAAGGACGCGCACGCCTGGCCGGAGCTGTACTTCGAGGGCGTCGGCTGGACCCGCTTCGAGCCGACCCCCACCCGGGGCACGACGCCCACGTACACGCTGCCGGACAGCTCGGGCGAGGCCGTGCCGGACCTGCCGCAGGCCACCCGCTCGGCGGACGCGGCGCCTTCGACCGAGCCCTCGGCGAGCACCAGCTGCTCGGCCCAGGACAAGAAGCTCGAGGGCTGCGCCGCCGCGCTGCCGCTGGACCCGACGGAGCAGGACGGCGGCGGTACCCCCTGGTACGAGGTCGCCGGATGGACGCTGCTGGGAACCGCGGCACTCGCCCTGCCGCTGCTGCCGATGCTGTGGCGGCTGAGACGGCGCTCGGTGCGGCTGGCGTCCGCCCAGCACTCCGCGTCCTCGCCCGCCGGGGCACCCCCGGGCGGACGCAAGAACGGCGGCGCCCGGCAGCCGGGCGACCCCGCTCCCGCGGTGTTGCTGGACGTGCCGCCGCAGGAAGCCGGTGAGGCGGCCGTCGGGCAGGTGCTGGCGGTGTGGCGCGAGCTCACCGACACGGCCTGGGACTACGGCATCGAGCCGGACGACGCGCTGACCCCGCGGCGGGCCGCCGCGCGGATCGTCCGGATCGCGGAGCTGGACGAGACGGTGGGCCGTTCGGTGCACCGGGTCGCGGGCGCCGTGGAGCAGGTGCTGTTCGCTCCGGAGCCGAGGGCCGAGGCCGGCCTGGTGGACGACGTGCGCAAGGTGCGGGAGGCCCTGCGCGAGGGGGTCGGCTGGACCACGCGCGTGCGCGCCGTCGTGGCGCCGCGTTCGGCCATCCGCGCGGTCTGGGACCTCAACGACCGCTGGACGGCCCTCAAGGCGTCCTGGGCGGCCCGTCTGGCGACTCTCGTGCGCCGGCCGTCCGGGCAGCAGGGCCAACAGCAGGGCGGCTGAGCCGGAGCAGAGGGGCCGAGCCGGCGTCCAGGTGGCGCCGAGCTCGGCCCGAGCAAGACCTGAGCGGAGACCGAGCACGGGCCGAGCAGTGACCGAGCACGAGCCGAGCAGGGCACAGCACTGCAGGGCCCGGCCCGTGCCGGGGTGGGGCTGCGCAGGGGTGGGGCTGCGCAGGGGCCCGTAGGAGTTCTGCCAGGGCCGGGGAAGCGCGTGGCTGTGACGGCACAACGTTGAGGGGGGGGCCCCCCCCCCCGGGGGGGGGGCCCCCCCCCGCCGGGGGCGGGGGGGGGGGGGGGGGGGGGGGTTTACGCCCCGGCGGG
>NZ_JBIWMA010000018.1:0-57272 GCF_044766465.1 Streptomyces sp. NPDC102259 | reverse complement strand
AGTTCGGCCTGGGCGGGGGACGCGCGGGGCTGTGCCGGCACACGTTTGCGGGGCCCACCACCCGGCCGGGTGGTCGCCCCCTCAACGTTTCTTCGCATGGGGGTGTTGCCGCGGTTTCAGTGACCGCCCTGCTCGTCACGGCGGCGCTGCCAGCGCTGCTCGATCCGGTCCATCATGGAGCGCTTCTGCCGGCCCTGACCACGGCCGTGCGGGGTACCTGGGGCTCCTGCGGCTGCTGCCGCGGGTTGCTCGCCCGGCTTGGGCGCCTTGCGCCAGCCGGTCACGGCGAGAACCGCGCAGCCCAACATGACGAGGAAGCCCACCACGCTCAGCCAGACCTGCTTGGCGACCATGCCGGCCATGAGGAGCGCGATACCGACGAGGAAGCCTGCGACCGCCTGGTAGACCCGACGCCGGGTGTACGTACGCAGCCCGCTTCCCTCGAGCGCCGACGCGAACTTGGGATCTTCGGCGTACAGCGCTCGCTCCATCTGCTCGAGCATGCGCTGCTCGTGCTCCGAGAGCGGCACGGAGTCCTCCTCATCGTGCAGTCGCCGGGGCGACCCGGGGGGTCCCTTCAGGATAGGCAGGGAATCGCCCCCGTGAAACCCGCCCCTCTACGCCAATTGGCCAACCGGAGCCCGTCATGGACGTCCCGGCCCGCTGAGGATTCCATTCCCCAGGAGCCGACCCGTCATGCCGGGCGGTCTCCCTCGATCATACGGCGCACTGCGGCCGAACGGGGGGCCTGTGGCGTACTCCATGCGCAGCCAAGGCCCTGATCAGCGGTGCACCTCAGGAGGCGCTCAGGTCCCGTCGGCCCCCCGCGTCTCCCCCAGCACGTGAAGCTGGGTCGCCACGGAGTGGAAGGCGGCGAGTTCGGCGGCGGCCTCCTCGAGCTTCAGCAGGGCTTCCAGGGCGCCGGGCTCGGTGTCCACCAGCACACCCGGGACGAGGTCGGCGAAGACCCGCACGCCGTGCACCGACCCGACCCGCAGGCCCGCGCCCTCGACCAGCGCCGTGAGCTGCTCGGTCGTGAAGCGGCGCGGCACCGGGTCTCCCTCGCCCCAGCGGCCGTCCGGGCCGGTGAGGGCCTGCCGGGCCTCCGTGAAGCGACCGGCGAGGGCGCGCGCGAGCACGGCTCCGCCGAGGCCGGCGGCGAGCAGGCTGAGGACGCCCTCGGAGCGCAGTGCGGCCACCACGTTGCGGACGCCCTCGGCCGGGTCGTCGACGTACTCCAGGACGCCGTGGCACAGGACCGCGTCGTAGCCGCCCCGCTCGACCACGTCGAAGAGCCCGTGGGCATCGCCCTGGACGCCCTTCACCCGGTCGGCGACGCCGGCCTCGGCGGTGCGGCGCTCCAGGGCGAACAGCGCGTTGGGGCTGGGGTCGACGACGGTGACCCGGTGCCCGAGGAGGGCGACGGGCACGGCGAAGTTGCCGCTGCCGCCCCCGGTGTCGAGGACGTCGAGCGACTCACGTCCGGTCGCCTTGACCCGGCGCTCGAGGGCCTCCTGGAGGACCTCCCAGACCACGGCCGTACGGAGCGCGGCGCGGGGCCGAGGAGGGTCGGAGCGTGGCGGCGTCGAGTGCGGGCTGTGGTGGGAGACGGGCGGGCGCATCGGGTCCGACACGGCAGTTGACTCCTCGGCGCGGCACCGCCTCTTGCGCGGCGGAGCGAACGGGCTGCCTCCCCGGCCCGATCCGACCGGGCCCGGTGGGCGGGCGGGGCGGGGCGGGCGGAGGGAAGGCTTCAGGCGTCTTCCACCCTATTGCCTCCGGCGCGTTTGCCCGGTCACGGTGGTGCGCCCCGGCGGCGGCGCATGTCAGCCCGCGTCCGGCAGGTCGCGCCCCGCACCGGAGCCGTCCGGGTCGGCCCCCTCCTGGCGCGGCTGCGGGAGCACCGGCTGGAGCACCAGCATGCGTTCGACGAGGCGCAGGAACATCGCCACGTCGCGGATCAGGTCGTCGGCGTCCCGGCGGGTGGCCGCGCCCTGGATGCCCGCCTCGGCACGGGCCCGGCGCGCGGCCCCGGAGGCGAACAGCGCGCTCCACTCGGTGAGTTCGGGCGCTATCTCGGGGAGCACTTCCCAGGCGCTCCGGATGCGGGCCCGGCGGCGCGGGGAGGGATCCGGGCGACCCCGGGCGGCGAGCACGGCCGCCGCGGTGCGCAGGGCGGCCAAATGAGCCGTGGCGTAGCGCTCGTTGGGGGTTTCGAGGACAGCCGTCTCGTCCAGCCCGGCGCGGGCCTGGGCGAGCAGGTCGAGGGCGGCGGGCGGAGCCGTGGTGCGGCGCAACACGGGGTGCACGTCGCCGGCCGGGCCGTTCAGTGAGGGGGCAGGGCCGGTGGCGCGGCGCCGGTTTGCGGCGGCTGCGTGGTAGGTGGCCATGACGAACCTCCTGTCGTCTGTGTGACGGCACGCCCTGATACGGGCTGCCGTATGTGCCCATCGTGGGGTATGCCACTGACAATCCGTTCTGACCTGGGCTTTTGCTTCGATCGAAGGTTCGGGCTAGTTTTTGCACTGACCAGTCAGTTCAAATTGTCGTCAACCAGGGGGACCTGTGGACGGAGTCGGTGTCACCGCCGACGGCTTCGGGCTCCGAGGCCCTCGCGGATGGGCGTTCCGAGGCGTCGGCGTCGACGCGGAGCCGGGCTCGCTGATCGCCGTCGAAGGGCCGTCCGGCTCCGGCCGGACCAGCCTGCTGCTCGCCCTCACCGGGCGGATGAAGGCCACCGAGGGGACGGCGACCGTGGGCGGGGCGCGGCTGCCGAAGCAGTTGGCCGCCGTGCGGCGCGTCGGCGCACTCGCGCACGTCGCCGGTGTGACCGACCTCGACCCGGCCCTGACCGTCGGGGAGCACCTGCGCGAACGCGCGCTGCTGGAGCGGCGGTTCGGCGGACCGGTACGGGAGTTGCTGCGACCACGCGCGGAGCGGGCGGCCGAGGTGGGGCTGCGGATCGACACCGCGCTCTCCGCCGCCGGGCTCGAGCTGGAGGCCCTGCCCAAGGGGTCACGGACCGCCGTCCGCGATCTGGAGCGCCTCGAAGCGCTGCGGCTGTCCGTGGCGCTGGCGCTCATCGGACGCCCCGGGCTGCTCGGTGTCGACGACATCGACCTGAAGCTGACGGACGCCGAGCGGGCGGAGGTCTGGGCGCTGCTCAGGTCCCTCGCCGAGGCGGGGACGACGGTCCTCGCGGTGTGCGGCGAGGCCCCGGAGGGCGCCGTCACGGTCTCCACGGTCGTCACGGGCCCGGAGGCCGTCCCGCTCGATCAGGAGGGCGCCGTCCAGGCCCCGGCCCAGGAGGACGCCGTCGGGGCCCCCGCCGAGCCCGCCGTCGGATCCGCCCGGGAGACGGCCGAGCCCACGGAGTCCAGCGAGTCCACGAAGCACACGGAGTCCACGGACTCCAGCAAGTCCACCGAGTCCAGCGGGACCGAGCAGGAAGAGGAGAAGACGGATGCGATCGCCGAGACTGGCCGCGCTTGAGCTGCGGCGCTTCGGCCGGGGCAAGCTCCCCCGGGCCGCCCTCGTCGCGCTCCTGCTGCTGCCCCTGCTGTACGGCGCGCTGTATCTGTGGTCCTTCTGGGACCCGTACGGCCGCCTCGACCGCATCCCCGTGGCGCTCGTGAACGACGACAAGGGGGCCACCGCCGACGGGAAGAGGATCAGCGCGGGCGACGACATCACCAAGGGCCTGCGCGACAGCGAGGTCTTCGACTGGCACGAGGTGAGCGCCGCCGAGGCACGCGCGGGCGTGGAGGACGGCAGGTACTACCTGTCGCTGACCATGCCGGCCGACTTCAGCGGGCGGATCGCCTCCAGCGCGGGCGACTCGCCCGAGACGAGCGCCCTCCAGGTGCGCACCAACGACGCCAACAACTACATCGTCGGGCAGATCTCGCGAACGGTCTTCAGCGAGGTGCGCACGGCCGCGTCCACGAAGACCTCGCGGTCCTTCCTCGACAAGATCTTCGTCTCCTTCACCGACATCCACGGAGAGACCGCGAAGGCCGCCGACGGGGCCGACGACCTCACCGGCGGCATCGGGAAGGCCGAGAAGGGCTCCAAGGACCTCGCCGACGGGCTGAGCGACGCCAAGGACGGCAGCGGCAAGCTGGCGAAGGGCCTGAAGAAGCTCGACAAGGGCGCCGACGACCTGGAGGACGGCTCGCAGAAGGTCGCGGACGGCACCCAGACGCTCGCCGACAAGGTCAACGGGGTCGCCGACGGGCTGGGGCCCTTCGTCAAGGACAACGAGAAGACCATCGGCGACACCGCCCAGCTGGTCGCCGACTCGGCGAAGGTGGTCCGGGACAACCTCGCGACCCTGGTGAAGCTGGCGCCGACCGCCGCCGAGGGCGCCCACACGGCCTCGGACACCCTCGCCGCCGTCCACAAGGCCCGCTGCGAGACGGCCGTACTGCCCGACCCGGCGTGCGCCGACCTGGCGAAGGCCAAGGACGCGGCCGCCGACGTGGCGAAGGTCGCCGACGACCTCAACACGCTGATCGCCGACCAGGACGGCGACCTGAAGACGCTCCGCACGAACCTCGCCGCGCTCCAGAAGCAGGCGCAGTCGCTCGCCGACAGCGCCCCGCACCTCTCCGAGGACCTCGACGACGCCGTGACCAAGGTCAACGCACTCAACACGGGCGCCGCGAAGGTCGCCAAGGGCGCCAAGAAGCTGCACACCGGACTCGGCACGGCCAAGACGGGGTCGGTCGACCTCGACGAGGGCGTCACCAAGCTCGAGACGGGCGCCCAGGACCTCAACGGCGGCATCTTCAAGCTCTCCGACGGCTCCGGAAAGCTCGCCGACGGCCTGCACGACGGCGCCGAGCAGATCCCCGACTACGACGCGCAGCAGCGCGACGCGCGCACCGCCGTCATGGCCGACCCGGTACAGCTCGCCTCCCAGGACCTGCACAAGGCACCCAACTACGGCACCGGTTTCGCCCCGTACTTCATCCCGCTGTCACTGTGGGTGGGCGCGATGGTGGCGTACATGCTGATCGCGCCGATGAACCGGCGAGCCCTCGCCGCGGGCGCCCCGGCGTGGCGGATCGCGCTGGCGGGCTGGCTGCCGGTGGTCGCGATCGGAGTGCTCCAGACGACGGCGCTGATGGCCGTGCTGCACTGGGCCATCGGCCTGGAGATGGCGCGGGCGGTCGGCACGGTGGGCTTCCTGTTCCTGGTGACGGCGTGCTTCGCGGCCCTCGTGCAGTGGCTCAACGCGCGCTTCGGGGCAGCGGGCCGGATCCTCGTACTGGCGCTGCTCATGTTGCAGTTGACGTCGGCGGGCGGCACCTATCCCGTGCAGACCAGCCCGGGCTTCTTCAACGCGATCCACCCCTACCTGCCGATGAGCTACGTCGTCGAGGCGCTCAGGAGGCTCATCACGGGCGGCGGCCTGGGACCGGTGTGGCACGCGTGCGTGGTGCTCGTCGCCTTCACCGCGGGCGCCCTCGCGCTGACCGCCCTGTCGGCGCGCCGCCGCCAGGTGTGGACTCTGGACCGGCTGCACCCGGAGCTGAGCCTGTGAGCATCCGGCGTCCGGCGGGCCAGGTTCCTGTGACAATCAGGACCATGGAAAGCAGCACCACCCCGGGCGGCCGCACCCGCCGCGAGACCACCCGGCAGAAGCTCTACGAGGCGGCCGTCACCCTCATCGCCGAGCAGGGCTTCTCCGCGACGACAGTGGACGAGATCGCTGAACGGGCCGGTGTCGCGAAGGGCACGGTCTACTACAACTTCGCGAGCAAGTCGGTTCTCTTCGAGGAGCTGCTCAGGCACGGCGTGGGCCTCCTCGCCGCCTCGCTGCGGGAGGCGGCCGAGCGGACCGCGCGGGAAGGCGGCAGCAAGGTCGACGCCCTGGACGCGATGGTCCACGCGGGCCTCGTCTTCATCGACCGCTACCCGTCCTTCACCCAGCTCTACGTGGCCGAACTGTGGCGTACCAACCGGGCCTGGCAGTCCACCCTCATGGTGGTCCGGCAGGAGGTGGTGGCCGTCGTCGAGGGGGTGCTGCGCGAGGGCGTCGAGAACGGCGAGTTCAGCGAGGAGATCGATGTCCAGCTGACGGCGGCCGCCCTGGTGGGCATGGTGCTGGTGGCCGCGCTGGACTGGCAGGCCTTCCAGCCCGAGCGTTCCCTGGACGACGTCCACTCGGCGCTGTCCCGGCTGCTCCAGGGGCGGGTGAGCGGTCGCCGGTAGGCGCCGCACGCGCGTGTGCGGCACCGCGCCGCGCCGCTGACACGCGCGTGGGCACACGAAAGCGCCGGTCCGCGATGGCCACGTCCCCCGTGGGCCGCCTCGAACCGGCGCTTCCTCGTGCTCCCCCGTTCCCCTCGTTCCCCCGTTCCCTCCCCCGTCGTTCCCCCGTTCGGTCGTTCCCCCGGGGTGCCCCCCGCGCCTCGCTCCCGCCGAACCGGCCGGCGGAAGGAGCGGATCGAGGGCCGCTCCGTTCCGGCGCCCCGTGTCGCCGGTGCCGGAGCCGCGCCTCTTTCCGTGCCACCACTGTCTCGTTCGCGCAGGTCCGCCCCCATCCGCGCGCGTACTCAACTCACTCACTAGGTACGCGTACTCAGCTCTGCGCACTCAACCTCAGGACGCCGCGCGGCCGACTGGTTACGATCGCGTCCGTGTCCGTACTCCCCCTCGTGTTCACCAGCGGCTGGGCCAGCGGCATCAACGCCTACGCGGTGGTGCTGCTGCTCGGCGTGTTCGGCGCGACCGGCCTGAGCGACGACGTCCCCGAGACGCTCCAGCGTCCCGAGGTGCTCATCGCCGCGGGTTTCCTGTTCCTGTGCGAGGCGGTCGCCGACAAGATCCCGTACGTGGACTCCGCGTGGGACACCGTGCACACGGTCGTCCGGCCGACGGCGGGGGCCTGGATCGGGGCGGTGCTCGCCGGGCAGAGCGGTTCGCTCTCCGACGCGGCGGCCGGCCTCCTGGGCGGTTCGACGGCGCTGGCCAGCCACGCCGTCAAGGCCGGCACCCGGATGGCGGTGAACTCCTCGCCGGAGCCGTTCAGCAACGTGATCGTGAGCCTGGCCGAGGATCTCGGGGTCGCCGGGATCGTGACGTTCGCGATATTCCATCCGGTGGCCGCCTCGGTCGTCGCGGGGGCCCTCCTGCTCGCCGGCCTGACGGTCCTCCTCTTCCTCGTCTCACGGATCCGCCGGTTCCTGCGGCGCAGGGCGCAGCGCCGGGAGGAACGCCGGCTGGCCCGGCTCCCGTGGCCACCGCCACCGGGCTGACGGCGTGACTGTCGGTGGCGGCCGATAAAGTCGCGGGCATGGCAGGGATTGCGGTGATCGGCGCCGGGACGGGCGCGTTGGCGGCGGCCGCCCGGCTGGCCGTCGCGGGCCACCGGGTGACGGTGTACGAGCGTACGCAGACGTACGGCGGAGCGGTGCGCCGCTTCGAGCGGGACGGGTTCGGTTTCGACACCGGGCCCGGTCTGCTGCCCCTGCCCGCCGTCTACCGCGACCTCTTCGTCAAGACCGGCAAGGAGCCGCTGGAGGCCTGCGTCGAGCTGGTCCAGGTCGATCCGTCCGCCCGGCACGTCTTCGCGGACGGCACCGAGGTGGCGCTGCCGAACGCCTCGCGCGCGGGGGTCGTCACGGCGCTGGACGAGGCGCTCGGCGCGCCCGCCGGACAGCGCTGGGGCGACTTCCTGGTCCGGGCCCGCGAGGCCTGGGACCGCACCCGCCGACCGCTTCTGGAGGAGCCCCTCTGGGACGACTGGTCGGTGCTGGCCGCCCGCGAGCCCTACCCGGCGGTCCCGCACAAGCGCCTGCTGCGCACCCGCCGGGCGGGCACCCTCGCCGAGGTCGGCGCCTGGGAGCTGCGTGACCCCCGACTCACCGCGCTGCTCGAGGGCCACGCGCTCGCGTACGGCCTGGACCCGCGGGTCACCCCGGCGAGCGCGGCCGTGCTGCCGTACATGGAGCACGCCTTCGGCACCTGGTACGTGCGCGGGGGGATGCGGGAGCTGGCCCGCGCGGTCTACGAGCGGTGTCTGGCCCGCCGGGTGGAGTTCGTGTTCGGCGCCGAGGTCACCCGGATCCTGGAGAAGGACGGCCGGGCGGTGGGTGTGGAACTCGCTGGGGGCACCGCCCAGGCTTTCGGCTCTGGGGGAGGCGCGGTGCGGGAGGCGGACTTCGTGGTCGCTCCCGGCAGCGTCGGCGGTCTGCCCGCCCGCGCGGACGGCGAGGTGGCCCCCCAGCAGGGCCTGCCGAGCCGGCTGACCGTCCTGCTCGCGCTGCGCGGCGCGCGGCCGGAGGGGACCGCGCACCGCACGGTGGTGCACACGGTGGACCGCGACGGCGAGTTGGAGAGCCTCTTCGGTGCGACGCCGTCAGTGCCCGCGCGGCCGACGGTGACGGTCCTGCGGCCCGACGACCCGGCCCTGGTCCCGGACGGCGACCATGAGGCGGTCACGCTCGGTGCGGTGGTCCCCGCGGGCGCGAAGACGCGCGAGGAGCACGTGGACGCGCTGGTCGCGGTCGCCGAGCGGGCCGTCCCCGGTCTGCGCGACCGCGTCCTGTGGCGCGAGGTGCGCACCCCCGCCGACATCGCGCGGGAGACCGGCGCTGCGGGCGGGGCGGTCCCGGCGCCGGCGCTGGCCGCAGCCGGGGGGCGGCTGCTGCATCCCGCCAACTCCACGGCTGTGCAAGGTCTGTTCACCGTCGGCGGCTGGTCCCATCCGGGCGGCGGACTGCCCCACGCGGGCATGTCGGGCGCGCTGGTGTCCGGGCTGATCGTGGAGGGCCCGCGGTTCCGGGGCTCGCAGTGAGCGTCCGGGGCTCCCGGCGCCTGCGACGAGGGCGGTGCCCGGGAGGACGCGGCCGTCAGAACCGATACTGCTCGTCGTAGCCGTTGCCCTGGCCGTGCCCCTGCTGCTGCCCGTCGCCCTGGTACGGGTACTGCTGCTCGGGCGGGAGTTCGCCGCCCAGCGGGTCGTCCGTGCTGCGCTGCTGCGGGACCCAGACGCCGCCGGCCGGGGTCTCCCCGTAGCCGCCGGCGCCGTACTGCTCCTGGCCGTAGCCCTGTTGTCCGTACTGCTGCTGGCCGTAACCGGCGTCGTAGGAGCCGCCGCCGTAGGTCTGGGTGCCGATGTACGGGTCGGAGTAGGCGGCGTACTGCTGCTCGCCGTTGGCGTCGTACCCGTACTGCTGCTGGTGGTAGCCGGAGTACGTGTCGTACCCGTAGTTCTGGTCCGCGCCCTGGGCGGCCGTCGCGTACTGGTCCTGGGGCTGGCCCTGAGACTGGTCCTGGCCGGTCGCGGCCGCGTAGGCGGTGTCGCTGTATATGCCGTAGGAGCCGGTGTCGTCGGGCAGGGGCTGCGGCTCGTACACGGACGTGGTCTCGGCGGCCGAGGGGTCGGCGGTGCGGGCCGCGGGCGTGAAGACGTCGTCGCGGTCGTAGTCGTCCTCACCGAAGGCGCTCTTGTCGCCGAAGGTGTTCGTGTCCTGGCCGAACGCCACGTCGTCGCCGCCGTACTGCGGTTCGGAGCCGAAGCCGGCCTCGCCCGCCTCGAGGCCGGAGACCTCGAGCGACGGGTCCTTGCGCTCGGCCTTGCCGCGGCGGCGCTTGGGGGCGGCCGCGCCCTCATCGTCCGGGTCCGCGTCCCCGCGCCGGAAGGCCCAGCCCTCGGCGAAGCCGCGCCGGAACGAGAGCGTGACGTACGTCTGGCCGACCGCGAAGGCGGCCGCGCCCAGCGCGATGACGATGACCGACGGGATCAGGACACCGAGGACGACGCCGAGGAAGCCGACGAAGGCCAGCAGTCGAAAGCGCAGCCGCGCCTTGTACTGCAGCAGCACCTCGCCGAGCAGCCACAGCGCGACGATGCCGAACGCGATGTAGAGGACCGTCCAGCCCATGTACGCCCCTCTCCCAGTGGCCGCTACGCAGTGTGTCGTATCTGGATGCGACCGGTCTAGGCCTGCGGCGGATGGTGCAGGCCCAGGTTCTCGTAGATTTCCAGCGTCGCCGTGGAGCTGTTGAGCGTGATGAAGTGCAGTCCGGGCACTCCCTCGGCCAGCAGCCGTGCGCAGAACTCCGTGGCGAAGTCGATGCCAATGGAGCGTACAGCGGCCGGATCGTCTTTGGCTGTGAGGATCCGCTCTTTCAGGGCGGCCGGGAAGTGGGCGTTGCTGAGCCTGGGCAGGCTCTCCAGCATCTTCACACTCGTCACCGGGAGCACCTCGGGGATGACCGGAGTCACACAACCGGCCGCCGCGACCCGGTCGCGCAGCCGCAGATAGGACTCGGGCTCGAAGAACATCTGCGTGATGGCGTAGTCGGCGCCTGCCCGGCACTTGTCGACGAAGTGCGCGACGTCCGTGTCCCAGTCGTCGGAGCGCGGGTGCATCTCGGGGAAGGCGGCGACACCCACGCAGAAGTCGCCCGACTCCTTGATGAGCTGGACGAGTTCGGCGGCGTACGTCAGACCCTTGGGGTGCGGCACCCACGCGCCCATGGGGTCGCCGGGCGGGTCGCCGCGCACGGCGAGCATGTTGCGGATCCCGGCGTCGGCGTACTGGCCGATGATGTTGCGCAGCTCGGCGATGGAGTGGTCCACGGCGGTGAGGTGCGCGACCGGCGTGAGGGTGGTGTCGACGACGATCTGCTGGGTCTCCCTGACCGTCGTGGCCCGGGTGGAGCCGCCGGCGCCGTACGTCACCGAGACGAAGTCGGGGGCGACGGCCTCGACCCTGCGCAGCGCGTTCCACAGGCTCCGCTCACCCTTGGGCGTCTTCGGCGCGTAGAACTCGAACGAGTACGTCGTCTTGCCGGTCGCCAGGATGTCGCGCACGGTGCGCGCGCGGTCCGTCCTGGTGGATGCGGTTCCTAGGGCCATACCCGCAGGTTAGTCAGGGGCGGGCGGTCCCCCAACCGGATGTGGGAAATTTGCCCGGATTGTCGACTTGTTGTCCACCCCTTGGACGTCACACCTCGCGCAGCCGCTTCGCGAACTCCGCCGCCGCGGCACCCGGGTCGTCCGCGTCCGTGATCGCCCGGACGACGACGACCCGGCGGGCGCCCGCCGCCAGCACCTCGTCCAGGTTCCCGAGGTCGATGCCGCCGATGGCGAACCACGGGCGGTCGGCGCCCAGGGCGGCCGTGTGCCGGACCAGGTCGAGGCCGGGGGCGGGCCGGCCGGGCTTGGTGGGGGTGGGCCAGCACGGGCCGGTGCAGAAGTAGTCGACCCCGTCCTGGACGGCGGCGGCCTCGGCCTCCGCCGCCGTGTGCGTGGAGCGGCCGATGAGGACGTCCTCGCCGAGGATCGCGCGGGCCGCGGGGACCGGCAGGTCGCCCTGTCCGAGATGGAGCACGTCGGCGGTGGCCGCGTGCGCGACGTCCGCGCGGTCGTTGACCGCGAGCAGCCGGCCGTGCCGGGCGCAGGCGTCGGCGAACACCTCGAGGCGCTCCAGCTCCTCGGCCGCCTCGATGCCCTTGTCACGCAACTGGACGATGTCGACGCCGCCCGCGAGGACCGCGTCCAGGAACTCCGGGAGGTCGCCCTGGCGGGTACGGGCGTCCGTGCAGAGGTACAGCAGCGCGCCGGCCAGGCCGGTGCGGGCGGTGTCGGGCATACGAGGGTCCCCCCGGGGCGGCGGCGTACGGGAGCGAGCGCCCCCGTACGCCGGATGTGTCGGTTCCAGTACGCGGTTCAGACGGCGAGCGCCTGGGCGCGGCGCTTCACCTCCGTGCCGCGATTCTCGCTCAGGGCCTGCGCGGGCGTGCCGGGCAGGCTCGGGTCGGGGGTGAAGAGCCACTCGAGCATCTCTTCGTCCTTGAAGCCGTCGTCCCGCAGCAGGGTCAGGGTCCCGACCAGGCCCTTCACCACCTTGTCCTCGTCGATGAAGGCGGCGGGGATGTGCAGGGCACGGTTCTCTCCCCGGCGTACGGCGATGAGCTGGCCGTCCTTGATCAGCTGCCGGACGCGGATCACGTCGATATCGAGCATCTCCGCGATGTCGGGCACGGTGAGCCAGGCGGGGACGAGAGCATCGGTCTTTGCGTCAATCTCGGTCACGGGAACAAGCCTGCCATCTGCCGCTGACAGTCGGAAACCGAGCCGGTCCGACCAGGCGCTCAGGCCGCGGCCGTCGCCGCCTTCATCGGCCTCGCCGGGTCCGCGAGCAGCCGCGGATTCATGGGCGTGCCCGCCTGGATCAGCCGCTTGCCCTGGGCGAGGTCGCGCGCCCGGCCCACGGCCAGCAGGGCGACCAGCCGGTCCTCGCGCAGCCAGCACACCGACCAGGCCGGCCCCGACGGGTCGCCGCGCCACAGGACGCGGTCGGCGTCGGCGTGGTGCCCGGCGTACTGGACGAAGCGGCCGAACTGCTCGGACCAGAAGTACGGGACCGGGTCGTAGACGGCCAGGGGTTCGTCGGTGGCGGCGCCGACGATGTTCGCCGCGACCGTGCGCGGCCCCTGGAGGGCGTTGTCCCAGTGATGGACGAGGAGCCGCTCGCCGTACCGCCCCGAGGGGAAGGACGCGCAGTCGCCGACCGCGTACACATCCGGCACGGAGGTCCGCAGCTGGGCGTCGGCGACGACCTCGCGGTGGGCGCCGAGCGCGACGCCGGAGCCGGCCAGCCAGGCGGTGGCGGGGCGGGCGCCGATGCCCACCACGACCGCGCCCGCGGGCAGCCGGGAGCCGTCGTCCAGGACGACCGCGCCGGGCTCGACGCGCTCCACGCGCGCGTGGGTGCGCAGATCGATGCCGCTGTCGGCGTACCAGGCGGCCATCGGGGCGGCGACCTCGGCGGGCAGGGCCCCGGCCAGCGGCCGGTCGGCGGCCTCGACGACGGTGACCGCGCAGCCGGCCTCCCGCGCGGCCGTGGCGAACTCGGCGCCGATCCAGCCGGCCCCGACGACCACGACGTCGTGCTGCCGGGCGAGTACGGGCCGCAGCCGTTCGGCGTCGTCCAGGGTGCGCAGCAGATGCACGCCGGGCACGCCCTCGGCGCCGGGCAGCCGGATCGGTTCGGCGCCGGTGGCGAGGACGAGGACGTCGTACGGGACGGGCCCGGCCTCGGTGTCCAGCTCGTGGTCGGCCGGGCGAAGGCCGCTGACCTCGCGGCCGAGCACCAGCTCGATGCCGAGGCCCTCGAAGTCGACGTCGAAGGCGGAGCCCTCGGCGTTGCCGAGCAGGACGGCCTTGGACAGCGGGGGCCGGTCGTAGGGCTGGTGGGGCTCCGCGCCGATCAGCGTCACCGTGCCGTCGAAGCCCTGTTCCCGCAGCGCGACGGCGGTCTGCACCCCCGCCATGCCCGCGCCGACGACCACCACGCGCCGCCCGGAGGGGCCGCCTTCTTCCTGCCTCTGCTCACTCACCTGATCACCTTAGGCGGCTGACGAATCGTCAGTCAGTGCTCGTGCGCCGTGACCTGCTCCACAACGCTGGTGCCGCTGCCCTTCTGCGACTCCCACGCCCAGGTCTCCTCGAGCCGCACCCGTCCGTCCGCCAGCTCCACGACCGTCGAGACGCAGTGGCCCGAGGACGTCGTCCCGTCATGCTTGAGCTGTACGTACCGGAAGTCGAGCCGGTCCCCTTCTCGGGTACCCACCAGATGCCCGCGTACGACGTCGCCGCCCGCGTACTCCGCCCAGATCTCGCCGCCGCTCTCGTGGTACGTGAAGCGGGTGCGGGTGCCGACCTGGCCCGGGGCCTGGTCGGCGACGGGCGCGAGGACGAGGCCGTCCAACGAGCGGGGCATGACGAAAGGCTCCCTTACAGACGCGCCGGACCACGGGCTAGGGTGGCCAACCTAGAGCACACGCGGGAGTCCGGACGCACCGGGCTGAGAGGGAGGCTGGCGGCCTCCGACCGTCGAACCTGATCCGGGTCATGCCGGCGAAGGGAGGGGCTGGACGCCCATGTCGTCTCCACGTACGTCAGACGTCCTCGTCATCGGGGGCGGGATCATCGGCCTGGTCACGGCCTGGCGGGCCGCGCAGCGCGGCTTCGGCACGGCGGTGGTCGACCCGGCGCCGGGCGGCGGGGCCGCCCAGGTGGCGGCCGGGATGCTGGCCGCCGTCACGGAACTGCACCACGGCGAGCAGACCCTGCTCGGCCTCAACCTGGCCTCCGCCCGCCGTTATCCGGACTTCGCGGCCGAGCTGACGGAGCTGACCGGGCGCGACCTCGGCTACCGGCGCTGCGGCACGCTCGCGGTGGCGCTGGACTCCGACGACCGCGCCCATCTGCGCGAACTGCACGCCCTTCAGCGGCAGTCGGGGCTGGAGTCGGAGTGGCTGTCCGGGCGCGAGTGCCGCCGCCTGGAGCCGCTGCTGGCGCCCGGGGTGCGCGGTGGGCTGCGGGTCGACGGCGACCACCAGATCGATCCGCGACGGCTGACCGGGGCGCTGGTGGCCGCGTGCGAGCGGGCCGGGGTGGCCTTCCATCGGGTGCGCGCCGAGCGGCTGTCCGTCGTGGGCGGGCGCGCCACGGGGGTCGTCACGGGGGACGGTACGGCCCTGGCGGCCGGGCAGGTGGTGCTCGCCGGCGGCAGCCTGAGCGGACGGCTCGCGGGGGTGCCGCAGGACGTGCTGCCTCCCGTACGGCCGGTGAAGGGCCAGGTGCTGCGGCTGACCGTGCCGCCGCGGTACGCGCCGTTCCTGAGCCGGACCGTGCGGGCCGTGGTGCGCGGCAGCCAGGTCTACCTGGTCCCCAGGGAGAACGGCGAGCTGGTCGTCGGTGCGACCAGCGAGGAGCTGGGCTGGGACACGACGGTGACGGCCGGGGGCGTGTACGAGTTGCTGCGCGACGCCCATGAGCTGGTGCCGGGGATCACCGAGCTGCCGCTCACGGAGACGCGCGCGGGGTTGCGGCCCGGGTCCCCGGACAACGCGCCGCTGCTCGGGCCGACCGAGCTGGCGGGGTTGCTGCTGGCCACCGGGCACTACCGCAACGGCGTGCTGCTGACGCCGGTGACGGGTGACGCGATGGCGCATGCCCTGGCCACCGGCGAGCTCCCGGACGAGGCCCGCCCCTTCACGCCCCGGCGCTTCGGCGCCACCGCACTCTCGGAGCAGCCCGCATGAACGCCCACAGGAACACCCAGGCCGCCCATGACACCCATGACGCCCGTGACGACGCCCGGGGGAACGCCCGCGTGAACGTCTCGGTGAACGGAGAGCGGCGGGAGTTCGCTGCCGGTACGGCGCTCGACAGCGTCGTACGGTCCCTGACGCCGGCGCCGGCCGGGGTGGCCGCCGCGCTCAACGAGACCGTCGTCCCGCGCGCGCAGTGGCCGTCCACCGCGCTGCGCGACGGTGACCGGGTGGAAGTCCTCACCGCCGTCCAGGGAGGCTGAGCCATGGCCGACGATCCCTTCGTCCTCGGCGGCAGGTCCTACTCGTCCCGTCTGATCATGGGTACGGGGGGTGCGCCCAGCCTGGACGTGCTGGAACGGGCGCTGGTGGCGTCCGGGACCGAGCTGACGACGGTCGCGATGCGCCGGGTTGGCCCCTCGGTGCACGGTTCCGTGCTGTCGGTGCTGGAGCGGCTCGGTGTCCGGGTGCTGCCGAACACGGCGGGGTGCTTCACCGCCGGAGAGGCCGTGCTGACCGCTCGGCTGGCGCGGGAGGCGCTGGGCACCGACCTGATCAAGCTGGAGGTCATCGCCGACGAGCGCACGCTGCTGCCGGACCCGATCGAGCTGCTGGAGGCGGCGGAGACGCTGGTGGACGACGGGTTCACCGTGCTGCCGTACACGAACGACGATCCGGTGCTGGCCAGGAAGCTGGAGGACGTGGGGTGCGCGGCGGTGATGCCGCTGGGCTCTCCGATCGGCTCCGGTCTGGGCATCCGCAACCCGCACAACTTCCAGCTGATCGTCGAGCACGCGCGCGTGCCGGTGATTCTCGACGCGGGTGCGGGCACCGCGTCGGACGTGGCGCTGGCGATGGAGCTGGGGTGCGCGGCGGTGATGCTGGCGTCGGCGGTGACGCGGGCGCGGGAACCCGAGCGGATGGCGTCGGCCATGCGGGCCGGCGTCGAGGCGGGAAGGCTGGCCCGGCTGGCCGGACGGATCCCGCCCCGCTACTTCGCGGAGGCGTCCTCGCCCGTGGAGGGCCGGGCCATGCTGGACCCCGAGCGCCCCGCGTTCTGACCGCCGCTCGGCTACTGTCCGGTCTCCGGATACGCGAGTCGCGGGACCCGTGGGTTGCGTCACAGGTCGGCTCCAGTAGCGCTGCGATCGCGGTGGAACCGGCGGAGGTGTCAGCGGCGGCTCGTACACTCACCTGCGTGGACACGACCCTTCAGGACCCTCTGGTCGGGCAGCTGCTCGACGGCCGGTATCGCGTAGAGGCGCGGATCGCGGTCGGCGGGATGGCCACGGTCTACCGGGCCGTGGACACCCGCCTGGACCGCGTGCTCGCGCTCAAGGTGATGCACCCGGCGCTCGCCGCCGACGGGGCGTTCGTCGAGCGGTTCATCCGGGAGGCCAAGTCCGTCGCCCGGCTCGCCCACCCGAATGTCGTTCAGGTGTTCGACCAGGGCGCCGACGGGTCGTACGTCTATCTGGCCATGGAGTACATCGCCGGGTGCACGCTGCGTGATGTGCTGCGGGAGCGCGGGGCGCTCCAGCCCCGGGCCGCGCTCGACATCCTGGAGCCCGTGCTGGCCGCGCTCGGCGCCGCGCACCGGGCCGGGTTCGTGCACCGGGACATGAAGCCCGAGAACGTGCTCATAGGGGATGACGGGCGGGTCAAGGTCGCGGACTTCGGACTGGTGCGCTCCGTCGACACCGTGACCACCACCACGGGAGCCGTGCTCGGCACCGTCGCCTATCTCGCTCCCGAGCAGATCGAGCAGCCCGGCGCCGCCGACCCCCGGGTCGACGTGTACGCGTGCGGGGTGGTCCTCTACGAGATGCTCACCGGTGAGAAGCCCCACGACGGCGACTCCCCCGCGATCGTGCTCTACAAGCACCTCCACGAGGACGTTCCGCCGCCGTCCGCCCTCGTTCCCGGGCTGCCGTTCGAGCTGGACGAGCTCGTGGCGTCGGCCACCGCCCGCACCCCCGACGTCCGGCCGTACGACGCCGTGGCACTGCTCGGGCAGGTGCGGGAGGCGCGCGCTCCGCTCAGCGTGGACCAGCTGGACGCGCTGCCGCCGCAGGCCGTCTCCGCGGGACACGACAACGCCGAGGACCGCACGAGCGTGATCCCGCGCTCGCTCACCGTGCCCCGTCCGCTCCCCGTCAACGACGACGATCCGGCCGACGGCGAGGACCCGCTCAACCGCACCTCGCGCTTCCAGAGCGGGCCGCCCCTGCCGCCCCGGCGCCGTTCCGCGCGGCCCCGGCGCGGGGTGCTCGCGCTCATCGCCGCCGTCCTGCTGGTGTTCGGCGTGGGAGCCGGCGTCTGGTACATCAACTCCGGCCAGTTCACCAAGGTCCCCGCCGTGCTGACGCAGAAGGAGGCGGAGGCCAGGACACGACTGGAGGCCGCCGGTCTCGAGGTCGGCAAGGTGCGGCACCAGAACAGCGACACCGTGAAGCGCGGCACCGTCATGGACACCGACCCCGATCCGGGCGCCCGGATCCGCAAGCACGACTCCGTGACGCTCACCGTCTCCGACGGCCCGGAGATCGTGAAGGTGCCGGATGTGGAGGGCTCCCGGCTGGACAAGGCCGAGGAGCTGCTGAAGACGGACGGCCTGGAGCCGGGTCTGGTGACCCAGGAGTTCAGCGACGACGTCATCAAGGGCTTCGTGATCAGCACCGACCCGGAGGCGGGCACGAAGCGCCGCGCGGGCACCGCGGTCTCGATCGTGGTCAGCAAGGGCAGCCCGGTCGACATCCCGGACGTCACCGGCGACGCCCTGGACGACGCCAAGGCCGAGCTGGAGGAGGCCGGCCTGAAGGTGAAGGTCGCCACCGGGCAGGTCAACTCCGAGTTCGACAAGGGCCTGGTCGCGACGCAGACCCCGGAGGAGGGCAGCGAGGCCGCCGAGGGCGACACGGTGACGCTGACGGTGTCCAAGGGGCCGGAGATGGTCGAGGTCCCGGACGTGGTCGGCGCGAGCGTCGACGACGCCAAGTCGCTCCTGAAGCAGTCCGGGTTCGAGGTCGAAGAGGACCGGGGGCTGCTCGGGATCTTCGGCGACACCGTGAAGAGCCAGTCCGTGGACGCCGGCGACACGGCGCCCAAGGGTTCGACGATCACGATCACCATCCGGTGACCGGGCGGTGCCGGGACGGCGCCCGGGGCATGACACCCTGAACCGGTGAGTTCTCCAGCCCCCTTCCCCTCCCGCAACCCCGTCGGCGGTCACGTCCCCGTGGCCGGCGGTCTGCACGACGTGGGCATGTCCTACGCGCACGACCTCGACGCCGAGACGGTCCAGGTCTTCGTCGCGAACCCGCGCGGCTGGGCCACTCCCGTCGGCAACCCGCGGCAGGACGAGGCCTTCCGGGAGGCGTGCGCGGCGCGGTCGGTCCCGGCGTACGTCCACGCTCCGTACCTGATCAACTTCGGCTCGCACACCGAGGCCACGGCCGAGCGGTCGGTGGAGTCGATGCGGCACTCACTGCGTCGCGGCCGGGAGATCGGCGCGCTGGGCGTGGTCGTGCACACGGGGAGCGCGACGGGCGGGCGGGACCGGTCCGTGGCGCTGAAGCAGGTGCGTGAGTACCTGCTGCCGCTGCTGGACGAGCTGACCCACGACGAGGACCCGTTCCTGCTGCTCGAGTCCACCGCCGGACAGGGCGCCTCGCTCTGCTCCCGGACCTGGGACTTCGGTCCGTACTTCGAGGCGCTGGACGCCCATCCCAAGCTGGGCGTCTGCCTGGACACCTGCCACATCTTCGCGGCCGGGCACGACCTGACCGGCCCGGCCGGCATGCACCAGACCCTCGATCTGCTGGTGGACACGGTCGGCGAGGGCCGGCTGAAGCTGATCCACGCCAATGACTCCAAGGACGTGGTCGGCGCTCACAAGGACCGGCACGAGAACATCGGCGCGGGCCACATCGGCGAGGACCCGTTCCGGGCGCTGATGACCCACCCGGCCACCGCGGGCGTACCGCTGATCATCGAGACGCCCGGCGGCAAGGAGGGGCACGCGGCGGACGTGGAGCGGCTGAAGAAACTCCGGGACGGCTGACGCCGGACCGGGGAGAGACGCCGTACCGGGGGATCAGAGCTCCGGGCCGTCGCCCGGCCCCTCCTGGTACGAGTAGCGCTGTTCCCTCCAGGGGTCGCCGAGGTTGTGGTAGCCGCGCTCCTCCCAGAAGCCACGGCGGTCGGCGGTCATGTACTCGACACCGCGAACCCACTTGGGGCCCTTCCAGGCGTAGAGGTGCGGAACGACCAGCCGCAGCGGGAAGCCGTGCTCGGCGGTGAGCAGCTCGCCGTCCTTGTGGGTGGCGAAGATCGTGCGCTCGGCGGCGAAGTCGGACAGGCGAAGGTTCGAGCTGAAGCCGTACTCGGCCCACACCATCACATGGGTGACGTTCGGGGCGGGCGGAGCGCTCCGCAGGATCGTGCGGGCCGGGATCCCGCCCCACTCCGCGCCGAGCATGCTGAACTTCGTCACGCAGTGCAGATCGGCCACGACGGACGCGTACGGAAGGGCCGTGAACTCCTCGTGGTTCCAGCAGCGCTTCTCACCGTCGGCGGTGGCGCCGAAGACCCTGAACTCCCAGCGTTCGGGCCGGAACTTGGGCACCGGACCGTAGTGCGTGACGGGCCATCCCCGCTGAAGTCGCTGTCCCGGCGGAAGCTCGGACACTGCTTCTTCTCCAGATTCGCGCTCCACCGGCTGACCCATGACTCCATCCTGACAGACCCCGGACGGTGCACATGACCAGCCATGACCGGGCATATCCCGAATCGGGCAACTGCCACTAAGCATGCACTAACTTACTAAGTACGCACTTACTGGACGATCTTCGACACCGGTGCAATCATTCGGCGGCAGCCTCCCCGATTCCCCTCCCCGATTCCCCATGCGGAAGGAGCCTCTGCGATGCAGGGCGACCCCGAGGTCATCGAGTTCCTCAACGAGCAGCTCACCGGCGAGCTCACCGCGATCAACCAGTACTTCCTCCACGCCAAGATGCAGGAGAACTTCGGCTGGACGAAGCTCGCCAAGTACACCCGGCACGAGTCGTTCGACGAGATGAAGCACGCCGAGGTGCTCACCGACCGGATCCTGTTCCTGGACGGCCTGCCGAACTACCAGCGGCTCTTCCATGTGCGGGTCGGCCAGACGGTCAGGGAGATGTTCGAGGCCGACCGTCAGGTCGAGGTCGAGGCGATCGACCGGCTGAAGCGCGGGATCAAGGTGATGCGCGAAAAGGGTGACATCACGTCCGCGAACATCTTCGAGTCGATCCTCGAGGACGAGGAGCACCACATCGACTACCTCGACACGCAGCTCGAGCTGGTGGAGAAGCTCGGCGAGGCGCTGTACCTCGCGCAGCTGATCGAGCAGCCGGAGAGCTGAGGCCCCGCCTAGGCGGCTTCGTCGAGGTCTTCGAACTCCTCGAACTCCTCGGACTTCTCGAGTTCGGCGAGGACCGGCCTGCCCTGGTCCGCCAGGTCCCGGCGCGGACAGGCGCCGCGGCCGAGGATCGCCTGGATGCGACGGACGCACGACCCGCAGTCCGTGCCCGCCTTGCAGGCGGAGGCGATCTGGCGGGGTGTGCCGGCTCCGTTGTCCGCGTGCTGCTGGACCTGCGCCTCGGTCACGCCGAAGCAGCTGCATACGAACACGCGGATTCACCTCCCGCCGAGATCAATAAGGCTAACCTAACCTTACCCGGCGGTCGGCGGACACAAAAGTGCAGTGGGGCGCGGATCGTATGTGATCCGCGCCCCACTGCCATGACCGAGGGGTCACTGGTCCCGGTACATCTCCGCCACGAGGAACGCCAGGTCCAGGGACTGGCTGCGGTTCAGGCGGGGGTCACAGGCCGTCTCGTAGCGCTGGTGCAGGTCGTCGACGAAGATCTCGTCGCCGCCGCCCACGCACTCGGTGACGTCGTCACCGGTCAGCTCCACATGGATGCCGCCCGGGTGGGTGCCGAGGCCCTTGTGGACCTCGAAGAAGCCCTTGACCTCGTCGAGCACGTCGTCGAACCGGCGGGTCTTGTGACCGGAGGCCGCTTCGTAGGTGTTGCCGTGCATCGGGTCGGTGATCCAGGCCACGGTCGCGCCCGAGGCGCTGACCTTCTCGACCAGCTCGGGCAGCTTGTCGCGGACCTTGTCGGCGCCCATGCGGACGATGAAGGTCAGCCGGCCCGGCTCGCGGTCGGGGTCGAGGCGCTCGATGTACTGCAGCGCCTCCTCGGCCGTGGTCGTCGGGCCGAGCTTGATGCCGATCGGGTTGCGGATCTTCGAGGCGAACTCGATGTGCGCGTGGTCCAGCTGCCGGGTGCGCTCACCGATCCACACCATGTGCGCCGAGACGTCGTACAGCCGCCCGGTGCGGGAGTCGACCCTGGTCAAAGCGGACTCGTAGTCGAGCAGCAGCGCCTCGTGCGAGGAGAAGAACTCGACCGTCTTGAACTCCTCCGGGTCGGCCCCGCAGGCGTGCATGAAGTTCAGTGCCTGGTCGATCTCACGGGCGAGCTGCTCGTAACGCTGACCGGACGGGGACTGCCTCACGAAGTCCTGGTTCCAGGCGTGCACCTGGCGCAGGTCGGCGTAGCCGCCGGTGGTGAAGGCACGCACCAGGTTGAGCGTGGAGGCGGACGCGTTGTACATCCGCTTCAGCCGCTCGGGGTCCGGGATACGGGACGCCTCGTCGAAGTCGAAGCCGTTGACCGAGTCGCCCCGGTACGTCGGCAGGGTCACGCCGTCGCGGGTCTCCGTGCCCTTGGAGCGCGGCTTGGAGTACTGGCCGGCGATCCGGCCGACCTTGACGACCGGCACCGAGGCCGCGTACGTCAGCACGGCGCCCATCTGGAGCAGCGTCTTGAGCTTGTTGCGGATCTGATCGGCGGACACCCCGTCGAACGCCTCGGCGCAGTCGCCGCCCTGGAGAAGGAACGCCTCTCCCTTGGCGACGGCCGCCATCCGGGCGCGCAGCTGGTCGCACTCGCCCGCGAAGACGAGCGGTGGATACGACTCGAGGTCCGCGATCACTGCGCGCAGAGCCTCGGTGTCGGGGTACTCGGGCTGCTGCGCCGCGGGCAGGTCTCGCCAGGTGTTGCCAGCGCTGGCGCTGGTCTTAGCGTTCACGGTCACGCCCTCAACATTACGGGGTCGTGTCGAGTCGTTTTCGCCCGGCTCGACAGGTGAGACGCCCTCCCGCTCAGGTGCGCGTCGGGTAGGGTGCGTCACATGTTCGCGCTTTCGACCCAGAACTGGTGGTGGACCGCTCATCCGGCGGCCCACTGAACTGCGCGTACGCAAGACTTCGCGAAGGCCGCCCGAGGGCGGCCTTCGGCGTGTCCGGGGCCGTTCCTCACCGATACCGATAACGACATCGATCGAGATCGACGGAAAAGGAACCCCCATGGACCTGGCACGGCTGCTCCACGACGACCGCCCGTTCGCCCTGCTCCGCCGCCGCACCCCCGGCCATGACGCGGACACGGTGGAGGTGCTGCTCGGCCCGGTCGGCACGTACGACCGGCTCGCCGACCTGCCCGAGGAGGGCCTGGCGCTCGTCCCCTTCCGGCAGATCCGCGAGCGCGGCTTCGACGTCCGCGACGACGGCACCCCGCTGGCGGTGCTGGTTCCCGAGGAGCGTCACGTCCTGCCCCTGGCGGACGCCCTCGACCAACTGCCGGCCCGGGAGGTGCGCGTCGAGGACGGTGGCTTCGACGTGGCCGACGAGGAGTACGCGGAGATCGTCGGACGGGTGCTGCGGGACGAGATCGGCCGGGGCGAGGGCGCCAACTTCGTCATCCGGCGGACGTACCAGGGGCGGATCCCGGGGTTCGGCCGGGCCGACGCGCTGGCCCTCTTCCGGCGGCTCCTGGAGGGCGAGCGGGGCGCCTACTGGACGTTCGTCGTGCACACCGGGGACCGGACGCTGGTGGGGGCCAGCCCCGAGGTGCATGTGCGGATGTCCGGCGGCACGGTCGTGATGAACCCGATCAGCGGGACGTACCGGTATCCCGCGCAGGTTCCGACGCCCGAGCGGCTGCTGGACTTCCTCGCCGACGGCAAGGAGATCGAGGAGCTGTCGATGGTCGTCGACGAGGAGCTCAAGATGATGTGCACGGTCGGTGACATGGGCGGGGTGGTGATCGGACCCCGGCTGAAGGAGATGGCGCATCTCGCGCACACGGAGTACGAGCTGCGCGGCAGGTCCTCGCTGGATGTGCGGCAGGTGCTGAAGGAGACCATGTTCGCGGCGACCGTCACCGGCTCGCCCGTACAGAACGCCTGCCGGGTCATCGAGCGGCACGAGGTCGGCGGGCGGGGTTACTACGCCGGCGCGCTGGCGCTGCTGGGCCGGGACACGGGCGGGGCGCAGACCCTCGACTCCCCCATCCTCATCCGCACCGCCGACATCGACGCGGCCGGGCGGCTGCGGGTGCCGGTGGGCGCCACACTCGTCCGCGGGTCGGATCCGGCGGCCGAGGTCGCGGAGACGCACGCGAAGGCGGCGGGCGTCCTGGCCGCGCTCGGCGTCCGGCCGGGCAGGCCGGGGACGAACGGCGCGCGGCCCCGGCTGGCCGACGACCCCCGGGTGCGGGCGGCGCTGGACGGACGGCGGGCCTCGCTCGCGCCGTTCTGGCTGCGGATGCAGGAGCGGACGGAGGAACTGACCGGGCACGCGCTCGTCGTGGACGGCGAGGACACCTTCACCGCGATGCTCGCCCATGTGCTGCGGTCGAGCGGTCTCGAGGTGAGCGTCCGGCGCTACGACGAAACCGGGTTGACGGAGTCGGTGCTCGCGCACGAGGGGCCCATCGTGCTGGGCCCCGGCCCCGGCGACCCGTCCGACCTGACCGACCCGAAGATGCTGTTGCTGCGGAAGCTGACGGCGCGGGTGATCCGGGAGCACCGGCACGGTGTCCTCGGGGTCTGCCTCGGGCACGAGCTGATCGCGGCGGAGCTGGGGCTGGACATCGTACGGAAGGAGGTGCCGTACCAGGGGGCGCAGACGACCGTGGACCTGTTCGGGCGGGCGGAGACCGTCGGGTTCTACAACAGCTTCGTGGCGCTGTGCGACGACGCGGCGCTGCGGGAGCTGGCCGCGCACGGCGTGGAGGTGAGCCGGGCCGCGAACGGCGAGGTGCACGCGCTGCGCGGGCCGCGGCGCGCCGAGGGCGCCCCCATCAACGCGGTCGCCGGGGTCCAGTTCCATCCGGAGTCGGTGCTGACGCTGAACGGGGCGTCCGTGGTGCGGGAGTTGATGGCCCGGGTGTGCGCCGAGCCGCGGCCGGCCCGTTAGCGGTCCGTCAGCCGAAGAACACGCCGACCTCCGTGTACAGCTTCGGGTCCACCGTCTTCAGTCTCGCGGTGGCCTCGGCGATCGGTACGCGGACGATGTCCGTGCCGCGCAGGGCGACCATCTTGCCGAAGTCGCCCTCGTGGACGGCGTCGATGGCGTGCAGGCCGAAGCGGGTGGCGAGCCAGCGGTCGAAGGCGCTCGGCGTGCCGCCGCGCTGGACGTGGCCGAGGACCGTCGTACGGGCCTCCTTGCCCGTCCGCCGTTCGATCTCCTTGGCGAGCCACTCGCCGACGCCGGACAGCCGGACGTGTCCGAAGGAGTCCAGCGACCCGTCCTTCAGCACCACGTCACCGTCCCTGGGCATCGCGCCCTCGGCGACGACCACGATCGGGGCGTACGACGACCGGAAGCGGGAGGTCACCCAGGCGCAGACCTGCTCGATGTCGAAGCGCTGCTCGGGGATGAGGATGACGTTGGCGCCGCCGGCCAGGCCCGAGTGCAGGGCGATCCAGCCGGCGTGACGGCCCATCACCTCGACGACGAGGACGCGCATATGAGACTCGGCGGTGGTGTGCAGCCGGTCGATGGCCTCGGTGGCGATGCCCACGGCGGTGTCGAAGCCGAAGGTGTAGTCGGTGGCGGACAGGTCGTTGTCTATCGTCTTGGGGACGCCGACGCAGGGCACCTGGTACTCGTCGAAGAGGCGGGCGGCGACCCCGAGGGTGTCCTCGCCGCCGATGGCGATGAGGGCTCCGACCCCCTGCCGGGCGAGGGTGTCCTTGATGCGGCGGATGCCGTCCTCCTCCTTGAGGGGGTTGGTCCGCGAGGAGCCGAGGATCGTGCCGCCGCGGGGCAGGATGCCGCGCACCGCGCGGATGTCGAGGCGGATCGACCTTCCCTCCAGGGGGCCCCGCCAGCCGTCGCGGAACCCGACGAATTCATGGCCGTACTCCTGGACGCCCTTGCGGACGACCGCCCTGATGACGGCGTTGAGGCCCGGGCAGTCCCCGCCTCCGGTCAGTACTCCGACGCGCATGGAAGTGTCCCTTCGCCGCGGTTGGTCCGACGAAGGTCACGGTAATGGTGATCCAGGTCACACAGATATGCCTCGGCAGGTTCAATTCCGGTGAATCGCCGGGGTATTGGCCGCCGCCGTCAGCGGCCGTCGTCACTCGTCGTCGAGGCCGCGCTCTATCGCGTACCGGACCAGCTCCACCCGATTGTGGAGCTGGAGCTTGCCGAGGGTGTTCTGGACATGGTTCTGGACCGTGCGGTGGGAGATGACGAGGCGTTCGGCGATCTGCTTGTAGCTCAGACCCTTGGCGACCAGCCGCAGCACCTCGGTCTCCCGGTCGGTCAGCCGGGGCGCGTGGGGTTCGTCGCCGCCGCCGGAGGCGGGGCCGGGGTCGGAGGCCAGCCGGCGGTACTCGCCGAGGACCAGTCCGGCCAGGCCCGGGGTGAACACCGGGTCGCCGACGGCCGTGCGGCGCACCGCGTCCAGCAGCTCCTCCGTGGACGCCGACTTCAGCAGGTAGCCGGTCGCGCCGGACTTCACCGCCTCCAGCACGTCGGCGTGCTCACCGCTCGCCGACAGCACCAGGACCCGCAGGGCCGGGTTCGCGGCGACGACCTCCTTGCAGACCTGGACGCCGGGCTTGGCCGGCAGGTTCAGGTCCAGCACCAGCACATCGGGCGTGGTGGCCTTGGCCCGGCGCACGGCCTGCTCGCCGTCGCCCGCGGTGGCGACCACGTCGAGGCCGGCCTCGGCGAGGTCCCGGGCGACGGCGTCGCGCCACATGGGGTGGTCGTCGACCACCATGACCCTGATCGGATCCTGCGCCCTGTTCATCGCTGTCCCGCCTTCCCCCGTCGCACGTTCTTGTCCTTCTTCTCCTTCGGCACCGTCAGTTCGACCTCCGTGCCCTGCCCCGGCGTGGAGATCAGCTCGGCGCTGCCGCCGAGATCGCGCAGCCGGCCCCGGATCGACTGGGCGACCCCGAGCCGCCCCTCGCCCTCGGCCTGCGCGAGCCGCCCCTCGGGGATGCCGGGCCCGTCGTCCCGCACGGTGATGATCACCTCGTCGGGCTCGTCCTCCACCAGGATCCAGGCCCGGGCGTCCTCCCCTGCGTGTCTGCGGACGTTGTCCAGGGCCGCCCCGACCGCCGCGGCCAGCTCCTTCGCGGCGGGCGCGGGCAGCAGCACCGGAGCGCCCGGCTCGGCGAGATTGACGCGGGCGGCGGCGAAAGGAGCGAGCAGCGAGCGCAGGTCGACCGGCCCGGTCTGCTCCGCCGGCTCCTCCACCGCCCGCACGACGGCGCCCTCGGCCGCGTCCTGCGACACCCGCGAGACGGGCACGAGACCGCCGGCGACCAGGGTGCGCAGGGCGACCTCCTGCTCGCCGGCCATCCGACCCAGTTCGGCCGCCTCACCGCCGAGGACCGCGCCGCGCCGCTGCACCATGGCCAGCACCTGGAGCACCCCGTCGTGGATGTCCCGGGCGAGCCGCTCCCGCTCCCGGGTCGTGGCCTCGATCTCCAGCGCGCGGGCGAGGGTGCGCTCGGAGGCGCGGGCCACCTCGACGACGTAGCCGATGGCGATGGAGGCGACCCAGACGAGGATCACGTTGTGGATGGTGTCGCGGGCCGGGGTGCCGCGCTCGACCAGGTTGGCGACCGCGACCGCCGTGGACGCGAACGCCGCCCAGCGCCAGCCGCCCTTGATGGCGAACGCCAGGACGGAGCCGGCGGTCCATATCGACGGCAGCGTCGGGCCGCCCGACTGGATGCGCTCAGGGGCGTCGGCCACCGTCGTGAGCAGGATGCCGGTCAGCGCGATGGTGAGGTCGGCGGCGAGGAAGCGCTTGGTGCAGCTCGCCGCGCTCGCGACCTTGGGCAGGGTGGCCACGGTCCAGACGAACAGGACGCAGTAGTAGCCGACGGCCACCCAGGGCCGGGCGAACCCGTCGTAGGCGGTGGCGAAGAAACCCACCGCATACAGCATGGTGAGCACCCGGTACCCGGCGAGCGCACGCCACAGCGGCAGCTCGACCGACATCCTCATGACTCTCTCGCGCCTGGCCATCCGTCCCCCGCCCCCGGGCCCCGACTACTGACTGCCGCCCACCGACCTACTGCTCTTTGTCCTTCTTCGCCTGGTCCCTCTCGGCCTGCGCGAGCGCCGCCTTCGCGGCCTTCTCCGCTTCCTTCTCGGCCTTCGCCGCCTCCGTGATCTGCCGCTTGGCAGCGGTGGCGTAGATGTCGACGTACTCCTGGCCGGAGAGCTTCATGATCTCGTACATGACCTCGTCGGTCAGTGCGCGCAGCACGAAACGGTCGTGGTCCATGCCCTGGTACCGGGCGAACTCCAGCGGCTTGCCGATGCGGATGCCGGGCCGCATGACCTTCGGCAGCACCTTCCCGGGCGGCTGGATCTTCTCGGTGTCGATCATCGCGACCGGGATCACGGGCGCGCCGGTGGCGAGCGCCACCCGCGCGAGGCCGCCCGGCTTGCCGCGGTAGAGCCGGCCGTCCGGCGACCGCGTGCCCTCGGGGTAGATGCCGAACAGCTCGCCCCGCTCGAGCACCTCTATGCCGCTCCGGATCGCCGCCTCGCCGGCCCCGCGACCGCCGGAGCGGTCCACCGGGAGCTGGCCGACGCCCTTGAAGAAGGCCGCCGTCAGCCGGCCCTTCACACCGGGCGTGGTGAAGTACTCCGCCTTCGCGATGAAGGTCACCTTGCGGTCGAGGACCGCGGGCAGGAAGAACGAGTCCGAGAAGGACAGGTGGTTGCTCGCCAGGATCGCGGGGCCCTCGGCGGGAATGTTCTCGAGGCCTTCCACCCAGGGCCTGAAGGTGACCTTCAGCGGTCCCCCGATAGCGACCTTCATCGCGCCGTACAACAAGCGAGTGCCTCCTGTTTGTGTCGCACAGACCTTAACCCGGAGTGGCCGCAAAGGCTCCGACGACCCTGGTCGGTGTCAGTGCGGTCGCGTACGGTGAAGCAGACGTCCCTCCCATGAAGAACAGACGAAGACAGGAGACCGATGGTGCCGGTCCTTCCTGGAGCCGAGCCGTACCGCCATGAGGGCGGAGAGGTCGGGGTGCTCCTCTGTCACGGCTTCACCGGTTCCCCGCAGTCGCTGCGCCCCTGGGCCCGGTACCTGGCCGGGCAGGGCCTGACCGTCTCGCTGCCGCTGCTGCCCGGACACGGCACGCGCTGGGAGGACATGGCGCTGACCGGCTGGCCGGACTGGTACGCGGAGGTGGACCGCGAGCTGCGCGCCCTGCGCGACCGCTGTTCCCGGGTGTTCGTGGCCGGTCTGTCCATGGGCGGCGCGCTGGCCCTGCGGCTCGCCGCGAAGCACGGGCAAGGGGTGGACGGCGTCATCGTCGTCAACCCGGCGAACCGGGTGCACGGCCTGTCCGCGTACGCCCTTCCGGTGGCCCGCCATCTCGTCAGGACGACGAAGGGGATCACCAGCGACATCGCGAAGGAGGGTGTGCTGGAGAGCGGGTACGACCGGGTGCCGCTGCACTCGGCGCACTCCCTGCGCACCTTCCTGCGCATGGTCGACGGCGAACTGCCGCAGGTCACGCAGCCGCTGATGCTGCTGCACAGCGCCCAGGACCATGTCGTGCCGGCCGCCGACTCGGCCCGGGTCCTCGGCCGGGTGTCGTCGACGGACGTGACCGAGATCCTGCTGGAACAGAGCTACCACGTGGCAACGTTGGACCACGATGCGGACCGGATCTTCGAGGAGAGCTACGCGTTCATCGCCCGGATCGCGCCCAGTGTCGGCAAGGAAGGGACGGCCGTAGGTGGCTGAGCACGACTCCGACCGTGAGGACCGGGAGAACCGGGACGAACGGGACGGCCCGGAGGGCCGGGAGGGCCGCGCGCCGGAGGAGCAGAGCGTGCCCTTCGACGAGGCCGCCGCGTGGGCGGCGATCGTCGCGGGATACGGCGAGGAGCCGGCGGACCCGCCGGGCGCCAAGCCGTTCAAGTCGGTCGAGGACCTGGCGCTGCTCGAGGTCCGGACGAACGACGAGGCGGCCAAGGCGGAATCCGGCAGGGAACCCGCGAAGGACGCCGCCGAGGAGCCCGGCGAGGAACCCGGCGAGGAGAAGGAACCGGCCAAGCCGCTGGGCAGCTCGATCGCCTTCGCGCCCGGCGTCGGCCCGCGTGACTACAAGGCGCCCGAGCCGGCGGAGGAGGACTTCGACGGGGACGACGAGGGTCACTTCGTCCCGCCGGAGCCGCCGCCGCTGCCCGCCGCCGACACCACGGCCAAGTTCGCCTGGCTCGGGGTGATCGGCGGGCCGCTGCTGCTCCTGCTCGCGGTGCTGCTGGGCTGGGAGATGACGTGGTGGCTGTCGACCGTCGGCATCGGCGGTTTCCTCGGCGGCTTCGCCACCCTGGTGATGCGGATGCGCACGGACGACGAGGAGGACGGGGATCCCGGGCGGGGAGCGGTCGTCTAGGGCCTGTCCGCGGGGATCCTGAGGGCGGCGAGGACCGGAAGGTGGTCCGTGGCCGCCCTCAAGTCGCTCCCGGTGACTCCGGGAAGCCCGATCGGCACCCCGCAGCCCAGCACCTCCACGCCCTTCGTCACGAAGATCCCGTCGATGCGACGGTTCGGCCCGGTGGACGGGAAGGTGTCCTCGGCGCCCCAGGGGGCGGCGGTGCGGCAGTCCTGGAGAGCGGTGGCCAGGCGGTCGAACGTACGGCCGCCGGGGCTCTCGTTGATGTCTCCGCCCGCGACCGCGTGCTCCACCCCCATCCCGGCGAGGCGGTCGAGCAGCAGGCCCGCCTGCTCGTGGCGTTCGGCCGCCGTCAGGCCGAGATGACAGCCGGCCACGCCGAGCCGGGCGCCCCCGAAGCGGACCACCGCGGTGGCGAATCCCCGGCGGTGCTCGCCGGGGGTGAGCGGCAGCAGGACGTCCTCGGTGCGCTCGACGGTCGCCCGCAGCGAGCACAGGAGGGCCGGACCGGCCGCCGTGCCGCCGCCGGTGAGGATCACCTGGCCGGAGGCGGCCGCGAGGCGGGCGAGCTTCTTGCGCCAGCGGAAGAAGCGGGGAGCCTCCTGGACGAGGGTCAGGTCGGGGGCGCAGGCCGTGATGACCCGGGCCAGGGCCTCGGTGTCGTCCCGCAGGGAGCGGATGTTGTAGCTGAGGACCCGGATGACGGCCGAACCGTCGGGCTCGGTGCGGGAGTTGGGTAGCGGCGAGGTCGTCGGCATAGCGATCAAGATACGCCGCTCCGTCCCCTACGTCCCAAAAAGCGAACGGGGGCCGCGAGCGGCCCCCGTGTTGACGCCGTGTCGACGCCCTGCGCGTGGTGCGACTACATGATCGGGTCGGGTTCTCTCGCCAGGTCCGCCGCCCCCACCAGGCCCGCCTTGTTGCCCAGCCGGGCCGCGATGACATCGGCCACCGGGCGCCAGTTGCCGCCGACCAGCCAGCGCTTGTAGGACTTCCGGATCGGGTCGAGGACCAGCTCGCCCTCGTCCGAGAGACCGCCGCCGACGATGAACGCGGACGGGTCGAACAGCGATGCCAGGTCGGCGAGGCCGGCGCCGGCCCAGCGGGCGAGCTCACGGTAGGAGTCGACCGCGACCGGGTCGCCCTGGCGGGCGGCCATGGAGATGTGCTTGCCCTCGATGCCGTCGGGGTTGCCGTCGCCCAGCGACAACAGGATCTCGGCGTTCTCGGGGGTCGCGTTGGCGCGCTGCTTGGCGTAGCGCACGAGAGCGCGGCCGGAGGCGTACTGCTCCCAGCAGCCCTGCGAGCCGCAGCCGCACAGCAGGCCGTCCGGCACCATGCGGATGTGGCCGAACTCGGCGGCGACGCCGAAGTGGCCGCGGCGCAGCTTGTTGCCGATGATGATGCCGCCGCCGAGGCCGGTGCCGAGGGTGATGCAGATGACGTTGCGGTGGCCCTTGCCCGCGCCGAACTTGTACTCGCCCCACGCCGCGGCGTTGGCGTCGTTCTCCACCACGACGGGGAGACCCACGCGGGCCTCTACCTCGTCCTTGAGCGGCTCCTGGCGCCAGTCGATGTTGGGCGCGAAGTAGACCGTCGAGCGCTGGCGGTTGACGTAGCCGGCGGCGCCGATGCCCACACCGACGATGTCGTGCCCGGCACGTGCGCCCTCCACGGCGGAGGCGATGGCGTCCACGATGCCCTCGGGCGTGCCCGGGGTCGGCACCTTGTGGGTCGAGAGGATGTTGCCTTCCTCGTCGACCACGCCGGCCGCGATCTTCGTGCCGCCGATGTCGACGCCGATGGTGAGTCCCATGAATCCCTCAGTTTCGGTCGAGCCCCGCTACGGCCAACCGTACCCGAGGCCCTGCCCCCGGAGGGCTTCAGTCCAAGTCGATGCGCTGGCCGGGACCGGTGTCGTCGCCGTCGCGGCCCGGGTCGCGCGGGGTGTTCCCGGGGTCGTTCGCTCCGGTCGTCCAGCGTTGTTCCTGGGTCTGGACGGCGGAGCGGTACGCGGCGAGGAGTTCGGTGCCGGCGGCCGCGAGGTGGTCGAAGACGTCCGGGTTGCGCTCGATGACGGGTTCGACGGCGGCCTTGGCCTGCTGGACGACCTGGCGGACCACCTGCTGGGCGGCGGGTCCGGCGACCGCCCCGAGCAGCGGGGACTGGAGCGAGGACAGCTTGTCCCCGACGGCGTCGACGAGCTTGCGCAGTTCCTCGGCGGCCGAGCCCGGCGGACGGTCGTCCTGGGCCCGGCGGCGGGCCTTCTCCGCCGCCAGGTCCTCGGCGGCGGCGGTGGCCCAGGCGTCGGCGTCGGTCGCGCGGGGCTGCTCGTCGAAGCCTGCTGCCCCGGCGGGCTCCCCGGCGGCGTCGGGCGTGGGGCGCTCTTCGCTCATGACGGACTCCTGATGACTCCTGGTCGACGACGCCTGATGACGGCTTCGTCCCTACGACGTTACCCGAACGGCGGAACGTCGTTCAGTGGGTGCGCGGCCAGAGCCCGAGATCCGGCGCGAACCGCACACACAGCTCGCCGTCGCGCAGCGCGGCGCCGTCGACGGTGCAGCGGCGCAGCACGGAGGGCAGCGCGACGATACGACGGAACGGCCCGGCGGTGACGACCAGTTCGTCGCCGCGCCGGACGAGGTCGAGCTCGTCGCGTATGGCGCCGGGCAGCGGAAGGTGCCAGACGAGCACGCCGTCCTGCGCGAGCCGGTCGGCCACGGGCCACTCGACCGGGGAGGTCGCCGGGTTGACGGCGGGCACGGCGAGCGCGGCGAGGTCGTCGGCGCCGCGGGGGTCGTGGCCGAGGTGGGCGACGGGACGGGCCGCCTCGCCCCACTCCCCCAGGGCCTTGCGCTGCTGGGTGACGAGCCGGCCGAGCAGGCCCTCGTCACCGGCCGCCTCCGGCAGGACGCGGTTGGCGACGAGCGACTCGACGGGCAGGGCGCGCAGGGCGAGGCCGAGGCGGGCGTCGCGGACGGCGTCGGCGCCGGCCGGTCCCGGCTCGGCGACCAGGCGTACGGCGGTGCCGGGGTCGGCGAGGACGGCCTCGACGGCGGCCAGCTCCATGTCCCAGCGGGCGGTCGTCTCGTACAGCCACTCGGCGGGCATCGGCACCCCGGCGAGCCGGCCGAGCATGGGACGCAGGGCGCGGGCCGCCTGCCGTTCCGGCGGGAGCAGACGGCGCAGGTAGCGGCGCAGCCCCTCCGGGAGGGCCAGCAGGGCGAGGGCCTGCGGGACGGGCGGCAGGTCGACGACGAGGAGTTCGTGCAGCTCACCGCCGTCGGCGAGGGCGGCGTCCCGCAGCGCGCGCAGCAGGGTCAGCTCCTCGGCGCCGGGGAGGGGGGTGACCTCCTCCGGGTCGAGCCGGGAGGCGCCGAGCAGGTCGAGGACGGTGGAGGCGCGGTCCTGGAAACCGGCGAGGTCGTCCCGGAAGCCCGCGGTGGCGTCGGGACGCCAGGCGGTGAGGCGCGGGGCGACCGGGACGGGGCTCGCACCGGTCCGCACTCCGAGCGTCGCGCCGAGGGTGTCGGTGCGGTCGGCGCTGAGGACGAGGGTGCGGGTGCCTTCCGCTGCCGCGCGCTGCGCGGTGGCGGCCGCCACGGTGGTGCGTCCGCTGCCGCCAGGGCCGGTGATCAGGATGGTACGCATGAGGGTGAACCGTAACGGAGGTCGGAGCAACCCCCCGACCTCCTCACCCCGCCCCCGGACCCGCCGACTCCCGGGTCCCGTGGCCGGCCCTACTTCTCCGGCGCCTCGATGCCGGCCTCTCCCGACTCCACGCGCTTCTTCAGTCCGGCCAGCGCGCGGTCGATGATGACCTTCTCGGCCTTGCGCTTGATCATGCCCAGCATGGGGATCTTGACGTCCACGGTCAGCTGGTAGGTGACCTCGGTCGCGCCCGCGCCGGCCGCCTTGAGGAGGTAGGAGCCGTCGAGCTGGCGCAGCATCTGGGACTTGACCAGCGTCCAGGACACCTCGTGCTCGCCGGTCCAGGTGTAGGCGAGGACCTGGTCGTCCTTGATGGCGCCGGCGTCCATGACCAGGCGGACCTGCTGGGCCCGGCCCTGTCCGTCCGTCCCGAGGACCTCCGCCTGCTTCACCTCTCCGGTCCAGTCCGGGTAGCGGGCGAAGTCGGCGATCACCGCCATGACCTCGTCCGGTGCCGCCTCGATCGTGATGCTCGAGCTGGTGTGTTCCGCCATCGCCGTGGCTCCTCCAGATGCGGGCCGGTAAAGGTAGAGAAGAGGACACCGTGCGCCAGCCGCCGCGCACGTGTGTGCAGCGTGAAGGCTACCCCGCGCCCGACCTGCCGCCTTCACCCGGAGTCCGGACGCGGCCCGGACGGCGTCGGGTCACCACGCGGTCACCACTCCAGCGCCCACGGCTTCCCGCTTCCCGCGAAGTGCCCCACGTTCACGCACTCGGTCGCGTCGACCCGCATCCGGCGGGCGAGCGGCTGGTGGACGTGCCCGAAGAGCGCGTAGCGGGGCCGGGTGCGGCGGATGGCGTCCAGCAGCGCCCGGCTGCCCCGCTCGAAACGGCGGGCCACGGTGTCGTAGACGAGTTCCGGCACCTCCGGCGGGATGTGGGTGCACAGCACGTCCACCTCGCCGACGGCCTCGATCTTCGCCGCGTACTCCTCGTCGCTGATCTCGTACGGGGTGCGCATGGGGGTCTTCAGGCCGCCGCCCACGAAGCCGAAGACCCGGCCGCCGATCTCCACCCGCTCCCCGTCCAGGACGGTCGTGCCGGGCCCGGCGAACTCGGGCCACAGCCTCGGCATGTCGACGTTGCCGTAGGTGGCGTACGTCGGATTCGGGAACGCCGGGAACAGCTCGGCGTACTGCTTGCGGACCGCCTGCTCGATCAGCGCGGCCCGGTCGCCGCCGATGCCGCCCCACAGGCGGGCGCCGAGCTCCCGGGCCTCCTCGAAGCGGCGGGCGGTGCGCAGTTCGACGATGCGGTCGGCGTTCTCCACCCCGAAGAGGTCGGGGAAGATCCCGCGGGAGTGGTCGGCGTAGTCCAGGAACAGGACCAGGTCGCCCAGACAGATCAGTGCGTCCGCGCCCTCTCCGGCCCGGGCCAGGTCGCGCGCGTTGCCGTGCACGTCGCTGACCACGTGGATGCGTGTCCGGCGGTTTCCGGGCGGTGTGGATGCCATGGCGATCAAGGGTAGGCGTGTGCGGCATACGTGAACAGTGGCGACCGGGATACCGGTTACTGGCAAGTCAGTAAAGCGGTGGACTACTGTCGGCCGGGAAACACCAATCTGTGTGACGCAGCGAACATCTCCCCGGACCCCCCTGTCGAAGACGCCATACCGACGGGTAACGTCCGGGCAGTCCAGTCGTGCTCAGGATTTCAACCATCGAGATCCACCGAGGTCCCGAGCACCATCCCGAGCCTTGGACCGCATCGTCGCAGCACACAACGTCGTGGCGCCGGCGCCCTATGAGGAGCAGCAGTCTTGCGCGAGTTCAGCCTTCCGGCTTTGTACGAGGTCCCTGCGGACGGAAACCTGACCGACATCGTCCGCAGAAACGCCGCGCAGCATCCCGACGTCGCCGTCATCGCGCGCAAGGTGGGCGGCGTCTGGCAGGACGTGACGGCCACGGCCTTCCTGACCGAGGTGCACGCCGCCGCCAAGGGCCTCATCGCCTCCGGCGTCCAGCCCGGCGACCGGGTCGGCCTGATGTCGCGCACCCGCTACGAGTGGACGCTGCTCGACTTCGCGATCTGGTGCGCGGGCGCGGTCACCGTGCCGGTGTACGAGACCAGCTCCCCCGAGCAGGTGCAGTGGATCCTCTCCGACTCGGGCGCGACCGCCGTCGTCGTCGAGCTGGACGGCCACACGGCGGCCGTGGAGTCGGTGCGCGAGTCGCTGCCGGCGCTGAAGCACGTCTGGCAGATCGAGGCCGGGGGTGTCGAGGAGCTCGGACGGCTCGGCAGGGACGTCTCCGACGAGGTCGTCGAGGAGCGCAGCTCGCAGGCCAAGGCCGACGACCCGGCGACCATCGTCTACACGTCCGGTACGACCGGCCGGCCCAAGGGCTGCGTGCTGACCCACCGCAGCTTCTTCGCCGAGTGCGGGAACGTCGTGGAGCGGCTGCGGCCGCTGTTCCGCACGGGCGAGTGCAGCGTGCTGCTCTTCCTCCCGCTCGCGCACGTCTTCGGCCGGCTGGTGCAGATCGCCCCGATGATGGCGCCGATCAAGCTGGGCACCGTCCCGGACATCAAGAACCTCACCGACGAGCTGGCCGCCTTCCGGCCGACGCTCATCCTGGGCGTGCCGCGGGTCTTCGAGAAGGTCTACAACTCGGCGCGCGCCAAGGCGCAGGCGGACGGCAAGGGCGCGATCTTCGACAAGGCGGCCGACACCGCGATCGCCTACAGCAAGGCGCTGGAGCTCCCGGCGGGCCCGCCGCTGAAGCTGAAGATCAAGCACAAGGTCTTCGACCGGCTCGTCTACAGCAAGCTGCGCGCGGTGCTCGGCGGCAAGGGCGAGTACGCGATCTCCGGCGGCGCCCCGCTGGGCGAGCGCCTCGGCCACTTCTTCCGCGGCATCGGCTTCACCGTCCTGGAGGGCTACGGCCTGACGGAGTCCTGTGCCGCCACCGCCTTCAACCCCTGGGACCGGCAGAAGATCGGCACGGTCGGTCAGCCGCTGCCCGGCTCGGTCGTGCGGATCGCGGACGACGGGGAGG
Organism: Streptomyces sp. NPDC102259; assembly: GCF_044766465.1. NCBI lineage: Bacteria > Bacillati > Actinomycetota > Actinomycetes > Kitasatosporales > Streptomycetaceae > Streptomyces > Streptomyces sp. NPDC102259. The sequence continues at coordinate 20,685 of NZ_JBIWMA010000018.1, read as the reverse complement.
TGCTGCTGCACGGCGAGCACCTGTTCAAGGAGTACTGGAACAACCCGGTCGCGACCGCCGAGGCGCTGGCCGACGGCTGGTTCCACACCGGTGACATCGGCACCCTCGACGAGGACGGCTACCTCCGGATCACCGGGCGCAAGAAGGAGATCATCGTCACCGCGGGCGGCAAGAACGTCGCCCCGGCCGTGATCGAGGACCGGATCCGGGCGCACGCGCTGGTCGCGGAGTGCATGGTGGTGGGCGACGGGCGGCCGTTCGTGGGCGCGCTGGTCACCATCGACGAGGAGTTCCTGGGCCGTTGGGCTTCCGACCACGGCAAGCCGGCGGGCTCGACCGCGGCCTCGCTGCGCGAGGACGCCGACCTTCAGGCCGCCGTCCAGTCGGCGATCGACGACGGCAACGCCGCGGTCTCGAAGGCGGAATCGGTGCGGAAGTTCCGCATTCTGTCCGCCCAGTTCACGGAGGACTCGGGCCACCTCACGCCGTCGCTGAAGCTCAAGCGCAACGTCGTGGCGAAGGACTACGCGAGCGAGATCGAGGCGATCTACGCCAAGTAACGGCTGTGACGGCTGTATCGGCCGCGGCAGCCGCAGTGGCCGAAGCAGCAGCTGTGCAGCACCTCCTGACGGAGCGTCATGGCGCGGTGTCCTCCACGAGGACCCGCGCCATCGGCGTTCCGGCCGGCTGACGCCGCACCAGTTCTAGAGCAACGTCCTCAACTTCTCCGCCAGCAGGTCCCACCGCCACTTCTCCTCCACCCAGCCGCGCCCGCGCTCCCCCATCCGGCGGCGCAGCTCCGCGTCCCCGAGCAGGGCCACGATGCGCTCGGCCGCGTCGCCCGGGGAACCGCCCGGCACGACCCACCCCGTCTCCCCGTCGAGCACCGCGTCGGGCGCCCCGCCCGAGTCCCCGGCGACGACGGGCAGCCCGGTCGCCGACGCCTCCAGATAGACGATCCCGAGCCCCTCGACGTCGAGCCCGCCCCGCCGCGTCCGGCACGGCATCGCGAAGACGTCCCCCGCGCCGTAGTGGGCGGGCAGCTCCGACCAGGGCACCGCCCCGGTGAAGCGCACCGCGTCCGCCACCCCGCGCTCATGGGCGAGCCTGCGCAGGTCCTTCTCGTACGGCCCGCCCCCGACGATCAGCAGCACCGCCTCCGGCTCGGCGGCCAGGATCCGCGGCATGGCGAGGATCAGCGTGTCCTGACCCTTGCGCGGCACGAGCCGCGAGACGCACACCACCACCGGCCGGTCGGTCAGTCCGAGCCTCGCCCGCACCTCCTCGCCGCCCGATCCCGGGTGGAAGGTCTTCTCGTCGACGCCCGGCGGCAACTGGACCATCCGCCCGGCCGCCCCGGCGCTCAGCGCGGTCGCGATCCGCGAGCGGGTGTACTCGCCCAGGTAGGTGATCGTGTCCGTGCTCTCGCCGATCCGGCCGAGGAGCTGCCGGGCGGCGGGCAGCTGCGCCCACCCGGCCTCGTGCCCGTGGGTGGTGGCCACCAGCCGCTCGGCGCCCGCCTTGCGCAGCGCCGGCGCCATCAGTCCGAGCGGCGCGGCCGCCCCGAACCACACCGACGTGCACCCGTGCTCCCGCAGCAGCCCGACGGCCCGGCGGGTCGCCCCGGGGGTCGGCAGCAGCATCGTCGTGGAGTCCCGTACGACGGTGAAGGGCTGCTCGGCGTCGAAGGCCGCAGTCGCCTCGACGCCCTCGTGGGAACGCTTCCAGGTGGACGCGTAGACGACGAGTCGGTCGGGGTCGAGCCGGAGCGCCATGTTGTGCAGGAACGCCTGGATGCCGCCCGGGCGGGGCGGGAAGTCGTTCGTCACGATGAGGGTCTTGTGCATCGCAGCCGACCCTATCCAAACGCCGTTCACAGCCGCGTCCGACCGCGCCTCACAGCCCGGCGGGAGAACATGTGGGCCATGGAGACGACGGCCGCGGGACGGCCCCTGACCTGCCTGCTGACGACCTGGGGCGTGACCCGGCTCGTACTGCTGCTCTTCGTCTTCAAGGTGTTCCTCTTCCCCGGCCCGGACGTCACCAGCGACATCTCCGTCACCTACCAGGGCTGGTACGAGGTGCTGCGCACCGGCGCGTTCCCGGCCGCCGACGTCACCTGGCAGTACCCGCCCGCCGCCGCCCTGGCCATCCTCTCGCCCGGTCTGCTGCCCTTCCTCGACTACGCGTCGGCCTTCTTCGTCCTGGCCTTCCTCGCCGACCTGGCCGTCCTCATGCTGCTGCTGAACACGGGACTGCGCCCCGGCCGGTCGCTGCGCGGCGCCTGGCTGTGGGTGGCGGGCGTGCCGCTGCTCGGTCCCACCGTCTACTCCCGCTACGACGTGATGGTGACGGCGGTCGCGGTCGCCGCGCTGGTCGCCGGCGTCCGACGGCCCCGGGTGATGGGCGCGCTGACGGGTCTCGCGGTGCTGCTGAAGGTGTGGCCCGTGCTGCTGCTGACGGGCGCCGTGCGCAGGCGGGCCTGGGGCGCGGCGGCGGTGACCGTCGGCGTCCTGGCGGCGCTGTTCGCCCTGGCCATGCCCGGCGCCTTCGCCTTCCTGACCTTCCAGCGCGACCGGGGCACCGAGGTGGAGTCACTGGGCGCCCTGGCGCTGCACGTGGCCCGGCAGTTCGGCTGGCAGGGCCGGGTGATGCTCAACTACGGCTCGCTGGAGTTCCTCGGCCCGTACGTCGGCGTGGTGAGCGACGTCGCCCTGGGGCTGACGGCGGTCGCCTTCGGCTGGCTGCTGCTGTGGCGGCTGACGGCGCGCCGCTTCGCGCCGCAGACGCTCGCGGAGGCGGCGTTCACGGCGGTCCTGCTGTTCACCGTCACCAGCCGGGTGATCAGCCCGCAGTACCTCGTGTGGCTGATCGGCCTCGCGGCGGTCTGCCTGTGCTTCCGCGCCGGCCGGATGGCCCTGCCCGCGGTGCTGGTCCTGGCCGCGTCCTTCGTGACGGTGCTGGAGTTCCCCGTCTACTTCGCGGACGTCGTCGCGAGCAGCCCGCTCGGCGTCACCCTCCTGTTCCTGCGCAACGGCCTGCTGGTGGCCGCCGCGATCGTCGCGGCCGTCCGGCTGTGGCGCTCGACGGTGCCGAGGGACGCCCCCGCTCCCTCGGCCGGTCAGGCCGCCCGCGTCGGCGAGCCCGCGGTCTCTCCCTGACGACCGGGCCCCACCCGCCGCAGCACCGGCCCCACGCCACGAGCTTCTTCCACGCCGAGGGGGAGCCCGTGCGGGCCGAGGAGACCGAGGACCTGTTCCGGCGGGGCGTGCTCCGTGTCGCCCGGGCGACGGGCGAGAGACGGAGCGGGCCTGGCTGCGCGAGGCGATCGAGCGGGCGACTCAGGCGAGCTGAGCCTTCAGGTAGCCCTGCCAGTCCGCCGTGAACTCCGCGAGGGAGACGCCCAGCACGCTCTTCAGCGCGCCCTCCACCGCGCCCGGCCGCTTCCCGTGCTCCCCCACCGCCCGGTAGAACGCGTCCAGCTTCACCTCGTCCCACTGCTCCGCGATCATCCGGCAGGCCAGCCAGCCGCCCTCGTACGCCTGGGCCAGCCGGTCGGCGTCGCCGGAGAAGCCGAAGTCGGCGTCGGCCGGCAGCGCCGCCGGGACGGCGCCGTCCCGGACGGACTGCTGGAGCTCCGGGGCGACCTCGGCGGGGGTGCGGCCCGTGCCGCGGTAGCCCACCCAGTCGGCGTACCCCTCGGACAGCCACAGCGGGGTGGCCGCGTTGGTGTGGGCGCGCGTGGCGACATGGGTGGCCTCGTGGGTGAGGACCACCTGCCGGCCGATCCCGCCGAGCATGCCGTACGAGTCCGGGTTGACGATGATCCGGTCCGCGGGCGTCCTGGCCCCGCCGCCCGTCTCACCCGTGGTGACCGCGGCGATCCCCCGGTAGGAGGAGGCGGGCGAGCCGAGCAGCCCCGCCATGCCCTCCAGCGATTTCGGTACGAGGACGACGAGGCGCCCCGCCCAGTCGGTGCCCCAGGCCGCCGAGACCTCGGGGACGGCGTCGTCCGCCAGCTCGGCGAAGGACCGCAGCCGCGCGTCGGACTGCCCGACCCCCAGCACGAGACTGTGCCCGCCCCGTACGACGCTCACCGTGCCCTGGTCCCACAGTTGCTCGCCGGCCTTCGTCGCGGGCTTGTCGGAGATCACCGACCACCGGCCGGCCCCGTCACGGGTCAGACGCAGGACGCGGTCCGTGGTCACCGGGGCCTTGTCGTAGCCGTCGACGCGGTAACTCAGCTCGGCGTCGGCGGTGGCGGTGTCCCCGCTGCGGTGAAGGGCCGTCACACGGTAGGACCAGGCCGCCAGCGGAACGGCCCGGACCGCGGCGTACCCGGTGGCGGCGCCGGTGGCCGCGTAGGCGTCCGGGTCGTGGCCGAGGACCGCGGCGGCCCGCCCGTCCAGGACCCGTTGCACATCGGCCGTCGCGTCGCCCGCCGCGGCCCGTCCGCCGCAGCCGACCAGACAGCCGAGCAGTGCGAAGACCAGTGCGACGAGCAGCGGACAACGCCCCAGCACCCCGGGTCCGCGCGCCCTCCCTCGACCAGCCATCCTCCCGATCCTACGGCGGCGGCCCCGCGCGGGCTCCGCTCAAGGCCGGGTGACGGAGGAGACCGGCATCATCCCGACCGGGTCGTAGCGCACCGGCGCGCCCGGATAGGGGGCGTGGACGACCTGCCCGTTGCCGACGTACATGCCGACATGGCTGGCGTCGGAGCGGTAGGTGACGATGTCGCCGGGCTGGGCCTGGGAGAGCGGCACCCGCCGGCCCGCGTGCGCCTGGGCCTGAGAGGTCCGCGGCAGCGAGATCCCGGCCTGCGCGTACGACCACTGCATGAGGCCCGAACAGTCGAAGCCGGTGGGCCCGTTGGCGCCCCAGACGTACGGCTTGCCGAGCGCGGAGCGCACGGCGGCCACGGCGGCGCCCGCGCGGCCGGAGGACGGCACGGCGCCCGAGGAGAGGCCGGCCATGGCGTCGCGGCCGGAACGCGAGGCCCGGTCGAAGGCGGCGCGCTCGGCGGACGGCAGGGCGTTGAGCAGCTGCCGCGCCTTGGCGAGCTTCTGCTCCACGGTCCGCTTGTGCCGCACCACGGCCTTGCGGCTCTTCTCCAGCTCGGCGAGCTTGCCCGCCGCCTCGACGCGCTCCTGGGTGAGTTCGCGCATGGCGCTCTGGAGCTCCCTCAGCTCGCCGGCCTGGTGGGCGGTGATCCGGTCGAGGACGGACGCCTTGGCGAGGTAGTCCTCCGGGTCGTCGGAGAACAGCAGCGCCAGCGAGGGGTCGAGGCCGCCCGAGCGGTACTGGGCGCCGGCCAGCGAACCGAGCTGCTCACGCAGTCCGTTGATGCGCTCCTGCTGCCGGGCGATGTGGTCCTGGGCGACGCCGACCTGCCCCCGCAGGGTGTCGGCGCGCTCGTCGGCCGTGTTGTAGGCCTCGGTGGCCTTCTCCGCCTCCTCGTAGAGACGGTCCACCTCGGCGCGGGTGTCGTCGTGCGGAGCGGCCGTGGCCGGTACGGCGGACACGGCGCCGAGTGCGGCGGCCGCTACGGACAGCACGCTCAGGGCGCCGGCGGCGCCCCGGTCGAACCCGGACTGTGCAAGGCGGCGATGGGACCCCACGGGAAGCCGCGCTCCTTCCACTGGTGGACAGGGAAACGCGGCAGACAGTAGCCCCGTGACAGGGGGTCGGCCAAAGACCTCGGCGGCAACACACAGTGACGCCCCGCCGCTGACGCAGGTCACCGGCGGGGCGTGGGGTCACTTCACGTCGTCGTAATTCGCCCGTTCGGGCGGCGTGGTGTCCCGATCTTGAGTGTGATCAGATCCGGACGCCGAACTGGAACGGCATGTTGCCGATCGACTCGTAGCGCACGACGGTGCCGGAGCGCGGGGCGTGCAGCACCTGGCCGTTGCCCGCGTAGAGGCCGACGTGGTGCTGGTCGCCGTAGAAGATGACCAGGTCGCCGACCTTGAGGTCGCTCTGGGAGTAGATGCGCGTACCGGCGTTGGCCTGGGCCTGCGAGGTGCGCGGGATGGAGACGCCGGCCTGGGCGTAGGCCCAGGAGGTCAGACCCGAGCAGTCGTACGAGGCGGTGCCGGTGGCACCGTAGACGTAGGGCTTGCCGAGCTGGCTCTGGGCGGCCTGGAAGGCGGCCATGGCACGGCCGGAGCCGGTCGGGGCGTCGCCGAGGTCCACGCGGTCGCCTGCGTCACGGCTGGCGCGGGCGTCGGCGGCGGCGAGGGCCGCCTGCTCCTTGGCCGTCAGCGTGTTGAGGAGCTTGCGCGCCTCGGCGAGCTTGCCCTGGACTTCCTTCTTCTTCTTGCCCAGTTCGGTGCGGGTGGAGGCGAGGTCCTTGAGCTTGGTGGACGCCTCACTGCGCTCCTGCGCGAGCTCGCGCTGCTTCTCCTGGATCTTCTTCAGCGCCTCGACCTGCTGGGCGCTCAGCTGGTCGGCGGTGGACGCCTTGTCCAGGAAGTCGTCCGGGTTCGAGGAGAGGAGCAGCTGCAGGGAGGAGTCGATGGACCCGGTCCGGTACTGGGCGGCCGCCGCCAGACCTATGGAGTCGCGCAGCTCGTTGAGCTCCGACTGCCCCCGGGCCACGTTGTCCTGGATGGTGGAGATCTCCTTCTGGAGCTTCTCCTGCTTCTCCTGGGCCCCGTTGTACTTCTCGGTGGCCTGCTCCGCCTCTTCGTAGAGCTTGTCGACCTTGGTCTTGACCTCGTCCTTGGTGAGCTTCTCGGCGGGCGCCGCGTTGGCGGCCTGGGAGCTCAGTACGACGGCAGCGGCGGCTGCGGTGGTCAGCACGGTCACGCGAGTGCGACTCGGCTGCTTCGGTCGACGGTGGGACGCCACGGAGACGGGCTCCTTCTTTTGAGTGATCACCCGTTTGGAGATGCGAGCCCTGACCTTAGTGACCTCGCCGTGATCAGTTCAAATCCTCAGGAGAAAAAAACCCATCACGCAACGCAGTTTTTTCAATCAACTCACGTGTAGTCATGCTCGATTGACGCTACGTTGCGTGACGATCCCGCCAATTCGGTCAATAAACCTGGAACTTCGACGTTTAGGACAGCCGCTTCAGAAGTACCGCGGAAGCCACGGGTCGGGCACCCGCCTTGGCGATCCCGTCGGCCACCTCACGGTCGGTCGAGGCGACGATGACCGGCCGGCCCGGTGGCTCGGCCCGCACCAGCTGACGGATCAGCTCGTCGGCCGTGACACCCGGCTTGGAGAACAGCACCCGCACCCCGCGCGGCGGCGCGAGCAGCACCGGAGCGGCCAGTTCGGCCCCGTCGAAGACACAGGTGACCTCGGCGCCGGTCTGCGCGGCGAGCTGCGAGAGCTGCCCGAGGAGCCTGAGCCGCTGCTTCTCGAGCGGCATCTGCGGATAGCCGGTCTTGGTGACGTTGTAGCCGTCGACCACGAGATGGGCCTGGGGCAGTGCGAGCAGCTGGTCGAGAATGGCCGGATCGTTCTCCGACAGGGCGCGCGTGGCGATGTCCTTCGGCGTCATCCGTCCCGGTTCGACCGCGTCGACGGTCGCCGCCGGACGCACCGACACCGGCGGCAACGCCAGCTCCCGCCGCAGCCCTTGGGCCGCGTCGAGCACCGTGTCCAGCAGCAGCCGCACCCGCATGTCCTCGACGCTGCGGCCCTCGCGCGCCGCCCGCCGGGTGGCCTCCAGCGCCGCCTCCACCTCGCCGAGCCGGGCCTTCAGACGCCGGGACTCGCTCTCCGCGGCGGACACCTGGCTCTGCCCCTCGGCGCGCACGGTCTCCAGCTCGCCGCGCACCTTGCGCAGCGCGGCCTCGCCCCGCTTGACGTCACTGAGGGCCGAACGCAGCTTGCGGTGGAGCGACTCGGCTTCCTTCTTCGCCGCGTCCAGTTCGGTGCGCAGCTCCTCGGCGCCCGCCCGGGTCTGCTCACGGGCCCGGTCGAGCTCCTCGCGCAGCCGCTCCAGTTCGGCCCGGCTCTCCTCGCCGGCGCGCTCGGCGTCCGCCCGCTGGGCCTCCTCGCCGGCCGCGGTGACCAGCTTCACCCAGCCGGCGGGCCGCAGCACATAGGCCGCGGCCGCAACTTCGTGCGGGTCCGCGGCCGGGGTCGGCGAGCCGGAGTCGAGGGCGCCGGCCAGTTCCGGCTGGGCCTCTCTGAACTTCTCGGCGATGCGCTGCCGGAAGAGCGGATCCGTCTCCAGCGCGGCCGCCATCGCGTTGCCCGCGAACTTCGCCCGCCGGTTCGGCGCGAACCGGGCGTACTGCCGCAACTGGACCGGCAGTTCGCCGACGGTCAGCCCGCCGAAGCCGTCGGAGACGATCTGTACGACCCTGCGCCGCACGCCGTCCGGCAGCGGACGGTCGAGCATCTCGGCGGCGCCGTCGCCCGGCCCCCCGCCTGCGCTCTCCACCATCCGTCACACCCCAATACCTGTGCGGGCCCGCCTCCCGTCAGGAGCCGGCGCCCGGCCGATCCACGAGTTCCACCTGGTCCACCGCGTTGCACCAGCGGCACCGCACCGACTCGATGGTCTCACTGACCACCTCGCGCTCCTCGACCTTCGGCTCACCGGCGAGGTCGAGGTGCACGTACTCGACGACCTTCGACGAGCGCGTCACGTCGAAGCGCGTGAGGTTGCCGCAGAGCGTGCAGCGCCACCGCGTCGCGGCGGTCGGCAGGGGAACCGTCATCGTGGCTGTCCGCTTCCTTCTAGTGTCGTGCTTCCAGTCGCCGGGGTCGGGCCGGAGGCTCCCCCGCGCGTGTGGCTCGTAACCCTACGGCCTGGCGGGTACTCGCCGCCCACCCGTCCGCGGCGGCGAGGCGGGCCGGGCGAGTGCGTCCGGTTACGTCATGCTTTGTTCTCGTGATCGGCAACTGGAACGGGACGGCCGGCAGGGCGGTCCGCAACCGCCCGGCGCCGGTGACCTACGCACTGATCGCCCTGTGCTGCCTGATCTTCCTGATCGGGCCCGCCTCGGGCTTCAATCCGGCGTACGGCTCCGGCGACGAGCTGCTGGCCGCGCAGCGCGCCTACTTCCGGCGCTGGGGCGTGGTGCCCGGCGAGCTCTTCGAGGGCGCGCCACGGGCCGCCCTGACCCCGGCCACGGCCCTCTTCGTCCACGGCAGCTGGGTGCACCTGCTGGGCAACATGCTCTTCCTCTACGTCTTCGGGACGATGACCGAGGACCGGATGGGCCGGGTCGAGTTCACGCTCTTCTACCTCGGCTGCGGCTACCTGGCCCTGATGGGCTACGCCGCCGCCAACGCCGAGTCGTCGCAGTCCCTGGTCGGCGCCTCCGGGGCGATCTCCGCGGTCCTCGGCGCGTTTCTGTACCTGTTCCCCCGAGCGCGGGTGACCAGCCTCCTGCCGTTCCTGTTCTTTCTGCCGCTGCGCTTCCCCGCGTGGGTCGTGCTGCCCTTCTGGGCGGCCCTGCAGTGGGTGGCGGCGGGGCAGGCCGCCCAGGGGCCGGGGGTGGCCTATCTGGCGCACCTGGTGGGCTTCGGCCTGGGGCTCCTCTACGCGTGGGCCCGTTTCGGAATCGGGCGAGGCCCGAAGGGCGGCCCCGGAAGGGCGGCGGCGGGATTCGGGCGGGCGGCTAGAGTGAAGCCCGCCCCAGCTCCGGCTCCCGAGGGAGAGAACCAGCCGTGATCACCGCGATCGTCCTCATCAAGACCAGCGTGGACCGGATTCCCGAGATCGCGGAACGGATCGCTTCGCTGGACTCCGTCAGCGAGGTCTTCTCCGTCACCGGGACGTACGACCTGATCGCCATGGTGCGGGTCAAGGAGCACGAGGACCTGGCGGAGGTCATCCCGGGCAGCATCAGCAAGATCCCCGGGGTGGAGGGCACGGACACGCACGTCGCCTTCCGCACCTACTCGCAGCACGACCTGGAGGCGGCGTTCGCGATCGGGCTGGACTCCTGACCCGCTGAACACCGCCTCCGGCGGACCGTCGCTCACACGGCGGGCACGCAGCGGCCGCCCTCCGTCCGGTACTGCCACTGCGCGCCCTCGCTGACCAGCTCGCGCACCGCGTTCACGAAGCGCTCCACGTGCTCGTCCGGGGTTCCCGCGCCGAAGCTCACCCGGATCGCGTTGAGGGACTTCTCGCCGGGAGCCGCCTCGGGCGCGCCGCACTCGCCCTGGGTCTGGGGGTCACTGCCCAGCAGGGTGCGGACCAGGGGGTGGGCGCAGAAAAGGCCGTCGCGGACGCCGATGCCGTACTCGGCGGAGAGGGCGGCGGCGAAGTGGGAGCTGTTCCAGCCCTCGACGACGAAGGAGATCACGCCGACCCGCGGGGCGTCGTCGCCGAACAGGGAGAGCACCCTCACCTGCGGGACCTCGGCCAGACCGGCCCGCACCTTCGCGATCAGGTACTCCTCCCGGGCGACCAGGCTGTCGAAGCCCGCCTCGGTGAGGGCCTTGCACGCCGAGGCGATGGAGTAGGCGCCGATCACGTTCGGGGAGCCGGCCTCGTGGCGGGCCGCGCTCTCGTGCCACTCCACGTCCACTCCCCCGTCCTCGCGCCGCGTGACCTTGCGGCTGGCGCCGCCGCCCGCGAGGTACGGGTCGGCCGCCACCAGCCAGTCGGCGCGACCGGCCAGCACACCGGAGCCGAAGGGCGCGTACAGCTTGTGCCCGGAGAAGGCCACCCAGTCGACGTCGAGCTCCCGCACGGAGACCGGGTGGTGCGGGGCCAGCTGGGCCGCGTCCAGGACGATCCGGGCGCCGTGCTCGTGCGCGGCGGTCGCCAGCTCGCGTACCGGCCACAGCTCGCCGGTGACGTTCGAGGCGCCGGTGACGCAGACCAGGGCCGGGCCGTGGGGGTCACGCTCGGCGAGGGCCCGCTCCAGCGTCTCGACGGCCTGGCGCGGAGTGCGCGGGGCGTTGAGGTAGGTGACCCGGGCGTCCTTCCAGGGCAGCAGCGAGGCATGGTGCTCGGTCTCGAAGACGAAGACCTGGCAGTCGGCGGGGAGGGCCCGGGCCAGCAGGTTCAGGGAGTCCGTCGTCGAGCGGGTGAAGACGAGCTGGTCGTCGGGACGGCAGTCCAGGAACTCGGTCACCGTCCTGCGGGCGTTCTCGAAGAGGTCCGTGGACAGCTGCGAGAGGTAGCCGGCGCCGCGGTGGACGCTGCCGTAGTACGGGGCGTAGGCCGCCACGTCGTCCCAGACGCGCTGGAGGGCGGGGGCGCTGGCCGCGTAGTCGAGCGCCGCGTAGGTGACCTCGCCGCCCGTCACGAGCGGGACCGTGATATCCCGTCCCAGAACGGGCAGCTGCGCACAAACGGTACGGGCGGCGGCAGCGGTGGAGACAGACATGGCGAACTCCCGTGAGAGGCAAGGGGGAACCACCGTGCGAGCGGACATGGCTCGAGCACGGAGGAAGGTGAAAGGGGTATGCGGAGGCGGGGCTCTACGCCCTATCGCATTCGCTTGCTCACGGAAGACTCCCTCGAACGACCAGGACCCCTGGCGGTGCTCACTCAGAAGAGTGCGAGGGGTCCGCGCTTGCCGTAGACCTCGCTGCCTACGGCCTGGTCTTCACCCGGGGCACCCCGCCACGGACGGAGGGTTGCCGGACAGTCGGCCGGGGCCTCATGACTGTCACTCATGACCTGATACAGGAACGTACGTGAGGTGATCGCCGCCCCGCAACCCGTGTCCGGATCGCGGGACGGCCCGGGGCGGAGCCCCGAAGGGGCGCGGGGCTCATGTGCGGCTCCGCCGCGTGGGCGCGAGCGGCCACGACGGCGCCGCGGACGACCGAGGGCCCTCGCGGCACCGCCGGCGGAGCGCCTAGGCGTTGCTGGCGGCCACCCAGCGCTCCAGGGCCCGCTTGGCCGCGCCCGAGTCGATCGACTCCGCCGCCCTGTCCATCCCGGCCCGCAGCTGCTCCGCGAGGGTCCCGGCGCCCGGCTCGAGCGCCACGAGCGCAGCCGCCGAGTTCAGCAGCACGGCTTCCCGCACGGGGCCCGTCTCGCCCTCCAGGAGGCGGCGGGCGACCTCCGCGTTGTACGACGGGTCCCCTCCCCGCAGGGCCTCGACCGGGACCAGCTCCAGCCCGACGTCACGCGGGTCGAACGTCTCCTCGGCGACCTTGCCGTCGCGGACCACCCACACATGGGAGGTGGCCGTCGTGGTCAGCTCGTCGAGGCCGTCGTCCCCCCGGAAGACCAGGGACGAGTTGCCGCGCTCGGCGAAGACGCCCGCGACCACCGGCGCCATGCGCGGGTCGGCGACCCCGACCGCCTGCGCCCGCACCCTGGCCGGGTTGGTCAGCGGGCCGAGCACGTTGAACACCGTGCGGATGCCCAACTGGCCGCGCGCCGCGCCCACATGACGCAGCGCCGGGTGGAACTTGATCGCGAAGCAGAAGGTGATCCCGGCCTCCTGGGCCACCTCCGCCACCCGCCGCGGGGTCAGTTCCAGGTTGACGCCGAGCTTCTCCAGGACGTCCGAGGCGCCGGACGCGGAGGACGCGGCCCGGTTGCCGTGCTTGACGACCGTGGCACCCGAACCGGCCACGACGATCGCCGACATCGTGGAGATGTTGACCGTCTTCGCGCCGTCGCCGCCCGTGCCGACGATGTCGACGGTCGGGCCGGGCACCTCGATCAGGTTGGCGTGCTCGTACATCGCCCGGACGAGCCCGTTGATCTCCGCGACGGTCTCGCCCTTGGCCCGCAGCGCCACCACGAACCCGGCGATCTGCGCGTCGGTCGCCTCGCCGCGCATGATCCGGTCCAGCGCCCAGAACGTGGCGTCGGCGTCCTGGTCACGGCCGTACAGCAGACCGTTCAGCACCTCGGGCCAGGAACGGCCCGCCGCGGTGTCGCCTCCAGCGGGGGTCACAGCGCTCATAGCCGCTCCTGCGTGTGTCGTCGTATGCCGTGGTGCGCCTCGTCACAAGGTGCCACCCCACCCTATCCAGCCCGTGGGCACGGCAAAGGGCCCCGTCCGAAGACCGGACGGGGCCCATTCCTGCGGCGTGGCGACGCCTCAGCGATCAGTGGTGGCCGTGGCCGCTCGTGATCTCCTTGTATTCCTCCACGGTGGGCTTCGGAATCTGCTGATCCTCGCCGAAGTACGCTCCGCTGATCTTGGCGCGGAGCTTCTCCTTGCTCTTCACCTTGCGCTCGACACCGTTCTCGTCGACGGCGGCGCCGATCGCGGCCGGCTCGTACTGCTCGTGCGACGTGAGGGTGTGCAGCTGCTCCTGGCTGAGCGGCTCGTGGATCTCGATGAACTCACCGTGCGGCAGGCGCTTGATGGTGCCGGTCTCCCGACCGTGCAGCACCTTGTCCCGGTCCCGGCGCTGGAGGCCGAGGCAGATCCGCTTGGTGAAGACGTACGCGATGACCGGTCCGACGAAGAAGAAGATCCGGACGAACCAGGTGATCGAGTTGATCGACAGGTGGAGGTGCGTGGCCCACAGGTCGTTGCCACCGCCGACCAGCGTGATCATGTACATCGTGACCCAGGCGACGCCCAGGGCCGTACGCGTCGGCGCGTTGCGCGGGCGGTCCAGGATGTGGTGCTCGCGCTTGTCGCCGGTGACCCAGGCCTCGATGAAGGGGTACAGCGCCAGCGCCGCGAGGACGACACCGAAGAGGACCAGCGGGATGAACACGCCCAGGACGAGCGTGTGACCCCAGAGGTTGATCTCCCAGCCCGGCATGAAGCGGATCAGGCCCTCGGCGAAGCCCATGTACCAGTCGGGCTGGGCGCCCGTGGACACCTGGTCCGGACGGTAGGGGCCCATGGCCCAGATCGGGTTGATCTGCGCGATGCCGGCGATGACCGCGATCACACCGAAGACCAGGAAGAAGAAGCCTCCGGCCTTGGCCATGTACACCGGCAGCAGCGGCATGCCGACGACGTTCTTGTTGCTCTTTCCGGGGCCCGCGAACTGCGTGTGCTTGTGGTAGAAGACCAGGATCAGGTGGCCGACCACCAGGCCGAGCATGATGCCCGGCAGCAGCAGGATGTGGATCGAGTAGAACCGCGCCACGAAGTCGTGACCCGGGAACTCCCCGCCGAACAGGAACATCGAGATGTACGTGCCGACGATCGGCATCGACAGGATCGCGCCCTGGGTGAAGCGGACACCGGTGCCGGACAGCAGGTCGTCCGGGAGCGAGTAACCGGTGAAACCGGTGAACATGCCCAGGACGAACAGCAGGAAGCCGAACAGCCAGTTGACCTCACGCGGCTTGCGGAACGCGCCCGTGAAGAACACCCGCATCATGTGCACGAACATGCCGGCGAGGAAGATCAGCGCCGCCCAGTGGTGGATCTGCCGGATGAGCAGACCGCCGCGCACGTCGAAGGAGATGTGCAGGGTCGAGCTGAACGCCTCGGACATCAGCTGTCCCTGGAGCGGGACGTAGCTGCCGTGGTACTCCACCTCGGTCATCGACGGGTGGAAGAACAGCGTCAGGTACACACCCGTGAGGATGATGATGATGAAGCTGTAGAGGCAGATCTCACCCAGCATGAACGACCAGTGGTCGGGGAAGATCTTGCGCATGTTGGCCTTGGCGAGGGAGTAGATCCCCAGCCGGCCGTCGGCCCAGTCGGCGATCCGCTCGCCGGCCGGAGCCTTCCCGCGCTCGCGGGCGTCTGTGGTCTCGTTCGTGCTCATCCGCGCTCCCAGAAAGCAGGACCGACGGGCTCTTCGAAGTCGCCGAGCGCCTCGAGATAGCCCTCGTCGTTCACACCGATGCGCAGCTGCGGCAGGGCGTGGCCGGCGGGACCGAAGATCACTCGGGCTCCGTCGGAGAGGTCGAAGGTGGACTGGTGGCAGGGGCACAGCACATGGTGCGTCTGCTGCTCGTACAGCGAGATCGGGCAACCGACGTGGGTGCAGATCTTCGAGTACGCCACGATGCCCTGGTAGGACCAGTCGAGTTCCTGCTTGTCCTTGATGTTGTCCGGCTGGAGCCGGACGATCATCAGGGCCGCCTTGGCGATCTCGTTCTGGAACTCCTCGTCGTGCTCCTCCAGGCCCTCGGGCTTGGCGAAGGTGAGCGAGCCGACGGCGACGTCCGAGGGACGCAGCGGCTCGTTCGTGTTCATGTTGACGAGCAGCTTGCCCTTGGCCCACAGCGTGTGACGCAGCTTGTCCTCGGGCAGCGGGCCGAGGTCGCGCAGCAGCACGACACCGGACAGCGGCACCAGGGCGAGCGCGCCGAACATCGTGTTGCGGATCAGCTTGCGACGGCCGAGCGCGGACTCCTGGGCGCCCTGCTTGAAGTCCGCGTGGACCTTCGCACGCACCTCGGGGGGCGCGGCGATCGCGTGCCGCTCGTCGGCGACCTCCACGTCGGACATCAGGGTGCGGGCCCAGTGGACCGCGCCGGCGCCGATGGTGAACAGCGCCGTGCCCAGCGTCAGACCCAGCGCGAAGTTCAGCGCGCTGAGGTGGCCGATCGGGAACACGAAGATCGACTTGTCGGCGGGGATCGCCACGTACGCGGCGATGAAGCCGACCGTGGCGAGCATCGACAGCGTGAACAGGAAGGCGACCGCACGCTCGGACCGCTGGGCGGCCCGCTCGTCGATGTCCTGGATGCGGTGCTCGTGGGGCGGCAGCCCCGGGTCCGCGAACGGGTTCTGCTCGTCCGCGACGCCTACGGCGCTGCCGTGTGCGTGGCCCTGCTCAGCGGGCAGGTTCTCTTCTGGAGTGTCTTGGCTACTCATGACTTCTTGGCCTTTGCGGTCCGAGCGGCGACCCAGACGGCGACCGCGATCAGGGCACCGAGACCGAAGATCCAGGCGAAAAGTCCCTCACTGACCGGCCCGAGGCCGCCCAGTTCCAGACCACCGGGGTTGTTCGTATCGTCGCTGTTGACCGCGTGCAGGTACGCGATGATGTCCTTCTTGTTCTGCTCCGACAGGGTGGTGTCGGGGAAGGAAGGCATGTTCTGCGGGCCGGTCTGCATGGCCTCGTAGATGTGCTTCGGGTCCACGTCCTCGAGGGTCGGAGCGAACTTGCCCTTGGTGAGGGCGCCGCCCTTGCCGGTGAAGTTGTGGCACTGCGCGCAGTTGGTGCGGAACAGCTCGCCACCCTTGGCGATGTCCGCGCCTTCCGGGCCGTACTCGGCGTCGGTCGGGACGGAGGGGCCGGCGCCCAGGGAGGAGATGAACGCGGCGAGCTGGTCGATCTCGGCCTGCGTGTAGATGACCTTCTTCTTCGGCACCTGAGCGCCCTGGGAGGTCGCCGCGGGCATACGCCCGGTGCCGACCTGGAAGTCGACGGCCGCGGCGCCCACGCCGACCAGGCTCGGGCCGTCGGAGGTCCCCTGACCGCCGGTGCCGTGGCAGCTGGCGCAGCCAACGGCGTAGAGCTTCTTGCCCTCGTCGATGGCGAGGGACTGGGCGGTGTCGTCTGCCTGCGCCTTGCTCGCGGGCGCGAACGCGGCGTACAGCCCCCCGGTAGCCGCCAGCGCGAGGAGTAGGACGACGAGCGCCGCCAGCGGATGGCGTCGTCGTGCGGAGAGCTTTTTCACGGATTACCCCGGTGTCAGGATCTTCTGCGTCGATGCTTGGGATGTGCGGGAGCGAGCGTGCCCGGCTACTTGATCATGTAGATCGTGGCGAAGAGGCCGATCCAGACGACATCGACGAAGTGCCAGTAGTAGGAAACGACGATGGCCGCGGTCGCCTGCTCATGCGTGAACCTCTTGGCCGCGTAGGTGCGCCCGAGGACGAACAGGAAGGCGATGAGGCCGCCCGTCACGTGCATGCCGTGGAAGCCGGTGGTCAGGTAGAACACCGAGCCGTACGGATCGGAGGAGAGCGAGAGCCCGTCCTTCTTCACCAGCTCCGTGTACTCGAAGATCTGACCGCCGATGAAGATCGCACCCATGATGAAGGTGACGATGAACCACATCCTGAGCTTCTTCACGTCACCGCGCTCGGCGGCGAAGACGCCGAGCTGGCAGGTGAGGGAGGAGAGCACCAGGATCGTGGTGTTGGTGGCCGAGAACGGGAAGTTCAGGGCCTCGGCCATTTCCTTCCAGTGATCAGGACCCGTCACCGATCGCAGGGTGAAGTACATCGCGAAGAGGGCCGCGAAGAACATCAGCTCGGAGCTCAGCCAGATGATCGTTCCGACGCTGGTGAGGTTCGGCCGATTGACCGACGGGTGCGCGTGCCCGGTTTCTACTGTCGTTGCTGTCGCCACGACCGACATTATGTCGGTCCCTTATCCCGCCCTCACTCCGGGGGGTGCCGTTCGGAGTGTTCGCACCGTGTGTACTGCCCGTATGGCCCATCGAAGTGGTGTTCCAACCGGTGTTGACGACGTGTCCGAGGGAGTAGCATCCGCGACATCGGTTCTGTCCGTACGACGCTGATGTCACGGAGGAAGCATGCAGGCGACCGCCACGGTGCTGGTCTACAGCGACGACTCCAACCACCGCGAGCAGGTCCGGCTCGCGACCGGGCGCAGGCCCGCGCCGGACGTCCCCGTGGTGGAGTTCGTGGAGTGCGCGACGCCTGCGGCGGTGCTGCGGGAGCTGGACAGGGGCGGCATCGACGTCGTCGTCCTGGACGGCGAGGCCGCGCCCATGGGTGGCATGGGGCTGTGCCGGCAGATCAAGGACGAGGTGTTCCGGTGTCCGCCCGTGCTCCTGCTCATCGGGCGGCCCCAGGACGCCTGGCTCGCCACCTGGAGCCGCGCTGACGCGGCTGTGACGCTGCCTGTGGAGCCCGTGGAGTTCGCCGGGGCCCTGGCGTCCCTGCTGCGGCGCAAGAGCCTTCAGCAGAGCGCCTAGCGGGGGCGGAGGGGCGCGTGGGGTTCCCCCGCGCCCCCGGTAGTGGCTAGACCGCCGCGGGCCGCAGTCTGGACGTGTCCTGGGTCGCCTTCTGCTTGCCGCCGGTCAGCGCGCTGCCCTTGGTCCACTTCTTCCAGTCCAGGTTCCAGTCGCCGAAGCCGTTGCCGAAGGTCTCCATCGTGTCGCCGTAGCTGTTGACGACCTGGACGACGTCGCCCTGGCGGATGTTGTCGAAGAACCACTCGGCGTTGGACGTGCTCATGCCGGTGCAGCCGTGGCTGACGTTCGCGTACCCCTGGGAGCCCACGGACCAGGGGGCCGCGTGGACGTACTCGCCGCTCCAGGTGACGCGGGTGGCGTAGTACACGGGCAGGTCGTAGGACTCCGAGGAGCCTTCCGCGATGCCGACGCTGGTGCCGCGCATCCGTACGAAGTACTCCTTGCCCAGGACGACCTTGACGCCGTTGCGGGTCTCGAAGCCGGGCTTGCCGGTCGTGACGGGGATCTGGTTGATCTCCTCGTTGTTCTTGAAGACCGTCATGGAGTGCGACGACGCGTCCGTGACGGCGATCACCCGGTCGCCGATCGTGAGCTTGAGCTCCTTCGTGGGGCCGCCCCACAGCCGGTCGCTGATCTTGATGCCGTCCAGGTTGCTGTGCACCCGGAGCGTGGCGTGGGCGGGCCAGTACTCCTGGGGCCGGTAGTGGAGTTCCTTGTCGTCCACCCAGTGCCAGCCGCCCAGCACGGACGGTGTGGAGTCGACCTTGAGGGCGCGTTCGACGACGGCCCGCTGGGCGGGGTCCTTGATGGGCTGGTCCAGCTTGGCGGTGACGGGCTGGCCTACGCCGTACTCGCCCTTGTCGGGGCCGAACTCGACCCCCAGGCGCTTCTTCGAGGTGGGCTTGCCGGTGTCGAAGGTGAGCACCCGGCGGCCGGGGGCGCCGTCGTCGTCCTCGGTGCTCACGCGGACCGTGTAGTGGGCGTTCGCGGCCAGCGGCTCGGTGCTGTGCCAGCGGCTGCCGTCGGCGGCGAGATCGCCCGCCACGTAACGGCCCGTGCCGTCCACGGCGGTGACGTCCGTGATGCGGTCGTCGTCCTCCGCGGTGACCTCCAGGGGCTTGTCCGGGTCGGCCTTCTTCCCGTCGCCACCGAGGTTGTGGAAGGAGATCTGGTCCGTCGCGTCGTAGGGGCGCGCGGAGAGCGGGTTGCCGTCCGAGCCGCAGGCGCTTGCGACCGCGCCCAGGGCGATCACCAGCAGGGTGCAGCCGACGACGGTGCGAGGGCGGGGTTCGTGGCTCATGGCTTCACGCTAGGGAGCCGCGTCAACCGCGGCGCGCTGAGTGACACGGACGGAGGAGCATCGTTGCGGCAAAAGCGTGAGCCCGGACCCTCCTGACGGAGTGTCCGGGCTCAGCCTGCGTCCGGCGCGTGCTACTGGGTGCGGCTCTCACCGCGGTAGTACTCGAAGACCCAGCCCCACAGACCGATGAGGATCAGCGGCAGGGAGAAGTACAGCAGCCACCAGCCGACAGCGACCCCCAGGAAGGCCAGGGCGCCGCCGATGCCCAGCGACAGCGGCTGCCAGCTGTGCGGGCTGAAGAAGCCCAGCTCGCCGGCGTCGTCCGCGACGTCCGCCTCCTTGTTGTCCTGCGCGCCCGCGTCGACCCGCCGGGCGGTGAAGCCCAGGTAGAAGCCGATCATGATGCACAGGCCGAAGGCCAGGAAGAGGGCCGTGGTACCGGCCGGCTCCTTCGACCACACGCCATAGACGATCGCCATGACGAGGACGAAGACGCTCAGCCAGACGAACATCTTGCCCTGGATCTTCACTTGCCGGCCTCCTTGCTGCCCGAGATGGCACTGGCACCGTGGCCGGCGTGCTCCAGCTGCTCGAGCGCGGCGATCTCGGGGTGGTGCAGGTCGAACGCCGGGGATTCACTGCGGATCCGCGGCAGGGTGAGGAAGTTGTGGCGCGGCGGCGGGCAGGAGGTCGCCCACTCCAGGGAGCGGCCGTAGCCCCACGGGTCGTCGACGCCGACCGGCTTGCCGTACTTGGCGGTCTTCCACACGTTGTAGAGGAACGGCAGGACGGACAGACCGAGGACGAACGAGCTGATCGTCGAGATCGTGTTCAGGGCGGTGAAGCCGTCGGCGTTCAGATAGTCCGCGTACCGACGCGGCATGCCCTCGGCGCCCAGCCAGTGCTGGACCAGGAAGGTGCCGTGGAAGCCGACGAACAGCGTCCAGAAGGTGATCTTGCCGAGGCGCTCGTCGAGCATCTTGCCGGTGAACTTCGGCCACCAGAAGTGGAAGCCGGAGAACATCGCGAAGACGACGGTGCCGAAGACGACGTAGTGGAAGTGCGCCACCACGAAGTACGAGTCGGACACGTGGAAGTCCATCGGCGGCGAGGCCAGGATGACGCCGGTCAGACCACCGAAGGTGAAGGTGATGAGGAAGCCCGTCGCCCACAGCATCGGTGTCTCGAAGGACAGTGAGCCCTTCCACATCGTGCCGATCCAGTTGAAGAACTTCACGCCCGTCGGCACGGCGATGAGGAACGTCATGAAGGAGAAGAACGGCAGCAGTACGCCACCCGTGACGTACATGTGGTGAGCCCACACCGTCACGGAGAGACCGGCGATCGAGATGGTGGCCGCGATCAGGCCCATGTAGCCGAACATCGGCTTACGGGAGAACACCGGGATCACTTCGGAGATGATCCCGAAGAACGGCAAGGCGATGATGTACACCTCTGGATGGCCGAAGAACCAGAAGAGGTGTTGCCACAGCAACGCGCCGCCGTTGGCCGCGTCGAAGACATGGGCGCCGAACTTGCGGTCCGCCTCCAGGGCGAACAGCGCGGCCGCGAGGACCGGGAAGGCCAGCAGGACCAGGACACCGGT
>NZ_JBIWMA010000017.1:0-199347 GCF_044766465.1 Streptomyces sp. NPDC102259 | reverse complement strand
GAAGCTAAGCCTTACAGCGCCGATGGTACTGCAGGGGGGACCCTGTGGGAGAGTAGGACACCGCCGAACAAATATTACGGGAAACCCCCGCACCTCATGGTGCGGGGGTTTTCTGCGTTTGGGCTCGTTTAGGGTCTAGTCATGCGCTACGACCTGGTGATTTTCGATAACGACGGTGTTCTCGTGGACAGTGAGCCGATCTCCAATCGGCTGCTGGCCGCCTATCTGACCGAGATCGGGCACCCCACCTCGTACGAGGACTCCATCCGTGACTACATGGGGTCCGCGATGCATCGCATCCACGACCTGGTCCAGGAGCGCACCGGGCAGCTGTTGCCGGCCGAGTTCGACGACACGTTCCACCGGCGGGTGTTCGCGGCTTTCGACCAGGAGCTGGAGCCCGTGGCCGGCGCCGTGGACGTCCTCGCGAAGCTGGCCGCGGACGGGGTGCCGTACTGCGTGGCGTCTTCAGGGAGTCATGAGCGGATCCGGGTCGGGCATCGGAAGACCGGGCTGGACCGGTGGTTCGAGGACGCGCGGATCTTCAGTTCGCAGGACGTCGGGAAGGGGAAGCCGGCGCCGGATCTCTTCCTGCACGCGGCCCGGCGGATGGGGGTGGCGCCGGAGCGGTGTGTCGTCGTCGAGGACAGTCCGTTGGGGGTGCGGGCGGCTGTGGCGGCCGGGATGGACGTGTACGGGTTCACCGCGATGACTCCGGCCGCGAAGCTCGCGGGCGCCACTCAACTCTTCTCCGACATGGGGCAGTTGCCTGACCTGCTGATCTGACGGACGTTCCGGTGTCGGGCTGACATTTGTCATGCGTAGCTCCGGACGATCGTTTCTACTGGGGGACCCCTCCCGGCGGCGAAGCTATGGGCATGACGACGAACCAGCACAAGAAGCAGAACGCCTTCGCCCCGCTCATCGTGGATGTGGCGGTGCCGCTCGGGTCGTACTACCTCTTCAAGGGCGCGTTCGGGATGAGCACCTTCGCCGCTCTCGCCTGGAGCAGTCTGATCCCGGCCGGGCGGACCATGTGGAGCGCGGTGAGCAGGCGGACGGTCAACGGGCTCGCGGGGCTCATCCTCGTCGTCAACATCGTCGGACTGGCACTCAGCCTGGTCTCCGGTGACCCGCGGCTGATGCTGGCCAAGGACAGCGGGGTCAGCAGCACGATCGGCATCGGGATCCTGGTCTCCGTGGTGCTGGGGAGGCCGATGATGACCGCCGCGGTCAAGCCGTTCCTGGTCAAGGGTGACGCGGTCAGGGAGGCGGCGTGGGCGCGGCTGGAGAGCGGCGCGTCGGTCGCGTCGGCGGACTTCCAGAAGCGGGAGCGGGCCTTCTCGATCGTCTGGGGCGTGGTGCTGCTCGTCGAGTGTGTCGTGCGGGTCGTGGGGGCGTACACGGTTCCGGTGGACACCATGGTGTGGCTCGGCACCGTGGTCATGGTCGTGGCGATGGGCATCGGTTTCCTGGTCGGCGGGGCGCTCGGTGCCGGGCCGATGGCGGCGATGGTCGCCTCCGAGACGAGGGCCGGGAAGGCCGTCCAGGCCGAGGTCGAGGTGCCCGAGGTGGTCCTCGCCCGGTGATGCCGGTAAAGCTGAGGAGAATTCATCTTTGGCTGGATCTACCCACGAGTACGCAGGGGCCCTACGCTCGCCGCCATGACAGAAGTGCTGCGGCGCGGTAGGGCCTCTTTGGCGTTCAGCTTTTTCGCGCAGGGCGCGGCCTTCGCCCTGCTGGTGACCCGGATCCCGGCCATCCAGAACAGGTACGAGGTCTCGGACGCGCTGCTGCCCGTCTTCCTCGCAGCCGTGCCCATCCTGGCCGGGGTCGGCAGCGTGTCGACCGAGCAGCTGGTGAAGCGGATACCGCCCAGCCGGGTGCTGCGCTGGTCCCAGCCGGTGGTGCTGCTGGCCCTGCTCGGGGTCGGGGCGGGGCGGGGGGTGGCCGAGCTGGGGGTCGCCCTGGCTGTCTTCGGTCTCGCCGTGGGGGCGTTGGACGCCTCGATGAACATGCTCGGGGTGAGTCTTCAGCGGACGTACGGGCGCAGCATCATGCTCAGCTTCCATGCCGTGTACAGCCTGGGCGGGATCGTGGGGGCCTCGCTGGCGTGGGTGGGTGCGCACTGGCATCTCGCGCTGTGGGTGTCGTATCTGCCGGTGGTGGCGGTGCTGTTGCCGGCCGTCCTGGTGGGGAGCCGTTGGTATGTGGACAGGGGCGCGGAGGATGGCAGGGCGGAGGGCGGCAAGGCGGCGGACGCCGAGTCGGCGGACGCCGAGTCGGCGGGTGGCGGTACGGGGGTCGTCTTCAAGGTGCTGCTGCCGTTGTGTCTGGTGATGACCTTCGCCTACATCGGGGACTCGACGGTCTCCAACTGGAGCGCGAAGTATCTCCAGGACGTGCTGGGCAGCAGCGAGCAGCTGGCCACCGTTCCGTACAACGTCTACATGGTCACCACGCTGCTCGGGCGGGCCATCGGGGACTTCGGGGTGCGGCGGTTCGGGGCCGCTGCCGTGGTGCGGCTGGGGGCGCTGGTGGCGGCGGCGGGGTTCGCGGTGGTGGCCGTCGCGCCCGGGGCGTGGGTCGGGATGCTCGGTTTCACGTTCGTGGGGTTGGGGTTGTGTGTGCTGGTGCCGCAGACGTTCGCGGCGGCGGGGCGGTTGTTCCCGGGGGCTTCGGATGCGGCGATCGCCCGTCTCAACATCTTCAATTACGTCGGGTTCCTGATCGGTTCGCCGTTGGTGGGGGCGTTGGGGGACGCCTGGACCTACCGGGGCGCGATGGTGGTGCCGATGGTGTTGGTGCTGGTGACGTTGGTGTACGCCCGGTCGTTCGCCGCTCAACCGGACCGATACGGTGGCGGGCATGAGCGGCCGCGCACAGCTGATGTGGGACGAGGCAGTAACGGGCTATGACTTCGGGCCCGAGCATCCGATGGATCCGGTTCGGCTGGATCTGACCCGGAGGCTGGTCGCTGCCCTGGGGCTCGACCGGGAGGTGGAGGTCGTCGCGGCGAAGCCCGCCGGGGAGTCGACGTTGCGGCTCGTGCACCGGGAGGACTACGTCCAGGCCGTCAAGGCGGCGTCGGTGGAGCCGGGGTCGGCGGACCAGTCGTACGGGCTGGGGACGATGGACGATCCGGCCTTCGCGGGGATGCACGAGGTGTCCGCTCTCATCGCCGGGCTGTCGGTGGGGGCCGCGGAGGCCGTCTGGCGGGGAGAGGCGCTGCACGCGGTGAACTTCGCGGGTGGCTTGCACCATGCGATGCCGGGCGGGGCGTCGGGGTTCTGTATCTACAACGACGCTGCGTTGGCGATCGCCCGGTTGCTGGAGCTGGGGGCCGAGCGGGTCGCGTATGTGGACGTGGACGTGCATCACGGGGACGGGGTGCAGGCGGCCTTCTGGGACGACCCGCGGGTGCTGACGATCTCCCTGCACGAGCATCCTCGTACCTTGTTCCCGCAGACCGGGTGGCCGGAGGAGACCGGTGGGGAGCGGGCGGAGGGGTCGGCGGTGAACGTCGCGCTGCCGGCCGGGACCGGGGACGCGGGGTGGTTGCGGGCGTTCCACTCGGTGGTGCCGGAGCTGATCGCCGATTTCCGGCCGGATGTGCTGGTGACCCAGCATGGGGCCGACACGCACTTCGAGGATCCGCTGGCGCATCTCGCGGTGTCTCTCGACGCGCAGCGGGCTGTGCAGGTGGCCTGTCATGAATTGGCGCACGAGTACGCCGGGGGCAAGTGGGTCGCGTTGGGTGGGGGCGGGTACGCGGTGGTGGATGTGGTGCCGCGGTCGTGGACGCATCTGGTGGGAGTGGCGGCGGGGGTGCCGGTGGCGCCGGAGACGGTGATTCCGGAGGGGTGGCGGCAGGAGGTTTTCGCTCGGACTCGGCAGTTGGGGCCGGTGCGGATGACTGATGGGCGGTGGCCGGTGGAGTGGGCCGGGTGGGAGTCGGGGTACGACCCCGCGGATCGTTTGGACCAGGCTGTGTTGGCCACGCGGCGGGCGGTGTTTCCGTTGCGGGGGTTGTTGCCGTAGGGGGGTCGCCCCCGCCGCCCTCACCCGTTCCCCTCCTCTTCAGGGGGCTCTGCCCCTGTGACCCCCGTGTCGGCCCGGACGGCCTCGTCCTCAATCGCCGGACGGGCTGGAGGGTGCCGGACGGGCGGAAGGGCTGGAGGGTGCCGGATGGGCTGGAGGGTGCCGGACGGGCTGTGGGGGGCTTGGGTTTACGCCAACTGTGCGGTGTTGGTGGGGTTTTGCCTCGGGGCCGGGCCTGGTCCGTCAGCATCGCTTCTGTGTTGAGTTCCGGGGCGCTTCGGGCGCATCTGCTCGCCTCGCGGTTGGCCGGGGCGGTGGCCACCTCCCGGGAGGAGAGTCTGCGGAGCTATCGGCTCTTCGCCGCTCGTGATCCTCGGGTGCTGATCGGGCTGGATCCCGAGTGGAGTTGGGGGCAGCGGGATCTGATCGCGCTGATGGCCGACAAGTGTGGAGTTTCGGCCGATCCCGGCTGCGTTTCCGGGCATGATGTGATCGATCCTGAGCGCACGCTGGCCGCGCTGGATTCCTTCGCGGAACGGCTAGCCTCGGTCGCCCAGCGTGGCGCGCCCGTGCTGCTGGGCACCGGGCATCCGCATCGGCTGCTGGGGTTCTACGCCACCGTTGCGGACGCTTTGTCGGCGGCGGGATGTGATGTCCTCACCCCGGCGCAGGGTCACTGTGTCGACATAACGACCCGGTTCGGTCTACGCACCCACCACCTCGACTACGTACGGGGAGTCGCGGTCGTCCGGGAGGCGGGCGCCGAACGCGCCGGTTGTGCGACCGGTGCGCACAGTCATTCGCCGCTCCCGGTTCGGGTCGCGCTGGCGGCGGCGGCCGAGGGCGGCGGGCCGCTGCCCGAGCTGGTCATCGGGGACCACGGATGGGTCTGCGGGGCAGGTCAGCTGGGGTTCGAGGCCATCGGGCTGGCGGACACCGACGACCCCGCGCTGTTCGTGGGGGAGGCCGAAGGAGTCGTCTCCGTCGTCGTTCCACTTGATGACGCCGTGCGGTCCGCTTACTACAGGCCGCTGACCCGCTACGTACTCAATCGAGCGTGTCTGTCACAGTAGGCCGCTGATGGGTGCACCTCTTCCCCACTCGCATCACCCGCCCCTACATTGGGGAGTGAGCACGCAACGACGAAGAGTCACCGGAAGGGGAAGCCGGTGGCCGTCGAGTCGAGTGCGGAAGGTTCAGGTGTGTCATGGGTGCAGCCGGCGAGAGGCCTCTGAACGAGGTTCAGTTCCTTACCGTGGCGGAAGTCGCCTCGGTGATGCGAGTGTCGAAGATGACCGTGTACCGACTGGTGCACAGCGGTCATCTGCCCGCGATCCGGGTGGGGCGGTCCTTCCGCGTCCCCGAGCAAGCGGTGCACGAGTACCTCCGCGAGAGCTACGTGGGGGTGGAAACCGCCTGACGGTCGGGGCCTGTCCGGCAGGGCAGGCTCGGGGTGGGGCCCGGCCTCAGGACCGTCTCGGGCCCCTCCCGCCCCTCGATTACGACCTCAGCGCTCGGGCGGGTAGGCTAGCCCCTTGAAGGTCGTGTGGGCCCATGGCGCCCAGCACCGAGTGATGAGAAGTGAGCGAGGGTAGTCGTGGGCTCTGTTATCAAGAAGCGGCGTAAGCGGATGGCCAAGAAGAAGCACCGCAAGCTGCTCAAGCGCACGCGCGTTCAGCGTCGCAACAAGAAGTAAGCGCGAGCAGAAGTAGGCGCAAGCACTTACTTCGCGCGACGCGAGCCGCGTAGGCGTGGTGTGGCCCCCCACCGTGTTATCGGTGGGGGGCCACACGCATATCCGGGTGCCCGTACGGTCGGCTGAACGCCGTGCGGATGCCTGGACGTGCACCATGGCTGATCTGGTCGTATGACCGAAGGGTTCCCGTCACTTCGTGCGCCGAGCGGTCATCACAGCGCAACATCGACCCGCTAAGTTGGCCCACAGGCGGGAACACGGCAGGGCAGCCGGCGGTTCCAGGACGGAAGGAAGGCGCTGATCTTGGGAAAGGTCGTGCTCGTTACCGGAGTGGCCCGTCAGCTGGGGGGCCGGTTCGTACGACGGATCCAGCGTGACCCGGAGGTCGACCGGGTGGTCGCCGTGGACGCGGTGCGGCCCGAGCACCATCTCGGCGGCGCCGACTTCATCGAGGCCGACATCCGGCAGCCCACCATCGCGCGGGTGCTCGCCGAGACCGGTGCCGACACCGTCGTCCACCTGGACGTGACAGCGACCGCGCTGGGCAGGGGCAGCCGGACCACGGTCAAGGAGACCAACGTCATCGGGACCATGCAGCTGCTCGGCGCCTGTCAGAAATCGCCGAACGTGAAGCGGCTGGTGGTCAAGTCCTCCACCAACGTCTACGGGTCCGCGCCGCGTGATCCCGCCGTGTTCACCGAGACGACCCCGCCCAAGTCGTTGCCCAGCGGCGGCTTCGCCAAGGACGCCGTCGAGGTCGAGGGGTATGTGCGCGGGTTCGCCCGGCGGCGTCCCGATGTCGCCGTGTGCGTGCTGCGGTTCGCCAACATCCTGGGGCCGACCGCCGAGACGCCGCTCGCCTCGTACTTCTCGCTGCCCGTGCTGCCCACCGTGCTCGGCTACGACCCCCGGCTCCAGTTCGTCCACGAGGACGACGTGATCGAGGTGCTGCGGATCGCCTCGCACGAACCGCGGCGGGGCACCCTCAACAGCGGCACCTTCAACATCGCCGGAGACGGAGCGCTGTTGCTGTCGCAGTGTTCGCGGCGGCTCGGGCGGCCTACCGTGCCGCTGCTGCTGCCCGCCGTCACCTGGGCGGGGTCTCTGGTGCGTACGCTGGGCATGACGGACTTCTCGCCCGAGCAGATCCGGCTGCTCACCCACGGCCGGGTCGTGTCCACGGTCCAGATGCGCGAGACGCTGGGGTTCATGCCGCGGTACACCACGGCGGAGACCTTCGCGGACTTCGCGCGCAGTCACGGACCCGGACTCCTGCCGCCCGAGGCCGTTGCCGGGGCCGTCGACCGGGTCGCCGCGCTGGCCCTGCCGGGCGGCGACCACGCCCCGGTCCACCTCCCGACGCAGAGCGCCAACTGAGGAGCGCATCAACGATGGCGGATGCCAAGGTCCTTCCGTTCGACGACGACCGGTCCCGGGGGAGCGCCGTAGCGCGGCCGCCCCGGCGCCGGGGCGCGGTGAGCCGGCGTCGGAACGGCGAGCCCGCGCCGGTCCGGGAGATCGGCGAGGGCGGCGAGGTCGGTGAGGTCCAGCCCCTGCCCACCAGGGCGGCTGGGCAGGATGATGTTCCTGTGACGGGTGAGGAACGGCTGGACAAGGACGCGGGCAGCCTGGAGCGGCGGATCGCGGGCGGGCTGTCCTTCCTGCGCCGGCGCCTCACGGGCGACTACGAGGTCGACGACTTCGGCTACGACGAGGAACTGACCGACCAGGTCCTGATGTCCCTGCTGCGGCCGCTGTACGAGAAGTACTTCCGGGTCGAGGTGAAGGGCGTCGAGAACATCCCGGCGGACGGTGGCGCGCTCATCGTCGCCAACCACTCGGGGACGTTGCCGTTGGACGGCCTGATGATGCAGGTCGCCGTCCACGACCACCACCCGGCGGGCCGGCACCTGCGACTCCTGGCCGCCGACCTCGTCTTCGTGCTGCCGGTCGTCAACGAGCTGGCCCGCAAGCTCGGGCACACCCTCGCCTGCGCGGAGGACGCCGAACGGCTGCTCGGCCAGGGCGAGCTGGTCGGGGTGATGCCGGAGGGCTTCAAGGGCATCGGGAAGCCCTTCAGCGAGCGCTACAAGCTTCAGCGGTTCGGCCGGGGCGGCTTCGTCTCCACGGCACTGCGCCAGGGAGCTCCGATCATCCCCTGCTCGATCGTCGGGGCCGAGGAGATCTACCCGATGATCGGCAACGCCAAGACGCTGGCGCGGGTGCTCGGCTTCCCGTACTTCCCGCTGACGCCGACCTTCCCGTGGCTGGGACCGCTGGGCGGGATTCCGCTGCCGACGAAGTGGACGATCCAGTTCGGCGAGCCGATTCCGACGGACGGCTACCCGCCGGAGGCGGCGGAGGACCCGATGCTGATGTTCAACCTGACGGATCAGGTGAGGGAGCAGATCCAGCACACGCTGTACAAGTTGCTGGTGCAGCGGCGGTCGGTGTTCTTCTGACCGGGTGGCCGGGTGGCCGGGGCACCTGGTGGCTGGGGTTCGGTGTGCTGTCGGACGGAGTCCGGCGCAGCCGGGCGAAGCCCGCGTAGCGGTGCGAGGTCGGCGGTGTAGATGGGTGCCTGGCCCGGTGGCCCGGTGGCCCGGTGGCCCGTCGCCCGGTGGCCGGGTGATCGGTGTAGATGGGTACCGGCCGGTTGGGGTTTGGTGTGCTGCACCGGACGGGGTCCGGTGCAGCCGGGCGAAGCCCGTGTACTGGTGCGGGGTCGGTGGTGTAGGGGGAAACGGCTGTGGGGGCGCTCCTCTTTTTGGGAGGGGCGCCCCCACAGCCGTACGGGTTTGTTCTACTCCGCGTCCTCGCTGTCGATGCCCAGGCCCGGGAGCAGGCCGGGGAGGAGGGGCGGGAGGGTGACGTCCGGTTGGGTGCTGGGGACGATGGTGGTCGGGGCGGTGCCGCCGGTTTCCTTCGGGGGGTCCAGCAGGCCGCCGGTGTTGCCGCCGAGCAGGCCGTCGTCGGTGGTGCCGGAGGTGGACGACTTGCTGGGGCTTCCGGTGTCGGCGCCGGTCCCGTCGGTCGGGGCGCGGCCGGTACCGGTGCCGGGGGTGGTCCCATGGCGCCCGGTGTCCGAGGTACCGGTGGACGCCGAACCGGAGCCCTCGCGGGTGCCGCCGCCGCCCGGGGCGGGGGGCCGCGGGAGGAGGGACTGCAGCGGGGCGACCTCTTCGTCTATGGCCTCGAAGACCGACGAGACCTGCTGACTGACGTCGCCGAGCTGGACCGGCAGGCGGTCGCGCAGGGCGCCCCAGACCTCGCGGTGCGAGCGGGAGAACGCGTCGAGGGCCTGGATGGGGCCCAGGGAGTTCGGGTCGCGTTCGTACGCCTCGTGGAGGAGCCGGTGGCCTTCCGACGCGTCGTGCTGCATGCCGTTCAGGGCGCGTCGGATCTCGCCGAGGGACTCGTGGTCGAGGTCGCCGCTGCGGCCTCGCTCCATGAGCCGACGGGCCTCGCTGAGCCGGGTGGAGGCCTGGTCGAGATAGGTCCGACCGCGCTCGTCGTCGCCGTCGGACAGATAGTTGAGCTTGAAGTCCTCGATCCCGCGCTTCAGCCCGTAGAGCCCGTCGCCCGGGAGGGCGTCGGAGCTCGCCGCGGCGACGCCGCCGAAGGCGCCCGCCGCGACGCCGACGCTGAGGCCGCCCGCGGTGAGGCCCTTGGCAAGGCGGGAACGCGGTCGGAACTTGCCCAGGGGACTGGCCCGGTGCGTGCCCCTGGCCCGCTGGGAGCGTTGCTCCCGTACCGAAGTGTCCGCCGCTTCGCCTCCCGCGGTGCCCGCTTGCAGCATGGCCTCCATAGCGGCGACCAACTGGGCCCGCTGGACGACCTTGACCTCGGGATCGAACTCCGGTTTGGGCAGCTCGGCGAGACTCGTGGCGAGGGCCAGAAGATGGCCCTGCCCGGTCTGGTCCGCAGCGGCCGGCGCCGGCGGTGATCCTTCGGTCTGCTCGGCCGCCGTGTCCTGGGAGGAACAGTCGGACTGTTCCTCCCAGGCCTGGGCGAAGGCGTTCGCCCGCCGGTGCGCCGATACGTTCGCGATCACTGGCGGCACCTCCTCTCGTCATCACGGTCGACTCCCCTGGGGTCCTGACGGTTCCACGCCCTGGACCGGATCCACACGATCGAGTGATCGGGGTCGGCCAGGACGTGACCACAGGGAGCCTGTATCCCGCACAACGACTGGCGCGGCACTTGGGTTACGGACTGCGGATGATCGGATCGGGAAGACAACGGACTTTCACTGAAGGTGAGTTGGTGTCACGGAGTGTGTGGCGTCGGTGGTGGGCGGGGGACGGGTTCAGCGGGCGTCTTCCGGCAGCAGACGGGCCAGGGTGCGGACGGCCCGGTACTGGAGCGTCTTGATGGCACCCTCGTTCTTGCCCATCACGCGCGCGGTCTCGGCGACGGAGAGCCCCTGGAGGAACCGGAGCGTCACGCACTCCTGCTGCTGCGGGTTGAGCCGGCGTACGGCGTCCAGGAGCGCGGCGTTGGAGAGGGACTCCAGGACGGAGTCCTCGGGTGAGCGCTCGACCTCGTTGGCGTCGAGCATCTCGCCGGTCGTCACCTCGAGCCGGAAGCGGCTCGATTTGAAGTGGTCGGCGACGAGGTTGCGGGCGATGGTGACGAGCCAGGCGCCGAAGTCGCGGCCCTGCCAGGTGAACGTCCCGATGCGGCGCAGGGCGCGCAGGAACGTCTCGCTGGTGAGGTCCTCGGCGGTGGCCTTGCCGCCCACCCGGTAGTAGATGTAGCGGTAGACCGTGTCGCTGTACTGGTCGTACAGGCGCCCGAAAGCGTCGGCCTCACCGGCCTGGGCGCGTTCGACGAGGTCCATCATGCGGGCGCTGTCACTGTCGGCGGCCGGCCGACGGGCGGTGGCCGCGCCGGCCGAGCGTCCTCGTCTGCCCACCGCGGCGCTGCCGTCGGCCAGTGCGTAGCACGGGCCGAGCGGAGCGGTGGTGGCGAAGGCGGGGACGGCGTACGCGGTGGGGACGACGCCGCGCAAGAGGTCATGGACCGTAGCGACCGTTGCGCGCAGCGTAGCCAGGCCCGAGGTGTCAACCCCGACGTGTGGGTACACGGGACTCCCAGAGGCAGAGCTTGCATCACGTGCAGTACGGAACCATTCACCCGTCGTAGCGACGGAAGGGGTACCGGATTGCGTCTGAGGAGAATAACGCTTCGTGCAGGCACTGCTACACCGAGTTGCTCAAATCATCGATTACGTCGCTTCTGTGGCCTATTGACGCTCGATCAAGTTTCACAGGGTGAGCGATTGTTGATCGAAATGGTTCGAGTTTCGGCTCGGTCCAGGGCGTGTTGTGGCTGTGCGCGGACAACAGGACTGGACGGGGGGTTACGGGGGTACGACCGTCGGATTGGTCGGGTTCGGTGCCCGGTGTGGGGTGTTGTCCGGTAACGCCAAAGAGCGGCCGGGCTGTTACGCCTCGGCCGCTCGGTCGGGTTGCCCGCGCCGTCGTGGTCGTCGGTGCAGTCGTCGGTGCAGTCGTCGGTGCAGTCGTCGGTGCCGTCGTCAGCGCCGGCGGCGGTGCAGCGCGATCGCCGCCGCCGTGCCGCCCGCCACCGCGCCCACGCCGGCCGCGGCCGGGATGCCGACCTTCGCCGCCTTGCGGCCCGTGCGGTAGTCGCGCAGCCGCCAGTCGAGCTTGTGCGCGTGCTTGCGGAGCTTGGCGTCGGGGTTGATGGCGTAGGGGTGGCCGACGAGGGAGAGCATCGGGATGTCGTTGTGGGAGTCGCTGTAGGCGGCGCAGCGGGAGAGGTCCAGGTTCTCCGCCGCCGCCAGCGCGCGTACCGCCTCCGCCTTCGCGGGGCCGTGCAGCGGCTCGCCCACCAGCCTGCCCGTGTAGACGCCGTCGACGGACTCCGCGACCGTGCCCAGCGCGCCGGTCAGGCCGAGGCGGCGGGCGATCACCTGGGCGATCTCCACCGGGGCCGCCGTGACCAGCCACACCTTCTGGCCCGCGTCCAGGTGCGCCTGGGCGAGGGCCCGGGTGCCCGGCCAGATGCGCTCGGCCATGTACTCGTCGTAGATCTCCTCGCCGATCGACATCAGCTCGGAGACCCGGTGACCCTGCACGATGGAGAGCGCCGAGTCGCGGGCCTCCTGCATGTGCTCGGGGTCCTCGACGCCGGCCAGCCGGAACCACGCCTGCTGCCAGGCGAAGCGGGCCAGGTCGCGGGTCTCGAAGAACTTGCGTTTGTACAGGCCACGGCCGAAGTGGAAGAGCGCGGCGCCCTGCATCACGGTGTTGTCGAGGTCGAAGAAGGCGGCGGCCATCGCGTCGCCGTGCACCGGGAACGGCGGTTCGCGGTCGGAGGTGTCCAGGGGCGTCAGGGTCTCCTGGGGGTCCAGGGATTCCTGGGTGGACTTGCGGGCTGCCTCCGCCGAGGCCTCGCCTGCCAACACGCTCCGCGCCGTGGCGGAGCGCCTACGGGGAGTGAGCCATCCTAGAGCGGCCATGGCGTGAGCATAGCCAGTCCGTTCGGTGGTTCCGGAGCCGAGAGGTTCGAAGGGTGTGAACTCTCCGCGACCGCGCCGTTAAAGAAGCGCGAGAATGGCGGTATGACTCCCCTCTTTCGACGTAAGGCCGCCGCGGGCGAGCGGTCGGTCACCCTCATTCGTAAGTCCGGTTGTCATCTGTGCGACGACGCCGAGCGCGTGATCGAGAAGGTCTGCGGGGAACTCGGTGTGTCCTGGGAGCAGAAGGACATCGCCGACGACCGGGAACTGTACGACCAGTACTGGGAGCAGATCCCGGTCGTGCTGGTCGACGGCAGGCAGCACACCTTCTGGCGGGTGGACGAGAGTCGCCTGCGCAAAGAACTGTCCGGGTGAGGAACTGACCGAGCAGTACAAGGCTGTACCGAACGTCGCTTAGGATCGATGGCGGTTTTGTCTCGGGGGCGGGATTCACGAGGAGAGTGGCGGTTTTGCC
This sequence comes from Streptomyces sp. NPDC102259, assembly GCF_044766465.1. Lineage (NCBI taxonomy): Bacteria > Bacillati > Actinomycetota > Actinomycetes > Kitasatosporales > Streptomycetaceae > Streptomyces > Streptomyces sp. NPDC102259. The sequence continues at coordinate 186,645 of NZ_JBIWMA010000017.1, read as the reverse complement.
CCCTGGAATGTTGCGCGTGACCCCGGTCACGTTGGCCGGGCAAATCGGACACCATCTTTGTGCACGCGTTCACAAAGACATAGCCTGCTGTCGACGGGGCGGTCTGGGTACGTGTGACCGCCTACAGCCCCGCTCTACCCGCAGGAGCACCGTGGCAACTGGCCGAACTCACCGACCGGCGACCCGTAGCCGAGGGATTCCCGAGGCCACCGTCGCCCGACTTCCGCTGTACCTCCGCGCGCTGACCGCACTGTCGGAGCGCTCGGTGCCCACGGTCTCCTCCGAGGAGCTCGCGGCCGCGGCGGGCGTCAACTCCGCCAAGCTGCGCAAGGACTTCTCCTACCTCGGTTCCTACGGGACGCGGGGTGTCGGCTACGACGTCGAGTACCTCGTCTACCAGATCTCCCGCGAGCTCGGGCTCACCCAGGACTGGCCGGTCGTGATCGTCGGGATCGGTAACCTCGGCGCGGCCCTGGCCAACTACGGCGGCTTCGCCTCGCGTGGTTTCCGGGTCGCGGCGCTCATCGACGCCGACCCCGCGATGGCCGGGAAGCAGGTCGCCGGGATCTCCGTCCAGCACAGCGACGGCCTGGAGAAGATCATCTCCGACAACGGCGTCTCCATCGGGGTCATCACCACCCCGCCGGGCGTCGCGCAGCAGGTCTGCGACCGGCTCGTGGCCGCGGGCGTCACGTCCATCCTGAACTTCGCGCCGACCGTGCTGACCGTCCCGGACGGCGTCGACGTGCGCAAGGTCGACCTCTCCATCGAGCTCCAGATCCTCGCCTTCCACGAGCAGCGCAAGGCCGGCGAGGAGGCCGCGGCGAACGAGAGCGCCGTAGCGGCCGCCGTCGGCCGCGCCGACTCCACCGACCAGGGACCCGACGGGGACGTACCCGCCGTGATGCCGGCATGAGTCTCCTCGTCGTCGGGCTGAGCCACCGCAGCGCCCCCGTCAGCGTGCTGGAGCGGGCCTCGCTGTCCACGGACGCCCAGTTCAAGCTGCTCCAGGACACCGTCGCCGCGGAACCGGCCGCCGAGGCCGCGGTCCTCGCCACCTGCAACCGGATCGAGCTTTACGCCGACGTGGACAAGTTCCACGCCGGTGTCGCCGAGCTGTCCACGCTGCTCGCCCAGCACAGCGGGGTGGGGCTCGAGGAGCTCACCCCCTACCTGTACGTGCACTACGAGGACCGCGCCGTCCACCACTTCTTCTCGGTGGCCTGCGGTCTGGACTCCATGGTCGTCGGCGAGGGGCAGATCCTCGGGCAGATCAAGGACGCCCTGGCCCGCGCGCAGGAGCTGCACACCGCCGGACGGCTGCTGAACGACCTGTTCCAGCAGGCCCTGCGGGTCGGCAAGCGCGCCCACTCCGAGACCGGCATCGACCGCGCCGGGCAGTCCCTGGTCACCTTCGGCCTGGAGCAGCTGGCCGCGGGCGGGGACGTGGCCGCGTGGGCGCGGGGCAAGAAGGCGCTGGTCATCGGCGCCGGTTCGATGTCCTCGCTGGCGGCCGCCACGCTCGCGCGCGCCGGGGTCGCCGAGGTCGTCGTCGCCAACCGCACCGCCGACCGGGCCGAGCGGCTCGCACAGATACTGACCGAGGCCGAGGACACGGACGTGTCGGCCCGCGCGGTACCGATGGAGTCGGTGCCGGCCGAGCTGACACGTGCCGACGTGGCCGTCTCCTGTACCGGGGCGACGGGCCTGGTCCTGACGGCGGAGGCGGTCGCCGAGGCCGTCGAGGGCCGCACCGGGGCACCCGTCGCCTTCGACGAGGAGAGCGCGGCGACCGACGTACGGCCGCTGCCGCCCACCTCGGTCGGCGCCGACGAGAACTGCCCCCTCGACCTGGCCGCCGTACAGCAGGCCCCCGTGCAGCAGTCCGGCTTCTCCGTGCTGGGGGAGGCCGCCGTGGCCGGCATGGACGCGGCCACGCTTGAGCAGCACGCCGCCTGGGTCGACAACGCGACCGTGGACCGCCGGCTCGCCGCCCGTCCCGGCCCCGAGGCCGACGCCGAACTGATCATCGCGCTCGCCGCGACCGCCGCCGCCCTCGGCCGTATCCCCGAGCGCCGCAGGCCCGAGCCGGTCGCCACGCTCGTCCGGCCGGAGCCGGTGCTCTTCCTGCTCGACCTGGCGATGCCGCGGGACATCGACGCGGCCGCGCACCGACTGGCCGGCGTCCGGCTGGTCGACATCGAGTCGCTGGCGGAGGCCTCGGCCGACGCGCCGATGGCCGCCGACGTCGACCAGGTGCGGCGGATCGTCGCCGACGAGGTCGCCGCCTTCGGCGCCGCGCAGCGGGCCGCGCACATCACGCCGACCGTGGTCGCCCTGCGCACCATGGCCGCCGACGTCGTGGCCACGGAGATCGCCCGGCTCGACGGGCGGCTGCCCGGCCTGGACGACAAGCACCGCGCCGAGATCACCCAGACCGTGAAGCGGGTCGTCGACAAGCTGCTGCACGCGCCGACCGTACGGGTCAAGCAGCTCGCGGCCGAGCCCGGCGGCGCCGGGTACGCGGACGCGCTGCGGACCCTGTTCGACCTCGATCCGGAAGCGGTGGCCGCCGTGTCCCGGGCCGAGGAAAGCACCGAGATGAACGCAGAGAACCGAGGGCCGGCATGAGCGGCATGAGTAAGGCACTGAGACTGGGGACGAGGCGAAGCAGACTCGCCATGGCCCAGTCCGGGCAGGTCGCGGACGCCGTGAGCCAGGTGACCGGACGGCCCGTGGAACTCGTCGAGATCACCACCTACGGTGATGTCTCCCGCGAGCACCTCGCGCAGATCGGCGGCACGGGCGTCTTCGTGACCGCGCTGCGCGACGCGCTGGCCAAGGGCGAGGTCGACTTCGCGGTTCACTCGCTGAAGGACCTGCCGACCACGCAGCCCGAGGACCTGGTCCTGGCCGCCGTACCGGTGCGCGAGGACCCCCGCGACGTGATCGTCGCCCGGGACGCGCTGAAGTTCACCGACCTGCCGCGCGGGGCACGCATCGGTACGGGTGCGCCGCGCCGCATGGCGCAGCTGAACGCGTACGCGCGCAGCCACGGGCTGGACATCGAGACCGTACCGATCCGCGGGAACGTCGACACGCGGATCGGGTACGTGCACGACGGCGAGCTGGACGCGGTGGTGCTGGCGGCAGCCGGCCTCAGCCGCATCGGCCGCATCGACGAGGTCACCGACTTCCTGTCGATAGACACGGTTCTGCCCGCTCCCGGCCAGGGAGCACTGGCGATCGAGTGTGCCGCGGACAACGCGTCACTGATCGCCGCGCTCGGTGAGCTCGACGACCCCTTCACACGGGTCGCCGTCACCGCCGAACGGTCCCTGCTCGCCGCCCTGGAGGCCGGCTGCTCCGCCCCTGTGGGCGCGCTGGCCGACCTTCTGGCCGACGGGCAGATTGTCAACGAAATGCGCCTGCGTGGAGTCGTCGGCACGACCGACGGCACGCGCATGGTGCAGCTGTCCACCACCGGTCCCGTGCCCGAGACGCACGACGGGGCAATGGCGCTCGGTCGCGAACTCGCAGCCGAGATGCTCGCCCAGGGCGCGGCCGGTCTGATGGGGGAGCGAGCACTGTGAGCCCCACCACCCTTCCAGCCGCTGGTCCTGAACACGGGCACGTCACCTTCCTGGGTGCCGGACCCGGGGATCCGGGACTACTGACTCTGCGCGCCGTGGAGGCGCTTGCGCACGCGGACGTCCTCGTCGCCGAGCACGAGGTGCTCGACGTCGTACGGACGCACGCGAGGCCGGGCGTCGCCGTCGTGAACGCGGAAGCGGGTCCTTCGTCGGACCCTCTTCCGGGCACGGGCGCGCCCCTCCCGACGATCGTTGACGGCACGTCAACAACCCCTGAGGTACCCGCTGTGCGCGATGCCGCACATCTTGTCATGGAGGCCGCGCGGGGCGGCAGGCGGGTCGTCCGTGCGGTGACCGGGGACCCCGGGCTTGATACGTACGCGGCCGCGGAAATGCTCGCGTGCGCGGCGGCCGGTGTTCCCTTCGAGGTCGTACCCGGTGTCGCGGCCGCCGTCGGCGTGCCCGCGTACGCCGGTGTCCCGCTGCGGGACGCGCAGGGCGCCGACGTCCGGTTCGTCGACGCGCGCACGGCTTCGGACCGCTGCTGGACCGAGGTCGGGGCGTCCGACGGCACGGTCGTCGTGTCGACGACCCTCGACTCGGTGGCCTCGGCCGCCGGCGAGCTGGTGTCGGCGGGGCGCAAGCCCGATACGCCGATGACGGTCACCGTGGCCGGTACGACGACGCGGCAGCGGACGTGGTCGGCGACCCTGGGCACGATCGCGCAGACGCTGAAGCAGGCGAAGGTGCTGCCCTCGCCCGAGGGCGGCCGGCCGGTGATAGTCGTGGTCGGTGAGCGTTCCGCCCCCGCCCAGCGCGACCAGCTGTCGTGGTTCGAGTCCAAGCCGCTGTTCGGCTGGAAGGTGCTCGTGCCGCGTACGAAGGAGCAGGCGGTGTCGCTCTCCGACCAGCTGCGGTCGTACGGGGCCGTGCCGCACGAGGTGCCGACGATCGCCGTCGAGCCGCCGCGCACCCCTCAGCAGATGGAGCGCGCGGTCAAGGGCCTGGTGACGGGCCGCTACGAGTGGATCGCCTTCACCTCGGTGAACGCCGTCAAGGCGGTGCGCGAGAAGTTCGAGGAGTACGGGCTCGACGCGCGTGCCTTCGCGGGCATCAAGGTCGCGGCGGTGGGCGATCAGACGGCGAAGGCGCTGGTCGCCTTCGGTGTGAAGCCCGACCTCGTACCGAGCGGTGAGCAGTCGGCCGCCGGGCTCCTCGAGGACTGGCCGCCCTACGACCCGGTCTTCGACCCGATCGACCGGGTGTTCCTGCCGCGCGCCGACATCGCCACCGAGACCCTGGTCGCCGGGCTCATCGAGCTGGGCTGGGAGGTCGACGACGTCACGGCCTACCGGACCGTGCGGGCCTCGCCGCCGCCGGCGGAGACGCGGGAGGCCATCAAGGGCGGCGGTTTCGACGCCGTGCTCTTCACGTCGTCGTCCACCGTGCGGAACCTGGTGGGCATCGCCGGTAAGCCGCACAACGTGACGGTCATCGCCTGCATCGGTCCCGCCACGGCCAAGACGGCCGAGGAGCACGGGCTGCGGGTCGACGTCATGGCGCCCGAGCCGTCCGTGCTCAAGCTGGCCGAGGCGCTGGCCGACTTCGGACTGCGTCGGCGGGCCGCGGCCCAGGAGGCCGGGGACCCGGTCAGCCGGCCCAGCGAGCGGCGTCCGGGGGCCCGGCGGCGACGGGCGACGTAGCGGCCTCTTCGCGGTCCGCCCCGAGGGCGCCTCGCCCTCGACGGCACCCTGTGCGCCCCGCTGTCTCCGTCGGAGACAGCGGGGCGTTCTTCATGAGCGAGGGCTGGACCGAAGCAGAGGTGTTCATCCGCTGACCGCCTCACGCTCTTTGTCGTCCGGCCCGGAACCCCTGCGCGGCGAGGTCGCGGACACCGGGGGAGATCGTCTGCCCGCCCCGGCGCGGGCGGGCGGCGACGCTCCCGCGGAGTCCGGCTACGGTCTGCTGCTCGTCGAGGAGTTGGCCGACCGGTGGGGTGTGCGGTGCGGGCCGGTGCCGTGCAAGACGCATCGGCCCCCGCCGGGACGGCAATCCCCGTGCGAGGGCCCGGCGTGTGGGGGGATCGCGAAGACGACGGCCTTCGCGATCGTGGTGGATCGTGAAGGCCGCCGCCGATCTCGCGGAGCCGGGTTCGCGGGCTACTCGAGGTAGACCAGTCCGTCCGTGGTGATCGTGGGGCGTCCGCTGGTGCCGACGACGACGATCTTGATCGTGTGCTTGGCGCTGCCGGTCCAGGTCTTGGTCCAGATCGCCTGCCGGTACAGCGTGCCGGCGGACTTCAGGTCGACGGTCGCGGCCTTCGTGCCGTCGACGTAGACGTACGCCTGACCGGAGGTGGTGGCGCGGGAGACCACCCAGGAGGCGGAACGGCCCGTGAAGGTCCAGGTCACGCTCGCGCCCTTGGACCCGCTGGAGTAGGACTTGCCGCCGAGGTAGCTCGTGGAGGAGCGGGCGGTCCAGCTGCCGGACCTGACGGCGGAGGTCTCCTGCAGGATCACCGGGGTGAAGGAGGACGAGACCGTGCGCGCGTTGCCCGCGTAGTCGGTGGCCCGCATCGACCAGGTGGTCGCGGCTCCGGGCTTGGCCGTACGGCTGGAGGTGGTCACCGTCGGGCCGAAGGTCGCGGCGGTCGGCGACAGCAGCTGCACGGAACGCAGCGCCTTGTCGTCGGTGGCCTTCCAGCCGAGGGTGACCGGGACGGCGGTGGTGCTGACGGAGCCGCTGCGCAGGGAGAGCTTCGGGGCGGTGGTGAAGGCCGGGAGCGTCGTGTCCGCCACGACGGCCAGCGCGGCGGTCGTCGCCGTCCTGCCTGACTGGTGCACCGCCCGTACGGCGACGGTGTGGCTGCCCGCGGCCAGGGTGGCGCTCGCCGAGGTGGCGGCGCCGGACGCGGTCGCGGCGACCTTGCCGTCGGCCAGCAGCTCGAACCTCGAGATCAGCGAACCCGGGGTGGTCGCCGTCCAGTTCACGGTGACGGCGCCCCGGGTGTAGTAGGCCGAGCCCGACAGGCTCGCGCCGCCGGCCACCGAGGTGACCTTCAGGCCCTGCACCGGGCCGGCCGCCAGGGTGCGCACGGTCGGCAGCTGGTCGTAGAGGAGCCCACCGGGGCATTCCGTGTTGAAGCCGTCGCGGTGGCCGGAGATCCGGTCGAAGGTGTAGAGGCTGCCTGCGGTGAAGCTCTTGCCGAAGAGGTTCTTCTGGGTGGCGCCCGCGGTGAGCTGGACGGTCCCCGCCGGGTCCGCGCCGTACTGGCCGAGCTTCCAGGCCGCGAGACGGGCGATGGAGGTGAGCGCGGCGCTGCTCGCGGTCGTCCGGGTGTGGTCGCCGATCACGGCGACGGCCGCGGACTCGCGGTTCCAGCCGTAGGTGTGGGCGCCGAACACCGGCAGGTCGACGCCGCCCTTGCGGCCCTCGTAGAGGGTTCCGCACTTGTCGACGAGGAAGTTGTAGCCGAGATCCTTCCAGCCGCTGACCTGCACGTGGTACGCGTAGATGCTCCGGATGATCGACGGCGTCTGATCGCAGGTGTAGTCGTTGGCGCCGTCCGTGTGGTGGACGAAGACCGCCTTGACGTCGTTGTCGTACTCCGGCGCCTCGGGGCTGATCGACTCGTCGGCGCCCCAGTCGGCGCGCGAGCGGATCGGCGGCTCGGGCGCGGTGGACGGCGGCGCGGTCGGCCTCGGCGCGGCGGTCGGCGTCGGGCTCGTCGTCGGGGAGGCGGGGCTCGTCGAGGCCGTCTCGGTGGCCGCGGGCGTGGTGTCCGCCGGCGAGGCGGAGAGGGTGTCGATGGGCTCGGCGGTGACCGTGTCGGCCGGCGACGCCGAGGCCGTGTCGGTGGGCTCGCCGGGCGGGTCGGTGGGCTCGGCGGACCCGGAGTCCGTCGCACCGGGGCTCGGGTCCAGGACGAACCCGGCGGGCTCGGCGCCGGTCCGCGTCTCGGCGGCGGTCACGCCCGGGTCGACCAGGTTGACCTCCAGCCCCTTGGGCAGTGCGGCGGTGGTGCCGTCCCGGTGGGCGACCTGCACCTGGACGCCGTCGGATGGGCCGACCCAGACCGGCTCGGACGTGCCGCGCACCTTCGGGCCCGGCTTGTCCAGCGGGTCGACGTCCAGCTCCAGGTCGTGCCAGGCGCTCCACTCGCCGGTCGCGACGCTACGGGTCCGCACCTGCGCGGTGCCGGCGAGCCGCCTGGCGCCGCCGGTCCAGGTGACGCCGAGCAGCGAGAACTGCTCGGTGTCCGTGCGCGGCAGCTCCCGGCGGCCGGTCGACGTCCCTGTCAGCGTGAGGTCGTAGACCTTCACCGGCCGCTTGGGCCGGGCCTCCTGACCGGCGGGCTGCCCGGCCATGGCGTAGGTCACCACGCCGCCGCTGCCCAGGACCACCGCCCCGAGCGTCAGCCAGGCCCTTCTCTGCATGCTCAGCGGTCTGTACGCGCGCGTCCCACCCCTGCGGCGACGTCTGCTCACGACGGAATCCCCACCCCTGTAAGTCATCGACAACAGTCATGGGCCACCTGACAAACAGGCGGCCCATGTAAAGCAAGCGCTCACTGGCCGGGAAACGTCACACCGGTCCGGATCTTGATGACGGGGATCACTCACCGGCGAGGGGCGAGGGGCGAGGGGGCCGACTGGGCGTCGGCAAAAGGGGGCGTGGGCCGGGCGTAGCGTAGGCCTATGACGAAGTACGGATCCTTTCCCGGTACGCGTCCCCGGCGGCTGCGCACCACCCCTGTCATGCGGCGCATGGTCGCGGAGACCCGGCTGCACCCGGCCGACTTCATCCTGCCCGCCTTCGTGCGGGAGGGCCTGAGCGAGCCGGTGCCGATCCAGGCCATGCCCGGCGTCGTGCAGCACACGCGCGACAGCCTGAAGAAGGCCGCGCTGGAGGCCGTACAGGCCGGGATCTCCGGGATCATGCTCTTCGGCGTGCCGGAGGAGTCGAAGAAGGACGCGCTCGGCACGCCCGGGACCGACCCGGACGGGATCCTCCAGGTCGCCATCCGGGACGTGCGGGCCGAGGTCGGGGACGACCTGCTCGTCATGTCCGACCTGTGCCTGGACGAGACGACCGACCACGGGCACTGCGGGGTGCTGGACGAGGAGGGGCGCGTCGACAACGACGCCACCCTCGAGCGGTACGCCGAGATGGCTCAGGTCCAGGCCGATGCCGGCGCCCATGTCGTCGGTCCCAGCGGGATGATGGACGGGCAGATCGGGGTCATCCGCGATGCCCTCGACCAGATCGGCCGGGAGGACGTCTCGATCCTCGCGTACACCGCCAAGTACTCGTCGGCGTTCTACGGCCCGTTCCGGGAGGCCGTCGGGTCGTCCCTGAAGGGCGACCGCAAGACCTACCAGCAGGATCCGGCGAACTTCCGTGAGTCGCTGCGCGAGCTGGCGCTGGACCTGGAGGAGGGTGCCGACATGGTCATGGTGAAGCCGGCCGGCCCCTATCTCGACATCCTGGCCCGGGTCGCCGACGCCGTGGACGTGCCGGTCGCCGCCTACCAGATCTCCGGCGAGTACTCGATGATCGAGGCCGCCGCCGAGAAGGGCTGGATCGACCGCGACCGGGCCATCCTCGAGACGCTGACCGGCATCAAGCGGGCCGGAGCGCGGAACATCCTCACCTACTGGGCCACCGAAGTGGCCCAGAAGCTGCGGTAGTCCACCCGCCTTCACCAGGACAGCGCGTCGTTCATGTCCTGCTGCCAGTACGTCACCGCCAGCGAGCTGTCGTAGTAGACGCCCTTGGCGGGCAGGGCCGGCGTCGCGGAGGCGCCGCCCTCGCTGTTCGGGGTGTAGCCCTGGAAGGCGATCGTCAGCTTCTTGGCCGTCTGTCCGCCGTCGCCGCTGCCGTCGGCGGCGGACAGCAGGACGCCCGCGTAGCCGGACTCGCCGGGCGCGAGGGTCGTCACAGCCTGCGGCTGCGTCTCCTTGGCGGCCTGCGGCACCCACTGCATCTCGTCGAAGCGCACGACCGGGTTGTACGTCAGGTCGCAGGTCTTGCTGCCGGTGTTGGTCACCGTGAGCAGCATGTGGTTGAGCGGGCGGGGGACCGGCTGTGCCGTGACCTTGGTGTTCGAGCCGTTGCAGAGCACGCGGTTGTCGGAGGCGGTGTCGTCGGCCTTGTCGTCCGTCGTGCCGCCCGATCCGGCGCCCGTGGTGCCGCCCGTGGTGCCGCCCGTCTTGCCGGATGAGCCGGTCGAGCCCGTCGTGTCCTTCGTCGGGGCCGTGCCGGTGCCGGTGCCCTTGTCCGTGCCGGGCGTGGGCTGAGCCGCCGTTGCGGTCGACGATGCCGGGTGCGACGCGCCCTCGTCCTGTACGCCCGTCCCGTCGTTGCATGCCGTGAGCGAGAGGGCGGCCAGGGCGGTGAGGGCGAGCAGGTGGCTGGTGCGACGGATACGCATCGTGAAGTCCTCTTCCGGAAAGCCGGGTTGAAGCGGCGTGCTTGGATGGCCAAAGCTTGTGGGGGGATCCGTCCCGGCCGCCACGGTCGGCGGACGATCAGGGACGCTGGAATGCCCGCAATGGGTTTGACCTGGGGAAACGGACCATGCCTGGAACGCGGGGATGGGACACGGGGAGTGGAGGAACGGTGTCTGCGACCGAGTTCGCCGAGCTGCTGCGGGAGTTGAAGGAGCGGTCCGGGCTGAGCTACGGAATGCTCGCGAAACGGCTCCACATGAGTACGTCGACGCTGCACCGCTACTGCAACGGGGACGCCGTCCCCACGGACTACGCGCCCGTGGAGCGGCTGGCACGGCTCTGCAAGGCGTCGCCTCAGGAGCTGGTCGAGCTGCACCGGCGGTGGGTGCTGGCGGACGCGGTGCGGGGGAGGAAGACCGGTGTCGCCGAGGTGGCCGGGGTTACCGAGGTGGCCGGGGTTACCGAGGTGGGCGAGGGCCCCGTCGCGGACGCGGGTGCGGTCGGGGTCGAGGTCGGGCCGGAGGCTGTCCGGGGGGATCGGCAAGAGGCGCTGTCCGACGGCGACTTCGGTGGCGGTGACGGCGGTGACGGAAGCGGTGACAGCGGCGGAGAGCCGTCGTGGCGCGCCCGTCGGCCCGTGCTCTTCGCGGGCGTCGGTGTCGTGGCCGCCCTCGGGTCGGTCGCCCTCGCGCTGTCCCTGAGCCTGCCCTCCGGTGGCTCGGCGCAGGACGTGGACGGCGCAGGCACTCCCGCCGGGGCCACGTCCGTGCCGGGCCGGGGAGCGACGAGTGTCTCGCCGTCTCCCTCCGCGTCGGCCTCGAAGTCCGCCTCCCCCTTGGCGACGCCGTCGGCTTCGGCTTCGGCGTCGGGCGGCGGTTCCGCGCCGGCGGCGGGCGGGCAGGCGGCGGGCGGGCAGGCGGCCGACACCGTCCCGCTGACCGTCAGGGCGAGCCCCTACGCCTGGGAGAGCCCCTGCGCCCAGCACTATCTGATCGAGCGGGGGCCGGGGCAGGTCGCTCCGCCGCCCGTCGAGCAGGACGCGCCCGCGTGGGTGGCCGCGCACGGGGCCGTGTCGTCGGGGGAGCAGTACCTGGAGCTCACCGTGCAGGGGACCGGCGCGGAGACCGTGGTCGTGGACGACCTGAAGGTCCGTACCGTGGAGAAGAGTTCGCCGCTGGCCTGGAACGACTACGCCATGGGCTACCCCGGCGTCGGCTGCGGCGGCGGAGTCCCGACCCGCTATTTCACCGTCGCCCTCGACGCGGCACGGCCGTCGCTGGTGCCCGAGGCGGGGCACGCCGACTTCCCGTTCACGGTCAGCGCGTCCGACCCCGAGGTCTACTACGTGCTGGCCGACGCCTCCGCGTACGACGTGCGCTGGCAACTGGAGCTGTCCTGGTCCAGCGGGTCGCGGCACGGCACGCTGACCGTCGACGACGACGGCAAGGCGTTCCACACCAGCGGCAACAACGGGCGGCCCGCCTACGAGTTCCCGCTCGGCGGATCCGCGTGGGAGCGGGCGGGGGCCTCTCCGACGCCGTAGAAACCGATTCCGGAGCCGGAGTTGGAGCCGGAGTTGGAGCCGGAGTCGGAGTCGGAGTCGTTCAGAGTGCCGGCGCCCGACGGGCCCTCGTCGCGCAGGCCCTCGCCGTCGTGGCACGCGGTGAGGGTGAGCGCGGCGGCGGCGGTCAGCGCGGCGGCGAGCAGACGGACGCGGACGCGGTGGCGGGGGTGGGGGCGGATGAGGGGGGTGGGGAGTGGAGGCATGGGGCAAGCCTGAGTCGTACGGCCTCCGACCTTCCACATCCGCGGTGCAAGTCGGGACGCCGGTCCGGTCCCATGGCCTCTGACCTGCGGTGACAGTGCCCTGCCGGGACGGGATGTGGGACGCCCCACGGCCTGGAAGCGCCCCTTTGTCGGCAGAGCCCGCACAGTTTCGTCCGCAGCCCGCACTGTCCTCGACGACGTGACGGGCGACGACGGCAACGTGTACGGGGCGGCGGGGACGAAGGTGTGAACGCGTGCCGCTGTCCACATGGCAGAAACCCGTGTGTAGGCGGCATGTATCTCCCTAGGGTGCGGGCATGACTGTCGCAGCCGAGTCGTCCCGTGCGCCCGCCCACGCCTTCGTTTCCGGCCCCGGTCCCGCATCCGTTCCCGCATCCGTTCCGGCCCCCGTGCCTTCGCCGGCCGCCCGGGTCCGGTCGATCGGCGGCTCGCCCGTGCGGGACATCCTCGCCGTCACCGCCCGCCCCGAGGTGATCAACTTCGCGGGCGGGCTGCCCGCGCCCGAGCTGTTCGACCGCGAGGGCGTGGCCGCCGCGTTCCGGTACGCGCTGGAGGAGACCCCGGCCCAGGCCCTCCAGTACGCCACGACCGAGGGCGAGCCGATCCTGCGGGAGCGGCTGGCGGCGCGGACGACGGCCCGCGGACTGCCCACGACCGCCGACGACCTCCTCGTCACCACGGGTTCCCAGCAAGCCCTGTCCCTGCTGGCGACGGCTCTCCTCGACCCCGGCGACACGGTGCTCGTCGAGGCCCCCTGCTACCTGGCCGCCCTCCAGGTCTTCGGTCTGGCGGGAGCGAGGATCGTCGCGGTGCCCGGGGACGCGGACGGCCCGGACCCCGAGGCGCTCGCCGACCTGGTGGTCCGCGAACGGCCCAAGCTCCTCTACACCGTGCCCACCTTCCAGAACCCCACCGGCCGCACACTCCCCGCCGAGCGTCGCGCCGCGGTCGCCGCCGTCGCCGCCCGGCACGGCCTGTGGGTCGTCGAGGACGACCCCTACGGCGAACTCCGCTACGAGGGCGAGCGCGTCCCCTGGATCGCCGCCCACCCCGACGCCCGCGACCGTACGGTCCTGCTCGGCTCCTTCTCCAAGGTCATGGCGCCCGGCATCCGGCTGGGCTGGCTGCGCGCGCCGGCCGAGCTGCGCCGGGCCTGCGCCGTCGCCAAGCAGGCCGCCGACCTGCACACCCCGACCGTCAACCAGCTCGCCGCGGCCCGGTACCTGACCGCGTTCGACCTGGACGCGCACGTGGCCCGGGTCGCCGCCGTGTACCGGGAGCGCCGGGACGCCATGCTCGCCGGCCTCGCGGACGCCCTCCCGGCGGGGTCGGTGTGGACCCGTCCCGAGGGCGGCATGTTCCTCTGGGCCCGCCTTCCCGAGTCGTACGACACCACGGCCCTCCTCCCGCGGGTCGTCGCCCAGGACGTGGCGTACGTCCCCGGCGCCCCCTTCTACGCCGGTGAGCCCGACCGCTCGACCCTGCGGCTGTGCTTCGTGACGCAGACCCCGGAGGAGATCGGGGAAGGGCTGCGGAGGCTGGGGCGGGGGCTCACCGGGTAGCGCCGGTCTGTCGGATCAGTCCCACCAGAAGGTCCAGGTGGGCTCGCCGACGAGCTGCTGGGCATAGGCCTCCAGGGTGCCCGGGCCCTGGAGGACGTTGTCCGGGCAGAACGCGAAGTGCTCGGCGGCGATGCGCTCCGCCTCCGCGAGGGTGCCGGGCGGGGCCGCGACGGACACGGCCAGGACGTCGAAGCCGAGGCCGACGACCCGTATGCCGAAGCGGTCCTCCCAGGAGCGCAGGACGGCGCACAGACGCGCGGTGTCGTTCTCGTGGTTGGCAGGGCCGGACCAGCCGACGGCCGCCGGGACGTCCGCGCTGCGGCGGGCGGGGACCAGGGCGACATGCGGCGAGCTGAACCAGGAAGCCCCCTGCTCCGCAAGGGTGTCGGCGATCCGCGCGGCGCGAGCGTCGGGGTCCGCCGTCAGGGTGCCGGGCGCGGCGAGACCGGGCCACTCCTCGCCGTCCGCCGCGCACTCCTGCCAGTACTGCGCGAGGACCTCCTCCGCGTCGTGGTCCCCGGGGTACGACACCTCGGCGGGCATCAACTCCCATTCCGACGGGCCGCCCTGGGAGCCGCCGAGGTCGACCAGGACCGGAAGCAGCCCGGCCCGCCCCGCCGTCCCGCCCAGGGCCGTCCAGTTGCCGGAGGAGGCGGACTGCTCCGCGTGCCACAGCAACGGCTCGTGCCACACCCCCTCGTCCGTCGTGTCGATCAGCCGGCCCGGCGGGAGCTGGAGGCCGAGGGAGCGGCCGCTGGGATCGGAGGCCAGCTTGGGGAGCGGATTGGGAAGAGTCGCCATGCCGGTGACTGTAAGGGCAGGCACTGACACCGGCCCGGGCCGGTGTGTCCCGTACGGACCGCGACGGCCGTCAGGCGGAGTGTCTCGCGCGCCGACGGCGCCAGGCGTGCGTCAGCCAGATGCCCAGGCCGACGAGCGGGAGGACGACGACGGCCGGGATGGCCACCCCCGCGCCTCCGATCAGCAGGAAGGTGATCAGGGCGTCACCGGTCGACGGGTCTTCCGTGCCGCCCAACTGCCGCTCCTCGCGCCGGTGTTCTCAGGTCGTCGACAGGTGGGACGTGCGGGTGCGGGGAGTCGGTTCCGGGGACCGGCCGACCCGGGCCTCGAAGCACTCCTTGCCGCTGTCCGCCGTCGGCAGGAAACAGGTCCGGACGAGCGTCCCGGGGCGGGTCGCCGTCATGGCGGTGTGCACATAGGTGTCCGCCTCGGCCTGGTCCGCGACCTCGGCCCGGTACGTGCGGACGCCGCCCACGGCCTCGGATTCGATCCGGTCACCGATCCGCGCACCCCACATCCGGGTCCAACTCGTCCCGCACTCCCTGCTGTACCGCAGTTGCACCGACGCCCCGGTGGCGGTGACGTGCTCGGCGAGGGTCTCCGGCGCGGTGGCGCACCGCATGTCCATCGGGCTCCCGCCCTCGCAGGCCGTGTCCCGGCAGCGCGGGCCGGTGACGGAGGTGGACGGGGACGAGGACGCGGTCGGGTGCTCGGCGGGCTGCGGTGCGCCGTGCCGGCCCGGGAGGAGGAAGAGGGTCAAGGCGATGGCCCCGAACACCGCGGCGCACGCCGACGCGAGGACCGCCACGGCCGCCGCTCCCCGGTGGCCGACCGGTGCGGCCCCGTCGGCCGTTGTGGCTGTGGTGGCTGTGGTGGCTGTGGTGGCTGTGGGGGCCGGAAGGGCGGGAGGCGGCGGAGCTGTCGTGGGGCGCGCGGGCCGGGCCGGCTCCGCCTCCTTGGCGCGGCCGCCCCACTCGGACTCCGCGATCTCCCACAGGGCAAGAAGCCGACCGACCGGTTCGTCCGCGAGACGGCACAACGCCTCCACCGCGGTGCGCGGCGGCAGGGCCCTGCCGTTGAGATAGCGCTCCCACGACGACTTGCTGAACGTGGTCTTCGCCGCGAGACCCGCCAGGCTCAGGCCGGTCCGGCCCCTCAATTCCCTGAGCGCGGAGGCCAGTCGGGCACCCTCCGGCGACGAGGCGGGACGGGTCATCCGCGCAGGGCCTTCCAGGTGTGGGGTCCGATCGAGCCGTCCACGGCCAGCCCGGCCCGCGTCTGGAAGGCCTTGACCGCGCGCTGGGTCAGCGGGCCGAACATCCCGTCGATGCCGCCGGGCGAGATCCCGGCCCGGCGCAGCAGACACTGCGCCTCGGCCACCTCGGGGCCCACCGCGCCGTAGGCGAGTTCGATGTCCCGGGTGCGGCTGATGCCCGCGTACCAGAGGCCGTCGGTCCGCTCCACCCGGCAGGTGTACGCGGGCGCCGGCGACGGCACCGCAGCGGTGGACACGGCGAGGGGAGCGGCCGCCGGTTCGCCGTCGCCGTCGTCGAGCCGCATGACCAGGAGCGCAGCAGAGGACAGGGCCAGCACCAGGGCCACCGCTCCCGCCACCAGCGCCACGCGCAGCGACCGCCGGGCAGCCGTCACCGACTCCGGTTCCGTTTCCGGTTCCGGTTCCGGTTCTGTTTCCGGGTCCGGGCGGGCGGCCGGCCCGACCGTGGGCGCAGGCACAAGCTCCGGCACGAGATCCGGCGCGGGCCCTTCCGGTGCGGAGGTGTCGAGGTGCTGCCTGCCGCCGCCCCATGTGTCGGCGGCGACCTCGTGCAGCGCGAGCAGGCGGACCGGGTCGACGCCCCCGATCCGGGCCAGCGCCTCGACCGCCTCCCGGGGCGGCAGCGACCTGCCGCCCAGATACCGCTCCCACGACTTCTCGCTGTACCCGGTCTTCGCGGCCAGCTGACGCATGTTCAGCCCGCTGTGGTCCTTCAGCCGGCGCAACTGCGTCAGCAACTGCCGTACGCGTGGATCCAGTTCGGTGGACAGCGCTTTCCAGCGCGACATCTTCCCCCCCACTCGCGGTCATGGACCGTGGTCAGCGGCCCCCCGCTCGCTCGCATTCTGCATGAGCATCACAACACCCGCCACAGCCGTCCCGCGGGACCGTCCCGGCGGGCGGTGCTCTCGCAGGTCAGTGCCGGTGTCGTCCCGTTGGGCCGTCAACTCGGCGGCAGCCGTGGCGGCCCCCGGCGCTCGCCCCGCACTCTCGTGTCGTCACCAGCTCGTCGACCGGGCCAGGTGTCGCCCCACGACCCGAAAGAGGAACGCATGCGACCGAACGTCTTGGCCAGGACCCTCGTCGGACTCACCGCCGTCGCCGGTCTCGCCGCCGGATCCCTGGCGACCGCGGGCACCGGTTTCGCCGCCTCCGCGCCGGCCACGCAGGCCGTGAGCGCACCCGCCGCCACGCTGTCGACGGAGAACTTCGGCCTCACCACCGCCGAGGCCAAGAACGTCCAGACGTTCCTGGCGGGCGACTGGGACTACACAGGCAAGATCGACGGGCAGCTGGGCACCGAGAGCTGGAAGGCGTTCCAGCGCTGCTTCAAGAAGTACTGGGGCTACACCGACGCCATCGACGGCGACCCGGGCCCCAACACGATCATGGCGCTCCAGCGGCTCCTGAAGGACAGCTACGGCTACACCGGCAAGATCGACGGCATCGCCGGGTCCGGGACCCGGGCGGCGTTCAAGCGGTTCGCCGGCTGACACACCCCGGCACGGCCGCGGCCCGCCCCCCCCGGAAGCCGGAGAACCGGATGCCGGAAGGAGGGCGGGCCGCGGTACGTCGAGCGCCCCTGGGGGCCGCCGGTCGGTCAGAGCTTGTCCGGCGTCCGGATGCCCAGCAGGGCCATGCCCAGGTGGAGGGTGCGGGCTGTGAGGTCCACCAGGAACAGGCGGTTCTCGACGACCTCCGGCGGGTTGTCGGCGGACAGCACGTGGCACTGGTCGTAGAACGTCGTCAGGTGCGAGGCCAGCTGGTAGAGGTAGGCCGCCAGCTTGTGCGGCTCGTACGCCGCCCCGACCTCGTGCACCGTCTCGCCGAACTGGTCCAGGTGCAGACCCAACGCCCGCTCCGCCGGGGCCAGTTCCAGCTCCGGGTGGGCGGCCGGGCGGGCCTCGCCGGCCTTGCGCAGGATCGACTGGATCCGGGCGTACGCGTACTGGAGGTAGACGGACGTGTCGCCGTTCAGCGAGACCATCTGGTCCAGGTCGAACTTGTAGTCCCGCACGGCGGACGTCGACAGGTCGGCGTACTTCACCGCGCCGACGCCCACGTACCGGCCGTTCTCCACGATCTCCGGCTCCGACAGGCCCACCTTGACGGCCTTGTCCCGGACCACCGTCGTGGCGCGCTCGACCGCTTCGTCGAGGAGGTCGACCAGCTTGACCGTCTCGCCCTCACGGGTCTTGAACGGCTTGCCGTCCTTGCCGAGGACCGTGCCGAACGCCAGCTGGTGCGCCTTGACGTCCTCGTTCAGCCAGCCCGCCCTGCGCGCCGTCTCGAAGACCATCTTGAAGTGCAGCGACTGACGGGCGTCCACCACGTACAGCAGCGTGCTCGCCTTGATCTGGAAGACACGGTCGCGGATCGCCGACAGGTCGGTCGCCGCGTAGCCGTAGCCGCCGTCCGACTTCTGGACGATCAGCGGGACCGGGTTGCCGTCCGGGCCCTTGACGTCGTCGAAGAAGACGCAGAGGGCCCCCTCGGAGCGGACCGCGACCCCGGACTCCTCCAGCAGACGGCAGGTCTCCGCCAGCATGTCGTTGTAACCCGACTCGCCGACGATGTCCTCGTCCCGGATCTCCATGTCCAGCTTCTCGAAGACCGAGAAGAAGTAGATCTTCGACTCGTCGACGAACTTCTGCCAGGTCGCGAGCGTGTGCGGGTCGCCCGCCTGGAGGTCCACCACCCGGCGCCGGGCCCGGGTCTTGAACGCGTCGTCCGCGTCGAACAGCCTGCGCGCGGCCTTGTAGAGGCGGTCGAGGTTCGACATCGCCTCCTCGCCGCTCACCTGGGACTCCTTGTGGTCCAGCTCGTGCGGGTGCTCGTCCAGATACTGGATGAGCATGCCGAACTGGGTGCCCCAGTCGCCGATGTGGTGCCGGCGGACCACGCTCTCGCCGGTGAACTCCAGGATCCGCACCGTCGCGTCGCCGATGACCGCCGACCGCAGATGGCCGACGTGCATCTCCTTCGCCACGTTCGGCTGGGCGTAGTCGATGACCGTCGTGCCGGGGTGGCCGGAGTGCGGCACGCCCAGGCGGTCCGCGTCCGCGTACCGCGCCGCGAGGTTCCGGGTGATCGCGCCGTCGGTGATCGTCACGTTCAGGAAGCCGGGGCCCGAGACCTCGATCTCCCCGATCAGGTCACCGGTGACCACGTGCGCCACGACCTGCGTCGCCAGCTCCCGCGGGTTCGCCTTCGCCTTCTTGGCCAGCGCCAGGATGCCGTTGGCCTGGAAGTCGGCCCGGTCGCTTCGTCGCAGCAGCGGGTCCGCGCCGGCGGCCTCCGGCAGGGTGGCCGAGAGAGCGGACGTGAGGTGCTGTTCGACGGAGTGACTGAGGGACGTGACCGGGGCCATAGGAATGGGTGCCGTTCTCCTCGTGGGGATGGATAGACGCAGTCAGTATCCCATGGGGGGTAAAGCCGTTTTCCCGGGTGCGGGGCCGTCTGGGACAATGAAACGCACTTCAAACCTGGAAGCCTTCAGAACAAGAGGACGTGCCGATCGTGGCTCTGAGCACCGAGACCACCGACTGGGTCTCCCGTTTCGCGGATGAGGTCATCGAGGAGTCGGAGCGTCGGGCCGCCGGCAAAGCGACGCCTGCCGCCGACGCGGTGGTCGTGGTCGCGTCGGGGCTGTCCCCCTCCGGCCCCATCCACCTGGGCAACCTCCGCGAGGTCATGACCCCGCATCTCGTCGCCGACGAGATCCGCCGCCGCGGACACCAGGTCCGCCACCTGATCTCCTGGGACGACTACGACCGCTTCCGCAAGGTGCCGCAGGGCATCGCCGGGATCGACGACTCCTGGGCCGAGCACATCGGCAAGCCGCTGACCTCCGTCCCGGCTCCGAAGGGCTCGATCCACCCGAACTGGGCCGAGCACTTCAAGGCCGCGATGATCGAGTCGCTCGCCGAGCTCGGCGTGGAGTTCGACGGGATCAGCCAGACCGCGCAGTACACCTCCGGCGTCTACCGCGAGCAGATCCTGCACGCGATCAGGCACCGCGGTGACATCGACGCGATCCTCGACCAGTACCGCACCAAGAAGGCCCTCGCGAAGAAGCAGCAGCAGAAGCCGCTCGACGAGGCCGAGCTCGAGGCGGCGGAGGGATCGGGCGCGGCGAACGAGGACGACGGCTCGGCCGGCTCGGCCGGCTACTTCCCGTACAAGCCCTACTGCGGCAACTGCGAGAAGGACCTCACCACGGTCACCTCGTACGTCGACGACACCACCGAGCTCTCCTACACCTGCACCGCCTGCGGATTCGCCGAGACCGTCCGGCTGAACGAGTTCAACCGCGGCAAGCTGGTCTGGAAGGTCGACTGGCCGATGCGCTGGGCGTACGAGGGCGTCGTGTTCGAGCCCAGCGGCGTCGACCACTCGTCGCCCGGGTCCAGCTTCCAGGTCGGCGGCCAGATCGTCGGCATCTTCGGCGGCAAGCAGCCCATCGGGCCCATGTACGCCTTCGTCGGCATCAGCGGCATGGCCAAGATGTCGTCCTCGAAGGGCGGTGTCCCCACCGCGGCCGACGCGCTGAAGATCATGGAGCCGCAGCTGCTGCGCTGGCTCTACGCCCGCCGCCGCCCCAACCAGTCCTTCAAGATCGCCTTCGACCAGGAGATCCAGCGGCTCTACGACGAGTGGGACAAGCTGGACGCCAAGGTCGCCGACGGTTCGGCGCTCCCGGCCGACGTCGCCGCGCACGCCCGCGCCGTGGGCACGGCCGCCGGCGAGCTGCCGCGCACCGTCCGGCCGCTGCCGTACCGCACGCTGGCCTCCGTCGCCGACATCACCGCCGGACACCAGGACCAGGCCCTGCGGATCCTCTCCGACCTCGACCCGGAGCACCCGCTCGGCTCCCTCGACGAGGCCAGGCCCCGGTACGACAAGGCCGAGGCCTGGATCAACACCCATGTCCCCGCCGACCAGCGCACCATCGTCCGCGCCGAAGCCGACGCCGAGCTGCTGAAGTCCCTCGACGAGACCTCCCGGCAGTCCCTGCGCCTGCTGCTCGACGGGCTCGCCGACCACTGGTCGCTGGACGGCCTCACGCACCTCGTCTACGGCGTCCCCAAGGTCCAGGCCGGGTTCTCCGCCGACGCCACGCCCAAGGAACTCCCGCCGGAGATCAAGACTACCCAGCGGACGTTCTTCGCCCTGCTCTACCACCTGCTGGTGGGGCGTGACACCGGCCCGCGGCTGCCCACCCTGCTGCTGGCCGTGGGCCAGGAGCGGGTACGGGCCCTGCTCGGGGAGTAGACCGCGTCATCACGAAGGAGGGGGCGCCCGGTGCTGCACCGGGCGCCCCCTCCTCGTATACGCGGGTCACGCGATGTGGTCCTCCTCCAGTTCCGCGTTGAAGCGGTGCTGGAAGCGTTCCGTGAGGGTCTTCAGGGCGCTGGGGCTCATGGTCGTGCCGTAGGTCGCCTGAATGTTGTCGCCGAGCACACCGGGCGTGGGGAAGCTGCCGTCTATCGACTGACGGAACACCTGGTAGTACGACTCCTCGTCCGGCTCGATCACCGGCGTGCCGCCGCCCTCACCGAGCTCGCGGCTGCGGTTCGGACCCACCGGGATGGGAAACGAGCCGGTCTCCTCCGGAGAGGGCTCCTGCGTCGGAGGCTCCACCTGGTACTGGTCCTGGTACTGCTCGGCCTGCTGCTGCTCCTCGTACCACTGGGCGTACTGCTCCGAGGGGTCGTACGTGGGGTCGTAGCCCCCCTGGTACGCGATCTCGGGCGGCGCCTGGAACCACGGGCTCGACTCCTCCTGCGTCGGCGCGGGGGCGGGCGCATGGCCGACCTGCTGGGCCTGCGGTGTCTGTTGCGCCTGCTGCGTCTGCTGCGTCTGCTGCGTCTGCTGTGCCGGCTGGGGCGCGGGAGCCGCCTCGACGGCCCGGACACCCGCGGCGACCGGGGCGGCCGCCGGCAGCTCCTGCTGGGGCGCGGCGGCCGGCAGCGGCGCCGGAGGGAGCACGGCCGGCTCGATGCCCGCCGCGGCCAGACCCGCCGGGGCGGTCTCCGCCAGCGGCACGCCGTAACGGGCCAGCCGCAGCGGCATCAGCGACTCGACCGGGGCCTTGCGGCGCCAGGCGCGGCCGAAGCGGGAACGCAGCCTCGCCTGATAGACGAGACGTTCCTGCTCCAGCTTGATCACCTGTTCGTAGGAGCGCAGCTCCCACAGCTTCATCCGGCGCCAGAGCAGGAAGGTGGGCAGCGGGGAGAGCAGCCAGCGCGTGATGCGCACGCCCTCCATGTGCTTGTCCGCCGTGATGTCCGCGATCCGGCCGATCGCGTGCCGGGCCGCCTCGACGGACACCACGAACAGGATCGGGATCACCGCGTGCATACCCGTGCCCAGCGGGTCGGGCCAGGCCGCCGCGCCGTTGAAGGCGATCGTCGCCGCCGTCAGCAGCCACGCCGTCTGCCGCAGCAGCGGGAAGGGGATGCGGATCCAGGTCAGCAGCAGATCCAGGGCCAGCAGGACGCAGATACCCGCGTCGATACCGATCGGGAACACATACGAGAAGTTCCCGAAGCCCTTCTCCAGGGCCAGCTCCCGGACGGCCGCGTACGAACCGGCGAAGCCGATGCCGGCGATGATCACAGCGCCGGTCACGACCACGCCGATGAGAACGCGATGCGTCCGGGTCAGCTGTATTCGCTCGGCCACCCGTACTCCCCTCCCCTTGCGTGCTCTTGCGCGCAACAGGGTGGCACATGTGTGCGGCGCACGTGTTGCCGGTCCGTCAGCTCTTCGCGGAGGCGGAAGCCTTCGGAGCCGCCGCGGCCGCCTTCGAGGCCGTCGCCTTCGGGGTCGCCGACGACTTGGAGGGCGTCGCCTTCGGCGCGGAAGAGGCCGACTTGGACGGGGACGGGCTCGACGGGCTCTTGGTCGAGCTGTCCGAACCGCCGTCCGTGCCCTCGCCGTTGGCCGACTGCACGGAGGCCACGGCCTCCTTGGCCGCCTTCTCCGCCGCCTTCGTCAGGGTCGCCACGCTCGGCGCCTTGTCGCCCGCCAGACCGGCGCCGTTGTAGTCGAGCGTGAGCACGACGTTCTCGACGCGGACCACGACCGTCTGCTGCTTGAAGGCGCCCTCCGACTTCTTCAGGTCGTAGCGCACCGACGTCGCCTCGTCACCCGTCGCGGTCACCGGCGCCGACTTGACGTTCTTCGCGCCCGACACCGCCTGGGCGTCCTTGACCTGCTTCGCGTAGTACGTCTTCGCCTGCGACTCGCCGTCACCGGTCGTCGCGTCCGACTCGAAGCGCAGCAGCGAAACGTTCAGCCAGCGGAACTGCGAGCCCTTCACACCGTTGTTGGCCAGGCTGGACCAGGAACAACTGGCACGGGCCGCGGTGTCGCTGGACGTCCCCTCCTTGCCGGAGGTCGCCCCCTTCGGCACCAGCTCCGTCAGCGTCTTCTTCGACACCACCGCACACGCCTCGGGCAGCGTCTTGTACGCCGCCGCCTGCACGGTCGGCGCGGCGCTCGCCGCGGAGTCGGTGCCGGAACCGGTGGAGGCGTCGGCGTCCTTCGCGTCGTCGCCCGAGCCGGAGTCCGAGGAGCAGCCCGCGGCGACCAGCATCACCGGGACGGCGACCACCGCGGCCAGGAGGCGGTTCAGCCCTCCGGCCCGGTTCACTCGCTCGGCACGCTGCTCGCGCTGGTCAAACTGGCCGTCTCGCTGGGCTCGTCGCTGCATGGTTCCTTCACTCATGACGCTCGTGGTTCCTGCGGTCTGATCGGGTCCGAGGGGCCACCGTAGTCGGTGAAGAAGCTGTGCGGCTCGGCTTCGAGGGCTTCACGGGTGGGGACCGAACCGGGCCGAAGTGCCCTCAGCCGGCCAGCGAGTCGGCCAGTTGCGCGGCCAGTTTCCGGGCCTTGTCCTGCATTTCCTCGCTGTCCGGCACCGTGCCGACGGTCGCCGGCTGCTCCTCGTACTGGATGGTCACCATGACGTTGGACGTGCGGAACGCCACAGTCACGGTGCGCTGCTTGGCCGTCGAACCGGAGCTGCTGAGCGCGTCGTCGATGAACGCCTCGTCGCCCAGATCCTCCAGGAGACGGGGCTGGAGCTCGGCGGAGGGAACGGTGGAGGAAGCCGAGGGCGAGGCCGGCGAGGAGGCGCCGACGGAGGGCGAGGTCGTCGTCGAGGGGGAGGTGCTCGGGCTCGCGGAGGGGGAGCCGGTCGCCGCCCCGGTGGGGGTGGAGGCGGTGGGCGCGGGGAGGTCGGCCGCGGTCACCTTCTGCGCGAAGAGCGCCTCGGCCTGGTTGTCGTCGCTCACGGCGTTGTCGTACGAGACGACCCGCTCGAAGTCGACGAGGAGATGGTCGGTGGCGTCCGTCGACTCCACCTTCCAACGGCAGCCCACCTTGCGGTCCGTGTCGAACGTCTGCGTCGCCTCACCCGAGTAGGCCGTGTCGCGCTGCGCCTCGTCGGCGAGCTGCTTGATGCCGGGGAGGAGCGAGTCGAGGGTGGACCGGCTCACCACACCGCAGGCCTCGGGGAGCGTGGCGTACTTGCCGGGCTGCGCGGCGGCGGTGGCCGTCCCCGCCTCGCCCGGGTTGGAGTTGTCCGTCGAGCCGCCCTCGTCCGAACCGCCGGTGCAGCCGGCCAGCAGTGCCGCGAGGAGCGCGACGACGCCGGGTACGTATGCCTTCCGCTGCACGGTCGGCTCCTCTCGACAGGTCAGGTGAGGTGAAGGCGGCCTGGTGTCCCCGCTGGTTATTCGCTTGCCGGACGGGGGCGGCCCCTGGAGACAATGTGTATCGCACGTGGAGCTGTGGATGCCGGTCCGCTGTCCCTTTCGTTGACCTTGGCACCAGTTTTGCGATCTAAGGCTTTTGTATTTATTCCGGGGGAAAGAGGACGAGATGTCGTACGTGGAGATGCCGGGCGCGAAGGTACCCATCCGTATGTGGGCCGACCCTGCGTCGGTCGAGGAAGGGGCGCTCCAGCAACTGCGGAACGTGTCGAGCCTGCCGTGGATCAAGGGCCTGGCGGTCATGCCGGACGTCCACTACGGCAAGGGCGCGACGGTCGGCTCGGTCATCGCGATGCAGGGCGCCGTCTGCCCCGCGGCGGTGGGGGTCGACATCGGCTGCGGGATGTCCGCGGTCCGCACCTCGCTCACGGCGAACGACCTCCCCGGCGATCTGTCCCGGCTCCGCTCGAAGATCGAGCAGGCGATTCCGGTGGGGCGGGGGATGCATGATTCGGCCGTCGAACCCGGGCGGTTCCACGGGTTCGCCACAGCGGGGTGGGACGACTTCTGGGGGCGGTTCGACGGGGTCGCCGAGGCGGTGAAGTTCCGTGAGGAGCGTGCCGTGAGGCAGATGGGCACCCTCGGCGCCGGCAACCACTTCATCGAGGTGTGCACGGACACCACTGGTTCCGTCTGGCTGATGCTGCACTCCGGTTCCCGGAACATCGGCAAGGAACTTGCCGAGTTTCACATCGGGGTGGCGCAGAAGCTCCCGCACAACCAGGGCCTGATCGACCGCGATCTCGCCGTCTTCATCGCGGAGACCCCGCAGATGGCGGCGTACCGCAATGACCTGTTCTGGGCCCAGGAGTACGCGAAGTACAACCGCACGCTCATGATGGCGCTCCTGAAGGACGTGATCCGCAAGGAGTTCAAGAAGGCGAAGCCGGCCTTCGAGCAGGAGATCAGCGCGCACCACAACTACGTTGCCGAGGAGCGTTACGACGGCGTGGATCTGCTGGTGACCCGCAAGGGCGCGATCCGTGCCGGTTCCGGCGAGTACGGGATCATCCCCGGCTCCATGGGCACCGGTTCGTACATCGTGAAGGGTCTCGGGAACGAGAAGGCCTTCAACTCGGCCTCGCACGGCGCGGGTCGGCGGATGAGCCGTAACGCGGCCAAGCGCCGCTTCTCGACGCAGGACCTGGAGGAGCAGACGCGGGGCGTGGAGTGCCGTAAGGACTCCGGCGTCGTGGACGAGATCCCGGCTGCCTACAAGCCGATCGAGCAGGTCATCGATCAGCAGCGGGACCTGGTCGAGGTGGTGGCGAAGCTGAAGCAGTTCATCTGCGTGAAGGGCTGACGCCCTGACACCGCGGGCCCGTGGGCCCTCGGATGAAGCCCGCAGGGTGAGGGGCCCGAGCCGGTTCGGCTCGGGCCCCTCACGCGTTTGTTTCTCAGCCGAGCCGCTTCTCCAGCAGGGTTACTGCGTATGGGCTTCCCGTGCCGTCCTGTTTTGCGTGTTGTTCGCCGACGACCGTGTAGCCCGCGGACTCGTAGTACGCGCGCAGGCGGGGGTTGGTGGAGAGGCAGTCGAGGCGGGCGTAGGGGCGGCCGGCCGCGGTGATGCGGGACTCGGCCTGGGTCAGCATCCTGCGGCCCGCGCCCGGTGGGGCGGTGTGCGGGGTCGTCATCAGGCGGTGGATGTAGCCGGCCTCGGGCGGGCGGGGGCCCCAGGCGGCCGGATCGTCCCACCAGAGTTCCCAGGCGCCGACGAGCGAGCCGTCCGCGTACGCCAGCCAGACCTCGCCCTCGCGCATCCGCTCGACGAAGTGGGCCTCGGTCTTCTCGCCGGGCTGCCACTGCTCGATGCCCCGGGCCAGTTGCCACAGGGCCGCCGTGTCGCGCAGACGGACCAGGAGGGGCGCGTCCTGCGGCTGCGCCCTGCGGTGGGTCAATTCGGGCCGGACGGTGGGGGCGGGCTCCAGCAGGCGGGTGCGCAGGGTCGCCGACAGGGCCTGCGCGTTCATGCCCAGGGCGTCGGTGACATAGGCCTCGACCGAGCCGTAGCGGGCTCGCAGGGCCGTGAGGAACAGGCGCATCACCGACTCGGGGGCCCGGCCGAAGGCCGGCCATGCCGGGGAGCGGCCGTCGTTTCTCGCGCGCCAGTCGGCGAGCAGGGCCGGGGTCGCCAGTTCCGTCAGGGAGAAGTCCTCGATGATCACCTCGTCCGGGACGCCCAGCAGGCTCAGGACCAGCGCGGCCAGCTGCCCGGTGCGGTCCTTGCCCGAGGCGCAGTGGAAGACCAGCCCCCGCTCCGCCTCCGCCACCAGTTCCAGGGCCGCCGCGATCTCCTTGGTGCCGTCCTCGGCGACCTCCATGAAGCGGGCGGAGAGGTAGGGGCCGGGGTCCACGTCCGGGCTCAGCGCCGCCTGGTCGTAGGGGCGGTGCTCGATGCTGAGGTTGCGGTAGGCGAAGGAGGAGTGCTCCGGGACCCGGCCTCTCGCCTCCGCCTCCCACGGGTGACGGAGGTCGATGACCGTGCCGACGCCCAGCGCGAGGAAGCGGTCCCAGTCCGGGGTGTCCGGTCTCAGCTTGCCGAGCGAGTCCGCGCGGAACAGCCGGCCCGCGCGGACCCGGTGGCCGCTGCTGGTCGGGTATCCGCCCAGGTCACGGAAGTTGTGCAGCGTCTCGAACGGTATGTGTCTGTCCACGTGGAAACCCTATGGCGCGGCGGCCGTCACTTCGCGTGGCGTACCGCGTAGATCATCACGAACGCCACGATGTGGATGCCGAAGAGGAAGTAGGCGAGGAAGACCCACATGTGGCGCTCGTTCTTCGTCTCCTGGGCGAGGCGGCGCTGTTCGAACGAGTCCGGGTCCTTCCCGGCCGTCTCCTCGTCGGCCGTCACAGTTCCCGGTGGACCTTCGTGTTGGACGCCTGGGCGCGGGGGCGCAGGACGAGGAGGTCGACGTTGACGTGGCTGGGGCGGGTGACCGCCCAGGTGATCGTCTCGGCCACGTCGGAGGCGGTGAGGGGTTCGGCGACGCCCTCGTAGACCTTGGCGGCCCTGTCCTCGTCGCCGCCGAAGCGGGTGAGGGCGAACTCGTCGGTCCTGACCATGCCGGGGGCGATCTCGATGACGCGGACGGGCAGGCCGACGATCTCCAGGCGGAGGGTCTCGGCGAGGACGTGGGCGCCGTGCTTGGCGGCGACATAGCCGCCGCCGCCCTCGTACGTCCCGTGTCCGGCGGTCGAGGACACCACCACGACCGTTCCGTCGCCGCTCGCCACCAGCTTGGGGAGCAGGGCCTGGGTGACGTTGAGGGTGCCGAGGACGTTCGTCTCGTACATCGTGCGCCAGTCGGCCGGGTCACCGGTGGCGACGGGGTCGGCGCCGAGCGCGCCGCCCGCGTTGTTGACGAGGACGCCGATCGTCTTGAAGGCGCCGGCGAACTCGTCGACCGCGGCGCGGTCGGTGACGTCCAGCGGGTAGGCCGTCGCGGAGCCGCCCGTGCGGGAGATCTCCTCGGCCAGCGCCTCGATGCGGTCCTTGCGGCGGGCGGTCAGGACGACCCGGTAGCCGGCCGCGGCGAGCTGCCGGGCGGTGGCGGCGCCGATTCCGCTGCTCGCACCGGTGACTACGGCGATGCGGGAGGCGGCGGACGGTGCGGCGGTGGCCATGGGCTGCTCCTCGTGCACGGGGGTGTACTTCATACGATCAGCTGCCGCCCAGGGTATCGGGGTCAGCCGCCGTTCCTCGGGGCCCACATGATCACGGCCATCCCGGCGAGGCAGACCAGGGCGCCGGTCACGTCCCAGCGGTCGGGGCGGTAGCCGTCGGCGACCGCGCCCCAGAGCAGGGAGCCGGCGACGAAGACGCCGCCGTACGCGGCGAGGATCCGGCCGAAGTGGGCGTCGGGCTGGAAGGTGGCGACGAAGCCGTACGCGCCGAGGGCGAGGACGCCGCCGGCCGCCCACAGCCAGCCCCGGTGCTCGCGTACGCCCTGCCAGACCAACCAGGCGCCGCCGATCTCGAAGAGCGCGGCGACGGCGAACAGGGCGGCCGACCGGAGGATGAGCATGGCCGCAGCTTGGCACGGCCGGGTGCTTCCACCGGACGGCCGGGTGCTGTCGCCCGACAGCACGGGTGCTGCACGGGTGCTGTCACCTGTTGGAGGGCGCCTGTCGGGCGCCGGGCGTGGGATACATCCCCTTCGTACCCGGCCCTTCGTACCCGGGCGGTTTCCGATCGAGGAGTGGTGGCATGCGCAGGATGCGGTTTCTCGCGGTGTGGGGTGCGGTCCTGGCGGTGGGGCTGGGGGTGGCGCCCGCGCGGGCGGCGGGGGAGGCGACCGAGGCCGACCTGTCGTACCACGGCTCCGCCGTCATGCGCGGCGGCCGGGTCGACGTCCGGCTGACGCCGCGCAACCACGGTCCGGCGGACGTCTCCGACTCGACCGTGCGGCTGCGCTGGTCGGTGCCGTTGGCGGCCGGGGCGCAGCGGCTGCCGGGCGGCTGCGCGCGGACGGGCCGCCAGGAGGTGGTGTGCCGGACGGGGGCGCTGGTCGCGGACGGGCTGGGGGAGCGGATCGCGCTGCGGGTGTGGCTGCGGGGGCGGCCGACGGAGGTGACGATGGCCGTCGACACACTGTGGGGCGGCGGGGCGGTGGACCGTAACCGGTCCAACGACCGGCAGCAGGTGCTGGTCCTGGACACCGGGGACGCGTACTTCTTCTGACGTTCGCGGGAGCGGAGCGTCGTACGATCTGCGGACGGCGCTGACGGCGGCGCCGACGAAGGGGTGCGATGTCCGGGAACGTGCGCTCGCGGCTGCTGGACGAGCTGGCCGTCGTGTCGCGTCGGTACGCGGCCGCGTACGCCTTGTTCAACCAGGCTCTCGCCGACCGTCTCGGGCTGCATCCCACGGATCTCCAGTGTCTGAACCTGCTGATGCTGGAACGGGAGCCGGTGACGACGGGCCGGGTCGCCGAGCTGACGGGGCTGACCACCGGGTCGGCGACGCGGCTGGTGGACCGGCTGGAGAAGGCGGGTTACGTCGTCCGGGAGCGGGACGCGGCCGACCGGCGGCGGGTCCTGGTGGTGACGGTGCCGGAGCGGATCGCGGAGTTCACGCGGATGTGGGAGCGGCTGGGCGGCGACTGCATGCCGCTCTTCGAGGATCTGGGGGACGGCGAACTCGCGGTGATCGTGCGGCATATGCGGCGCACGGTGGAGTTCGGCGCGGAGCAGGTCGCACGGTTGCGGGAAGGCCGGGTCTAGGGGCGGGATGCAGGAGACGGACATACGGCCGTCCGCGGTGGCGGCCGGGGAAGCGACGGGGGCGGGCGACCGCCCGGTGCGCGCCGCGCTGCCGCGGCACTGGCCGCTGTTGCTGCTGGGCGCGGCGGTGGTGCCGGGGGTGCTGCTGGTGTTCGTCGGGCGGTCGTTGGACGAGCCGGCCATGCAGGCCTGGCGGACGGTGTGTCTGGCCGTGACCGTGCAGGCGCTGCCGTTCCTGCTGCTGGGCACGGCTCTGTCGGGGGCGATCAACGCGTTCGTGCCGGCGCGGGTCTTCAGCAGGCTGCTGCCGAAGCGGGCCGCGCTGGCGGTGCCGGTCGCGGGGATGGCGGGTGTGGTGCTGCCGGGGTGCGAGTGCGCGTCGGTGCCGGTGGCGAACAGTCTGATCGGGCGGGGGGTCACACCGGCCGCCGCGTTCGCGTTCCTGCTGTCGGCGCCTGCCGTGAATCCGGTGGTGCTGACCGCCACGGCCGTCGCCTTCCCGGGCGACCCGGAGATCGTCTTCGCCCGGCTGCTGGCCTCGCTGGTCACCGCCGCCGTGATGGGCTGGCTGTGGCTCTGGCTGGGGCGCGAGGAGTGGTTGAAGCCCGCCGTCGTCCGGCACACGGGGCATGTGCCGGGGCGCAGCCGTTTCACCGAGTTCCGGCGCGGTTTCCAGCACGACTTCCTGCACGCGGGGGGTTTTCTGGTGGTGGGGGCGATGGCGGCGGCGACGTTCAATGTGGCGGTGCCGCGCACGCTGCTCGACACCTTCGCGGGTTCGCCGTTGCTGTCGGTGCTGTTCCTGGCGGGGCTGGCGATCGTGCTGGCGGTGTGCAGCGAGGCGGACGCGTTCGTCGCGGCCTCGCTGACCGGGTTCTCGCCGGTCGCGCGGCTCGCGTTCATGGTGGTGGGGCCGATGGTGGACCTGAAGTTGATCGCGCTTCAGGCGGGCACGTTCGGGCGGGCCTTCGCGGTGCGGTTCTCGGCGGCCACGGCGGTGGTCGCCGTGGTGTGCAGCGCGGTGATCGGAGGGGTGCTGCTGTGAGGCGGTTCGTGCAGGTGGGGCTGCTGGTGCTGGCCGGGCTGGGGTTGTTGCACACCTCGCTGTTCACGGACGAGTACCTGCGGTACGTCAAGGAGGGGATGCGGCCGCTGCTGGTCGCCTCAGGGGTGCTGCTGGTGGTGCTGGGCGTGGCGGAGGCCTGGGCCGCTCCGCCGAAGGAGGGGCCCGGCGAGGCTGGGCACGGCGAGGCTGGGCGCGAGCATGAGGGGCACGCCGAGCCGGGGCATGAGGGGCATGCCGGGCATGAGGGGCACGGTCACGATCACTCCGGTGTCCCGCGGGTCGCCTGGCTGCTGTTCCTGCCCGTGCTGAGCCTGCTCTTCTACGCGCCTCCCGCGCTCGGCTCCTACACGGCCTCCCGGGAGCCGGCGAAGGCCGTCGCCGTGCAGGAGGACGCCTTCGATCCGCTGCCCGCGACCTCCCCGCTGCCGATCACGCTCACCGACTTCACACAGCGGGTGCAGCAGGACCGGTCGCGCGCCATCCGGGGCCGCGCGGTCGTGATGACCGGGTTCGTCACCCCGGCCCCGCGGCAGCGGGACGGCTGGTATCTGACCCGGATCATCGTCAGCTGCTGTGCGGCGGACGCGTCGTCCGTGAAGGTGCTGGTCCGGGGGATCGCGGCGCCGAAGGCCGACACCTGGGTGAACGTCACCGGGATCTGGCAGGGGAGCGGCACGCTGGGCACCTCGTCGGCGGCGGTCGCGTTGGACGCGCGGGGCGTGCGGCAGGTGCGCAAGCCGTCGAACGCGTACATGGACGCGCTGCCGCTCACCTCCTGAGCGAACCGCTCCAGCGCCCTCCGGACGGGGGCAGGGGGACACCGCTCGGACGCTCAGACGTCGGTGTTGTCCGTGTCGTAGCGGCGGCGGGCCGCGTGGACCTCGTCGAAGTGGGTCTCCGCCCAGTCCTTCACGGCCGTCAGCAGCAGCGCGAGGTTGCTGCCGAGGGGGGTCAGCTCGTAGTCGACGCGGACGGGGACGGACGGGGTGACCGTGCGGGTCAGGATGCCGTCGCGTTCCAGGGTGCGCAAGGTCTGGGTGAGCATCTTGGGGCTGACGCCGGCGATCTTGCGGGCCAGGTCGCTGTAGCGCCGGGGGCCGGGGGCGAGGGCCGAGACGACCAGGCTGACCCACTTGTCGCTGAGCCGGTCCAGGAGCTGGTTGGTCGGGCAGCTGCGAAGGAAGGCGTCGTACTCGCCGCGGGCCTGCTCGCGCCGCTGGGCTGCGGTGGTGGTGGCCATGGTGGCTCTCCTCCCGGTGACGTAGGCACCTTCAGGTAACTACTTCCCCCTGGATAGTAACTCTTCCTAGGGTTGTGCCAGCAAGAGGGAAGCGGGAGATTCCCGCAAGTACCCGCCCAGGCAGGGGAGTTGTCATGCGTGCAGCAGTGGTGCGGACGTTCGGCGGGCCCGAGGCCGTGGAGCTCGTGGACGCGGAGGTGCCGGAGCCGGCCGCCCGGCAGGTGCGGATCAAGGTGGCGGCGGCCGCGCTGAACCCGGTGGACGCCGGGGTGCGCGCCGGGGTCTTCGGCGGCGCGGGCAAGCAGGTCGGACTCGGCTGGGACGTCGCCGGGACGGTGGACGCGGTGGGGGTGGCCGCCGTGTGGAGTGTGGGGGAGGAGGTCGTGGCGCTCGACTACGGGATGGTCAAGCCGCTCGGTACGCACGCGGAATACGTCGTCGTCGACGCGGACGCGGTGGCGCTCGCGCCGGCCTCCGTGGACGCGGTGCACGCGGCGACGCTGCCGTTGAACGCCCTGACCGCCGCGCAGGCGCTGGATCTGCTGGACCTGTCGCCGGGGGATTCGTTGCTGGTCACGGGCGGTGCGGGCGCGGTCGGCGGCTATGCCGTCCAGCTGGCCGCGCGGCGCGGGGTGACGGTCGCCGCGCTGGCCCGGGCGCAGGACGAGGAGTTCGTCCGGTCGCTGGGGGCCACGCGTTTCCCGGGCGGCGAGGGGAGTTTCGACGCGGTGCTGGACGCGGCGGTGCTCGGCGCCGAGGCGTTGGCCCTGGTGCGGGACGGGGGCGTGTACGCGGGGGTGATTCCGCAGGCTCAGCCCGCGTCGGAGCGGGGGGTGCGGACCGACGCCGTCGAGGTGAGCGCGGACGGGGCCCGGCTGGCGGAGCTGGTGCGGTCGGTGGACGCGGGCGAGCTGACCCTGCGGGTGGCCGAGACGTACGCGCTGGAGGACGCGGTGAAGGCGCACGCGCGGCTGGCGGAGGGCGGGATCCGGGGCCGGCTGGTCCTGGTGCCCTGACTGCCCTGACCCCACCCCACGACGGGCCGCGCGGGGCTGGGCCGGGGCCGCGGGGCCCCGCCGGGCCGCTTATGGGGGTGCGGGGCCGCTCATGGGGTGCGGTGCCTGGCGTAGGCGGCAGGGGGGACCCCGACCGTCGCGGTGAAGTCGCGCACCAGGTGGGCCTGGTCGGCGTAGCCCAGGTCGGCGGCCACGGACGCCCAGTCCACCGCCTCCTGGGCCTCCGCCCGTTCCAGCGCCTCGTGGATGC
Organism: Streptomyces sp. NPDC102259; assembly: GCF_044766465.1. NCBI lineage: Bacteria > Bacillati > Actinomycetota > Actinomycetes > Kitasatosporales > Streptomycetaceae > Streptomyces > Streptomyces sp. NPDC102259. The sequence continues at coordinate 153,595 of NZ_JBIWMA010000017.1, read as the reverse complement.
GGTAGCGCAGGATCACCCACTTGGGGCCCACGCCGACGTACGCGGCGAACAGGCGCTGGAGCAGGCGTACCGACAGCCCCTCGTCGCTCGCGAGGTCCGCCACCCTGCGGATCGCGCGGTCGGTGCGGATGCGGTCGACGAGGCTCATCGCGAGGTCGGCCTGAGGGTCCGGGCGGGGGACGCGGGCCGCCAGGAGGTGGGCGTCGAGGGCCGCCACCCGGGCCCCTTCGTCGGCCGGGTCGAGGACCGGGGCCGGGTCGGTGCCGGTGAGGTGGACCCGGCGGCCCGTCCAGTGGGAGACCGGGTGCTCGGGGGCGAAGGGGCGGAAGCCGCCCGGCCGGAACTTGACGCCGCACACCCGCCCCCGGCCCTCCAGTTTCTGGGTGAAGAGGCCCTGCTGGACGCCGGCGATCTCGACGAAGGGTTCCTGTCCCTCGAACCGCTGGAAGACGAGGTGGACCGCGGGGTGCGGGACGACGTGGGAGACGTACGGCTCGGTCAGGTCCCAGTCGATCAGCCAGTAGTGCTCGACGTAGGGGCGCAGGGCCGGGGCCGGTTCGGGACGGCGGAAGCGCACGCGTGCGAGGAAGTCCGCGGCGTCGACGATGCCTCGGGTGTCACGGCGTGGGGTGGCCATCTCCGGATCGTAGGACGGGGCACCGACAGCCGGGGCGGCCGGCCCGGCCGGGCAGGGCGGAATAGACGGAGGAGGGATGCCGTTGGGGCGGTATAGTTTAACGGTCAACAACTTTGGAGGTTGAGCGACCATGCAGTTCGGGATCTTCAGCGTCGGCGATGTCACGCCGGACCCCACCACGGGCCGTACGCCGACCGAGCGCGAGCGGATCAAGGCCATGGTCGCCATCGCGCAGAAGGCCGAGGAGGTCGGCCTCGACGTCTTCGCCACCGGCGAGCACCACAACCCGCCGTTCGTCCCCTCGTCCCCGACGACGATGCTCGGCTACATCGCCGCGCGGACGGAGAAGCTGGTCCTCTCCACCTCCACCACCCTCATCACCACCAACGACCCGGTGAAGATCGCCGAGGACTTCGCGATGCTCCAGCATCTGGCCGACGGGCGCGTCGACCTCATGATGGGACGCGGGAACACCGGCCCGGTCTACCCCTGGTTCGGCCAGGACATCCGGCAGGGCATCAACCTCGCCATCGAGAACTACGCCCTGCTGCGCCGGCTGTGGCGCGAGGACGTCGTCGACTGGGAGGGCAAGTTCCGCACCGCCCTCCAGGGCTTCACCTCCACGCCCCGCCCGCTGGACGACGTGCCGCCGTTCGTCTGGCACGGCTCCATCCGCTCGCCCGAGATCGCCGAGCAGGCCGCGTTCTACGGTGACGGCTTCTTCCACAACAACATCTTCTGGCCGGCCGACCACACCAAGCAGATGGTCGAGCTGTACCGCGCCCGGTACGCGCACTACGGACACGGCACGCCCGAGCAGGCCATCGTGGGGCTCGGCGGGCAGGTCTTCATGCGGAAGAACTCGCAGGACGCGGTGCGCGAGTTCCGGCCGTACTTCGACAACGCGCCGGTCTACGGTCACGGGCCGTCCCTGGAGGACTTCACCGACCAGACCCCGCTGACCGTCGGCACGCCGGAGCAGGTCATCGAGAAGACGCTCACGTTCCGCGAGTACGCCGGCGACTACCAGCGTCAGCTGTTCCTGCTGGACCACGCGGGGCTGCCGCTGAAGACCGTGCTCGAGCAGCTCGACCTGCTCGGCGAGGAGGTCGTGCCGGTGCTGCGCAAGGAGTTCGCCGTCGGCCGGCCGGCCGAGGTCCCGGACGCGCCGACCCACGAGTCGCTGCTCAAGGCCGCCCAGGCCGCTCAGGGCTCTCAGGCCGCTCAGGGCTCCCCGGCTTCCCAGGAAGGGGTGAACGTCGCATGAGGCTCGTCGTCGTCTCGGCGGGGCTGAGCGTCCCGTCGTCGACCCGGCTGCTGGCCGACCGGCTGGCGGCCGCGGCCGCCGGGCGGACCTCGGCGGAGGTGGAGGTCGTGGAGCTGCGCGACCTCGCCGTCGAGATCGCCCACAACTTCACCAACGGCTTCCCCGGACGGAAGCTGGCCGCCGCGCTGGCGGCGGTGACGGCGGCGGACGGGCTGATCGTCGTCACGCCGGTGTTCTCCGCCTCCTACAGCGGCCTGTTCAAGTCGTTCTTCGACGTGATCGACCCGGACGCGCTGGCGGGCAAGCCGGTGCTGATCGCCGCCACGGGCGGCTCCGCGCGCCACTCGCTGGTACTCGAACACGCCCTGCGGCCGCTCTTCTCGTACCTGCGCGCCGTGGTCGTCCCGACCGCCGTCTACGCGGCCTCGGAGGACTGGGGCGCGGCGGGCCTGCCCGAGCGGATCGAACGGGCGGCGGCCGAGCTGACGACGCTGATGACGGGCCTGTCCGCACCGTCCACGCCATCCGCGACCGAGAGGGACGAGAAGGCCGAGAAGAGCGAGTTCACGGTGGTCCCTTTCGCCGACCAGCTGGCGGCCCTGGCCGCCCGGTAACGGCCGACCGCTGCTGTCCTGAGCGCCGGACGGGGAAATCCACCCTGTCCGGCGCTGCTCTCTTGAGTGCCGGGCGGGGAAATCCAGCCCGTCCGGCGCTGCTCTCTTGAGTGCCGGGCGGGGAAATCCAGCCCGTCCGGCGATCGAGGACGAGGCCGTTCAGGCCGATGCGGGGGTCCGGGGGCGGCAGCCCCCCGGTACGCCCACCCGATCGGACGGTGAGAGCCCAGTAAGAAGGGTGATCGTACGACCGTCCCCACCGCCCAACCGCCGGAGGCCTTGGCAGACTGGCCTGGTGCCTCCCACCGTGCTGCTCGCCGAAGACGACCGTGCCATCCGCAACGCCCTGGAACGCGCCCTGGCCCTGGAGGGCTACCGCGTGACCGCGGTCGCCGACGGGGTCGAAGCGCTGGCGCACGCCCACAAGCACCCGCCGGACGTGCTCGTCCTCGACGTGATGATGCCCGGCATCGACGGCCTCCAGGTCTGCCGGGTGCTGCGCGCCGAGGGCGACCGCACGCCCATCCTGATGCTGACCGCGCTGGTGGAGACCGCCGACCGGATCGCCGGTCTGGACGCGGGCGCCGACGACTACGTCGTGAAGCCGTTCGACGTCGAGGAGGTCTTCGCCCGGCTGCGGGCCCTGCTGCGCCGCACCAGCCCCGACGCCGCCCCCGAGGCGGCCGCACCGGTGCCCGACGCCCCGAAGCGGGGTACGGAGCGGCACGTGGAGGCGGCCGGGCTGCGGATGGACCCGCAGGCGCGGCGCGCGTGGCGGGGCGGGCGCGAGCTGGAGCTGACCCGGACCGAGTTCGAGCTGCTGGAACTGCTGGCGCGCAACGCCGGGATCGTCCTGGACCACTCCACGATCTACGACCGCATCTGGGGCTACGACTTCGGCCCCGGCTCCAAGAATCTCGCCGTCTACGTCGGCTATCTGCGCCGCAAGCTCGACCAGCCGGGTGCCCCGCAGCTGATCCACACCGTGCGCGGAGTGGGTTACGTGCTGCGGGAGGACTGAGTGACGAGGGCCCGACGGGACGCGGAAGACGCGGAAGATGAGGACGACAGTCAGACGAGGACGACAGTGACACGAGGACGACAGTGAGACGGGGACGCGGGTGAGTCGTCTGCGTCGGCTGCTGTCCCGGCCGCGGCCGAAGCTGGTGTCGCTGCGCACCACCTTCGCGGTGTCCTTCGCCGCCGTGACGGCCGCGGTCACCGTGCTCGTCGGCGTCCTGTCGTACTCGGCGGCCGCCCGGCTGGTCCGGGTCGACCAGGAGTCGGTCTTCGACGAGGTCGTGCAGGACCTGCGGGACGAGGTGCGCGACCATCGGATGGCGCCGGAGGACTTCTCCTCGTCCGCGCCGGGGCACGACATCGTGCGGCCGGCCCGCACGGACGTGCAGGTGCTGGGCGAGGACGGCTCGGTCGTGGACAGCGGGAGCCCCGGACTGCCCGTGGTGTCCGCCGACCGCACGGTCGCGGTGGCCGCGGCGGCCGGGCGGATCACCGAGCACAAGGACGTCGACGTCGGCAGCGACGTCTATCGCATCGCGACCGTCTCGCTGGGCGGCGGTCGGGGCGCGGTGCAGGTGGCGCAGGAGTTCAGCGACACCGAGGATCTGTTGCGGGCGCTCCAGCAGCGCACACTGATCCTGATGATCGCGGTGGTGACGGCCGCGGGGCTGTTCGGCTGGTGGCTGGCCCGGCGCATCACCCACCGTCTGGTGATCCTCACCACCGCCGCCGAGGACGTCGCCCGCACCCGCCGGCTCGGCGTGCAGGTGCCGGTCACCGGTCACGACGAGGTGGGCCGGCTGGGCCGCGCCTTCGACCGCATGCTCGGCCGGCTCGCCCAGTCGGAGGAGGACCAGCGGCGGCTGGTCCAGGACGCGGGGCACGAACTGCGCACGCCGCTGACGTCATTGCGGACGAACATCTCGCTGCTGCGCCGCATCGACGAGCTGCCGCCGGACACCCGTGACGAACTGGTGGCGGATCTGACCCAGGAGGCCCGGGAACTGACCGACCTGGTCAACGAGCTCGTCGACCTCGCGGCCGGCCAGTCCGACGCCGAGCCGCCACGCAGGCTGGACCTCGCCGACATCGCGGAGGAGGTCGCCGGTCTCGCCCGGCGCCGCACCGGGCGGCCGGTCCTGATCCGGGCGAGTGGGGACACCACCCTCTACGGGCGGCCGGGCATGCTCCAGAGGGCGGTGTCGAACCTCGTGGAGAACGCGATCAAGTTCGACCGCGGGGGCGGCGCGCCCGTCGAGATCGCCGTCACCGGGCCGTCGCGGCCCGGGGTCGTCCGCGTCGAGGTCCTCGACCGTGGGCCCGGCATCGCCGAGGCCGACCTGACCCGCGTCTTCGACCGCTTCTACCGCGCCGCCGACGCCCGCTCCCTGCCGGGCTCGGGGCTGGGCCTGTCGATCGTCCGCGAGGTGGCCCTGGCACACGGAGGCGCACCGTTCGCGCACCGGCGGGCGGGGGGCGGATCGGTGATCGGGTTCACGGTGGGCGGCGGGGTGTGACGGGGCGGAGCATGCCGACGGGCCGGGCGTCGCCGTGGCGAGTCCCGGTCCGACCGGCCGGAAGCGGTTACGGCTCGAGATTCTGCTTGCGCTTCACCGGGTCTGTGGAGGGCGAGCCCTTGAGGGGGAAGTTCTGCTTGTACGTCTCCTCGCTCTCGCAGGTCACGGTCGCCTTCGCTGTCACCGTGGCATTCTTGGCGATCTTCTTGAACGTGACGGAATACGAATTGCTGTTGCCGGCGAGTGAATTATCCGTCTTCGATTCGGTGCCCGCCTTGATCGTCACAGAGTCGGGGGAAGATCCGTCGTTGCAGTCTTCAACAGTTCCGGTGACCGTGACAGGCCCGATGGTGACGGCTTGCGCCTGACCTGCGACGGCGACCGACGCCGCCACCCCTGACAGGGGCAGTAGTGCTGCGACAGTGAGAATTGCCAGACGATTGCGCATGAGCTTCTCCCAGCTGATTACGGCGTGGGTGAGTGATCCTCTGTCAAGGTCTCGCTTTTACCGTCTGCGGGTCAAGGGTCATCATTACCCATGGTCGGCGGGGTAGAACTACCCACATCGGGGGCTCATTCCGGGTAGGTGAGGCCGTTTTCCATGGCGATCCGGGTCAGATCGGGACGGCGTCGGGAGCCGGTTTTCTCGCCGATTCGGTCGAGGTGCGAATGGACGGTGTGTTTGCTGATGCCCAATTCGACGGCGATTTCGTGGTCCGTCGAACCATTCGCGAGCAGGCGCAGGATTTCCTGCTCCCGGTCCGTGAAGCGGGGGGACAGGCCCAGCAGACGGCTGGCGGGTGCGGAGACATAGCTGCGTCCCGAGCCCACGGTCCGGATCGCCGTCAGTACTTCGTGAGCCTCCGCCTGCCGGCTCAGATAGCCGCTGGCTCCCGCCCGGATCACCTGGACGGCGTCGATCTGCGGCGAGGACGACACGACCAGGACGGCATGTCCTCGCCTGTGCAGCCTCGTCACGGCCGCGGTGAGTCTCGGGGCGGGCTGCTGGAGGTCCATCAGGACGACCCGCGCGCCGCGCAGGCTGCCGTCCGCGCTCTCGATCGACGGCGCGGCCGCGACCAGGTGGAGGTCGGGAGCGGAGCCGATCAGGTTCGAGATGCCGTGCCGGAAGACGGGGCAGTCCCCGATGACCGCGATCCGCACGCGTTCGGCGCAACCGCTCACCGGCACCTCCGCTGCTCGATGGACAGGGCACGACGGACACGCCCCGTCCCCAGGGTCGGCGGAGTGGGCGCCTCCTGCGCGGTGGACTGGACCCTTCGGGCGAACGCCGCGCCGTGGTCGGCGGGGTGAGGCAGGTCATATACGGCGGATTGAGTTCCGGACCGGGGTGCATTCCGTACCTCCGTGGGACGGGCGGTGTCCGGATGCGAGGATGAGGCGCCATGACTGCTGGGCGGTGCACTCGCACGCTACGGGCCGCGCTGTTCGCGGCTGTCTGCGTGCTGCTCGCCGCCCTGGGCCACGTGCTGATGTCCGGGGCCGAGGTGCCCGCGTGGGCGCTGGCCGCGGGCGTGGCCGTCACCGGGGTCGCGGGCTGGTGTCTGGCGGGCCGGGAGCGCGGGCTGCCGCTGATCGTGACGGTCGTGGTCGCCGGCCAGACGGCCCTGCACTCGGCGTTCTCGCTGGCCGGGCCGGAGCCCGGTGCCGCGGCGTCCGCGGGCGCCCCGGGCATGGGCTCGATGCGCATGGACTCCATGGACATGGGCGTGGACATGGGCATGGACATGGATCACGTGAGCCATGTCGGTCATATGAGCCACACGGGCCACACGGGCCACATGAGTCACGTGAGTCATATGGGGGAGGCCACAGGCGAGGGCGGCTCCTCCTCGTTCGGGATGCTCGCCGCCCACCTGCTCGCCGCGCTGTTGTGCGGGCTGTGGCTGGCGTACGGCGAGAAGGCCGCGTTCCGGATCCTGCGGGCGGTGGCCGGACGGCTGGCCGCGCCGCTGCGGCTGCTGCTCGCCCTGCCCGTCACCCCGGACCGGCCGCGCGTCCGGTTCCGTCGCCGTGGCTCGGCGCGAGCGCCCCGGCTGCTCCTTCTCACTCACGCGATCACCACTCGGGGTCCGCCCCTGGGGACCGCTGCCGCCGTCTGACGACCGGCCGGCAGCAGGCGGACCCGGAGCTGCCCCTGTGCGCTCCGGGCCACGGCCGTACGCCCGCGCAGACGGGTGTGGGGCCGTTTCTCCCTCATGCCCTCGTGGATGATCCGAGAAGGACACCAGGTGATCACGTCTGCCCCCAAGGCGCCCCAGGCATCTCACGCCGCGCCGACAGCTCAGGCCGCGCCGACAGCACAGGCCGCCCCGATCGCACACGCCGCGCCGACAGCACACACCGCACTCGACGAGTCGATCACCGCATGGGCGCTCGCCGCCCGGGCCGGTGACGCGGACGCGGTCGAGCGCTTCGTACGCGCTCTGCATCGCGACGTCCTGCGCTACGTCTCCCATCTGTGCGCCGATCCCCAGGCGGTCGACGACCTCGCCCAGGACACCTTTCTGCGTGCCCTCGGAAGCCTGCACCGGTTCGAGGGCCGCTCCTCGGCGCGTTCCTGGCTGCTGTCCATCGCCCGCAGGGCGGTGATCGACAGCTATCGGTACGCCGCCACCCGGCCCCGGCTGTCCGACGTACCGGACTGGCAACTCGCCGCCGAGCGCGCCCAGCCGCGTGATCTGCCGGGCTTCGACGACGGCGTCGTCCTGCTGGACCTGCTGGCCTCGCTGCCGGTCGAGCGGCGGGAGGCGTTCGTCCTCACCCAGCTCGCCGGCCTGCCCTACGTGGAGGCGGCTGAGGCGAGCGGCTGTCCGGTGGGCACCGTGCGTTCGCGCGTGGCGCGGGCTCGGGCGACCCTGGCCGACCTGCTGGAGGAGGAGCCGGCGGGCGAACCCGCGACCCTCGCGGCCTGACCCGTACCGGCGCCCACGTCCTACGACCCGTAAGGCCCCTGCGGCCCCTGGGACGACCCGGCCCGGGTCACCGTGCTCCGCTGGAGCCGGTGGCCCGCGCCATGGGTCGATGTTGTGCACTTTATTGACGGCGGTCACTTGAAGGCCTAACTTCACGGTCAGCTCCTCCTTCCCCCGGTCAAGGGAGACCGCGATGCCCCCGTCCCCGCTCGCATCACCGTCACCATCACCGTCCACGGTCACCGCCGCCGCCGAACGAACCCGGCAGCTGCGCCTCGTCGCCGCCTCCGGGCTGCTCGGCACCGCCGTGGAGTTCTACGACTTCCTCGTCTACGGAACCGTCGCCGCCCTTGTCTTCGGCGAGCTGTTCTTCCCCGGCGCCGATCCCGCCGTCGGCACCATCGCCGCGTTCGGCACCTTCGCCGCCGGCTATGTCGCCCGCCCGCTCGGCGGCGTCCTCTTCGGGCACTTCGGCGACCGGCTCGGCCGCAAGTCGATGCTGCTGCTCACCATGGGCCTGATGGGCGGCGCGAGTTTCCTCGTCGGGCTGCTGCCCACGTACGACACGATCGGCGTGTGGGCGCCGGTGCTGCTGATCACCCTGCGGGTCGTGCAGGGCATCGCCATCGGCGGTGAGTGGGGCGGCGCCACGCTCATGGTCGTCGAGCACGCGGGCGAGCGGCGTCGCGGACTGTGGTCCAGCTTCACGCAGATGGGGGCCCCGCTCGGCTCCCTGCTCTCCACCGCCGTCGTCGCGCTCGTCGTCACCCTCCCTGACGACGAGTTCGCGGCCTGGGGCTGGCGGGTGCCGTTCCTGCTGAGCGTGGTGCTGCTCGGCGTCGGGTTCTTCGTCCGCCTCAAGGTCGTCGAGAGCCCGCTCTTCGCCGAGGTGAAGAAGGACCGCGCCGAGTCGCGGCTGCCCATCCTCGACGTGCTGCGGCGACCGCGCCCGGTCCTGCTGGCCTGCTGCGTCGGCATCGGCGCCTTCACCGCCCAGTCGCTGCTCACCAGCTATCTGATCGCGTACGCCACCGGCATCGGCTACGCCCGACCGCAGGTGCTCACCGCGCTCACGGTGTCCGCCGCCGTCGCCCTCGTCGTGCTGCCCTGCGCCTCCGCGCTCTCCGACCGGGTCGGCCGCCGTCCGGTCGTCCTCGCCGGGGCGCTCGCCTCGGCGGCGCTGGCCTTCCCCGTCCTCGCGCTGGTCGACTCCGGGTCGCCCGGACTGCTGATCCTCGCGGTCGTCCTCGGCCACGGCATCGCCCAGTCCACGATGTACGGCCCGCTGGGCGCCCTGCTCACCGAGATGTTCGGCACCCGGGTCCGCTACACCGGCGCCTCCCTCGGCTACCAGGGCGCCACCCTGATCGGCGCCGGCTTCTCCCCGATGATCGCCGGCAGCCTGGTGGCGGGAAGCGACAGCAGCACCCCCGTCTCCCTGATGCTCTGCGGCGGCGCCGCCGTCACCGCCGTGGCCGTCCTCTTCGTCCGCGAGAGCAGTCGGACGTCCCTCGCCGACACCGCGGATCCCGCCGCACGCTCCGACGCCCCCCACACGCAGGAGATCTCCGCATGACGCCCCGCCACCCCCACACCCGCTCCCATTCCCACGCCCGTACGCGCACCGCCTGGGCGGCTGCCGTCCTGCTCGCCGTCACCGCCCTCCCGGCCTCGACGGCGGCTGCCGCGGCGGACACGAGCCATGTCGAGGGCCGGCTCCCCTCCGGCGCCACGTACCTGATGGACGTGCCCGCCGCCTGGAACGGAACCGTGCTGCTCTTCAGCCACGGTTACTCCTCCGGTCCCGCCAACCCCGCGCAGGACGCCCCGGACGAAGCCACGAAGACCCTCCTCCTCCAGAAGGGCTACGCGCTCGTCGGCTCCTCGTACGCCACCACGGGCTGGGCGGTGACGGACGCGGTCCCCGACCAGCTCGCCGCCCTCGCCGCCTTCACCGACCGCTTCGGCGCGGCCGGCCGGACGATCGCCTGGGGACGGTCGTACGGCGGGCTCGTCACCACGGCCATCGCCGAACGCCATCCGGACCGCATCGACGGCTCCGTCGCCCTGTGCGGCCTGGTCCAGGGCGGTGTCGCCAACTGGAACAACACCCTCGACCCCGCCTTCGCCGTCAAGACCCTCCTCGCGCCCGGCTCCGACGTCCCGTTGGTGGACCTCGCGGACCAGACGGCCGCCACCGACGCGGCGAACACCCTGACGGCCGCGGTCGACTCGGCGCAGACGACGGCCGCCGGCCGGGCCCGGATCGCCCTCGCCGCCGCCCTGCACAACATCCCGGTCTGGAACCAGCCGACGCAGCCCCGGCCCGCCGCGACCGACTGGGACGCGCAGCAGGCCAACCAGTACGACGCCGTCAAGGGGCTGCTGAAGATCGCCGCCTTCAACCGGCGGCAGGAGGCCGAGACCCGGGCCGGCGGCAACATGTCCTGGAACACCGGCGTCGACTACGCCAGGCTGCTCGGCCGCTCCTCCGTCCGCAAGGAGGTCACCGAGCTGTACCGGAAGGCCGGACTGTCCCTGACGGCCGACCTGGCCGCCCTGAACCGCGCGCCGCGCATCGCCGCCGACCCGGGCGCGGTGGCATGGATGAGCGCCACCAGCTCCTTCACCGGTGAGCTCACCAAGCCGCAGCTCTCCGTCCACACCGTCGGTGACGCCCTCGTCCCGGTCCAGACCGAGAGCGCCCTGCGCCGGGCCGTGACGGCCGCCGGGTCCTCGGCGCTGCTGCGGCAGGCGTACGTCGACAACGCGGGCCACTGCACCTTCAGCCCGGCCGAACAGCTCGCCGCCCTGCACACCCTGGAGGACCGCCTCACCACCGGCCACTGGCGGGGCACCGACCCGGCCGCCCTCAACGCCCGTGCCACGGCGGCCGATCCGACGACCCCGACCCGTTACGTCCCCTACCGCCCCACTCCCTATCTGCGCCCGTACGACCTCGCCCACCCGGCCGACCTGCGGTGATCCCGTACGACCGCCCGCCGCCCGCACCGCACCCGCCGGCGGGCGGTCGTACCCTTTCCCCCGTGGAGGACGACGACATCCCGGACACCATGCCGCACGACACACCGCACGGCCTGCCGGACGACCTGCCGGACGACCTGCCGGACGCCTCGGACGGCGGCGCCCCGCAGCTGCGCCCGCAGTCGCTCATGCTCGCCTTCTTCGGCAACCACGTGCTGGAGGAGGGCGACCTGTGCGTCTACTCGGGCAGCATCATCGACGTCCTCGGCCGGGTCGGCGTCGGTGAACAGGCCGTACGGTCCACGCTGACCCGCATGGTCGGCCGGGGCCTGCTGCGGCGGCAGCGCGAGGGCCGCAAGATGTACTTCGGCCTCACCGAGCAGGCGACGCGCGTCCTGTGGGACGGCCGCACCCGCATCTGGCGCGAGGGCGCGGTCAACGACGACTGGGACGGCGACTGGACGCTGCTCGGTTTCTCGCTCCCCGAGTCCCGCCAGCGCGAGCGCCACGACCTGCGCTCACGGCTCGCCTGGTCCGGGTTCGGCGCGCTGTACAGCGGGCTGTGGATCGCGCCGGGGAAGGTCGACGTCGCCGCCGTCGTCGCCGAACTCGGTCTGACCGCCCACGTCAAGATCTTCCACGCCTCGGCCGACGAGGCCATCGACATCGGTCTCATGATCCGGGACACCTGGGACCTGGAGAGCATCGCCGCCCGCTATGTCTCCTTCGACAAGCGCTGGACCGCCCACCTGAACGCGGGCCCGGGCGAGGACCCGATCGGCACCCGTCTGCGGCTGGTCAGCGAATGGCTCTGGACGATCCGCACGGACCCCCGGCTCCCGGCCCGCCATCTGCCCCCGGACTGGCCGGCTCGCCCCGCCCAGGACACCTTCCGCCGGGTGGCGGAGGGGACCGCGAGCCCCGCCCACCACCTGGCCCGCACCCTGCTGGAGACGACCCCCCTGCGCTGAGCGGCCGTTCAGCCGTTCTTGCGGGCCACTCCGCCGTAGATGCCGATCGGTGGGGTGCCGTGCTTCGGGGGCTCCTCGGGGCGCCAGTCCGGGACCGGGACCAGGCCCGGATCGAGGAGGGTGAAGTCGCCGAAGAGGTCCAGGACCCGGGCGTGGGGGCGCAGGTTCAGGGAGGCGCTGGCCTTGTTGTAGACGGAGGCCGCGTCCTCGCGCCGGTCCTCGTGGACGTCGCCCGTGGCGTGCGACAGGACGAGGTAGGAGCCGGCGGGCAGCGCGTCGCGCAGTGTCGCGACGACGGCGTCCGGGTCGTCCGCGTCGGCGAGGAAGTGCACGACGGCCACCAGCAGCAGCGCCACCGGCTCGTCGAAGTCGATGATCTTGCGGACGTCGGGGTGGTCGAGGACGGCGCGGGGATCCCGCAGGTCGGCCAGGACGACCGAGGTGTGGGCGTCGGCCTCCGGGTCGTCCGCGTCGGCCATGAGGGCCATCGAGTGGGTGCTGACGATCGGGTCGTTGTCGACGTACGCGACCCGGGTCCCGGGGGCTATGGAGTGCGCGATCTGGTGCACGTTGGGCTCGGTGGGCAGGCCCGTGCCGATGTCGAGGATCTGCCGGACGCCGCCCTCCGCGACGACGTGCCGGACGGCGCGGTGCATGAAGTGCCGGTTGGCGCGGACCCCCTCCCGCACCTCCGGCGCCGCCTTGATGAACTGCTCGGCGGCATCCCGGTCGACCTCGTAGTTGTCCTTGCCGCCGAGGAAGTAGTCGTACATCCGGGCCGGGTGGGGCTTGCTCGTGTCTATCTTCAAGAAGGGGCTGCCGGTGCCGCCGCTACCGGCGTCACTGCTGCCGCTGAGGGGAGAGGTCATGCTGCCTGGCTCCGTCCTGGACTCGCGTCCCACCACCGGATGAACCGCCGTGAGTGACTGTCGGATCATCATTCACCATGCGGGGCCGCTCGAGGACCAGCCCCGTCCCCGCGGCGGTCGACACGTTCCGTGAACCCGAACGACCGGGCCCACGACGGGAGTTCCCGTCCGGCCCGGCCTGATCCACTTCGACCCGTGTCCGATCCGCCGGCCCTACGGCGAGGCGTCGACGTCTTCGCCTTCCGGCCCACCGACGACCGGGTGGCGGCCGTTCGCCGCGTCGGCGATGTCCCCCTCGGCACCCGACGGAGTCAGCGTGCCGCGCCCACGGAAAAGGGCGAGGTCCGAGGACCTCGCCCGCCATCGGTGAGACGTCGGCTCACGGCCAGACCAGGCAGTACGGCTGATGCCCCGCCTCGTGCAGGCGGTGCGAGAAGTCCTGCCACTCGTGCAGCAGCTGGTACACGTTGAACGCGTCCCGGGGGCCGCCCCGGTCCGGGACCGTCGACCAGATGAAGGCCGCCGCGCCCACCGCTTCCTCGCCTATGTCCCGCAGCGGGTCCACGACCGTCATGGGGAGCTTCACCACGGCGTAGTCGGGATGGAGGACGACCAGTTCCAGCGGGGGCACCTTGCTGAGCGGGACGCCTTCGATGCCGGTCAGCACCATCGCGGCCATCGTCTCCGGCTTGATCTTGGTGAACATGCCGTTCATGCCGAGCTCGTCGCCGCCGAGCTCCTCGGGGCGCATCGAGATCGGGACGCGGGCCGCGGTCGCGCCGTCGGGCGCGCCGAAGTACTTGTACGTCACCCCCACCCGACCACCATTCCTGCTCCCCGCCCGGAGGGGATCGATCCGCTGGTCGACCCGCCGGTCGATCTGCTCGAACCGCTCGATCTGGTCGATTCGGTCGATCTGACCGATCCGGTCGCTCCGCTCGGGCTCACTCGGTACACCTTGTGCCTGTGTCTGACGTGCGTCGTTGGCTTCCTCCGCGTCGCGCCGGTGCTTCCCCCGCCGGGCACGTCGAGGACCCAGGTCGTCAGTCCCCTCGCCCAGTCCGCCACCGCGATGCATATCTCCACCCGACTGCTTTTCTAGGACGCGTGGCCCCCGCCGCGCAACCCGATCATCGTGTCAGTGACCTCCCCCACGGCCGCCCGCCGAAACGTGCGTTGAAACACCTGTCCGCAGGATCTTCGCAGCCACTGGACACACGGTCTGTGTGAGCTACGTCCAGCAGGGCCGTTCCGACTCAGTTTCGCAGATGGTGGAGCGGATGACGGCCCCGCCGGCCCCGGCCGCCGCTGGCCTACCCTGGGAGGTCACTGACAACCGGAGTCCAGCAAGTCGGAGAAGGTCGGAGAAGTCGCAGGTCATGAGCGAACTGCCCTATTCATACGATGCGCCTGTATCGCAGGCGCTGTTCGACCGTGCGTCCGCCGTCACACCGGGGGGTGTGAACTCGCCGGTGCGCGCGTTCCGTGCCGTGGGCGGCACGCCCCGGTTCATGGTGTCCGGCACCGGCCCGTATCTGACGGACGCCGACGGCCGGGAGTACGTCGACCTCGTCTGTTCCTGGGGGCCCATGATCCTCGGGCATTCGCACCCCGAGGTGATCGCCGCCGTGCGGGAGGCCGTCTCGCGCGGTACCTCCTTCGGCACGCCCGGTGAGGGCGAGGTCGCGCTCGCCGAGGAGATGGTCGCCCGCATCGAGCCCCTCCAGGAGGTGCGGCTCGTCTCCAGCGGCACCGAGGCCACCATGTCGGCCATCCGGCTGGCCCGCGGGTTCACCCGGCGCACCAAGGTGATCAAGTTCGCCGGCTGCTACCACGGGCACGTCGACTCGCTCCTCGCGGCGGCCGGCTCCGGGGTCGCGACCTTCGCGCTCCCCGACACCCCCGGCGTCACCGGCGCCCAGGCCGGCGACACCATCGTCCTGCCGTACAACGACCTCGAGGCCGTGCAGGAGGCCTTCCACCGGCACCCCGGCGAGATCGCCTGTCTGATCACCGAGGCCTCGCCGGGCAACATGGGGGTCGTGCCGCCGCTCCCCGGCTTCAACCAGGGACTCAAGGACGCCTGCCAGAACAACGGCGCGCTCTTCATCTCCGACGAGGTCATGACCGGGTTCCGGACCAGCCGGGCCGGTTGGTACGGGATCGACGGCGTGCGGCCCGACCTGATGACCTTCGGGAAGGTCATGGGCGGCGGCTTCCCCGCGGCGGCCTTCGGCGGGCGGGCGGACGTCATGGCGCACCTCGCCCCCGCCGGGCCCGTCTACCAGGCCGGCACCCTCTCCGGGAACCCGGTGGCGACCGCGGCCGGGCTCGCCCAGCTCCGGCTCCTCGACGACGCTGCCTACGCCAGGATCGACGACGTCTCCACCCGGATCCAGTCCCTGGTGTCGGAGGCGCTGACCAAGGAGGGGGTCGCGCACACGCTCCAGAGCGCCTCCAACATGTTCTCCGTCTTCTTCACGGACCGGCCGGTCCGCGACTACGAGGACGCCAAGGCGCAGGAGTCGTTCCGCTTCACCGCCTTCTTCCACTCGCTGCTGGCGAACGGCGTCTACCTGCCGCCGTCGTCCTTCGAGTCCTGGTTCGTGTCCACGGCCCACGACGACCAGGCCGTCCAGAGAATCGCCGGCGCCCTCCCGGCGGCGGCCCGAGCGGCTGCGGAGGCCACAGCGGCATGACCACCCCGGAAAACGCCCCCGAGAACGCGCCCGACCAGGCCTTCGAGGACGCCCTCGAGGACGCCCTCCAGAACACCTCGGGCCACAAGGACCTCACCGTCGTCCACCTCATGCGGCACGGTGAGGTCGACAACCCCGACGGGGTCCTCTACGGCCGTCTCGACGGCTACCACCTGTCCGAGCTGGGCCGGCAGATGGCCGACCGGGTCGCCGAGCACCTCGCCTCCCGTGACGTCACCCACGTCGTCGCCTCCCCGCTGGAGCGGGCGCAGGAGACGGCGACGCCGATCGCCAAGGTGCACGGGCTGGACCTGGCCACCGACCCGCGGCTGCTGGAGGCGGAGAACGTCTTCCAGGGCAAGACCTTCGGCGTGGGGGACGGGGCGCTGCGCCGGCCCGAGAACTGGAAGCACCTCGTCAACCCGTTCAAGCCGTCCTGGGGCGAGCCGTACGTCGACCAGGTGGTCCGGATGATGGGCGCGCTGGACGCGGCGAAGGACGCGGCGCGCGGGCACGAGGCGGTGCTGGTCAGTCATCAGCTGCCGATCTGGATCGTGCGGTCCTACGTCGAGCGGCGGCGGCTGTGGCACGACCCGCGCAAGCGGCAGTGCACGCTCGCCTCGCTGACGAGCTTCACGTACCAGGGCGACAGGATCGTGTCCGTCGGCTACAGCGAACCCGCCATCGACCTGGTGCCCGCCCATCTCCGGGCCGGCGCCAAGCCGGTGCAGGGGAAGGGCAAGGCCTTCGGGGCGTAGGCCCACCGCTCGGCCGGCTTCGGCCGTGGAGTCCGCCCACCGGATCTCACGGCCCGGATCTCACGGCCCGGATCTCCCGGCACCGGATTCCGTGGCTGGAATAAGCCCCTCTGTTACGGAATCCGGAACTATCGGCGGAACCTCCTCGTTCGTCACGTCCTCTGAATGGGTGACCATCGGAAAATGTGACGAACGGGGTTGCCATGCGCGCCATCACCCGAAGGGGAGCACTCGGACTCGGCGCCGGGGCCGCCGCCGCTGCCGGGCTCGTGGGGTGCGGCAGCCTCACGAACTCGGACGGGCCCAGCACCCCCGGCGGTTCCAGCGGCTCCGGCAAGCCCTCCGGCAGCGCCGCTCCGAAGGTCACCGCCCGCCCCCTCGGCGACGGCTCCACCTCCTTCACCGGCAAGCAGCCCCACCAGCCGGCCAAGCCCGTGCCGCTCCAGCCCGGCGAGGAGCCGCCGCAGTTCGTCGTCTTCTCCTGGGACGGGGCCGGCGAGGTCGGCAACGGACTCTTCACGCGCTTCCTGGACCTCGCCAAGGAACACGGCGCGGGCATGACCTTCTTCCTCTCCGGGCTGTACCTGCTGCCCGAGTCGAAGAAGCGGCTCTACGACCCGCCGAACAACCCGCGCGGCGCCTCCGACATCGGCTACCTCACCGACGAGCACGTCAGGATGACGCTCGACGGCGTCCGCCGGGCCTGGCTCGAGGGGCACGAGATAGGCACCCACTTCAACGGGCACTTCTGCTCCGGGCACGGGACCGTCGGCAACTGGACGCCCCAGCAGTGGCGCAGCGAGATAGACCAGGCGAAGTCGTTCGTGAAGGAGTGGCGGACCAACACCGGCTGGAGCGACCTGCCCGCGCTGCCCTTCGACTACGACAAGGAACTCGTCGGCGGCCGGACGCCCTGTCTGCTCGGCCAGGACAACCTGCTGCCCACCGCCCGTGCCCTCGGCTGGCGCTACGATGCCTCCTCGCCGGGCGGGCGTCAGGTGTGGCCGACGAAGAAGGACGGGATCTGGGATCTGCCGTTGCAGCAGGTACCTTTCCCCGGGCGCGGTTTCGAGGTCCTCTCGATGGACTACAACATGCTCGCCAACCAGTCGGTCAACTCGACCAAGGCGCCCAGCCACAACTACCCGGGCTGGCGGCAGCAGTCCTCGCAGGCGTACATACAGGGATTCAAGCGGGCATTCGAGACGAACCGCGCGCCCTTCTTCGTCGGCAACCACTTCGAGCAGTGGAACGGCGGCATCTACATGGACGCCGTCGAGGAGGCCTTCAAGCACATCGCGCGCGAGAAGGAGAAGGGCGCGGACGTACGGCTGGTCTCCTTCCGGCAGTTCGTCGACTGGATCGACGTCCAGAAGCCGGAGGTCCTCGAGAAGCTGCGCACCCTCGACGTCGGGCAGCAGCCGGCCGGCGGCTGGAAGACCTTCCTGGGCGCGAGCACCCCCTCCGCGTCCGCCACGGGTACCGCCGCCAACGCCGCCTGAAATGGCGTTTTCTCCCCGCAAGGGGGGCGCGCAAGATCCCCGGAACGGGCATGCGAAACTTTTCACATGAGTGCCGCCAGCCGCGCCCCCCTGTGCTCGACCAGCCGGAACCGCTCGCGCCGTGCCGCCCTGACCACGGCCGCCGGCGGAGCCGTCGCCGCACTGCTGCTCTCCGCCTGCACCTCCGGAGGCACCGCCGGAGGAGGCGGTGACACCAACTTCGTGATGGGCAAGGACGGCATCTCCACCGCGAAGAAGGGGTCGCGCGCCGCGGCCCCCGACCTCTCCGGCAAGACCGTCGCCGGAGAACAGCTCGACGTCGCCGCCTACAAGGGCAAGGTCGTCGTCCTCAACGTGTGGGGCTCCTGGTGCGCCCCGTGCCGTGCCGAGGCGCCCAACTTCCAGAAGGTCTACACGGACCTCAAGGGCCAGGGCGTGCAGTTCGTCGGCATCAACACCCTCGACACCAGCAACGACAACGCCCTCGCCTTCGAGAAGCAGCAGGGCATCACCTACCCCAGCCTGTCCGACCCGAAGGGCAAGCTGCTGCTGCGCTTCAAGAAGGGCACGCTCAGCCTCCAGGCCATCCCCTCCACGCTGGTCATCGACAGGGAGGGCAAGATCGCCGCCCGGTCGCTGGCCGCGCTCAGCGAGGACAGGCTGCGCAAGATGATCGCGCCCGTCCTCGCGGAGAAGTGACGTGAGCGCGGTCACCACGCTCGCCACGACGGGTTACAACGACACCGTGCTCAACGGCGCGTTGCTGGCCGCGCTGCCGATCGCGCTGCTCGGCGGGCTCGTCTCCTTCTTCTCGCCGTGCGTCCTGCCGCTCGTCCCCGGCTATCTGTCCTACGTCACCGGAGTCGCCGGCACCGACCTGGCCGAGGCCCGTCGCGGGCGGATGGTCGCCGGCGCCTCCCTCTTCGTCCTCGGCTTCACCGCCGTGTTCGTCTCCAGCGGGGCCCTGTTCGGCTACTTCGGCGAGAACCTCCAGGCCAACCAGGACGTCCTGTCCAAGGTGCTGGGCGGGCTCATGATCCTCATGGGCGTCTTCTTCATGGGGCTGATGCCCTGGATGACCCAGCGGGAGTTCCGCCTGCACAAGAGGCCCGTCGCCGGGCTGGCCGGCGCCCCGCTGCTCGGCGCGCTGTTCGGCATCGGCTGGACCCCGTGCATCGGCCCGACCCTCGCCTCCGTGATCGCCCTCTCCTCCCAGCAGGGAAGCGCGGGCCGCGGTGCCATACTGACCGTCGCCTACTGCCTCGGCCTCGGTGTGCCCTTCGTGCTCGCCGCGGTCGCCTTCCGCAAGGCGCTCGGCGCCTTCGGCTGGGTCAAGCGCCACTACGCCTGGGTGATGCGGATCGGCGGCACGATGATGATCGTGACCGGCCTGCTGCTGCTGACCGGTGCGTGGGACCGCCTCGTGCAGGACATCCAGTCCTGGTCCGCCGGCTTCACTGTGGGGATCTGATTCATGAGCAAGAGCACCGTCGGCTCCGCCCCCGGCGAGACCCCGGCCGCCACGGACGAGCAGGATCTCGGCGCCGCCGGCTCCCAGCTGTCCACCGCGCCCGTGGACACGCTGGCCAGTGGGCCCGCCCTGGGGCTCATCGGCTGGGTCCGCTGGTTCTGGCGGCAGCTCACCTCCATGCGGGTCGCGCTGCTGCTGCTCCTGCTGCTGGCCCTCGGCGCGATCCCCGGTTCGCTGATCCCGCAGTCCGGCACCGACGCGACCAAGGTCGCCGACTTCCGTCAGGCCCATGGGACGCTCGCACCGGTCTACGACCGGCTCGGCCTCTTCCACGTCTACAGCTCGGTGTGGTTCTCCGCGATCTACATCCTGCTGTTCGTCTCCCTCGTCGGCTGCATCGTGCCCCGCACCTGGCAGTTCGTCGGTCAGCTGCGCAGCCGCCCGCCGGGTGCGCCGAAGCGGCTGACCCGGCTGCCCGCGTACACGACCTGGCGCACCGACGCGGAGCCGGAACAGGTCCGCGAGGCCGCGCTCACCCTGCTGAGGAAGCGTCGCTTCCGCGCCCACCTCGCCGGGGACGCCGTCGCCGGGGAGAAGGGCTACCTCCGCGAGGTGGGCAACCTCTCCTTCCACATCGCGCTGATCGTGATGCTGGTCGCCTTCGCCTGCGGCCAGCTCTACAAGTCCGAGGGGAACAAGCTGGTCGTCGAGGGCGACGGCTTCTCCAACACCCTCACCCAGTACAACGACTTCAAGTCCGGCAACCTCTTCAGCACCGACGACCTGAACCCGTTCAGCTTCACCCTGGACAAGTTCACCGGCACCTACGAGACCTCGGGTCCCAACACGGGCACCGCGCGCACCTTCCAGTCCGCCATCACCTACAGCGTGGGCGCCTACGGCAAGGACAAGAAGGCCGTCGTCAAGGTCAACCACCCGCTGGAGATCGACGACTCGAAGATCTACCTCACCGCCCACGGCTACGCGCCCGTCATCACCGTCCGCGACGGCAAGGGCAACGTCGTCTACCGCGACGCGGTGCCGCTGCTGCCGCTCGACTCCAACATCACCTCCAGCGGTGTGATCAAGGTCCTCGACGGCTACCGGGACGCCAAGGGCGTCGACGAGCAGCTGGGCATCTCGGCCTTCTTCCTGCCGACGTACACCAAGGGCAGTGAGGCGGCCTCGACGTTCCCGTCGCTGCGCAACCCGGTGCTGAACCTGGCGCCGTACCACGGCGACCTCGGCGTCAACTCGGGCATCCCGCAGAGCGTGTACCAGCTCGACAAGGCGCACATGAAGGAGTTCAAGGACTCCAAGGGCGCTCAGCTGCGGGAGAACCTGAAGCCCGGCGAGACCATGACCCTCCCCAACGGCGCCGGCTCGGTGACCTACGAGGGCACCAAGGAGTGGGCGAACTTCCAGATCACCCAGCAGCCCGCGAGCGGCTGGGCGCTCGGCGGGGCCATCGCCGCGATCTTCGGCCTGGCCGGCTCCCTGTTCCTCCAGCGCCGCCGGGTCTGGGTGCGCGCGGTGAAGGGCGACGACGGGGTGACGGTGGTCGAGATGGGCGGGCTCGGCCGCAGCGAGTCGGCCAAGGTGCCCGAGGAACTCGGCGACCTCGCCGGGATCCTGTACGACCAGACTCCCGCGGCCCCGGACCCCGACACCCCCGAATCGTCCGTATCCCCCGCATCCCCCGAACCCGAAGTCGTACCTGCCGAAGGGGCTGGGAAGTGACTCTCGCCGCCGCCACCAACGAAAACCTCGCGAGCATCAGCAACACGCTGATCTACTCCGCGATGGCCGTCTACACCCTGGCCTTCTTCGCGTACATCGCCGAGTGGCTCCTCGGCAGCCGCAGCAAGGTCGGCCGTACCGCCGCCGCGCTCACCGCCACGTCCGCGGCCGGGGGCCCGGCCGTCACCGTCAAGAAGAACGGCGGCACAGCCGTCCTGGAGCGGCCGCAGGTCGTGGTGCGCTCCGCGGCCGGTGCGCGCGACGTGCCCGACGGGCCCGGCGCGCACGGCGGCGACGAGCAGGGCGACATGTACGGCCGGATCGCCGTCTCCCTCACCGTGCTCGCGTTCCTGGTGGAGCTGGGCGGCGTGATCGCCCGCGCGGCCTCGGTGGAGCGGGCGCCGTGGGGCAACATGTACGAGTTCAACATCACCTTCTCCACGGTGGCCGTCGGCGTCTATCTCACGCTGCTGGCGCTGCGGAAGAACGTGCGCTGGCTCGGCCTGTTCCTGATCACGACGGTCCTCCTCGACCTCGGCATCGCCGTCACCGTCCTCTACACCGCCAGCGACCAGCTCGTTCCCGCGCTGCACTCGTACTGGCTGTACATCCACGTCTCGACGGCGATCCTGTGCGGCGCGGTGTTCTACGTCGGGGCGGTCGCCACGATCCTGTACCTGTTCAAGGACTCCTACGAGAACAAGCTGGCGACCGGCGGCAAGCCCGGCAAGTTCGCCAACTCGGTCCTGGACCGGCTGCCCGCCTCGGCCTCGCTCGACAAGTTCGCCTACCGCGTCAACGCGGCCGTCTTCCCGCTGTGGACGTTCACGATCATCGCGGGCGCGATCTGGGCGGGCGACGCCTGGGGCCGCTACTGGGGCTGGGACCCCAAGGAGACCTGGGCCTTCATCACCTGGGTCGCCTACGCCTGCTACCTGCACGCCCGCGCCACGGCCGGCTGGAAGGGCCGCAAGGCCGCCTACCTGGCCCTGATCGCGTTCGGCTGCTGGCTGTTCAACTACTACGGCGTCAACATCTTCGTCTCCGGAAAGCACTCGTACGCGGGCGTCTGAGGCGTAAGCCGTCCACGCCGAAGGCCGGTTCCCGTGACCTGAGTCACGGGAACCGGCCTTTGTCGTACGGACAGACAGAAGGGTGTGGATACGACTCCGAGCAGTACGAGCACTCTGCGGAAACGCATCCGTGCGGGGGACCACGAGGCCTTCGGTGAGCTCTTCGACTCCTACGCGCGCTCCGTCTACAACCACGCCTACCGGCTCACGGGGGAGTGGACGGTCGCCGAGGAGGTCGTCTCGCTGACCTTCCTGGACGCCTGGCGGCTGCGCGAGAGGCTCGACGAGGACGGCGGCTCCCCGCGCCCCTGGCTGCTCGGCATCGCCACCAACGTCACCCGCAACTTCCGCCGCGCGGCCCGAAGACACGCCGCCGCGGTGGCGCGGCTGCCGCGCGAGGAAGCGGTGCGGGACTTCGCCGACGAGGTGGCGGACCGGGTGGACGACGCCGTGCGACTGGCCGCCGTGCGCACCGCGCTGACGAGGCTGCGGCGCGCCGAACGCGAGGTGCTGGCGCTGTGCGTGTGGTCGGGCCTCGGATACGAGGCGGCGGCCGAAGCGCTGGGGGTGCCCGTGGGCACCGTGCGATCACGGCTCTCGCGGGCGCGGGCAAAGCTCGCGAAACGCAGGGAACAGCCCGCCGTGCGCGGACAGATGAGAGGTGACGACCGCACCTCGGCGGTCGGGCCCATCAGGGAGGGGAACCGATGAACCAGCTGCCGGAACAGGACCTTCCGCCGGGCCGTCACCGACTTCTCAAGGAGCACTTGATGACCGAGATCCGGCACCCCGACGAAGCCGTCGCGAAACCGCGGAAGCGGTGGGTGCGACCCGCGCTCACGGCGGCCGCCGTGGCGACCGTCGCAGCCGTCACGTTCACCGTGCTGCCGTCGTCCGGCGGCGCCGACGCGGGACCGCGTATCACGTCGGCGGCCGCCCTGTTGGAGGACGTCGCGCTGGCGGCGGAGCATCAGCACGGGTACGGCAGGATCCGCGACGACCAGTTCGTCTATGTCGACATCGAGAAGACCTTCTTCGAGACCGGGCCGGACGGGAAGGCGGTCTCCGTGCCCCTGTACCGCAAGGAGAGCTGGGTCTCCGTGGACGGCACCCGCAAGACCCTGGTGCGCGACGGGAGGGACGGCAGCGAGTTGAGCAATCCCCCCGCGCCGCGGGGACAGGAGATCTACGCCGACTTCATCAGCTACGACTTCCTGAGGTCCCTGCCCGCCGACCCGGACGCGATGTACGACTATTTGGTCGAAACGCCCCCTCGGCTCCTCCAATTCGCCTGGATCGACATCCCGGTGTTGGGGTTCGGCGACGAGTACGACACGCACCAGACCGTGCTGCAGCTGACCGGAAGACTGCTGAACGGCTCGATCGTGCCGCCGGCGCAGAGCGCCGCGCTCTACCGGGCCGTCGCCCGCATCCCCGGCGTTACGGTGATCAAGGACTCGGTCGATGCCCGAGGGAGGCACGGCGTCGGGATCACGCGCACGGATACCAAGCTGCCCGTCCGCCTCGAGTGGACCTTCGACAAGAAGACGTACGAACTTCTCGGGCAGCGGTCGACCCTCACCCGGGACTACAGGGGACTGAAGAAGGGGACCGTGATCAGCGACACCGCCGTGCAGCGCCGCGCCGTCGTCGACAAGGCGGGCGAGCGGCCGTAGGACCCCTTCAGGACGGCGGCAGGCACTCCTCGGTCGGGGGTTTTCCCTCCGGCCAGGCGATGCGGACGAAGCGGGAGCCGCCGTCGGCGTGGAGTTCGACGATCGGCACGGCCTTGTCGTACGGATTGCCGTGCACGTCCAGGCAGATCCAGCCGCTCGCCCCGCTCACCCGCAGCGAGCCCTTGACCTGCGGCCACTGGAGGCCGACGTCCGTGAGGGGCGGGACGGTGCCGCCGTCGGGCGTGGCCTCGCGGATGCCGTGCACGGCCAGCGTCAGCGCGTCGAAACCGATGATCAGCTGGCCGTCCTCCAGAGCGACCTCGCCGATCGGGCCGACCGGTTCACGGGCGCTGCGGGCGAGGAGGTCGGTCAGGACCTTCGCGTCCGCCGCCGAACCGCCCGGCCCCGCGGGCGCCTTCGCCCAGGCGTCCGGGTGGGCGAGCGCGGTGTAGCGGACGGCGAGGTTGTGGGTGAGGGCGGTGCGGTCCAGCTTCTTGTCGCCGGACAGGTACGAGCCCTCGTCGCCCGTCAGCACCGTGAACTTCCGGTTCTGGCAGCCACGCGTGCCGAGCGCGTTGACGAACTGCCGCAACTGGGTGTGCCGGCCCGCGAACAGGATCGTGTCGGTCCCCGCGGAGGTGTCGCACACCAGGTGGGTGATCTGCCGGAAGGTGTTCGCCGTCGTCCCCTCCTGGGTGCGGTCGGCGGGCGGGGTGAACGGCTGCGGCTCGTAGGGCGAACCCTTCAGCAGCGCGGCGAACGACGTCTGGAGCGTCCGCGTGTACGGGTCGCCGGGCTTGTCGTACACCAGCAGGGCCCGGCCCGCGTCGACCTTGGCGAACGAGGCCAGGGCGCGCGCCTCGTCCGTGTTGGTGGGGGAGACCCGGGCCAGGCCGGGGAAGGGGTCCTTGCCGTTCTGCCCGTTGGCGAGGTTGTCGGCGGTGATGGAGGCGCCGACCACCGGGATGCCCCGCCGGGTCAGTTCCGCGACGGCCTCCTTGTTGTTGTCGGTGCTCTGGCCGACTCCGGTGACCGCGCGCAGCCGGTCGGCGCCCTTCGCCATCCGCTCCAGCCGGTCGACCATCGCCTCCCAGTGGCCGCTGGTGGCCCCCGGGTTGGCGAGCACCAGGCGGATCGCCGGAGCCTGTCCGTTGGAGGTGTGGTTGGCCTGCCACTGGGCCAGGTAGGCGCCCTGCACCTCGTGCTGGATGTCGCTGAGCGTCGAGGGGGTGGAGGCGGTGTACGGCAGCATCAGCGCGACCGTCACGTAACTCCCCGCCTTGAGCCGGTCGTTCTCCCGGTCGATCGCCGCCACCGCGTCCCGCAGTTGGGGATGCCCGAAGTCGTACGCGCCCGTGGCCACGCCCACGCACTCGTCGCTGCCGACGGGCCGGGCCACTCCGGGCGCGCAGGACCGGTCCTCATGGGTGACCGTCCGCACGGCGAACACCAGCCCGGTCAGCACGGCGGCCGTGACCAGCAGTGCCAGATAGCGGTAGAGGCGGATCTCCCAGACCTCCCGCAGCCACCGCACCAGCGGGCTTCTGACTCCGTCGGTCATCACGTCACCCCGTTCCCGTCGCCCGGTCCGTGCCCGCCGTCCGTGTCGCCGTCGTC
This sequence comes from Streptomyces sp. NPDC102259, assembly GCF_044766465.1. Classification (NCBI taxonomy): domain Bacteria; kingdom Bacillati; phylum Actinomycetota; class Actinomycetes; order Kitasatosporales; family Streptomycetaceae; genus Streptomyces; species Streptomyces sp. NPDC102259. The sequence goes on along the minus strand of NZ_JBIWMA010000017.1, from coordinate 128,243 downwards.
GTCCTCGTCCGGGGTGCGCAGCGGGCGGCCCGCGAGGGCGTCCCGGGGCCAGGCCTGGGAGGTCGCGAACAGCAGCGCGCCCCCGGCGGGCCGCTGGTCGGACAGCTGGAGCAGCTCGAACTCCAGCCGCCCGCACACCCGTGGATCCGGCAGCACCAGCGGGTCGGACACCTGCCAGACCGCGTGCAGCAGTCGCCGTATCCGTAGATGCAGGGCTCGGTCGACGCCCTCGGGCGGCTCCTCGGCGGCGTCCGTGCGGCCCAGCGCGATCGCCGAGCGCCGGTCCTCGTGCCGGTCCGTGTCGCGGCCCTCGGTGTCGTGCGCGTGGAAATAGGGCGCGGTGCCCAGCAGCCGGAGTGTGAGCAGCCAGGTGCGGGTGGCGAGGACCGGGAACGTGTCGCGCAGGTGGGCGACCGCGCCGGCCGTGTCCCCCAGGGCGAGTTCGTGGTAGAGGCGGAAGGCGTCCACCCCGGGGCCCGGGGTCCGCAAGCCGAGGCCCGTCGCGAAGTGGGCGGTCATCGTCTCGTGCGTCTCGCGCCACTTGGCGTGGTCGGCCTGCTGGTGGTGGAGGCGGAGCAGCAGCAGGGTGCGCAGGAAGGGGTCACCGACGAAGTGCCCGGCGTCGTCCGGGACGCCCTCCTCGGCCAGCCGGATCCGCAGCGCCCGTACGCCCGACGAGCCGAAGTCGTCCGGAAGGTGGGTCTGTGCGAGGACCGCGGCGGAGTCGTGGCCGTGGGCGGCCGCGAGGACCGTCAGCTCGTCGAGCCGGTCGGCCGGGACCAGGCGGGCCAGTAACTCGGCGTACGCGGGCCGGCCGTCGTCGGCCTGGCCCTCCTCCAGCTTGACCTTCGCGGTGAGCAGCCGCCCCAACGAGACCGCCTGGTCGGGGTGTTGCCGGGCGGCGGTCGCGAGCAGCACGATGCCGAGCGGGTTGCCGCCGGTCAGCCGGTGGGTGGCGTGCGGGAACCGGGGCGGCAGCTCGGTGTCGTCGCAGACCGCGCCGACCATGTGCAGGGTGTCGTCGGGGGACAGCGGCGGCAACGGTACGAGCAGTGCGCGCGAGGAGGGCGAACTGCCCGGCGCCCAGTCCGTGGCCCGCGCGACCTCCGGCAGTTCACGGCGTACGGCGTCCCCGAGCGCCGGATGGCCCGTGCCGCGTACCGTCGCCACCCACACCACCTGGTCGGCGACCCCGTCGGCCCGGTCCCGCAGGACGGCGTCCAGCAGCCCGGGACCCGGACCACTACGCGCGTTGTCGAGCAGGACGAGCGGCCTGCCCAGCCGGGTCAGATGCGAGCCGAGCCCCGAGTAGGCCTCGGCCAGATCGGCGAGCAGCGCCCGCACCAGCCAGCGCTCGGCGTGCTCGCGCGAGGTGCCGCCGGCCCGGAAGTTCCCGGCGAGCAGCAGCAGTCCCCGCTTGGCGTTGCCGCCCGCGTTCGGATAGGAGCGGTACCAGGTGGCCGGCTTCTGCTCCTTGCGGTGCGTGACGCCCTCGGAGAGCGCCTCCAGGGTGGCCTCGACGGTCGCCGCGACGAACGGGCCGCCGCCGCTCGCCGCCGCGATCACCTTCGACGCGACCTTGGCCGCCCACCGTCCGGCCAGGCTGAACCGGGAGGCGCGCTCGTTCAGCAGCAGGATCCGCACCAGCTCGCGCCGGATGCGGTCGGAGTCGGTCCGGCCGCTCCAGTCGCTGGCCCGGACCGCGACCAGCCCGGCCGTCAGCCGCGGGAAGGTGAGCTGCCCGGCCGCCCGCACCGGCTCGGTGAGCTGCTCGGCGACCACCAGCAGTGCCTGCCACACGGGCGACCAGGACTCGGGGCTCTCCTCGTGCGGCGGCCGCGCGAACTGCTCGTCCTCGCAGTCGATCAACGCGACCGGGGTACGTCTGCGGGCCTCGCCCCTGCGGGTGTGTTCCGTGTAGGCGTCCCACAGCTCGGCGAGCACCGCGCTCTTGCCCAGACCCCGGCCGCCCGCCAGCACCAGCAGGGGCGGCCCGGCGGGGTGTTCGGGCTTCTCCGCGTGGAGCTCGTAGGGACGGATCCCCACGAGCCGCGGTACGAGACCGGCGGGCTCGACGTCGAACAGCGCGCCCCGCCCGTACAACCGTCCGTGCACCGCGCACCTCCCCCAGGGCTCGGTTCCCAACGCAAGGGTAAGGAGAGGGAGTTGGTAAGTGCCAGATCGCCTGGTGTCCGTTGGGTCACGAAACTTTTGGACGTGAGCGGAACGGGTCCGTCATTCCACCGTGATCGAGTCGAGTTTCTCCCGCAGATACACATGCGAGTCGACCGCCTCGTACGCCACCCGGCCGACGGGCGCCGGGAGGGACTCCACGATCGTCCCCGGGGTGCACTCGCCGAAGTAGACGAGGGACATGAGTTCCTCGGTGGGCGCGTCGGCCGGGGGCGGCAGCACGCGGTGCCGGCCCGAGCGCCACCGGTCGCCGGTCCAACGGGCCATCAGGTCACCGATGTTGACGGTGAGGGCGGCCGGGTCGAAGGGCGCGTCCGCCCAGCCGCCCTCGTCCGTCCAGACCTGGAGCCCGCCCTTGCCGGCCTGCCGGTCGAGGAGGGTGACGGTGCCGAAGTCGGTGTGCGGGCCGATCCGGAACTGGCCCGGCTGCGGCTCCCCGACCACCTCCGTCCCCGGATACCAGTTGATGTTGAAACCGTAGGTGGGGTGGTCCATGTGCCGGGAGAAGAAGTCCGGTTCCAGGCCGAGGGCCTCCCCGAGCAGGGAGAGCAGCCGCTTCTCCAGTTCACCCATCCGGGTCAGGTACTCCTCGCACAGCCCCTGGAGTTCCGGTACCTCCGCGGGCCACACGTTCGGCGCGTACCACTGCGCGTTGACCACCGGGTCGTCGAACGGCTCGTGCGTGGCGAAGGTCAGGGACTCCTTCAGGTCCGGCGGGGTCGGGGTCCCCTCCGAGTACCCGTTGGCCTCCGCGCCCGGCCCCAGCCAGCCGCGCCCGCCGACCTTCGCGCCGTACGCCTGCTTGACGTCGGCGGGCAGCACGAAGAACGCGCGGGCGGCCGCCCGGATGCGGTCGCGCAGGGCGGGGTCGACCCCGTGCCCGGTGACCAGCAGGAACCCGGCGGTCCGCAGGGCGTCGTCGACGGTGCGGGCGATCGAGGCGCGGGTCTCGGGGGTGCCGTCCAGCCAGGGCCCGAGGTCGATGGTCGGGATACGAGAGGTGGGAGTGGTGGAGGAGGCGCGGGAGGCGGAAGTAGGGGAAGTAGGGGGAGTGGCGGGAGTCGCAGGAGTGGCGGGGGAGATGGGGGCGGTGTGGTCGGGCTGGGGGCTACTCACCGATGTCCTCGTTCCAGAGAGCCGGGTTCCGCTCGATGAAGTCGCGCATCAGGGCGATGCACTCGGAGTCGTCGAGGAGCACGATCTCGACGCCGTGCTCCGCCAGCCAGTCATGCCCGCCGTGGAAGGTGCTCGCCTCGCCGACGACCACCCGGGAGATGCCGAACTGGCGGACCAGTCCCGAGCAGTACCAGCAGGGGGACAGGGTGGTCACCATCGTCGTGCCGCGGTACGAGCGCTGCCGTCCCGCCGCGCGGAAGGCGGCCGTCTCCGCGTGCGTCGAGGGGTCGCCGTCCTGGACGCGCCGGTTGTGGCCGCGGCCCAGCAGGGTGCCGTCCGGGCCGTACAGCGCGGCCCCGATCGGGATGCCTCCCTCGGCGAGACCGGCCCGCGCCTCTTCGACGGCGGTGGCGAGCCACGACCGTGCCGTCGCGTGGTCCACCTGATCCATGAGGTCCTCCTCGACGAGCCGCGTGCCTTCACCCCGATCCGTTCCCGGAGGAGTCCGCGCTGACGCGGACGCTCACGCGATCGTGTGGCCGGACCGGCGCGAGGTGACCCGGCCCGAGGCGGTGAGCGGGTCGGGACACCGCACCCAACCGTGCCAAAATCCCCCAGGAAATGTCCGGCGGCGGGTCAAGTAACCTGTGCCGATCACCGCCGCAGGCGCGGCAGTTGAGCCCCGGGCGGAAGGAAAGTTCATGGTTGCTGCTCCTGTTCTGGAGGAGCTGCGGGAGGTCTGCCAGCCGCAGGCCAAGCTCGCCAGTCGCAACGGCGAGCACTGGGCGGGGCGCCTCTACATGCGCCGCGTCTCGCTGCGGTTCACCCGCCAGCTGGTGCGCACCCGGGTCACCCCGGACCAGCTGACCTGGACGATGGTGGTGTGCGGGGTGCTGTCCGGCGCCGCGCTGCTCGTCCCCGGCCTCGCCGGGGCCGTGCTCGCCGCGCTCCTCATGCAGTTGTTCCTGCTCTTCGACTGCGTGGACGGCGAGGTCGCCCGCTGGAAGGGACAGAACAGCGCGACCGGCATCTACGTCGACCGGCTCGGCGCCTATCTGGCCGACGCGGCGCTCATGATCGGCTTCGGCTTCCGGGCCGCCGAGTCCGGCCTCGGCGGCTGGGCGGGCTTCAACGGCTGGGTGTCGCTGGGTCTCGCGACCGCGCTCGGCGTGGTGCTGCTGAAGGCCTCGACCGACCTGGTGGACGTGGCCCGCGCCCGGCGCGGACTCGCCGTCGCCGACGACGAGGCCACCGCGCCCCGTTCCCAGGGCGTGGCCTCACTGCGCCGCCTCGCCGCCGCCTTCAAGATCCACCGGGTCACCAACGGCATCGAGGCCTCCCTGGTCCTGCTGGCCGTGGCCGCCCTGGACGCGGCGACCGGCGGCGTCGGGCCGACCCGCGGGGCGCTGGCGGCCATCGCCGCGATCACCTGGGTGATGGTCCCGGCCCACCTGCTGTCGATCCTGTCGTCGTCCCGGCTGCGGTGACGCGGGCGAGGTGACCGTGGAGGGCGGATGCCGGAGCGCCGAGCCCGCTCGGCCGGGCAGGTGATTTCCCGACCGGCCCGGACGATCCCGGGTGCGTCGCCCAGGGGGAACATGTGACCGCTCCTATTGTCCTACCTTGTCGATCTTCGCTTCGGTGCGTGCAGGGTGGAGGACCAGGTGGCAAGAGTCGGGAAGATTCCGCTCCGTAGCGCTGTGATCACTTGTGCCGCGCTGTCGGCCCTCACGGCCGCCGCGCTCGTCCCCGGCTCCGCGCAGGCCGCCGAGCCCGCTCCGACGGAGCGGTGGCTCGTGCAGCTGAAGGACACGGTCACCGATCCGGGCAAGGTCGCCGAGGAGCAGACGAAGGGGCAGGCGGCGGACGGCAGGAGCCGGCTGCGCCATGTGTTCGACGCCACCGTGGACGGGGCGGCCCTCAAGGGCTACGCCCTGGAGGCGACCGCGGACCAGATCGAGGCCATCCGCGCCGACCCGCAGGTCGCCTCGGTCGAACCCGACCAGCAGGTGTCCGTGCCCGAGCCCGCCGACGGCTCGTCGGTGCGGGCGCCGCGCCAGCGGGCGGGCCGGCCGGGCGAGGGCGGTGTCGCGTACCAGGGCGATCCGCTGCTCGCCGAACAGTGGGGTCTGTTCCGGATCGGCGCCGTGGCGGGCCCCGACCGGGAGTTCCGGGTGCCCGCCGCCGCCCGGGTCGGGGTGGCGGTGCTGGACACCGGCGTGGACGCCGGTCATCCGGACCTGCGGGTCGCCGGGAACGCCAACTTCAGCACCTCTCCCGGCGCGGACGACTTCTACGGCCACGGGACGCACGTCGCGGGCATCGTCCAGGCGCTCAACAACGGGATCGGCGGGGAGGGCACCGCCCCCGGCACCCGGCTGTGGAACGTCAAGGTCCTGGGGGACAGCGGTTCAGGGCTCTTCTCCGATCTCATCGCGGGCCTGAACTGGGTCGCCCAGAACGCGAAGGCGAAGAACATCAGGGTCGCCAACCTGAGTCTGGGAACCTCGGTGGACAGCCCGCTGGTGCACCAGGCCGTCCGGCTGGCCACCCAGGCGGGCGTCGCCGTGGTGGCCTCCGCGGGCAACGCCGGTACGACCGCGCCGAACTATCCGGCGGCCTACCCGGAGGCGATCAGCGTCGCCGCCACCACCGTGTTCGACCGGCGGGCGCCCTTCTCCAGCCACGGAGCCTCGTGGGTGGACATCGCGGCCCCGGGCGCCGACATCCTCTCCACTCTCCCCACCCGCGTCACACCCCTGGGCGAGGACCACGGCTTCCTCTCCGGTACGAGCATGGCCGCGCCCTTCGTGACCGGCTCCGCCGCGCTGTGCCTGACCTCCGGCCACTGCCAGGGGAACGCCCGCGACATCCTGCGCACGCTCGGCCGGGACGCCCGGCCCATCGCCGGCACCGGCTCGGACTACCGGTACGGACTCGTCCAGGTCGGCTGCTACTGGCAGAACGCTCCCAAGTGCTCGCCGAGGTCCGGCGAACACGACGCGGCCTAATAAGGGTCTGTCACCGCGTCTCTTCGAGACCGCAGGGCGGCGTCGGCTCGTCTCAGCTCTGTGGGGGCTGGGGGTCCTCGCCGGACTCGCGGCGCTTGAGCTCCTCCTCGCGGCGGCGCAGGTCGGCCTCCCAGTCCTTGAGGAGAGCCTCGTCGTCCTTCTTGCCCTCTTCCTTGTTCTCCTTGAGGGACTTCAGGAACTCGGGGTTGTCGTCCGGCGCGACCCACTCGGCGCGTCGGCCGCGGGGCGACTGGGCCGCGGTGCCGCCGCCCACGGGCGCGCGCCGCGCCTTGCCCGCCACCAGCCAGGCGATCGGACCGACGAGCACCTCGCCGAAGAGCAGGATGATGATGACCCAGATCACCTTCGGCAGCCCCCGCACCTCCTCCTCGGGGGTGTTGAGGCAGTCGATGAAGGCGTAGATCCACAGCGCCAGTACCAGCAGGAACGGCAGATACCTGAGCATGGTGGCGGGTTCCCCCAGGAGATGGTGACGGGGCGCGGAACGGCCCTGGTGACCGGGCCAGGGTAGCGGGTGGCGGAGATCGTTCCCTCGCGGGCGGGCCGAGCGGATGAACCGGGCGCGAAGGCCGATCGCGAGGGCCGATCGGGAGGGCCGATCGCGAGGGTCGGCGGCGCGGGCCGGCGGTGCGGGGCGTGCCGCGCGGCGGTGCGGGGGCGTAGTGCGGGGCGCGCGTCGGCGCCGGAAGGGCCTCGGCGATACTGGGACGCATGGCTTACGACGATCTTCGTTCCCTGCTCAGGGCACTGGAACGCGAAGGCGACCTCAAGCGCGTCAAGGCTGAGGTCGATCCGTATCTGGAAGTCGGGGAGATCGTCGACCGGGTCCAGAAGTCCGGTGGCCCCGCGCTGCTCTTCGAGAACGTGAAGGGGTCGACCATGCCCCTCGCGATGAACGTGTTCGGCACCGACCGGCGGCTCCTGAAGGCCCTAGGCCTCAAGTCGTACGCCGACATCAGCGAGAAGATCGGCGGCCTGCTGCGCCCCGAGCTCCCGCACGGCTTCGTCGGCGTCCGCGAGGCGTTCGGCAAGCTCGGCGCGATGACGCACGTCCCGCCGAAGAAGGTGAAGCCCCAGGACGCGCCCGTCCAGGAGGTGGTCCTGCACGGCGACGACGTCGACCTCGACGCCCTGCCCGCCCTCTTCACCTGGCCGCAGGACGGCGGCTCCTTCTTCAACCTGGGCCTGACGCACACCAAGGACCCGGAGAGCGGGATCCGCAACCTCGGCCTGTACCGCCTCCAGCGCCACGACAAGCGCACGATCGGCATGCACTGGCAGATCCACAAGGACAGCCGCAACCACTACCAGGTCGCGGCCCGCAAGGGCGAGAAGCTGCCCGTCGCGATCGCCTTCGGCTGCCCGCCCGCCGTGACGTACGCCTCCACCGCCCCGCTCCCCGGCGACATCGACGAGTACCTCTTCGCCGGTTTCATCGCGGGCAAGCGGATCGAGATGGTCGACTGCAAGACGGTGCCGCTCCAGGTGCCGGCGCAGGCGGAGGTCGTGATCGAGGGCTGGCTGGAGCCGGGCGAGATGCTGCCGGAGGGCCCGTTCGGCGACCACACCGGCTTCTACACCCCGCAGGAGCCGTTCCCGGCCCTGAGGATCGACTGCGTGACGATGCGCAAGCGGCCGCTGCTCCAGTCGATCGTGGTCGGCAGGCCGCCGACGGAGGACGGCCCCCTGGGCCGCGCCACGGAACGCTTCTTCCTCCCGCTGCTGAAGATCATCGTCCCGGACATCGTGGACTACCACCTGCCCGAGGCCGGCGGCTTCCACAACTGCGCGATCGTCTCGATCGACAAGAAGTACCCCAAGCACGCGCAGAAGGTCATGCACGCGGTCTGGGGCGCCCACATGATGTCCCTGACCAAGCTGATCGTCGTCGTCGACGCGGACTGCGACGTCCACGACCTGCACGAGGTCGCCTGGCGGGCGCTCGGCAACACCGACTACGCCCGCGACCTGTCCGTCGTCGAAGGCCCCGTCGACCATCTCGACCACGCCTCGTACCAGCAGTTCTGGGGTGGCAAGGCGGGCATCGACGCGACGCGCAAGTGGCCCGAGGAGGGGTACACGCGGGACGGCGGCTGGCCGGAGATGGTGCTGTCCGACCCGGATACGGCGGCGAAGGTCGACCGCCGCTGGAAGGAGTACGGCCTGTGAGTTCCGCTTCCGCAGCGCTTCCGCAGCCAGGGCGCACCAAGGCCTTCCTGCGGCTGGTGATGATCGAGCACTCGGTCTTCGCGCTGCCCTTCGCCTACATCGCCGCGCTGACCGCCATGTTCCGGATGGACGGGAACATCCACTGGGGCAGGCTGCTGCTGGTCACCGTCTGCATGGTGGGCCTGCGCACCTTCGCGATGGCGGTCAACCGGATCATCGACCGCGAGATCGACGCCCGTAACCCCCGCACGGCGCACCGCGAGCTGGTGACGGGCGCGATGTCGGTGCGGCACGCCTGGACCGGCGCCCTGATCGCCCTGGTGATCTTCCTGGGCGCGGCGGCCCTGCTGAACCCGCTCTGCCTGGCCCTGGCCCCCCTCGCGGTGATCCCGATGGTGGTGTACCCGTACGGCAAACGCTTCACGAACTTCCCGCAGGCCATCCTCGGCCTGGCGCAGGCGATGGGCCCGATCGGCGGCTGGCTGGCGATCACCGGTGAGTGGTCCTGGGACGCGGTGATCCTGGGCCTGGCGGTGGGCGTCTGGATCGGCGGCTTCGACCTGATCTACGCCTGTCAGGACGTCGAGACGGACCGCGAGGTCGGCGTCATGTCGGTGCCGGCCCGCTTCGGCATCCCGGCGGCGATCTGGGGCGCGCGCGTCTGTCACACGATCACGACGGCCCTGTTCGTCTGGTACGCCGTGGCCACGGACGCCGGCGCCTTCTTCTGGCTCGGTCTGGTGATCGTCGCGGGTGCCTTCGTCTACGAGCACACCATCGTGCGGCCGCATGACCTGACCCGTCTGAACAGGGCGTTCTTCTCGACGAACGGGTTCATCGGGATCAGCCTGTTCGGGTGCGCGCTGATCGACCTGCTGGTGCGGGGCCTCACGGTCTAGGGGCCCGTCCGGGTGAACGGGCGGGCGGAGGGAGCGCGGGGGGAACGCGGGCTCCAGGGCCGACCGGTCCTGAAGACCTCTCCGCTCACCGGTACGCTCAAGGTGTGAACGCAGGAGAAACGCAGCGCGTGCCTTGGATCGTGGGGGTGTCCGGGGCGTCCGGTACGCCCTATGCCGCCGCTGTGCTGCGCGCGCTGCTCGCTCGGGGAGAGAGCGTCGACCTGGTGGTCAGCCGGGCCTCGCGGCTCACCCTGCTCGACGAGACGGGCATCTCCTTCCGGGACGCGCACTGGCGCGACGACCTGCGGGAATGGCTCGCGCGGGGGGCCGACGGCAAGCCGGGCACCTTCGACGTGGACCTCGACGGCGACGGCGACGGCGACCGGGTGCGGTACTGGGCGGCCGGGGACCTGGCCGCCGGGCCGTCCTCCGGTTCGTACGCCACGAAGGGCATGCTGATCGTGCCCGCCTCCACCGCCTGCGTGGCCGGGGTCGCCCTCGGGCTCTCCAAGGACCTCCTCCAGCGGGCGGCGAGCGTGACGCTCAAGGAGCGGCGCCCGCTGGTCGTGGCCGTACGGGAGACCCCGCTGAACGGCCAGACCCTGCGTCATCTGGTCGCCCTGGACGAGGCGGGCGCGAGCGTCGTGCCGGCCTCCCCGGCCTTCTACGCGGGCGCCACCCACATCCAGGACCTGGTGGACTTCGTCGCCGGGCGGGTCCTCGACGCGGCGGGCGTCGGGCACGGGCTGTACCGCCGCTGGAAGGGCGAGATCGGCGGCGGCTCCCGTCCTCCCGCCTGAGCGTCGCCACGGCACCGGCGGCGCGGACCGCACGGGCGGGACGGGCGGCGCGCACCACCCCTTCGGGGACACCCACTTCCAGACCCCACACACCACTTCATCTCTCCTCACCGGAAGGCTTCGATCGCATGGACGCGGTGGACAGGCAGCTCATCCAGGCCCTGAGGGAGAACGGCCGGGCCTCGTACGCGGAGCTGGGGCGCCTCGTCGGTCTGTCGGGACCCAGCGTCACCGACCGCATCAACCGGCTGGAGGCGGCCGGCGTGATCACCGGCTACCGCGCCACGGTGAACGCCGCCCAGCTCGGTCTCGGCGTCACCGCCCTCATCGGCATCTCGCTCTCCGACGCCGCCGACCACGAGGACGTGGCGAACCGGATGAAGGACCTCAGCGAGATCGAGGACTGCTGGTTCATCGCCGGCGACGACTCGTTCATGCTCAAGGTGCGGGCGAACGACGTGGACGGTCTTGAGCGGATCATCCGGCGGCTCAGCGGGACCAAGGGCGTGTCCCGGACCCGTACCACCATCGTGCTCTCCACGAAGTGGGAGAACCGGGTCGGGGAGCTTCCCGAGGAGGTCTAGGCCCGTATTCGGCGCCGTTCGGGGTCGCCTTCCGTCCGAGGGGCGGGGGCGTACGGTTGGCCGTCGGTGGCGTCATCGCAGGAAGTCGCCGCACGTCGCAGGAAGTCGCAGCAAGTCGTAGAGAGGTGTGGGCATGGACGTCGGACTCAAGCGCGAGCTGGAGGACAAGGTCAGGGCCGGTGAGCGGCTGACCCGTGAGGACGGCATCGCGCTGTACGAGTCGGACGACCTGGCGTGGCTGGGCGGACTGGCGCACGAGGTGCGGACCCGCAAGAACGGCGACGTCGTGCACTTCAACGTCAACCGTCACCTCAACATGACGAACGTGTGCACGGCCTCCTGCGCCTACTGCTCCTTCCAGCGCAAGCCGGGTGAGAAGGACGCGTACACGATGCGCATCGAGGAGGCGGTGAAGCTCGCCAAGGCGATGGAGGGCGAGAACCTCACCGAGCTGCACATCGTCAACGGCCTGCACCCGAACCTGCCGTGGCGTTACTACCCGCGCTCCCTGCGGGAGCTGAAGGCCGCGCTCCCGGACGTCTCCCTGAAGGCGTTCACGGCGACTGAGATCCACCACTTCGAGACGATCAGCGGGCTGTCCGCCTCCGAGATCCTCGACGAGCTGATCGACGCCGGTCTGGAGTCGCTGACCGGTGGCGGCGCCGAGATCTTCGACTGGGAGGTCCGGCAGCACATCGTCGACCACCGCACCCACTGGGAGGACTGGTCGCGCATCCACCGGCTGGCGCACGAGAAGGGGCTCAAGACCCCGTGCACCATGCTGTACGGCCACATCGAGGAGCCCCGCCACCGGGTCGACCACGTTCTGCGCCTGCGTGAGCTCCAGGACGAGACGAACGGCTTCCAGGTCTTCATCCCCCTGCGCTACCAGCACGACTTCGTGGACATGCAGGACGGCAAGGTCCGCAACCGGCTCCAGGCCCGCACCCAGATGGCGACCGGCGCGGAGGCCCTCAAGACCTTCGCGGTCTCCCGGCTGCTCTTCGACAACGTTCCGCACGTCAAGGTCTTCTGGGTCATGCACGGCGTCCAGACCGCGCAGCTCGCGCTCCAGCACGGCGCCGACGACATGGACGGCTCGGTCGTCGAGTACAAGATCACGCACGATGCCGACAACTACGGCACCCCGAACAAGCTGACCCGCGACGACCTGCTGGACCTCATCCGGGACGCGGGCTTCCGCCCGATGGAGCGCAACACGCGGTACGAGATCATCCGCGAGTACGACGGCCCCGACCCGGCGCTCCGCGAGTCGCCGCAGCCGATGCGGGTCTGAGGCGGTAGGAGCAGGGACTTGGAAGTCAGGGTCGCGTAAGGACTACCATCCTTCCGTGGCCCTTACTTTCACCCTCGATCCCGCCGTCACCCCCGCCCTGCGTGACGGCATCCTCGACCTGTGGACGGACGTCTCCAACGCGGGCGGGGCCGTCGGCTTCGTGGCGCCGGTGGAGCGCGAGACGATCCGGCCGGAACTGGTCCGCCACCTCGTCCAGATGGCCGAGGGCCGCACCCGGCTGCTCGTCGGACACGACGCGGCCGGCCAGGTGGCCGCGACGGCGTTCCTCAGCTTCAACACCCACCGGCTCCAGACCCACTGGGTGATGCTCTACACGGTGATGGTGCACCCCCGGCACCAGGGCAAGGGCTACGGCCGCGACCTGCTGGCGGCCGCCGCCGACGAGGCCCGCGCCTTCGACGGCATCGACGCGATCCGGCTCACCTGCCGCGGCGGACACGGCCTGGAGGACTTCTACGGCTCCTGCGGCTACAAGGAGGTCGGCCGGATCCCCGGCGCCATCAGGGTCGCGCCGGACGACGACCGCGACGACGTCGTCATGCTGCTGCCGCTGACGTGACCGCCGCGACCGCTCCGACCGCTCCGACCGCTCACACCCCGATGCAAGATCGGCGTCCCGGCGTGCTTCACTGGATGACGGCCCCTTTTGGATTCGGAAGAGTGGATTGACATGCTCCGCTACACACTGATGCGCCTCGGTGTCTTCGCCGGCTGCCTCGTGGTCGTCTGGGGCCTCGTCTACTCGGGTGTCGTCCCGCGCGGTCTCGGCGACTCCAACATCATGTGGATCCTGCTGCTCTCGCTGGTGATCTCCGCGCCGATCAGCTTCGTGGTGCTGCGCAAGGAGCGCGACCGCGCCTCGCTGAACGTCGTGGCGCGGGTGGACCGTATGAAGGCCAACCTGGAGGCCAACAAGTCCCAGGAGGACGCCGCGATCGACGAGGCGGCGCGCCCCCAGGGCCAGACGCAGACCTCGTAGTCGCGGCACGCGCCGGGCCGGGGCACGAGCGGGCCCAACTACGCTGTGTCCATGGGGACCGTGAAGACCAAGCGGATGCCGCGTGCGGTCCGTGAGCAGCAGATGCTGGACGCCGCCGTGGAGACCTTCGGCCGCCGGGGGTACATGGCCGCGTCGATGGACGAGATCGCCGAACTCGCGGGCGTGTCCAAGCCGTTGGTGTACCTGTACCTGAACTCCAAGGAAGACCTCTTCACCGCCTGCATCCGGCGCGAGGCCAAGGCGCTCGTCCAGGCGGTGCGCACCGGCGTCCGCACCGACCTGTCCGCCGACCGCCAACTCTGGGACGGTCTGCGGGCGTTCTTCGCGCACACCGCCGAGCATCCGCACGCCTGGTCCGTCCTGCACCTTCAGGCCCGCACGCACGGCGAGCCCTTCGCCGCCGAGGTCACGGCGATGCGCGAGGAGATCGTCGCTTTCGTCACGCAGCTGATCGTGGTCGCGGCCAGGGAGGCCCACCGGGACCCCGACCTCCCCGAACGCGAGGTCGCGGGACTCGCCGAGGCGCTGGTCGGCGCCGCCGAGTCCCTCGCCGCCTGGGCCAACGCCGCCGACGGGACCACGGCCCGGCAGGCGGCGGCGACCCTGATGAACTTCGCCTGGGCGGGCCTGGGCAACCTCATGGACGGCCGCCCCTGGTCCCCACCGGAGGCCTGAGGGCCTCGCGGTGAGGCCCTCAGGGTGACCGTCTCAGCTCAGGTCCATCGCGTCCGCCGCCGGTACCAGCAGCGGGGCCTGCTCGCTGTCCGAGGCGGAGGAGTCGGATTCGGACCCGTAGCCGGTGTCCACCCGCTCCTGGCCCTCGCAGTCCACCCGGAGGCTGACGTGCGTGCCGCCGCCCTTCTCCGCCGCCGTGTGGATGCGCAGCGCGAGCATGTCGGCGTTCGCGACGGTGTAGTCGGACTCCCCGATGTTGGAGGCCTTGCTCGGCCAGTAGGGGCCGGGCCGCTTGGAGTCGTCGCCGACGAAGAGTTCCATGTAGCAGACCATGCAGGGCCGCTTGACCCCGGCGATCGCGGCGACGCTTCCCGCCGGCGCGCTCTCCACGATGCGGCGCTCGGCGTGCAGGCCGTCCGTGGCGGCGTCCTCCCGCTTCGCGGGCACGTTCACCGAGCCGCCGAGAGCCTGGAGGACCGCGGCGTACGCGTCCCTGCCCTGCCCGTCGCCCAGCAGACGTGAGGCCAGCTTCTGGGCGTGCCGTTGCTCGAGCGCCGTGCGGCCGGGGAGGTTCGGCGCGCCGGCCTCCAGGATGGCGGTGAGGAACTCGGCGGCGCTGGCCTTGCCCTCGTACAGGTCGGAGAGTGCCTTGTTGGCGCCGTCCTTGTTCGACGATATGTACAGCTGGTACCGCGTGGCGGCGCCCTCCGGCCCCTCCTGCTGGACGGCGCTCACGCCCGCCTGTACTTCCTCGGGCTGCTTGCGCAGGTCGTTGAGGTAGTTGAAGGTGACGGTGGAGATCCAGCGCAGGGCCTGCTCCGGGCGTTCCGCCGAGAAGGAGCGTTCCTTCCGGATGTTTTCGGTGCCGTGGTACATCGCGCTCAGCGCGGCGCCCTTGAGTCCCTCGCTCTTCGCGTGCGCGGGGGCGTTGTCGGAGGCGATCGGGAAGTGCACGGTCTTGTTCTGCTGCCCGCCGTACTCCTTCCAGCCGTGGTTCTGCACGAGCGCCTTGGTGATCGCCTGCGCCACGGTCGCCTTCTTGCCGCCCCTGCCGGCCTTGGACTTGGTCGCCTCTTTGGGCATCCGCTGCACGCTCTGCCGCTCACCGGGTCCGGCCGCCACCCGCTGAACGGGAGCGCCACGACCCGCCCCGTCGGGCAGCGAGAGGTCGGGGGCCGAACCCTGCGCGACAAGGCGGCCGTTGGCGGCCGACTGACGCTCGAAGGAGTCACCCGGGTCGGACACCTTCACGCCCGAGCCGTTGTCGGTGCCCGCCACCGGGCCCTGCGACTGCTGGCGGACGTGGTCGAGTTCGTGGAACATCGTCTCGTCGTCCACCCGTGACGAGCCGAGCACGATGTGGTGGCCGACGGTCATGGCGTGGGCCTGGAAGTCGGCGCTCGCGCGCTGGGCGGTCGCGTCGTTGTGCACGCGCACATGACCGAGCGACATTCCGTACGCCTGCTCGGCCTTGGCCTGGATGCGCGGGTCCAGACCGCTGCCGCCGGAACCGGTCACCTCGGCCAGCGACACCCGGCGCTGCACCGCGTCGTGTTGTGCGTCGGCGGTCTCCGCATCCCGCTGGACCGACCGGTCCGCGTGGCCGCAGCCGGGGCCGTGCTCGTGCCGCTGCTCCTCGATGGCGCGCGTCACCGCCGCGTTGCCCGCCGCGCGCTGGAGGGCGAGCAGTCCCGCCGCGGGTCCCGGGAGCGACGACCGTGCGGGGCCCCTCCCGGCCTTGGCCCGGCGGTTACCACCCAGGTCGTTCTCCTGGTCCTGCGCGCGCATGGACGCTCCCTTCAGCGACGGACGGATGTGAACCCACCACTGTGCTCGACCGGGCGCGACCGGGGTAAGGGCCTCGAGGGCAGTGGTGGGGGCCGATCGTGCAGGATCACCGGACGATCCGGGGGCGTCACGGCGTGAGCGGAGCCACCCGGCCGCTCACATGCAGCCCTCCCGCCTCTCCCGTCCCGCGCAGCTCGAACCGTTCCCCGTCCGCCGCGAAGGCCACCGTTCCCGGCAGCAGGACCGGCGCCCGGAACTCGGCGCGCACCCGCACGGCCTGGGGGGTGCCGTGCGCGGCGAGACAGCGGGCCACGGTCCACATGCCGTGCGCGATGGCCCGGGGGAAGCCGAAGAGGCGGGCGGTGAGCGGGTGGAGGTGGATGGGGTTGCGGTCGCCCGACGCGGCGCCGTAGCGCCGGCCGACGTCGGCGGCGAGCCGCCACTCGTCGAGCACGGGGAGCGGGCCGGGGGCCGGTGTCGACGATGAGGGACCGGCCTCCGGTTCCCGGGGGGCGGGCGTGGCCTCGGTGCGGTGCCGGGCCAGATAGGTGCTCGTCGACTCCCACACGACCGCGCCGCCGTCCCGCAGCTGCGTGACGACGACCGCCTCGGTCCCGCGCCGGTGTGCCGCCAACCGCTCGACGCGCACGGTGAGTTCGTAGTCGCCGGTGGCCGCGAGGGCGGTGTGGCGGGTGATCTCGATCGAGGTGTGGACGAGGCCGAGCAGCGGCAGCGGGAAGCCGCGGCCGCTCATGATCCGCATGGCCAGCGGGAAGCCAAGCACGTGGGGGTAGGTGAGCGGCAGGGAGTCCTCGCCGGTCGGGAAGCCGCACACCCGCTCGTAGGCGGCCAGCCGGTCCAGGTCCGCCCGCAGCTCGGGCAGGACGAGCCGGTCGCCGGCGCCGGGGAACGCGACGCCCGACCGGGGCCGCTTGAACGGTGAGCGCAGCGCGCCGAGGGCGAGCAGTGGTCCGAGCGACGGAGGCCCGGACAGGTAGGTCACCTCGCCGGTCACTACGCCCCCAGCAGACTCTGGCCGCACACCCGCACGACCTGCCCGTTGACCGCGCCGGACGCCGGGTGGGCGAGCCAGGCGGTCGTCTCGGCCACGTCGACGGGCAGGCCGCCCTGCGCGAGCGAGTTCATCCGGCGACCCGCCTCGCGGATGAACAGCGGCACCGCGGCCGTCATCCTCGTCTCGATGAAGCCGGGCGCCACCGCGTTCACCGTCACCCCGTGCTCGGCGAGCGCGCGCGGCGCGAGGGACCGGACCAGACCGGCGACGCCGGCCTTGCTCGCGCCGTAGTTCGTCTGTCCCGCGTTGCCCGCGAGTCCGGCGATGGAGGCGGTGGCGACGATCCGTCCGCCCGTCCGCAGGGCGCCCTTGGCGAGCAGCGCGTCCGTGGTGCGCAGCACGCTCGCCAGATTGACGTCGAGCACCGAACTCCAGCGCTCGGCGGGCATGTTGACCAGACGCCGGTCTCGGGTGATCCCCGCGTTGTGGATCAGCACGTCGAGCCCGTCGGGGAGCTCGGCGGCGATCCGCTCGCCCGCGTCGGCGGCCGTGATGTCGAGCGTGAGGGCGCTGCCGCCCAGCCGTGCGGCGACCCGGTGGGCGTCCTCCTCGGCCTGCGGCACGTCCAGGACGACGACATGGGCGCCGTCCCGGGCCAGCGTCTCCGCGACGGCCGCGCCGATGCCGCGGGCGCCGCCGGTGACGAGCGCGGTACGGCCGATGAGGGGGAGGATCCAGTCGACGGGGCCGTCGGGCGCCTCGGCCCCCACCCCGATCACCTGGCCGCTGACGTACGCCGACTTGGGGGAGAGGAGGAAGCGCAGGGTGGACTCGGCGGCGGACGCGTCGGTCAGCCGGACGAGGTTGACGGTCCTGCCCCGTCCGATCTCCTTGCCCAGTGACCGTACCAAGCCTTCCAGTGCCTGCTGTACGGCCGCCTGATGGTGGTCCCGGGCGTCCAGGGGCGCGCCCAGCACGACGACCCGTCCGCTCGCCGCGACCGACCGCAGGACCGGGTGCAGGGCCGCGTGCACCTCGGCGAGCGCGTCGACGTCACGGACACCGGTGGCGTCCAGGACGACGGCGGCGCGGCGGGTGGTTCCGGCGGTGGCTCCCGCTGCCTCGGTGCCGGTGTCGGCTCCAGCTGTTTCGGTGGTCGTGGGGAGCCCGGTGCGGGCCAGGACCGGCGCGAGGTCGAGCCCGGACGGTCCGCCGGCCGTGAGGTGCAGCAAGTGGCCGTCCAGGGCGGGACGTTCGGCCGTCCAGCGGCTGAGCGCGGCCGGTTGCGGCAGCCCGAGCCGCGCGGTGAGGAACCGGCCGGGGGCCGTGGCGGTGAAGCTCAGATAGCGGTCGGCCATGATGATCTCCCACGGGCTCGGCGCACACCTCGTACCGGGTGCTTACTCTGAAGTAAGGTTACCGTGGGTAAGTCTAGGTCACGGGTGAGGAGCAGGTCGAGATGAGTACCTCGGAACCGTCACGGGCGAGCCGGCGAGTGAGCCACCTGAAGGTCGCGGAGAGCGGTGCGCCCGAGCCCCGGCCGGAACTGCCGCGGATCCGCCGCGTGGCGATCGTCGGCGGCACCCGCATCCCCTTCGCCCGCTCCGACGGCCCCTACGCCACCGCCTCCAACCAGGAGATGCTGACGGCGGCCGTGAACGGCCTGGCGAACCGCTATGCGCTCGATGTGCCGGGCGTCGTCGGCGAGTTCGTCGCCGGGGCCGTTCTGAAGCACAGCCGCGACTTCAACCTCGCCCGCGAGACCGTCCTCGGCTCGAAGCTCGACGCCCGCACCCCCGCCTACGACGTCCAGCAGGCCTGCGGCACCGGCCTCCAGGCCGTGATCGCCGCCGCCAACAAGATCGCCCTCGGCCAGACCGAGTCCGCGATCGCCGGCGGCGCCGACACCGCCAGCGACGCCCCGCTCGGCGTCAACGACCGGCTGCGCCGGATCCTCCTCGAGGCCCGCCGGGCGAAGTCGACGGGCGACCGCGTCAAGGCCCTCGCGCAGATCCGTCCCTCCCATCTGATCCCCGAGATCCCGCGCAACGCCGAACCGCGCACCGGTCTCTCCATGGGCGAGCACGCGGCGGTCACCGCCCGCGCCTGGGGCGTCGCACGCGAGGCGCAGGACGAACTGGCGGCCACCAGCCACCAGCGGCTCGCGGCCGCCTACGAGCGCGGCTTCTTCGGCGACCTGGTGATCCCCTTCCGCGACCTGGCCCGCGACCAGAACCTGCGCCCGGACTCCACGGTCGAGAAACTGGCCGCGCTGAAGCCGGTGTTCGGCACGGACGGGCCCGACCCCACCATGACGGCGGGCAATTCGACGCCGCTCACGGACGGCGCGGCGGTCGTGCTCCTCGCCTCCGAGGAGTGGGCCGAGGCGCGCGGGCTGGAGCCGCTCGCCTACCTGACGGCGTACGAGACGGCGGCCGTGGACTTCGTGCGCGGCGATGTCGCGGGCGGTGAGGACGGGCTGCTGATGGCGCCCGCGTACGCTGTCCCGCGCATGCTGGAGCGGACCGGTCTGGGCATCGAGGACTTCGACCTGTTCGAGATCCACGAGGCCTTCGCCTCCCAGGTGCTGGCGACGCTCGCGGCCTGGGAGAAGCAGGGGCTGGCGCCGGTGGACCGCGACCGTCTCAACGTGACCGGCTCCTCCCTCGCCACCGGACACCCCTTCGCGGCGACCGGGGCCCGCATCGTGGCGACCCTGGCCAAGCTGCTCGCCGAACGGGAGGGCCCCGCAAGGGGGTTGATCTCGATCTGCGCGGCAGGCGGACAGGGGGTTACGGCGATTCTGGAACGAACGTGAACGTTCCTCAGATAAACCCCGAGATTGCACATCCCCAGCCCCGGAACATCCCGGAACACGCACAAGCCCCACACGTGAGCGCCGTACGATCCCCTACCTAACTGGCGGTAACCCCTGTCTTAGGGGGCATCCCGGTTGAACGCCTCGGTGCGCGAGGCACGTACGTCATGCAGCAAGCAGTTTTCGTCGCTGCACGCCCAGGGAGCCGCCCGTGTCCACGCCGTATCCAGCTGCCGACTCGGCCTACGCCGACCGCGACGCTCCCCCCACCCTGGTGGAACCCGAGACGCGACGACTCGACGGCGCGGTACGGGAGGCGTCCGTACCGGCGTTGGCCCGCCCGGTGACGTACGGCTCACTCGCCGACCTGCCCTACGACAACGCGGCCGCCGCCCCCGAGACGGTGGTCCTCAGCCGTAGGGGCCAGGACGGCGAGTGGACGGACATCACGGCCGAACGCTTCGCCGCCCAGGTCCACGCGGTGGCCAAGGGGCTGATCGCGGAGGGTCTCGTGCCCGGCGACCGGCTCGCCATCATGGCCCGCACGACCTACGAGTGGACGCTGCTCGACTTCGCGGCCTGGGCGGCCGGCCTGGTCACCGTGCCCATCTACCCGACCTCCTCCGTCTTCCAGACCCGCTGGATCCTCCACGACTCCGGCGCGGTCGCCCTGGTCACCGAGAGCGCCGCCCAGGCGGCGGCCCTCGGCCCCGAACTCGACCGGCTGCCCGATCTGCACCACCTGTGGGTGATGGAGAAGGGGCATGTGGACCGGCTGATCGAGGCGGGCGAGCACGTCCCGGACGCCGAGGTCGAGATCCGCCGGGGGATGCTGGTCCCCGACACGCTCGCCACCCTCATCTACACCTCGGGCACCACGGGCCGCCCCAAAGGCTGCGCGCTCACCCACGGAAACTTCTTCGCCGAGGTCGACAACGCGATCGAGCTCCTCTACCCGGTCTTCAAGTCCAAGAACGACGACGAGCTCTCCGTCCTCCTCTTCCTCCCCATGTCCCACGTCTTCGGGCGCATGGTCGCCATCGCCTGCGTCCGCGCCCGGGTCCGCCTCGGCCACGCCCCGAGCCTGAAGGCCGCTGAACTCCTCCCGGATCTGGCGGCCTTCAGACCCACCTGTCTGCTGGCCATCCCGTACATGCTGGAGAAGATCTTCAACACCGCCCGCGCGAAGGCCGAGTCCGGCGGCAAGCTGTCCTCCTTCGACCGGGCGGTCAACGTGGCCCGCCGCTACGGCGAGGCGGTCGAGGCGCAGAAGACCGGCAGGGGATCCGGTCCGGCGGCCACCCTCCGCGCCGCCCGCTCCTTCTACGACCCGCTCGTCTACCGCCGCATCCGCAACGCCATGGGCGGCCGCGTCCGCCACGCCATCTGCGGCGGCTCGCCCCTCGGCCAACGCCTCTCCGCCTTCTACCTCGGCGCGGGCATCGAGATCTACGAGGGCTACGGCCTGACGGAGACGACCGGCGCGTCCACGGTCACCCCGCCGCTCAAACCCCGCCTGGGCACGGTCGGCTGGCCCCTGCCGGGGACGAAGATCCGCATAGCGGCGGACGGCGAGATCCTGATCGCCGGCGACCACATCCTGCGGGGCTACTGGGACCCGGCGGCCGGGGGAGTGGTCCCCGCCGCCCCCGACGGCTGGCTGCCCACCGGCGACCTCGGCGAACTGGACGACGAGGGCTATCTGACGATCACCGGCCGCAAGAAGGAGATGATCATCACCGCGGGCGGCAAGAGCGTCGCCCCCGCGCCCCTGGAGAACTGGCTGCGCTCCCACCCCCTGATCTCCCAGGCCATGGTCCTCGGCGACGCCCGCCCCTACGTGTCCGTCCTCCTCACCCTCGACCCGGACGGCCTCACCCACTGGCGCCAGATGAACGGCAAGCACCCGGTCCCGGTGGAACTGCTGATGGACGACCCCGAACTGCACGCCGTGCTCCAGCGGGCGATCGACGAGGCCAACAAGCTGGTCTCCCGCCCGGAGTCGATCCGCCGCTTCGCCATCCTCCCCACCGACTTCTCGGAACACGCCGGCCACCTCACCCCCTCGATGAAACTCCGCCGCGAGGCGGTACTACGTGACTTCGCGGACCAGGTGGAGGGGCTGTACGAACAGCGGACGCGGTAAAGGATTCGCGGGAGGGGCCCCGGGCCCGGGAGTATGCGGCCGGTGAACGGCATCGAGTTCCTCCATCACCCCTGGAACGACCATCCCGTCGCCCTGGTCTGGGGTGTCCGTGTCGACGGCGTCGACCTGCGTGCGCGTACCGCTTGGGCGACGCGTGAGCTGTGGCGGCCGGAGCTGGCGGACCAGTTCGAGGACCAGGACCGGGAGTCGGCGGAGCTGATCTGGCGTCAGCACGGCGGTCTGGGCGTCCTCGACTTCACCGACAACCCGTTCCGGCGGACGGCGGACCGGACCCCGCTCCTCGGCTGCCCCTGTGGCATCTGGCAGTGCTGGCCCCTCATGGCCCGCGTCGCCATGACCCCCACGACGGTCACCTGGTCCGCCTTCCACTACCCGGAGCGTGCGGAGTGGGGCGAACTGCCCCTGGGCCCGTTCGTCTTCGAGCGGCAGATCTACGAGGCGGCGCTGAGCGCCCCGGAGGTGCTGGCGGAGGACCCGTTGGGCCCGGCTCCGGAGTCCTTGGGCCGCCTCCCCTGATGCTGCTCGGCGGCGACGGCGGCGGCGGACACGAGCGTCGCGCCGGCGAGTCCGCCCCAGAGCACGGCCGGGCCGTGCGGTGCGAGAGCGGTGATGACCGCCGGGGAGACGGCGAGTCCGAACCCCGTGGACAGCTCGAAGCGGGCCAGGGTGCGGCCCAGGGCGTGGGCCGGGGCCAGGACGGTGACGAGCGCGGTGGCGCTGCCGGCATAGACGATCTCGCCGAGGGTGCAGACCACGGACACGGCGGCGACGGCCGGGGCGCCCCACCCGTGCCCCAGTGCGGTGGCCACGAGAAAGCCCAGGTAGGACACGGTGAGGACCACACCGGCGAGAGCCAGCACGGTCCGCCGCGAGAAACGGGACATCAGGACCGTCACCGGAACCTGGAGGGTGACCACCAGCACCGTGTTGGCCACGAAGATGGCCGCCGACCACACCGGGGACGCGTGCAACTGGGTCACCAGGACCAGGGGAGCGCGATCTCGGGGACGTTGAGGCAGAAGGCGTAGATCACGTTGGCGGCGAGCAGCGCGCCCATCCGAGGAGCGGGCGCGGCGGGCTCCTCGGCACCGCCCTCGGACGGGACGGCGGCCGGATCCGCGCGCAGGTGGACCGACCACGCCAGGGTCGCCGCCGCGAGATAGGCGACCCCGGTGACGGCCGCCAGCGCCTGTAGAGCCGTGGCGCCGCCCGCCAGGCACGCGGTGGCGATCAGCGCGCCCGTGCCCAGGCCGGCGTTGCGCAGGGCGCGGCCCGCCGCGAGAGCGGTGTCGCGTTCCCGGCCGTGGGCGACCGTGGCCACGAGCGCCGCGTGGGCCGCGGGCCAGGCCTGGTTGCCGATGCCGAGGAAGAGCGCCGCCGTCGCGAACGGCCAGGCGTGCCCCGCCGGGGTGGCCAGCAGGAGCGCCACACCCAGCACCCGCACCAGCATCGACGCCGCCACGACGGTGCTGCGTGCGCCCCGGTCCAGCCAGCGGCCCACCGCGGGCATGCACACCAGACCCACCACGACGCCGGCCGTCATGGCGATGCCGGTGACCGGCGCGGACAGCCTCAGCACCGTCACCCCGTAGAGCAGCAGAAACGGTCGCAGCATGCCGGTGCCGAGCGCGTCCACGGCCAGGGCGACGGCATAGCGGGGCCCTCCGGAGGCACGTACGAGGGCGCGGGGCCGGATCTTCGGGGTGCTGGTGATTGCCATGGCGGCAACGGTGAGTTCGACAGCCGGGCCTGGCACGTCGGTTGACGGACACCGTCAACCGACGCCGTCGTCGGCCGTCCGGTCGGTGATGATGAGGGATGACGTTGAGGATCGACATCAGCGGCCTGCCGTCGGAGAGACTACGGTTCGCCGCCTCGCCGCTGGCCGAGCTGACCGCGATGCTGCACGTGCTGGTGGAACCCGGGCACCATCCGCAGCTCGCCGACTGGGCCGGGGACGTCTGGACCGGGCTGCGCCCCGAGCTGGCCGAGCGGTTGCGGGAGGCGGAGTTCCTCTGGCGTTCCTCCCAGGCGGACTTCCTGATCCCCGCCAGGCCCCGGCCGACCCTCGCCGAGGAGCTGGACGACGTCGACCGAATCGACGACGAGAGGTATGTGACCGCCGCGCTCGTCACCACCTGCGGCAGCAACCGGGTGCACTTCGGCATGCCGTCGCCGCTCACCGACGCGACCGCGCGCGAACGGGCGCTGGACCTCGCCCAGTCCCGCGGCGCACTGCAAGAGGCCTTCGCGGAACGGCTGCTCGCCGACCCGGCCGCCGTGCGGGCACGGGTGCGCGACACCCTCGAACAGTGCGCCGAGGCGTTCTTCGACGCCACCTGGGCGGGCGTCGCCGTGCGACTCGCCACCGACCTGCGGGTGAAGAACGACCTGTTGCGCCGCCAGGGCATCGGCCCGGCCCTCGCGTCGGTCTCCGACGCGGTCACCCTGGCGCCGGACGGCGACTGCATCATCGTGGACAAGCTCCAGGACAAGGCGACCACCGCCCACGGCTCCGGGGTCACCTTCATCCCCAGCGTCTTCGGCCGCCCGCACCTGGTGGCGGTCCACGCGCCCGGGTGGCACCCGGTGGTGCAGTACCCGGTGGGCGAGCCAGGCCCGGCGGAGCCGGTGTCCCTGGAGACGGTCACCCTACGGTTGGAGGCGCTCGCCCACCCGGTGCGGCTGCGGCTGCTGCGCAACCTGGCCCGCGGCCCGCACACCAACCGCGAGCTGGCCCACGCCTGGGACCTCACACCCCCGGAGGTCTCCCGCCACCTCGCCGTACTGCGCCGCGCGGGCCTGCTCACGGCCCGGCGGCACGGTCGCTACGTCCGCTACACCCTGGATCTGCCCGGCCTGACGGCCCTGGGGTCCGACCTGCTGGGGGCGGTGCTGCGCTGAGGCGACTACTTCACGGCTTCACGGCGTGGGCGAGGAAGTCGGCCCAGGCGCCGGTGGCGAGAGAGAGACGGGGGCCGTCGGGGTTCTTGGAGTCCCGGACGTGGATGATCCGGGGACAGACGGAGACTTCGAGACAATCGCCGCCTTCGCCATCGCTGTACGTCGACTTGCGCCAGGGGTAGGCGACTTCAAGGCATTCGCCGCCCCCACCGTCGCTGTACGTTGACTTGCGCCAGACGTAAGCGACTTCGAGGCAGTCGCCGCCCTCGCCGCTGCTGTAGCTGGACTTGAACCAGTTGAGGTCCTCGCTGTTCACAGCTCCTCCAGCTTTTTCTCGATCAGCGTTCGGGTTTCCCGGGGCGGGAGAGCCATTGCCCGCATGCTCCCATAGCGGGCGGCGATCTTCCGGACCTCTTCCGGGTCGGTGATCAGCCGGGGAAAGCCCTGTGCCTCCGTATATGCGACCTGGGAATGCTTCTTGAGCGTCAGAAGGTTGAACGCGCTATCCAGATTGGGGTGTTCCTGCACCCTGGTCGGCATCACCTGGATCTCGACGTTCCGCATCCGGCTGACCGTCAGCAAACGCCGCAACTGCTCCGCATGGACGTCCCGTCCGCCGATCGGCCGGTCCAGGACGGTCTCCTCGATCACGTAGCTCACAATCGGCACAGGCCAACGGTCGAAGACCTGCTGTCGCGAGAGCCTGTCGGCCACTCGTTTCTCGATGGTCTCGTCGTTCAGGAAGGGACGCCGGTTCGCGAACACCGCGTGAGCGTGGTCCTTCGTCTGGAGTAGCCCGTGCACCGCGTTGATGGAGTACTGGTGCAGCTCAACGGCTTCGGCCTCCATCGCCGCGTACCCGCGATACCACTCCGGATGCCGCGTCCGCACCCGACTCATCGCCTCCCGGACCTCGGGAATCGCCTCCTTGAACAGGCCCCCGGCAGCCAGCAGTTCATCCGCCTTCTCCAGCACCTCGGGCCGGATCGTCCGCACGCCCCGCTCCATCGCGGAGATCGCGTCCGGCCCGTACCCGACCAGCTCACCGAACTCCTTCTGTGTGAGCCCCTTGCGCTCCCGCAACAGCTTCAGCATCTTGCCCAGGGCCGTGAACAGCCCTGTCGTCCCGTCGGCCTCCGCCGGTGTCTCCGGCCTGCGCTCATCCGTCACTTACACCCCCGCCTTCACGTCGTCGTGGTCACGGCCGACGACCCGTACACCTGCCCCACCGCAGCCGTACGGCTACACAGAGTCGCGGGTTCGCCCCTGGTCAGGGTAGAGACAACCGACCACGCTCAGTCAGGTGAACTCCGAAATCTCCACCCAGATCTCCACCCGGATCGCCACCGGGGCCGACGCCGGTGACGCCCCGCTCGGTGAACTGACCCTGCGTCTCAGCGCGACGCCGCGCGGGGCCCGGCTGGCCCGTCGACTCGCCGGTCACCAGCTCACGGCCTGGGGACACCCGCACGGCAGCGACGCCAACCACACCGCGCAACAGGTCGTCGCGGAGCTCGCCGCCAACGCCGTCACGCACGGACGCGTCCCGGGCCGGGACTTCGAGCTGCGACTCCTGCTGCTCCCGGAGGACACGCTGCGTGTCGAGGTGAGCGACGCCCGCGCGGACCGGCGACTGCGGATCGTCACGAACCCGGAGGAGGAGGGCGGCCGGGGTCTGATCCTCGTCTGGGTGCTGGCCCGCACGTGGGGCGTCGCGGAGCGGGACGTCGGCAAGACGGTCTGGGCCGAACTGCCGCTCAGTGAGCGGAGGTGAGTCCGAGCGAGGGATTCCGGCCACCGCACGGCTCTTGACTTCACAAGGTCGCCGCGCGACATTCCGGGCTCCGCACCCGAATCCATCCATTCGTTCCCATCGTTCCCAGCTGGCTGGAGTGGCCATGACCACGAGCGCGGACCCTGCGAGACATGTCGGCCTTCCCTCCCGGAGGGCCGTGCTCGGCGCCTCCGCCTCCGTCGGTGCCGGGCTGGCGCTGACCGGCTTCGACCGGGAGTCGGCCGCCGCCGACCCGCCCGTCCTCGGTACCTACGACGTCGTCGTCATCGGCTCCGGCGCCGCCGGGATGACCGCCGCGCTGACGGCCGCGAAGCGCGGGCTCAGCTGTGTCGTGGTCGAGAAGGCGCCGACGTTCGGTGGGTCCGCCGCCCGCTCGGGTGCCGGGATCTGGATCCCGAACAACGCCGTCGTCCTGGCCGCCGGGGTGCCGGACACGCCCGCCAAGGCGGCCGCCTATCTGGCCGCCGTGGTCGGGGCGGACGTCTCCGCCGACCGCCAGGCCGCCTTCCTCGCGCACGGCCCCGCCATGCTCTCCTTCGTCATGGCCAACAGCCCGCTGCGGTTCCGCTGGATGCAGGGGTACAGCGACTACTACCCGGAGTTGCCGGGCGGGCTGCCCGGCGGCCGTTCCATCGAGCCCGACCAGCTGGACGGCAACCTCCTCGGAGCCGAACTCGCCCGCCTCAACCCGCCGTACCTGGCCGTACCGGCGGGCATGGTCGTGTTCAGCGCGGACTACAAGTGGCTCGCGCTCGCCGCCGTGAGCGTGAAGGGGGCCGCCGTCGCCACCGAGTGCCTGGCGCGGGGGACCAGGGCCGCGCTGCTCGGGCAGAAGCCGCTCACCATGGGCCAGTCGCTGGCCGCGGGCCTGCGCGCCGGTCTGCTGGCCGCCCAGGTGCCGGTGTGGCTGAACACCCCGCTCACCGACCTGTACGTCGAGGGGGGAGTGGTGACGGGGGCCGTCGTCACGCGCGACGGGGCGCCGGGACTCCTGCGGGCCCGGCGGGGTGTCGTCGTCGGCTCGGGCGGGTTCGAGCACAACGCGGCGATGCGGGCGCAGTACCAGCGGCAGCCGATCGGGACCGCGTGGACGGTCGGGGCGAAGGAGAACACGGGCGACGGGATACGCGCCGGTCAACGCGCGGGCGGGGCGCTGGCGCTGATGGACGACGCCTGGTGGGGGCCCGCGATCCCGCTCCCCGGCGAGCCCTACTTCTGCCTCGCCGAACGCACCCTTCCGGGCGGCCTGTTGGTGAACCGGGCGGGTGCCCGCTTCGTCAACGAGGCCGGTCCCTACAGCGACGTGGTGCACACGATGTACGACCTCGACCCCACCGCCCCCGACATCCCGGCGTGGCTGGTCGTCGACCAGAACTACCGCAACCGGTACCTCTTCAAGGACGTCGCACCGACCTTCGTGCTCCCCGACGACTGGTACACCTCGGGAGCCGTGCGCAAGGCCTGGACCCTCGACGCCCTCGCCGCCTCGATCGGCGTCCCGGCCGCCGCGCTCCGCGCCACCGTCGACCGCTTCAACTCCCTCGCCCTCAAGGGCGAGGACACCGACTTCAAGCGCGGCGACAGCGCCTACGACCACTACTACACGGACCCCGCGGTCCTCCCCGACTCCTGCCTCGCGCCCCTGTGGCTGCCCCCGTACTACGCCTTCCGGATCGTCCCCGGCGACCTCGGCACCAAGGGCGGCCTGCGCACGGACGCCCGGGCCCGCGTGCTGCGCGGCGACGGCTCGACGATCCCTGGCCTGTACGCGGCCGGGAACGCCTCCGCCGCGGTCATGGGGCACAGCTACGCCGGCGCGGGCTCGACGATCGGCCCCGCGATGACCTTCGGCCACATAGCGGCCCTCGACCTCGCCGGGGACCTCTAGGGGGCGGGCATGGTGCTGTTCAGCTGCCCTGTCGTGAGTCGCGGGCGGCGGTCTCGCTGTCGGGGTGGAGGGGGAAGATCTGGTCGAGGCCGACGATGCGCAGGACCCGCAGGGTGTTGGCCGGGACGGCGGCCAGCGCGATGCCCGCGTGGGCGGCGAGGGCCTGTTGGTGGGCCGCGATCAGCGCGGTGAGACCGCTGGAGTCACAGAAGTCCATGCCGGCCAGGTCCAGGACGAGGAGCTGGCCCGGCTGGAGGGTGAGTGTGCTGAGCAGGTCGCGCAGTTCGCCGGCGTGGGCGTAGTCGAGGTCGCCGAGGACCTCCAGTACGGGACCGGCCGCGGTGTCTCGGGTGGTGATCTTCAGCGGGCTCATCAGGTGCTCTTCGTTACCGGGTCGGTTGCCGGGGCGGGTGCGGGGACGGTTGCCGGGGAGGGTGCGGGGACGCCGAGCGCGAGCAGGGCGGTGTCGTCGTCGAGGCCGTCGCCGAACTCGTCCAGCAGGCCGGTCAGGGCGTCGATGACGGCCTGCGGGGGCCGGCCGGCGTGCTCGGCGGCGAAGGCGCGCAGGGCCTCGTCCCCGTACAGGCTGCCCCGGTCCTCGCCGGTACGGGCCTCGGTGAGTCCGTCGGTGTAGAGCAGGAGGGTGTCGCCGGGGCCGAGGACCGTGGCGGCGGCGACGAAGCGCGCGTCGGGCAGAACGCCGACGAGGAGACCGCCGGGCGTGGGCAGGAAGTCGGCCGTGCCGTCGGCGCGCAGGACGAGCACCGGCGGATGGCCGCCCGAGGCGATGCGCACGGCGACCTGCCCGGTCTCGAGGTCGGGTTCCAGCACGCCGAACACGGCGGTGCAGTAGCGCGGGTCACCGCTGCCGGAGTACCGCTCGTGCAGCACCTTGTTGAGGGTCGACAGGGCCGCCACGGGGTCGGAGTCGTGCAGCGCGGCGGCGCGCAGCGTGTAGCGGGTCAGCGAGGTGAGGGCGGCGGCCTGCGGACCCTTGCCGCACACGTCGCCCAGGAAGAACGCGAAACGTTTGCCGTCGACCGGGAAGACGTCGTAGAAGTCGCCGCCGAGCCGGTCGGGGGAGGCCGTGTAGTAGTGGGCGGCCGTCTCCACCCCGGGCACCGGCGGCAGGGTGGCGGGCAGCAGCGACTGCTGGAGCACCGCGAGGGCCTCCTGCAACCTGGCACGGTCGGCCTCCGCCTGTCTGCGCGCCTCCTCGGCCGCCTTCCGGCCGCGCAGGAGTTCCTCCTCGTAGGCGCGGCGGTCCCGGGCGTCGAAGACGGTGGTGCGGATCAGCAGCGGCTCGCCGGTACCGCCGTACTTGACCACGGAGGAGACCAGTACCGGTATCCGGGAGCCGTCGGCCTGCTTCATCTCCAGCGCGATGCCGCCGAGCCTGCCCTGCATACGAAGCAGCGGCGCGAAGTGCGTCTCGTGGTACAGCTTGCCGCCCACGGTCAGCAGGTCGGTGAACCGCATCCGGCCCACCACCGCCTCCCGCTCCAGGCCGAGCCAGTCCAGCAGCGTGGTGTTGATCCTCGCGACGGTGCCGTCCATCAGCATGGACAGGTATCCGCACGGCGCGCTCTCGTACAGTTCCTCGGCGCTGTCCTCCAGCAGCGCGGCGAAGGCCGCGTCCGAGGTCTTCCCGTCGTCGGCGTCGGCCGGGTCGGGTTGTCGGCCGGGGCGGCACATCAACGCAGCCGCGCGAGGAAGCCGGTGATCGCCGCGTTGGTGGCCTCGGGCGCGGACAGCTGCGGGCAGTGCCCGGTGGCGTCGAGCGTGATCAGCGTCGAGCCGGGGATCGACCGGTGGACGAAGGCGCCGACCTCCGGGGGCGCGATGGCGTCCTGGGTGCAGTCCAGCACCAGCGTCGGCACCCGCACGCTCTTCAGGTCGTCCCGCGAGTCCGACAGGAACGTGGTCCGGGCGAAGACGCGCGCCATGTCCGGGTCGGTGGCGCAGAAGCTGTTCGTCAGTTCCGCACCGAGCTCGGGCCGCTCCGCGTTCCCCATGATCACCGGTGCCATCGCCGCCGACCAGCCCAGATAGTTCGACTCCAGTGACGAGAGCAGCTCGTCGATGTCCGGCTCGCTGAAGCCGCCCCGGTAGCCGTCGTCGTCGATGTAACGCGGGGACGGGGCGACCATCACCAGCGCCCCGATGCGCTCGGGAGCCCGGTCGGCGGCCAGCACGCCGATCATCGCGCTGACCGAGTGCCCCACGAACACCGCGTCGCGCAGGTCCAGCGCCTCGCACACCTCCACCACGTCTCGCGCGTAACCGTCGAGGGAGGCGTAGCGGTCCTCCGAGAACGCGGACAGGTCCGAGCGGCCCGACCCCACGTAGTCGAACATCACCACCCGGTACTTCTCGACGAGGGCGGGAACGGTGAACCGCCACATGTTCTGATCGCAGCCGAACCCGTGCGCCAGCACCACCGTCGGCCCCTGCGGGTTGCCGGTGACGGTGACGTTGTTCCTGCGATCGATGTCCATACGCACAAGCTTCCCAAACCTCGTTTGTCACTCCAGTACCCGGCATGGGTGACCCCATGCTCCGGGTTCAGGCGTCCGATGAGGTCGGCCTGCGGGCGATCAGGAAGGCGTGCGGGGTCGATTCGCCGAGGTCGGCGTCCGCTTCCCGCACCGTGCGCGACAGCATCGCGAAGCCGGCCGCCGTCAGCAGCTCGGCCATCCGTTCCGGGCGGCGCCGCAGGAAGTCGAGGGCGACCGGGTATCCCCACGGCTGGTCGTAATGGCGCGGTTCGTCGCCGACCTGGAAGGCGAGGAGGAGATGGCCGCCGGGGGCGAGCACGCGGTGGAACGCGGCGAACAGGGCAGGCAGCTCGTCCACAGGGGTGTGGATGGAGGAGTAGAAGGAGACGACCCCCGCCAGGCTCTCGTCGGCGAAGTCCAGCTCCAGCATCGAGCCCTGCTCGAACCGGATCCTCGGGTTCTCGCGCCGCGCGATGGCCAGCATCGACGCCGACAGGTCGAGCCCGGAGATGTCCAGCCCGCGCGAGGCGAGGAACCCCGTCGACCGGCCGGGACCGCACCCGAGGTCCGCCACCCGGCCACCGGCGCCGACGAGCTCGGCGTACGCGGTGAGCACGGCCCGCTCCAGCGGCCTGGCCACCAGCTCGTCCCGGTAGCGCTCGGCGTACTCCTCGGCGATGGCGTCGTAGAAGGTACGGGTGGCGGCGACGAAGCCGGGGGTGGCGGAGGCGGGAGGAGGAGTGGGGATGGCGTCCGTGGCGTCCGTGGTGTCGGTCATGGACGGGGACCCTAGCCGCGCCCACTGACAACCCGAGGGGCGCCGGGCAAAGGCAGGAGCCCCGTGCCGACCGGCACAGGGCTCCTTGGGTGCTGCTCTCAGACTTGCGATCCAGGGTGTGAAGACTCAGACGGGGGTGACGTTCTCCGCCTGAGGACCCTTCGGGCCCTGCGTCACGTCGAAGGAGACCGCTTGGTTCTCCTCGAGCGAGCGGAAACCCTGCGCGTTGATCGCGGAGTAGTGGACGAAGACGTCGGGGCCGCCGCCTTCTTGGGCGATGAAGCCAAAGCCCTTTTCGGCGTTGAACCACTTCACGGTTCCGGTAGCCATAAGCCCTCCTTGGGCCCAAAGGGTTGCCCTGCTCCAGAACCCTGCAAGCGTGAAAGCAAGTGCCGCACAACTGCATACGTCTGAAAACGACGAGAGCCCGCGGTTACATGCTCCGCAGGCTCTGTACTGCAAGGGAAACCAAACTGCAACTTGCGGCGAGCCTAGCATGTAGGCAGCCGAAAGCAATAGAGGTCAAGATCACGTCACCCGGATGTTTGAAGATCCCCGAAACCCGTTGACCCAGGGGGTGGAGTGCCCACGCTATCCGATGGGGTCTAGCCTCGCGATGTGGACAATTCTCGCACCCGGCCGCGCGTCGGCCACATCCAGTTCCTCAACTGCCTGCCCCTCTACTGGGGGCTCGCGAGAACCGGCACCCTCCTCGACTTCGAGCTGACGAAGGACACCCCGGAGAAGCTCAGCGAGCGACTGGTCTCGGGCGACCTCGACATCGGGCCCATCACCCTCGTCGAGTTCCTCAAGAACGCCGACGACCTGGTGGCCTTCCCCGACATCGCGGTCGGCTGCGACGGCCCGGTGATGTCCTGCGTGATCGTCTCCCAGGTCCCGCTGGCGGAGCTCGACGGCGCCCGGGTCGCCCTCGGTTCGACCTCCCGCACCTCCGTGCGCCTCGCCCAGCTGCTGCTGGCGGACCGTTTCGGCGTGCGGCCGGACTACTACACCTGCCCGCCCGACCTCAGCCTGATGATGCAGGACGCCGAGGCGGCCGTACTCATCGGAGACGCGGCGCTGCGGGCCAACCTGCTGGACGGACCGAAGTTCGGTCTGGAGGTGCACGACCTCGGGGCGCTCTGGAAGGAGTGGACCGGCCTGCCGTTCGTCTTCGCGGTGTGGGCGGCCCGCCGGGAGTACCTGGAGCGCGAGCCGGTCATCACCCGCGAGGTCCACCAGGCCTTCCTCGAGTCCCGCAACCTCTCCCTCGACGAGGTCGGCAAGGTCGCCGAGCAGGCGGCCCGCTGGGAGGAGTTCGACGAGCGCGTGCTCGAGCAGTACTTCACCACCCTCGACTTCCGCTTCGGCGGGCCCCAGCTGGAGGCCGTCACCGAGTTTGCCCGCCGGGTCGGCCCGACGACGGGCTTCCCCGCGGACGTGAAGGTCGAGCTGCTCCGGCCGTAGCCACGGCACTACGCTGCTGCCGAGTCCTAGGGGGCCCCGCGGCCCCGCGGGGGCGCCTTTCGGGGGAGAGGTGGACGTCCAATGCAGCCGCTCGGAGCCGACGAACCCACGACCGCGGGTCCCTACCGGCTGCTCGGCCGCCTCGGCTCCGGCGGGATGGGCCGCGTATACCTGGGCCGCAGCGCGGGCGGCCGCACGGTCGCCGTGAAGATCGTGCACCCGCACCTCGCGCTCGACGAGGAGTTCCGTGCCCGCTTCCGGCGCGAGGTCGATGCCGCACGGCGGGTCGGCGGCGCGTGGACCGCGCCGGTCCTGGACGCCGACCCGGAGGCGCCGGTCCCCTGGGTCGCCACGGGCTACGCGGCCGGCCCGACCCTGGCCGCGGCGGTCAACTCCGGCGGCGGACCGCTGCCCGAGCACTCCGTACGGGTGCTGGGCGCCGGCCTGGCGGAGGCGCTGGGAGCCGTGCACGAACTGGGCCTGGTGCACCGGGACGTGAAGCCGTCCAACGTCCTGCTGACGGTGGACGGTCCGCTGCTCATCGACTTCGGCATCGCCCGGGCGACCGACGGCACGGCGTCGCTCACCTCCACCGGCGTCTCGGTCGGCTCGCCCGGCTACATGGCCCCCGAGCAGATCCTCGGCAAGGTCGCGTCCGGCGCGGCCGACGTCTTCTCCCTCGGCGCGGTGCTGGCGTACGCGGCGACCGGACAACCCCCGTTCCCCGGGGACTCCTCGGCCGCCCTCCTCTACAAGGTCGTCCATGAACAGCCCGAGCTGGGCGCGCCCGAGGGCGGGCTGCGAGGCGGACTGCGGGCGGTGGTCGAGGCCTGTCTGGCCAAGGACCCGACCGCCCGGCCGGCCCCCGCCGAGGTGGCCCGGCGACTCGCCCCCGAGGGCGCGGCCCGGCTGGTGGCGGGCGGATGGCTGCCGGGTGCGCTGGTGGAGCAACTGGGGCGGAGCGCCGTACAGCTGTTGAATCTGGAGGGGACGGGGGCCGGTGTGGAGCCGGTCGCGTCCGGGCCGGTGGGGTTCAGCAGTCCGGCGGTGACCTCGGGGAAGCCGGCCGTGACGCTGGGGGAGTTCGGGCCGCCGCCGGTGATGGGCGGGAGCGCCGCCACCCCGGCCGACGCGCCGCGTCTCGTCCCCGAGCCGAGGGACGCCGGACCGGCGGCCGCCGGCCCGGACCGGCCGGGCAAGGTCTCCGTCACCGTGGCGGCCACCGCGACCGAGGGGGAGGGCGGACGCGGGCGGCGGCTGAGCTGCACCGTCGCGCTGGCGGTCGCCGGGGCGATGGCGGCGGTCACGGTCGGGTCGGTGTTCCTGTTCCAGCTGCTGCCGGGCGACGGGGACCGGAACGACGCCTCCGGCAGCGACGCCCACTCCTCGACGCCGACCGGGAGTTCGAGCAGCTCCGCCCCGGCCGCCGGAGAGGCGCCCACCGCGCTCCCGGCCCGCTATGTCGGCACCTGGGAGGGCGAGGGCAGCGGCCTCGGCGGCACGCTGCCGATGGGCACCTTCCGGGTCACGGTCCAACAGGCCGACGTGGGCGACAAGGTGGGAGAGCTGCGGCAGACCGATGTGCTCGGCGGCAGCTGTCTCGACATCCTGACGCTGAAGCAGGTGACGGAGAAGGAGGTCGTCGCCACCTCGGTCGGGGCCAAGGGCAACCACAGCGGCTGCAATCCCGAACCCCACACGATCCGGCTCACCCCGACCGGCGACGACCTGACATACGCCTCGGACAGCGCGGCGGAGGGCAATCCGGTGGCGCGCATGGCGAAGGTCGAACAGTGAACCGGTTCCGGTCCCGGGCCGGTTGGGGTGTCGTCGGCGGCGTCCTCTTTCTCGCGGCCCTCCTCGCCGTCCTGCTGTTCGCCATGGGCCTGTGGAGGTGGTTCGTGCGCCTGACGGCACCGGCGCTCGTGGACCTGCCCGGCGGCGGCTGGACGGCCGGCGCGCTGCTCGGACTGCTGTCGGTGGCCGGCTGGGCCGGTGGCGCGTGGTTCTCCTCCCCGGAACGCGGCCGGGATCGCGGCCGGGATCGCCACCGTACCGGCCCCGTCCGGGTCGGGCTCGCGGTCGGCGGAGCGGTCTGCTGGACGGTGGCCTTCGGCGCGCTGATGTACGTCTTCGGCGCCCTGCCCGGCCGCAACTGCCGCTCGGACAGCGCGACGTGCGCGTACATCCCGGGCACGGGCAGCGTGTTCCTCGCCTACGCGGCCACGGCCGTACTGCTCGGCGGGCTCTGGTACCGCAGGCGCGGCACGGTGACCGAGGCGCGGCGCGCGCAGGAGCGGGCCCGCATGAGGAGACTGCGCAAGAAGGGCGGGGGCAGGAGCAGGGCGGCGCGGGGGAGGTAACCGGCGAACGCGCGGGAGGTAACCGGCGACGGGCTACTCCCGGGTCGGCGCCCCCTGTTCCTCCTCGAGCAACTTCCGTAGCACGGGAGACAGTTCCGGCGCCTGCGCGCCGGCCGCCTGGGCCGCCGCGATCGTCCGGACGTAGGCGAGCGCCTCCTGACGCAGCCGAGCCTTCTCCCTGCCCTGGCGGCTGCCCAGCACCCACACGCGTACGGCGAGCGGGACCAGGAGCAGACCACCGACGACGGCGACCGGCATGTCCTGCGACACCCCCCACGCCGTACCCAGCACCCCGCCGAACAGCAGCAGACAGCCGCCCTCGTCGTGCAGGCCGCCTTCGTCGGCGGTCTGCTCGTAGGAGAGGACGGCGGCGGGCTTCGGAGGGATCGGGGCGGACGTCCGCGTCGGCGGCTGCGGTGCCGCCCCGGGGCTCACCGAGGACGGGTCCGGCGCCGCCCAGGTCGCCGAGGGAGCCGTCGACCCCGGCGGAGGCGTCCGCGTCCCGCTGTCCTCCGCCCGGACGGTCCCGTACGCGGGCACCGGCGCGGCTCCCTTCCCGGTCCCGCCGTACGACCTGCCCTCCAGCCACGCCGGTACGTGCGTCACCGGCAGCCCGTGGGCCCGGGCCACGCCGATGACCTCCCGGTAGCCGACGAGCGTGCCGTGCACCAACGCGCGCTTCCAGCGGATGCGTACGGCGCTCAGCGTGGCCGCGGCGACGACGAGGAGGGGACCGGCCGGGGCGTACGAGAGCGGGAGCCGCTCGGAGAGCGCCGGGACCATCTGCGCCAGGAAGGGCCAGAGCACACCCACCACCAGGGTGAGGCCTCCCACCCACACCAGCGGTCCGCGCTGGGTGGCTTCGAGGGCTCGCCGCCGTTCCGCAAGCAACTCGCTCACCGCCGCGTCGTCCGTGTAGTCCACGCCACGGCGCTCACCGATCGCGCGCACCGTCGCGAGCACCCTGGCGTCGGACTCCAACGTCGCCCGGCTCACCGGGAGAAGTGCCATCCGGGCCCCCGTTCTTCCTGCCGCATCCGGGGATGATGGCACGGACGTTCGACCCCTTGCGCGGTTCTTCGTGGCCGATTCCGTGCAGGCTTCATGAGGACGCGCCGGTGTCAGCGTCCCTCCGCATCCCTAGGATCTCCGTCGATGACCACACCTCCCGGTGACCTGGCACTGGTCACGATCGCGGCCCTCTGGGGCGCCCTCGCGGGGGCGTTGCTGCCCCGGGCCGTCCACCGGTTCTCCGTGCCGTGGGAGGAGAGAGACGGCGGCTGGCGAGCGACCTGCCCGGACGGACACCCGATCCGGGGGTGGCTCGGACGCGCCGGATGCGACCGGTGCACCGAGCCGGGGCAGGGGTCGGGGCCAGGGCCGGAGTCGAGGTCGGGGCCAGGACCAGGGTCGGGGTCGGGGGCGGACGCGCCCGGTGGTGTCGGGCTTTCGCTGCTCACCGCTGTCGTCTGTGGCGCGCTCGCCGCGGCGACCGGTGTCCGGCCCGAACTCGTCGTCTGGCTGCTGCTCGCGCCGGCCGGGGTACTGCTGGCCGCCGTCGACCTGCGGGTGCGCCGGCTGCCCGATCCGCTCACCCTCCCGCTCGCGGCCGCCGCCCTCGCCCTGCTGGGCCCGGCCGCGCTGCTGCCCGAGCACGCCGGCGACTGGACGACGGCCCTGCTCGGCGCGCTCGCCCTCGGCGGTGGATATCTCGTGCTGCACCTCGTCAACCCCGGCGGCATGGCCTACGGCGACGTGAAGCTGGCACTGTCGATGGGCGCCGTCCTCGGCTGGTACGGCTGGGCGACGGTCATGCTGGGCACGTTCGCCGCGTTCCTGCTCGGGGCGCTGTACGGCGGTGCGCTGGCCGTCGCGGGACGGGCCGGACGCAGGACGACGATCGCCTTCGGGCCGTTCATGCTCGTCGGGACTCTCGCCGGGCTGCTGATCGGTGCGTACGCAGCCTGACGTCCGGGTGCCGCGACCGCTGGCGTAGGCTGGTTCGGTCCGTCCACAACCCTTGACGAAAGGGACGCTCCGGTGCCCGAGAAGGCCGACCTCCAGTCTGTGCTCGACCGTGCCGCGGACGGCGGGCGGATCACCCCGGAAGAGGCCCTCGACCTCTACCGCGACGCCCCCCTGCACGCGCTCGGCGCCGCCGCCGACGCCGTACGCCGCCGGCTGTACGCGGGCACCGAGCACATCGCCACGTACATCATCGAGCGGAACATCAACTACACGAACGTGTGCGTCACGGCGTGCAAGTTCTGCGCCTTCTACGCGGCCCCGAAGGACACCGCCAAGGGCTGGACGCGCGACCTCGACGACATCCTGCGGCGATGCGCCGAGACCGTCGAGCTCGGCGGTACGCAGATCATGTTCCAGGGCGGCCACCACCCGGACTTCGGGGTGGAGTACTACGAGAAGCACTTCGCGGCCATCAAGAAGGCGTTCCCGCAGCTGGTGATCCACTCGCTGGGAGCGTCCGAGGTCGAGCACATGGCGCGGATCTCGAAGGTGACGGTCGAGGAGGCCATCACCCGTATCCACGCCGCCGGCCTCGACTCCTTCGCCGGCGCCGGCGCCGAGCTGCTCCCGGCCCGTCCCCGCAAGGCCATCGCCCCGCTCAAGGAGTCCGGCGAGCGGTGGCTGGAGATCATGGAGACCGCGCACGGGCTGGGCGTCGAGTCGACGTCCACCATGCTGATGGGCACCGGCGAGACCAACGCCGAGCGCATCGAGCACCTGCGGATGATCCGTGACGTGCAGGACCGGACGGGCGGCTTCCGGGCCTTCATCCCGTACACGTACCAGCCCGAGAACAACCACCTGAAGGGCCGCACCCAGACGACCCTCTTCGAGTACCTGCGGATGATCGCGATCGCCCGGCTGTTCTTCGACAACGTCCGGCACATCCAGGGCTCGTGGCTGACGACGGGCAAGGAGGTCGGCCAACTCTCCCTGCACTACGGTGCGGACGACCTCGGCTCGATCATGCTGGAGGAGAACGTCGTCTCCTCGGCCGGCGCCAAGCACCGCTCCAACCGCCTCGAGATCATCGACCTGATCCGAAAGGCGGGCCGCGTCCCCGCCCAGCGCGCGACGACGTACGAGCACCTCCTCGTGCACGACGACCCGGCGAACGACCCGGTGGACGAGCGGGTCATGTCCCACATCTCGTCGACCGCGATCGCCGGCGGCACGGCCCACCCCGAGCTGAAGCTCCTCGCTTCCAACTAGGGCCCTCTTGCAGACGATTCACGCCGACTCCAGGGGCCGGGCCCTCGCCGTCGAGGGCGCCCGGATCGCCGAGGCCGGCCCGCTGGAGCAGCTCGTCGCCGCGTATCCGTCGGCGCGGGTGCGCCGGTGGCCCGGCATCCTGACGCCCGGTCTCGTCAATCCGCACGGCACGGAGTTGCTGGAGGGGGCCTACCACCCCGACCCGCGCGAGGCCGACGAGCTGGGCACCGGGCCGCTGACCGGGGACGCGCTCACGGCGCTGGCCCCGGACGACGCCCGCTGGGGCGCGAGCGCCCGGCGCGGGGTGCAGCGCATGCTGGCCCACGGCACGGTCGCGGTGGCCTGCGAGGAACTGCGCCGACGCGCGGTGCGGGACGCGGTGGCCCGCTCCGGCCTGGCGGTGGTGGGCCGGCTCGGAAGCCCCGGCGGTGTGCCCTCGCTGGATCCGTACGCCTGCGGCCTGCCGGTGGAGTTCGCCCCGCCCAGGGAACGCGGCTCCGCCGCCCGCTTCGCCGTCTTCGACGTGCCCGACGAGGCGGCCCTGGCCGACCTGGGAGCCGCGACCTGCGTGGCGACGGTGATCGAGGGCCGCCTGGTGCACCGCCGTCGGTGAGCCGCCCCCCAGGGGCGCGAGGCTGTGCCACCGACCCTTCCGAGTCCTGCTCCGAGTCCAACGCCGAGTCCAACGCCGGGTCCAACTCCGGGTCCTACTCCGAGAACGCCTCGGCGAACGCCCCTGAACTCTGGTCGACGCCACTGCAGTTGGTCAACGCGTCATCCGTGGCGGAGCCGTCCTCGCACTGCTGGTCGCGGAACGTCGACCACATGGACACCCAGGAGATGCCCTTCTCCTCGGCGAACGTCCGCACCTGTGCCGCGTCCGAGAGCGAGAACGTCTCGTTGGCGACGTCGTTGGTGCCGATCATCGAGGTGAGCGCCATCCCCTTCCACGCGTCGGCGTCCGTCGTCCCGAAGGCCTCCTTGAGCTGTGCCTGCGCGGCCGTCGCCGACGTGATCGCGTACCCGCCCATGTCACCGGCGTACGACTCGCCGTAGTTCATCGTCATGAGGTTGACGGTGGAGACCTGGACGTCGTACTTGTTCGCCGACGCCAGCAGCGCCAGGCTGTCGGCGTCCAGCCCGGAGGGCATCACCGGGAGGGTGAAGGACACCTCGAGGTCCGGGCGCTCCTCCTGGAGGGCCGCGATCGCCTGGGAACGCAGGGCGACCGAGTCGGAGTCGGTCAGTTCGTCGCCCTCGATGTCGAAGTCGGCCTGGGTGGAGCCGGCCGCGTCCAGCGCCTCGCCGTACGCCTCCGCGAGTTCGGACGCGCTGTCACAGGTGGCCGCCAACTCCTTGCCGGAGGCCCCGCCGAAGGAGACGCGCGCCGTGGCGCCCGACGCGGTCAGCGCCGAGATGCGGGACTTCACGGCGGAGTCGCCGATGGCGTTCGTACCGTTCCACTTCGGCGTACAGCCGCTGCCGCTGGAGATGACGAACGCCAGGTTGTACGTCGTCGGCGAGCCGGCCGAGTCGTTGTCGTTCGCCTCCACCGCGCTCACATAGGGCGCGTAGGAGGTGCCGGTACTGGACGATGTGGCGCTGCTCGATGGGGAGGGACTGTTCGCCTGTTCGCTCTCCGCGGGTGGCGCCGCGTCCGACGTGCTGTCGGACCCCGCGGAGCATCCTGTAACGGCCAAGGCAAACAGGGAGGCGACCCCGGCCATCGGCATCAGGAAACTCCTCATTGCGTATGCACCCGCTCTCGTGATTTCTGTCTCAGCATGGAAACAAAGCGCGTTTCCTCAATGGAAATGTCTCACAAGTGGGCGGATCGCGCGGGAACAGTGGATACACAGACAGTTCATGGAGGTAACCGCGCAAAAGGTGATATCCACCTGCCCAAAAGGGACAATCAACCCTCCCATGGTGGGCAGGGTTCGCGCAGGGGATTCGGGGATCTCTCAGGGAAGTGACAGGTTCACCTGTTTCTCATGGGTCTCTCACAAGTGACGCAGAGTTTGTGCCACATAAAGGCTCTCTAATATCCGTGGAATGCAATCCGAGCCTGCCATCGAAAGCCGTGCCGCCGCCCGCGGCAGCCGTCGCGGCCGCAAACGTGACGACGCCTCCGCCGAGGGGCCCGTGTTCGTTGACAACTCCGGACGCAGGTCCAAGCTGCTGCGCCGGATCGGTCTCCTCATGGGGGTCGGCTGTCTTGTGTACGCCGTCGTCCTCGGCGCCGCCTTCATGGGCTGGGGCACCTCCCTGGCCCCGTCCTCCCTGCTGCCGTTCGGCAACGGAGGCCCGCGCGGTTCCCAGGACGCCGGCCCCGGCGGCTTCCAGCCGCAGGGCGGTGTCGGCACCCCGCCGTCGAGGCCCACCGGCACTCCGCCCTCAGGTGTCGCCACCGGTGAGCCGCCGAGCTCCACCCCGACCGCGACCGCCTCCGCGGCCGCCAACTGACCGGA
Source organism: Streptomyces sp. NPDC102259 (assembly GCF_044766465.1). Lineage (NCBI taxonomy): Bacteria > Bacillati > Actinomycetota > Actinomycetes > Kitasatosporales > Streptomycetaceae > Streptomyces > Streptomyces sp. NPDC102259. The sequence goes on along the minus strand of NZ_JBIWMA010000017.1, from coordinate 87,265 downwards.
GTCCAGGCACTCCCATGACCACCACTTCCTCGCGCGGCCGCCGTCGTGCCCCGACCCGCATCTCGCGGGCGGCGGGCAAGGCCGCGGCGCTCCAGAAACCGCGTGTCATCCTCGCCCTGCTGCTTCTGCTCGCGCTGACCAGCGTGATGCTCCTCGACGGCTATCTGCGCGCCGAGGTCGGCGGGGACCAGCGGGTGCGCACCGGGGCCAGCGCCAGCAAGGTGCCCGAGAAGGTCCTCGACGGCGGTCCGATCCTGACCTTCCAGGGCGGCCAGGCCACCACCCTCTCGGTGCCGGACAAGACCATCGCGCTGACCTTCGACGACGGCCCGAACCCGACCTGGACGCCCCAGGTGCTGAAGATCCTCGAGGAATACGACGTGCCCGGCACGTTCTTCCTGGTGGGCTCGATGGTCTCGCGCTATCCGAGCATCGTGAAGGACATGGTCGAGGAGGGCAACGAGGTGGGCATCCACACCTTCACCCACGTCGACCTCTCCTACCAGTCCGAGGCCCGCGTCGACCGCGAGATGGAGCAGACCCAGCTCGCCCTCGCGGGCGCGGCCGGCATCACGACGACGCTCTTCCGCGCCCCGTACTCCTCCGAGACGGACGCCATCGACAACTACAGCTGGCCCGTCTACAAGGAGCTCGGCGAGGACGGTTACACCAGCGTCTTCGTCGACACGGACAGCGACGACTGGAAGAGGCCGGGCGTTTCGAAGATCATCGAGGGGGCCACGCCGGAGGACGGCGAGGGCGCGTCGGTGCTCTTCCACGACGCGGGCGGCGAGCGCTCGCAGACGATCAAGGCGCTGCCGGAGTACATCAAGAAGATGAAGGCCGCGGGCTACACCTTCACCACCATCAGCGGCGTCACGCAGGAGCAGAACGCCGCGGCACGGCAGGCGACCGGCCAGCAGCCGACCGCAGGAGCCACGGCGGCGGCCGGGACGGCCGGAACGGCTACGGCGGGAGCCGGCGCGGCGACCGGCGAACAGCCCGGCAACCTGACGAACGGCGAGGCCAACGGCACCGGCACCGGCACCGGCACGGCCGCCGGCAATGGCGGCACCGGTGGAACCATCAACCGCCTCCAGGCGGCCCACCGCGAGGCCACCGGCGTGACCCTCTACGAGGGCAAGGCCCTGATCGCGGCGGTCACCCTCGCCGAGTGGACCGTCCCGACGCTGTCGGTGGGGTTGATGATCGTCGGCGTGGCGGTCATGGGCCGGTTCGGGATGATGCTGATCCTGGCCCGCCGGCACTACAGAAAGCGCAACAAGCGCCGCTTCAGCTGGGGGCCGACCGTCACCCGGCCGGTCAGCGTGATCGTCCCGGCGTACAACGAGAAGGAGTGCATCGCCAACACCCTGAAGTCGCTGGCGAAGAGCACCCATCCGATCGAGATCATCATCGTGGACGACGGTTCGGACGACGACACGTCCGAGATCTCGCGCGAGGCGGCGAGGGCCCTCGGCATGACGAACGTCCGCGTCATCCGGCAGGAGAACGCGGGCAAGCCGGCCGCCCTCAACAACGGTGTCCGCAGCGCCAGTTACGACATCGTCGTGATGATGGACGGCGACACCGTCTTCGAGCCGGACGCCGTGTTCCACCTGGTGCAGCCCTTCGCCGACCCGAACGTCGGCGCGGTCGCCGGCAACGCCAAGGTCGGCAACCGCGACACGATCATCGGCGCCTGGCAGCACATCGAGTACGTGATGGGCTTCAACCTCGACCGCCGCATGTACGACCTGCTGCGCTGCATGCCGACCATCCCCGGCGCGATCGGCGCGTTCCGCCGCGAGGCCGTGCTCGAGGTCGGCGGCATGAGCGAGGACACCCTCGCCGAGGACACCGACATCACCATCGCCATGCACCGCGGGGGCTGGCAGGTCGTCTACCAGGAGCACGCCAAGGCCTGGACGGAGGCGCCCGGCTCCCTGAAGCAGCTGTGGTCCCAGCGCTACCGCTGGTCCTACGGCACCATGCAGGCCCTGTGGAAGCACCGCAAGTCCCTGACCGACAAGGGCCCTTCGGGTCGCTTCGGCCGGGTGGGCATGCCGCTCGTGGTCCTCTTCCAGATCATCACGCCGGTCTTCGCCCCGCTCATCGACGTGTTCACGATCTATTCGATGATCTTCGTCGACTTCCAGGCGGCCCTGCTGGCCTGGCTTGCGGTCCTCGGCGTCCAACTGGGCTGCGCGGCCTACGCGTTCCGCCTGGACCGTGAGAAGTACCGCTACCTGCTGATGATGCCGCTCCAGCAACTGGCCTACCGCCAGATGATGTACCTCGTCCTCATCCACTCCTGCATCACCGCCCTCACCGGCGGCCGCCTGCGCTGGCAGAAGCTGAAGCGCACCGGCGAGGTCGGCACCCCCGCCGGGGTGAGCTGATGAGCTGGGAGCAGCAGGGCTTCGGCCAGGGCCACGGCCAGGGCCACGGCCAGGGCCACGGCCAGGGCCAGGGCCACGGCCAGGGCCACGGCCAGGGCCACGGCCACGGTCAGGGCCCTGGGCAGGGGCACGGCTACGAGCCCGGGCAGTCGTCGTCGTACCCGTCGTACCCGTCGTACCCGCACGGATACGACGGGTACGGGCAGCAGCCGTACCCGCAGCAGTACGGGCAACAGCCGTATCCGCAGCAGCCGTATCCGCAGGAGTACGCCGAGTACGCCGAGTACGCGCAGAGCGCGGAGTACGGGCAGGGTGTCGCCGTCGAGCAGACGGCGCCCCTGCCGGCGGTGGACGCGGGTACGGACCCGGGCTCGGGTACGGACCCGGGCCCGGAGCAGGACCCGGAAGCCGTCCGGGAGCCCGAGGCCCGGGCTTCCGTCACCGAGGAGGTGACGGAGGAGCCCCCGCGCCCGTCCAAGCCCGCTGCTCCCCCACGCGACCGCTACTTCGACACGCTCCGCGCCCTCGCCCTCATCCGTGTCGTCGCCTACCACACCTTCGGCTGGGCCTGGGCGGGCATGGTCTTCCCCTCCATGGGGATCATGTTCGGCCTGGCCGGCACCCTGATGGCGAAGTCCCTGGAGCGTCCGGCGCTGAAGGTGGTGAAGAGCCGCTTCCGCCGGCTCCTTCCCCCCTTCTGGTTCTGGGGCGTCTTCGTCGTCCTGGCGATGCTGATCCATGACTGGATGCCGGGCTGGGAGATCGTCTACTGGGTCGTGCCGCTGGGCGACCCGCCGGGCAACGCCTGGGGCCAGCAGGCCTGGGAGATCCTCTGGTACCTGCGGACGTACCTCTGGTTCGTCCTGCTCTCCCCGCTCCTGCTGCGCCTGTTCCGGCTGGCCCCGGTGCCCGTGCTGGCGCTCTCCCTCGCGCCGATCCTGGTGCTGACCTTCGTATGGGCGGGCCCGGACAACCGCGTGGGCACCGCGATGTGGGACCTGTCGACGTACCTCTTCTGCTGGATGCTCGGCTTCGCGCACCGCGACGGTGTCCTCCAGCGCATGAAGCCGGCCCTGGTGGTCGTGATGTCGTTCGCGGCGATCGGGTTCGGCGGCTGGTACGCCCTCACGCACCAGGCCGAGTTCGGCACCTACGACCTCGACGAGGACCCCCTCGCGCAGGCGTTCTGGTCGGCGGGCTTCGTCATGCTGCTGATGTGGGCGAAGGCGTACTTCGGGATCGACTTCGCCTGGCTCACCCGCTTCCGGCGCACGAACCGGATCGTCACCGTCTTCAACGCGCGCGCGGTGACGATCTACCTCTGGCACGAGATAGCCCTGATCCTGGCCGTGCCGCTGATCGACCGGTTCTGGGACGTCCCCGCGTTCGAGAAGTACCTGCCGCTGGAGAGCCAGTGGTTCATGTTCGGCGTGGGCTGGCTGCTGATCGCCCTGTTCGTGCTGCTCTGCGGGTGGGTCGAGGACGTCGCGGCACGGAAGAAGCCGAGGCTCCTGCCGTGAGCCGGTGAGGAGGGGGCTGCCACAATGGGCGGGTGACCCGTGCTTCCCTGAACAAGCAGCCCCACGAAGTCGCCTCGATGTTCGACCGCGTGGCGGAACGGTACGACCTGACCAACGACGTCCTGTCGCTCGGCCAGGACCGGAGGTGGCGCAAGGAGGTCGCGAAGGCGGTCGACGCCCGCCCCGCCCAGAAGGTCCTGGACCTCGCCGCGGGTACGGCGACGTCCTCTCTCCCCTTCGCGCGGACCGGCGCCTATGTCGTCCCGTGCGACTTCTCCCTCGGCATGCTCCAGGTCGGGAAGAGGAACCACACCTGGCTGCCGTTCACCGCCGGGGACGCCACGCGACTGCCCTTCAAGGACGACGTCTTCGACGCCGTCACCATCTCCTTCGGCCTGCGCAACGTGCAGGACTTCGACGCGGCCCTGCGCGAGATGTACCGGGTGACCCGGCCCGGCGGACGCGTCGTGATCTGCGAGTTCTCGCACCCGACCTGGGCGCCTTTCCGCACCGTCTACACCGAGTACCTGATGCGCGCGCTGCCCCCGGTCGCCCGCGCGGTGTCCTCCAACCCGGACGCCTACGTCTACCTCGCCGAGTCCATCCGCGCCTGGCCGGACCAGCCCGCCCTCGCCGAGCACCTGCGCAAGGCTGGCTGGTCGAAGGTCGCCTGGCGCAACCTGACGGGCGGCGTGGTGACCCTGCACCGGGGCTTCAAGGAGGCCTGAGGCCCACCTCTCTTGAGCCTCGGTGCGGCTCGGGCCGGGCGTCGGCCGCCCTGCCCGTCATCTGGTGATCGCCTCGAAGGGATGTCCGGACCGGTCCAGCTCGCGCTGCAACCCGCCCCCGCCCGGTCTGGGCACCCGAGGCTCACGCACGCCCGCGCCTCCGCCGCCCTCTCCTTCGCCGAATTCGAACCAGACGGTGACGACGGCGCCGCGCGGTATCTCGACACCGGGTGGCGGGTACTGCCGTACGACGTAGTCCACGACCGCGCGGTGGAACTCGGGCCGGTCCGGTGCGGCCAGCAGCACGCCTTGCGCCGCGGCCGCCTCGCGCGCGTCCACGGCCATCAGACCGACGAGTCTCGGTACGCGCACGTCGGATGGTTTGGGTGGTATGAGCACAAATGTCACCCCCAGCGGTACTGGAAGGGTAACCGCCCGGAGGTGCCGTCCGGAAGGGCCGAGTGTCTTTCTGTAGCCAACGACTACAGAGAGTCACTGACGGGTGGGGTGCCGGGGGTCACCAGGCGAGGCGGTAGCAGCGCCCCTCCCGCTGCGACTCCGGCACCGTGAAGACCTCCGCGAGCCGCATGCCCAGCCGCTCCGTGACGGCGATGGACCGCGCGTTGCGCGCGTCGACCATGGCCACCACCCCCGGCACCCCGGCCGCCCGCACCCGCTCCAGCGTCATCTGCGCGGCCGCCGTGGCGTATCCCTGCCCCCAGTGCTCCCGCCCGAGCCGCCATCCGATCTCGATCTCGCCCTCGGGGCCCCACTGCTGCGGCCACGGCTGGGCGCCCGTGAACCCGATGACCCGGTCGTCCCGGTCCAACATCGTCCACAGACAGAAGCCGCGCTCGGCGTCGTGCCGGCGCTGGCGGGCGGTGAGTTCCTCGTAGGCGGACAGCTCCGCGGACCTGCCGCCGTGGAACTCCATCACGTCCGGGTCGTCGAAGACCCGGTGCCAGCTGAGCGCGTCCTCGTCCGTGGGGACACGCAGCCGTACTACGGGGAGAGCTCGGTTCACGGGGCAGCCCTTCAGCCGGGTGATCAATTCTGCTGAATAGACTGCCCATGTCCAGTGCCGGTCGGCACGAAGATTCCGAACTTGGGGAGATCCCGCCGTGACCGTCGTGAACGAGCTCCTCTCCGAAAGCACCGCCGATGTGATCGTCGTCGGCGCGGGGCCGAGCGGCTCCACGACCGCGTACTACCTCGCCAAGGCCGGACTCGACGTACTCCTCCTGGAGAAGACCGAGTTCCCGCGCGAGAAAGTGTGCGGCGACGGCCTCACCCCGCGAGCCACCAAACAGCTCGTGGCCATGGGCATCGACATCTCCGAGGAGGCCGGCTGGCTGCGCAACAAGGGCCTGCGCATCATCGGCGGCGGGGTCCGCCTCCAGCTGGACTGGCCGGATCTCGCCTCCTTCCCCGACTACGGACTCGTCCGCAAGCGGGACGACTTCGACGAACAGCTCGCCCGCCAGGCCCAGAAGGCCGGCGCCCGCCTCTACGAGCGCTGCAACGTCGGCGCCCCGATCGTCGACGACCGCACCGGCCGCATCACCGGTGTGCACGCCAAGCTCGGCGAGGAGAAACGCGAAGTCGTCTTCCGCGCCCCGCTCGTGGTGGCCGCCGACGGCAACTCCAGCCGGATCTCGCTGGCGATGGGCCTGCACCGTCGCGAGGACCGCCCGATGGGCGTCGCGGTCCGCACCTACTTCACCTCCCCGCGCCACGAGGACGACTACCTGGAGTCCTGGCTGGAACTGTGGGACCGCCGGGGCCCGGGTGAGGACCGTCTGCTGCCCGGCTACGGCTGGATCTTCGGCATGGGCGACGGAACCTCGAACGTCGGCCTGGGTGTGCTCAACACCTCCAACTCCTTCAAGGAGCTCGACTGGCGCGAGGTCCTCAAGGCCTGGTGCGCGTCCATGCCGGAGGACTGGGGTTACACCCCCGAAAACATGACCGGCCCGATCCGGGGCGCCGCCCTCCCCATGGCCTTCAACCGCAAGCCCCACTACACCAAGGGTCTGCTGCTGGTCGGCGACGCCGGCGGCCTGGTGAACCCCTTCAACGGCGAGGGCATCGCCTACGCCATGGAGTCCGGTCAGATCGTCGCCGACGTCATCGTGCAGGCCCACGCCCGCGCCACCCCCGCCCAGCGCGAACTGGCTCTTCAGCGCTATCCGCAGGTCCTCGCGGACACCTACGGCGGGTACTACTCACTGGGCCGCGCCTTCGTGAAGCTCATCGGCAACCCGAAGGTCATGAAGATCGCGACCCAGCGCGGTCTGACCCACCCCCTGCTGATGAAGTTCACCCTGAAGATGCTCGCCAACCTGACGGACCCCACGGGCGGCGACGCGATGGACCGCATCATCAACGGCCTGAGCAAGGTGGCCCCGAAGGCCTGACCACGGCTGGGCCCCTCCGGAACCGGGGCACCGGCGGACCGGCGGACCGGCGCGAAGACCTCTTCCCGCCGGCCCGCCGACACCACGAAGGGCGCCGCGCACGGCCAATAGGGTCCGACCGGAGCGCCCGTGCGCACCACGAAGCCGGCCGACGCGCCCTGGACGCCAGGGAGACGGCCCGGGGCCTCTACGCGCGTCCGGGAGACGGGGGAGACGGCGGGAGCCTCGACGCGCGTCCTGGAGGCAGCTGAAGGCCTCTACGCGCGTTCTGGTGGCAACTGGATGCCCCCGCGCGCGTTCTGGAGGCGGCCGCTGAGCCCGTGCGCGTCGGAAGAGCGGCTCGCGGGACCGCGGGTGTCCGCCGGGCGAGCCGGGAGTGCCCGAAGGGCCGCTGCCCCCGAGCGGCTGCGGCCCTTGCGTGCGTGAGGTGCCCTCAGGAGGGGGCGCCCGAGGGTGTCAGAGCACCCGTACCGCGCCGGTCGGCGGGTCGTAGGACATCGGCTTCTCGGCCACACCGGTGGACGGGTTCTGCGCGCCGACGAACATGCCGTCGCCGACGTACACCGCCACGTGGTACGCGCTGCCCGCGCTTCCCCAGTAGAGGATGTCGCCCGGCAGCAGGTTGTCCAGCGACACCTGGGTGCCGAAGGTCGACTGGTCCTGGGAGACGCGCGGCAGGTCGACGCCGACCTGCTTGAAGGCGGTCTGCATGAGACCCGAGCAGTCCCACGAGTTCGGGCCGGTGCCGCCGGAGACGTAGGCGTCGCCGATCTGCGCCTTCACGAAGGCGATGACGGCCGCGGCCGAACCGGTCGCCGTGGAGCTGCTCGTGCTGTCGGAGCTGCTGCTGCTCGACGTCGAGATGAGCGTGGTCCGCTCGGCGGCGCGCGTGGCTCGCTCGGCGGCGGCCTTGCGGGCGGCCTCCGCCTTCTTCTTCGCCTCGGCCTTGGCCTCGGCGAGGTCCTTCTTGGCCTCCTTGGCGGCTGCGGTGGCGGCCGCGTCGCGCTCGGCCTGAAGCTGGTAGTTCGCTGCGGCCTGCTGCGTGGCCTGAGCGGACTGCGCGACCTGGGCAGCCAGGTCGCCGGTGAGGACGGGCAGTTCGAGCGTCTGCGTCACCGGCTCGGCGGCGTTGGCCGAGCCAGCTGCTGTGGCGACGGCCAGCGTGCCGAGGACACCACTGGCGACTCCGGCCCGCATCGCGATCGTCGACGCGCTGCGGCGGGGTTTCCGGTGGCTGCGTATGTGAGCGGTGAGGGACATGGGTACAACCGGTATCAGGGGCTCCTCCATACCTTCAAGAAACGTGTGCTGCGCCACAGTTGTTCAATGGGCGCCCCAAATTCCCTGACCCGGGTTCTTTATTGACGCCGTAACGGACATTGCGGACGCGGGTGATCAAGCCTGTGATCATGGACTTTCGTCGTTACGCCCGGATTGCCCGCCACCTACCACCGCTTGAGACCGTTGGCCAAGCCCCGCTCTTAGGCGCCCCTCACGGATGTGGCGGAGGTCACGGAACGGTCACCGGTGCGGCCGCGTCTCGCGCGTCCGGCGCCTCCGCCTCCGCTTGTGAACGCGTACACGCGTCCACACCGCGGCTCCGTCTCCCTCTGATGTGTGAATGCGTGCCTCTATCAGGGCCCTGCGTCCATCGCCAATTTGCATGCAAGGGAAGCTTCTTGATATGGAGACGACCCGCGATTCCTGTGGTGACGAGCGCAAATGTCACTTCTTGTGATCACTCTGACGCTTCACGTATGAAGATCACCGTCGATATGACTTCATGATCCTTCGTCAGGTGGTGGAGATCACAAAGCTTGTGTAATACCCCGTGTCGCAGATCACAGAGCGGCGGGCATAAGATGCGAGGCAGTTGGGCTTGTGACCTGCTTCACATGTTCGCGATCTTCGCCGGGACGGGCGGGGTTCGCCGACCTTGCGGGGCTGCTCAGTCCGACGTCATCGCCAGCAGTCAGTGCCGACTGAGAGGAGCGAGGAGCGGTGAACGCGTATGCGCCCATCCTCGTACTGGGAGCCCTCGGGGCAGGCTTTGCGATCTTCTCCGTGGTCATGGCCACGTTGATCGGGCCGAAGCGGTACAACCGCGCCAAGCTCGAGGCCTACGAGTGCGGTATCGAGCCGACCCCCACGCCGGCCGGCGGCGGGCGCTTCCCCATCAAGTACTACCTGACGGCGATGCTCTTCATCGTCTTCGACATCGAGATCGTCTTCCTCTACCCCTGGGCCGTCACCTTCGACGCCCTGGGTGTTTTCGGGCTCGTGGAGATGTTGCTCTTCGTGCTCACCGTCTTCGTCGCGTACGCGTACGTATGGCGGCGCGGCGGCCTGGAATGGGACTGAGGGGCCTTTAACCATGGGACTCGAAGAAAAGCTGCCGAGCGGATTCCTGCTGACCACCGTCGAGCAGGCCGCGGGCTGGGTGCGCAAGGCGTCCGTCTTCCCCGCCACGTTCGGCCTCGCCTGCTGTGCCATCGAGATGATGACCACCGGCGCCGGCCGCTACGACCTGGCGCGCTTCGGTATGGAGGTCTTCCGGGGTTCGCCCCGCCAGGCGGACCTGATGATCGTCGCCGGCCGGGTGAGCCAGAAGATGGCGCCGGTGCTCCGGCAGGTCTACGACCAGATGCCGAACCCCAAGTGGGTCATCTCCATGGGCGTGTGCGCCTCCTCCGGCGGCATGTTCAACAACTACGCGATCGTCCAGGGCGTCGACCACATCGTGCCCGTCGACATCTACCTCCCGGGCTGCCCGCCGCGCCCCGAGATGCTGATGGACGCGATCCTCAAGCTCCACCACAAGATCCAGAACACCAAGCTCGGCGTGAACGCCGAGGAGGCGGCCCGCGAGGCGGAGGAAGCGGCGCTCAAGGCCCTGCCCATGATCGAGATGAAGGGGCTGCTGCGGTGAGCGACGCGAACGGCACCCACGGCGCGAACGGCTCGTCGAACGGAGCGAACGGCTCCTCGACCGGGGCGAACGGGGCCGATGGGGCGAACGGGACGAACCCCGAGAAGGATCTCTCCGCCTCCAACCTCCCGGGCCAGCGCGGCCAGGGCGGCGAGGAGGTCCGCGTCCAGCGCGGCATGTTCGGCGCCGACAACGGCGGCGACACCTCCGGATACGGCGGCCTGGTCCGCTCCATCCGGCTCCCAGGGTCGGCGAGCCGGCCCTACGGCGGCTGGTTCGACGAGGTCGCCGACGAACTCGAGGGCGCGCTGGAGGAGCAGGGTCTGCTCCCCGCCAACGCGATCGAGAAGACGGTCGTCGACCGCGACGAGCTCACGTTCCACATCGAGCGCGAGCACCTGCTCCGTGTCGCCCGCACCCTGCGCGACGACCCGGCCCTGCGCTTCGAGCTCTGTACCGGCGTCAGCGCCGTGCACTACCCGAACGACAAGGGGCGCGAGCTGCACGCCGTCTACCACCTGCGCTCGATCACCCACAACCGGTTGATCCGCCTGGAGGTCAGCGCCCCGGACGCCGACCCGCACATCCCGTCCCTGGTCTCCGTGTATCCCACCAACGACTGGCACGAACGCGAGACCTACGACTTCTTCGGGATCGTCTTCGACGGTCACCCGGCCCTGACGCGGATCATGATGCCGGACGACTGGCAGGGCCACCCGCAGCGCAAGGACTATCCCCTCGGCGGTATCCCCGTCGAGTACAAGGGCGCCCAGATCCCGGCTCCGGACCAGCGGAGGTCGTACTCATGAGCACGCAGTCAGCATCCGCCCGTGAGACCACCGAGGGCGCTGTATATACGGTCACCGGTGGCGACTGGGACGAGGTCGTCCAGTCCGCGACCCGCGCCGACGACGAGCGCATCATCGTCAACATGGGGCCCCAGCACCCCTCCACCCACGGGGTGCTCCGCCTGATCCTGGAGATCGAGGGCGAGACGGTCACCGAGGCCCGCTGCGGCATCGGCTACCTCCACACCGGTATCGAGAAGAACCTCGAGTACCGCACGTGGACCCAGGGCACCACGTTCGTGACGCGCATGGACTACCTGACGTCCTTCTTCAACGAGACCGCCTACTGTCTCGCCGTCGAGAAGCTCCTCGGCATCGAGGACCAGATCACCGAGCGGGCCAAGATCATCCGGGTGCTCCTGATGGAGCTGAACCGGATGTCCTCCCACCTGGTGTGCATCGCCACCGGCGGCATGGAACTCGGTGCCACCACGATCATGATCTACGGATTCCGTGATCGTGAACTGATTCTCGATATCTACGAGCTCATCACCGGCCTGCGGATGAACCACGCGTTCATCCGCCCCGGCGGACTCGCCCAGGACCTGCCGCCCGGCGCGGTGGACCAGATCCGCGAGTTCGTGAAGAAGATGAAGAAGAACCTCCCGGAGTACGACAAGCTCGCCACCGGGAACCCCATCTTCAAGGCCCGTATGCAGGACGTCGGGTATCTCGACCTGGCCGGCTGCATGGCCCTCGGCGCCACCGGCCCGATCCTGCGGTCCACCGGCCTCCCGCACGACCTGCGCAAGGCGCAGCCGTACTGCGACTACGAGACATACGACTTCGATGTCCCGACCGCAGACTCCTGCGACTCCTACGGCCGCTTCCTGGTCCGCCTGGAGGAGATGCGCCAGTCGCTCCGGATCGTCGAGCAGTGCCTGGACCGGCTGCAGCCCGGCCCCGTCATGGTCGCCGACCGGAAGATCGCCTGGCCCGCCCAGCTCGCCCTGGGCCCCGACGGTCTCGGCAACTCCCTCGACCACATCAAGAAGATCATGGGCACCTCCATGGAGGCCCTGATCCACCACTTCAAGCTGGTGACCGAGGGCTTCCGCGTCCCGCCGGGACAGGCGTACGCGGCCGTCGAGTCACCCAAGGGCGAACTCGGGGTGCACGCCGTCTCCGACGGAGGCACCCGCCCCTACCGGGTCCACTTCCGGGACCCGTCCTTCACCAACCTTCAGGCCATGGCAGCGATGTGCGAGGGCGGCCAGGTCGCCGACGTCATCGTCGCCGTAGCCTCCATCGACCCCGTCATGGGAGGCGTCGACCGGTGACCACCTCTTCTTCCGAGCGGGGCGTCAGCCTGGGCATGCCCGAACTGCCCGCGCCCGCCTACCCGGACGACGTCCGGGCCCGGCTGGAGGCGGATGCGCGCGAGATCATCGCCCGCTATCCCGACTCCCGGTCCGCGCTCCTGCCGTTGCTGCATCTCGTGCAGTCGGAGGAGGGACACGTCACGCGCACCGGGATGCAGTTCTGCGCGGACGTGCTGCAACTGACCACGGCCGAGGTCACCGCGGTCGCCACCTTCTACACCATGTACCGCCGCCGCCCCAGCGGTGACTACCAGGTGGGTGTCTGCACCAACACGCTGTGCGCGGTGATGGGCGGCGACGCGATCTTCGAACAGCTCCAGGAACACCTGGGCATCGGCAACGGCGAGACCACCGACGACGGCAAGATCACCCTGGAGCACATCGAGTGCAACGCGGCCTGTGACTTCGCGCCGGTCGTGATGGTCAACTGGGAGTTCTTCGACAACCAGACCGTGCAGAGCGCGAAGCGCCTGGTGGACGACCTGCGGATCGGTCACACCGTCTCGCCGACGCGCGGTGCGCCGCTGTGCACCTTCAAGGAGACCGCGCGGATCCTGGCGGGCTTCCCCGACGAGCGGGACGGAGCCGTCGAGGCGAGCGGTAGTGCGGGACCGGCGTCGCTGGTGGGTCTTCGCCTGGCAAGGGGAGAGACCGCACCCGCGCGCGTGGTCCACCCGCGGGACGGCGGGCCGCACGACGAGCCGCAGGACGGGGCGGTGCACGAGCCGTCGCCCGCGGAGCACCAGAGTTCGCACGACGCGCCTCAGGACACGTCGGCCTCCGACCCGGCCCACCCGGCAGGGCCTACCGCCGAGGAGGGGGAGTGATGACCTTGGCACCCGAGTTGAAAGGCAGCAGCCCGGAGAAGCTGCTCGCACCCGTGCTGTCGGCCTTCTGGGACGAGGACCGGTCCTGGAGCCTGGACGTCTACCGAAGGCACGAAGGGTACGAGGGCCTCCGCAAGGCGCTCGCCATGTCCCCGGACGACCTGATCGCGTACGTCAAGGACTCCGGTCTGCGAGGGCGGGGCGGCGCGGGATTCCCGACGGGAATGAAATGGCAGTTCATTCCCCAGGGTGATGGAAAGCCGCACTATCTAGTTGTCAACGCCGACGAATCGGAGCCCGGGACCTGCAAGGACATCCCGCTCCTCTTCGCGAACCCGCATAGCCTCATCGAGGGCATCGTGATCGCGTGCTATGCCATCAGGTCGTCTCATGCCTTCATCTATCTGCGTGGTGAAGTCGTCCCCGTTCTGCGGCGGTTGCACGAGGCCGTGCGCGAGGCCTACGCGGCGGGCTACCTCGGCGAGAACATCCTGGGCAGCGGACTCGATCTCGAACTCACCGTGCACGCCGGCGCCGGCGCGTACATCTGCGGTGAGGAGACCGCGCTGCTCGACTCGCTCGAAGGCCGCCGTGGGCAACCGCGGCTGCGCCCTCCTTTCCCTGCTGTCGCGGGCCTCTATGCGTGCCCGACTGTGGTGAATAACGTCGAGTCGATCGCGTCAGTTCCCGCGATTCTGCAAAACGGCAAAGAATGGTTCAGGTCGATGGGAAGCGAGAAGTCCCCGGGCTTCACGCTCTACTCGCTCAGCGGCCATGTCGCCGGCCCCGGCCAGTACGAGGCCCCGCTCGGCATCACCCTCCGCCAGCTCCTCGAGATGAGCGGCGGCATGCGACCCGGGCACCGGCTCAAGTTCTGGACACCGGGCGGCTCCTCGACGCCGATGTTCACCGAGGAGCACCTCGACGTCCCTCTCGACTACGAAGGAGTGGGCGCCGCCGGTTCCATGCTCGGCACCAAGGCCCTCCAGTGCTTCGACGAGACGACCTGCGTCGTGCGAGCCGTCACCCGGTGGACCGAGTTCTACGCCCACGAGTCCTGCGGCAAGTGCACCCCGTGCCGTGAAGGAACGTACTGGCTCGTGCAGTTGCTGCGGGACATCGAGGCCGGCAAGGGAGCCCTCTCCGACCTCGACAAGCTCAACGACATCGCCGACAACATCAACGGCAAGTCCTTCTGCGCCCTCGGCGACGGGGCCGCCTCGCCGATCTTCTCCTCGCTCAAGTACTTCCGCGAGGAGTACGAGCAGCACATCACGGGCCGCGGCTGCCCCTTCGACCCGGCCAAGTCGACGGTCTGGGCGGACAAGCACACGGAGGTGAACGCATGACGGTGACCACCAGCGCTCCCTCCGGAGGCGGCGAGGCGGCGGTCCCGCCGGAGGATCTCGTCACGCTGACGATCGACGGCGCCGAGATCAGCGTGCCCAAGGGCACCCTGGTCATCCGGGCCGCCGAGCGACTCGGCATCGAGATCCCACGCTTTTGCGACCATCCCCTCCTCGATCCGGTCGGCGCGTGCCGGCAGTGCATCGTCGAGGTCGAGGGCCAGCGCAAGCCGATGGCGTCCTGCACGATCACGTGTACGGACGGCATGGTGGTGAAGACCCAGCTCAGCTCGCCGGTGGCCGAGAAGGCACAGCACGGTGTGATGGAGCTGCTCCTCATCAACCACCCGCTGGACTGCCCGGTCTGCGACAAGGGCGGCGAGTGTCCCCTCCAGAACCAGGCCGTGTCGCACGGCCAGGCCGAGTCCCGCTTCGAGGGCAGGAAACGGACGTACGAGAAGCCCCTGCCGATCTCCACACAGGTGCTGCTCGACCGTGAGCGGTGCGTGCTGTGCGCACGCTGCACCCGGTTCTCCAACCAGGTGGCGGGCGACCCGATGATCGAGCTGATCGAGCGGGGCGCGCTCCAGCAGGTGGGCACCGGCGAGGGCGACCCCTTCGAGTCGTACTTCTCCGGCAACACCATCCAGATCTGCCCGGTCGGCGCACTGACCTCGGCGGCGTACCGATTCCGCTCCCGGCCCTTCGACCTGGTCTCCTCGCCGTCGGTCTGCGAGCACTGCTCCGGCGGCTGCGCCACGCGCACCGACCACCGGCGCGGCAAGGTCATGCGGCGCCTGGCCGCCAATGACCCCGAGGTCAACGAGGAGTGGATCTGCGACAAGGGGCGCTTCGCGTTCCGGTACCCCCAGCAGCGGGACCGGCTCGAGACGCCTCTGGTGCGCAACGCCGAGGGTGACCTCGTACCGGCTTCCTGGCCGGAGGCGTTGCAGATCGCGGCTCAGGGCCTGCTGGCGTCGCGTGGCAGGACCGGTGTCCTGACCGGCGGCCGCCTCACCATCGAGGACGCCTACGCGTACAGCAAGTTCACGCGCGTGGCGCTCGACACCAACGACATCGACTTCCGCGCGCGCGTGCACAGCGGCGAGGAGGCCGACTTCCTGGCCGCCCACATCGCCGGTCGAGGCCGTGACCTCGACGGTACGGGCGTCACGTACACCTACCTGGAGAAGGCGCCCGCCGTCCTGCTCGTCGGGTTCGAGTCGGAGGAGGAGGCGCCCGGCGTCTTCCTGAGGCTGCGCAAGGCCTGGCGCAAGCACGGACAGCGGGTGTTCTCGCTGGCCACGCACGCGACCCGGGGTCTGGCGAAGGCGGGCGGCACGCTGCTGTCGGCGGCGCCGGGCACCGAGACGGAGTGGCTGGACGCGCTCGCGGGCGGCGTCGGCCTGGAGGACGCGGGCGGCAGGGCCGCCGAGGCGCTGCGGGCCGAGGGCGCGGTGATCGTCGTCGGCGAGCGGCTGGCCGGTGTGGCCGGTGGTCTCACGGCCGCCGTACGGGCCGCCTCGGCGACCGGCGCCCGACTGGTGTGGATTCCGCGCCGGGCGGGCGAGCGGGGCGCGATCGAGGCGGGCGCCCTGCCGTCGCTGCTGCCGGGCGGCCGTCCGGCCACCGACCCACGCGCGCGTGAGGAGGTCGCTGCGGCCTGGGGCCTGGCCGAACTTCCGCACCGCCACGGCCGGGACACCGGGCAGATCATCGAGGCCGCAGCGTCCGGCGAGCTTCAGGCGCTGCTCGTCGCGGGCGTCGAGGTCGCGGACCTGCCCGACCCGGCACGCGCGCGTACGGCGCTCGCCGAGGCAGGCTTCGTCGTGTCGCTGGAGTTGCGGCCCGGTGAGGTCACCGAGCACGCCGATGTCGTCCTCCCGGTGGCCGCGGTCGCCGAGAAGGCGGGCGCCTTCCTCAACTGGGAGGGCCGGGTCCGTTTCTTCGAGGCGGCACTGAAGCCCGACCAGATGACACGCCGTCCCGCGCCCTCCGACGCGCGCGTGCTCCAGATGCTCGCCGACGCCATGGACGTCCATCTCGGCCTGCCGGACCTGCGCACCGCGCGCGGGGAGCTCGACCGGCTCGGCGCGTGGGACGGGCCGCGGGCCACCGAGCCCCTCGAGACCGCCGCCCATCTGCCGCGTCCCGCCGCGGGGGAGGCCGTCCTCGCCGGGCACCGCCTGCTGCTCGACCAGGGTGTCCTCCAGCAGGGCGACGAGGCGCTCGCCGGGACGCGGCACGCCGCACACGCGCGTGTGTCGCCCGCGACGGCCGCCGAGGTGGGCGTCAAGGACGGCGACGTCCTCGCCGTGACCGGGCCCGCGGGGTCGGTCGAACTCCCGCTGCTGATCACTCCGATGCCCGATCGGGTGGTCTGGCTCCCGCTCAACTCCACGGGCGCGGGCGTCGCCTCCGACTCCGGGGCGACACCCGGCGCCCTTGTCCGCATCGGCCCGGCGACGCTCATCGCCGACGCCCCCAAGGAGGTGGAGGCATGAGCCCGTACTTCGCCGCTGAAGACCTCTCGATGTTCGGCCGCGACCCCTGGTGGCTGGTCGTCGTCAAGGCGGTCTTCTGCTTCGCCTTCCTGCTGCTGTCCGTGCTGTTCGCCATCGTCTGGGAGCGGAAGGTCGTCGCCTGGATGCAGCTGCGCGTCGGCCCCAACCGGCACGGTCCCTGGGGCATGCTCCAGTCCCTCGCCGACGGCATCAAGCTGATGCTGAAGGAAGACCTCGTCGTCAAGCGCGCGGACAAGGTGGTGTACATCCTCGCGCCGATCATCGCGGCCATCCCGGCCTTCATGGCGATCGCGGTGATCCCCTTCGGCCCGGCCGGCAACGAGGTCTCGATCTTCGGCCAGCGCACCACGATGCAGCTGACCGACCTGCCGATCGCGATGCTCTACATCCTCGCGTGCGCATCGATCGGCATCTACGGCATCGTGCTGGCTGGCTGGAGCTCCGGCTCCACGTATCCGCTGCTGGGCGGTCTGCGGTCCTGCGCGCAGATGATCTCCTACGAGATCGCCATGGGCGCCGCGTTCGCCTCGGTGTTCCTCTACTCGGGGTCGATGTCGACGTCGACGATCGTCGAGCAGCAGCAGGACCGCTGGTACATCCTGCTGCTGCCGGTCTCCTTCATCCTCTACATCGTCACGATGGTCGGCGAGACCAACCGCGCCCCCTTCGACATGCCGGAGTCCGAGGGCGACCTGGTCGGCGGCTTCAACACCGAGTACTCGTCGATCAAGTTCGCGATCTTCATGCTCGCCGAGTACGCGAACATGATCACGGTCTCGGCGGTGTCGACCACGCTCTTCCTCGGCGGCTGGCGGGCTCCCTGGCCGATCAGCACCTTCTGGGAGGGCGCGAACCACGGCTGGTGGCCGATGCTCTGGTTCATCGCCAAGGTGCAGCTCCTGCTGTTCCTGTTCATCTGGCTGCGCGGCACACTGCCCCGCGTCCGCTACGACCAGTTGATGAAGCTCGGCTGGAAGGTCCTGATCCCGGTCTCGGTGACGTGGCTGATGCTCGTCGCGACCGTACGGACCCTGCGCAACGAGAACTACGACTTCGCCGAGATCGCCCTCTACGTCTGCGGCGGCGTCCTGGTCCTGTTGCTGCTGTCCTTCATCGCGGACATGTTCCGCAACGCAGGCAAGGAAGCACAGGCCCCCGCCGAGCCCGCCGGCTTCGACCCGATGGCGGGCGGGTTCCCCGTACCCCCACTGCCGGGACAGGAGTTGCCGCCGGTGCCCAGGCGCCGCCCGCACCAGGAGCGAGAGCTCATTGTCAGTGGTGGAGTGGACACTGTGAGTGACGGATCGCTGGATGGAAAGGAGGCGTCCGATGGCTGAGGAGCCCAAGGAGACCAAGCCCGGTTTCCAGAACCCCGTGGCCGGCTTCGCCGTGACCTTCAAGGCCATGTTCAAGAAGCGGCTGACCGAGCAGTACCCGGAGCAGCAGAAGACCACAGCTCCCCGGTTCCACGGACGGCACCAGCTCAACCGCCATCCGGACGGCCTGGAGAAGTGCGTCGGCTGCGAGCTGTGCGCCTGGGCCTGCCCCGCCGACGCCATCTACGTCGAGGGCGCGGACAACACCGACGAGGAGCGCTACTCGCCGGGCGAGCGGTACGGGCGGGTGTACCAGATCAACTACGCCCGCTGCATCCTGTGCGGCCTGTGCATCGAGGCATGCCCCACACGCGCGTTGACGATGACCAACGAGTTCGAGCTCGCCGACTCCAGCCGCGCCAACCTGATCTACACCAAGGAGCAACTGCTCGCCGGCCTCGAAGAGGGCATGGTCGACTCGCCCCACGCGATCTACCCGGGTACGGACGAGCAGGACTACTACCGGGGTCTGGTGACGGAGGCGGCGCCGGGTACGGAACGGCAGCCGGCCGTCTCCAAGGGCGAGGACCCGCAGGAGGCCGCCGCCACGTCCGGTCCGGACGAGCCGGCGTCGCGGAAGGTGGTCGGCCGATGAGCGCGCAACTCGCCGCCTACTCCACCTCGACCGGCGAGGCCTTCCAGTTCTGGGTGCTCGGCGCCGTCGCGGTGATCGGCGCCCTGTGCACCGTCTTCATGAAGAGGGCCGTGCACAGCGCGCTCTGCCTCGCCGGCACCATGATCGTCCTGGCGGTGTTCTACCTCGCCAACGGCGCCTACTTCCTGGGCATCGTGCAGATCGTCGTCTACACCGGCGCGATCATGATGCTGTTCCTGTTCGTGGTGATGCTCGTCGGCGTCACCGCGGCGGACTCCCTGAAGGAGACCATCAAGGGCCAGCGCTGGCTGGCCCTCGTCAGCGGCCTCGGCTTCGGCATCCTGCTGATCGCCGGCATCGGCAACGCCTCGCTGACGGAGTTCAACGGCCTCGCCGAGGCGAACGCGAACGGCAACGTGGAGGGCCTCGCCACCCTCATCTTCACCAAGTACGTCTTCGCCTTCGAAATCACCGGCGCCCTGCTCATCACGGCCACCGTCGGCGCCATGGTGCTCACCCACCGCGAGCGCACCGAGCGGGCCAAGACCCAGCGGGAGCTGTCCGAACAGCGTGTCCGTGAGGGCAAGCACGTACCGCCGCTGCCCGCGCCGGGCGTGTACGCGCGGCACAACGCCGTGGACATCCAGGGTCTGCTGCCCGACGGCACCCCGTCGGAGCTCACGGTCAGCAAGACGCTGCGCGAGCGCGGTCAGATCCGGGACGTGTCCACCGAGGCGCTGAACGACCTCAAGGCCCTGGAGCAGCGTGCCGAGGAGCGCCTGGAGCGGTCCGCGATCGAGCCGCCACACCTGAAGCGGACCGAGGAGGCGTCGAAGTGAACCCCGTCAACTACCTCTACCTCGCGGCCCTGTTGTTCACGATCGGTGCCACGGGCGTGCTGATCAGGCGCAACGCGATCGTCGTCTTCATGTGCATCGAGCTCATGCTCAACGCCTGCAACCTCGCGTTCGTCACCTTCTCCCGGATGCACGGCAATCTCGACGGCCAGATCATCGCCTTCTTCACGATGGTCGTCGCCGCCGCGGAGGTCGTGGTCGGACTCGCGATCATCGTGTCGCTGTTCCGTTCCCGCCACTCGGCCTCGGTCGACGACGCCAGCCTGATGAAGCTGTAAGGGGTCGGAAGAAACGTGGAGAACCTGATTGCGCTGCTCATCGCGGCGCCCCTGCTCGGAGCGGCCGTCCTTCTGGTCGGCGGCCGCCGGCTCGACGCCGTCGGCCACTGGATCGGCACGCTCCTGTCGTCCGCCTCCTTCGTGTTCGGCGTCATCCTCTTCAGCGACCTGCTGAGCAAGGACGCCGAGGACCGGACGCTGACGCAGCACCTGTTCAGCTGGATCCCGGTCGAGGGCTTCCAGGCGGACGTCGCCTTCCGCCTCGACCAGCTGTCGATGACGTTCGTGCTGCTGATCACCGGCGTCGGCTCGCTGATCCACCTCTACTCGGTCGGGTACATGGAGCACGACGAGCGGCGCCGCCGCTTCTTCGGCTACCTGAACCTGTTCCTGGCGGCGATGCTGCTGCTCGTCCTCGCCGACAACTACCTGCTGCTGTACGTCGGCTGGGAGGGCGTCGGGCTCGCGTCCTACCTGCTCATCGGCTTCTGGCAGCACAAGCCCAGCGCCGCCACCGCCGCGAAGAAGGCCTTCCTGGTCAACCGCGTCGGCGACATCGGCCTGTCGATCGCCATCATGCTGATGTTCACCACCTTCGGGACCTTCGCCTTCGGCCCGCTGCTGGGGACGGAAGGCGAGCCCGGCATCGCGGGTGACGCCGGCGAGGGCAAGCTGACCGCCATCGCCCTGATGCTGCTGCTCGCCGCCTGCGGCAAGTCCGCCCAGGTACCGCTCCAGTCCTGGCTCGGGGATGCGATGGAGGGCCCCACCCCGGTCTCGGCCCTCATCCACGCGGCGACGATGGTGACGGCGGGCGTGTACCTGATCGTCCGCTCGGCGGCCATCTTCAACGGCGCACCCGACGCGCAGCTGGTCGTCACCGTCGTCGGCGCCGTCACGCTGCTGTTCGGTGCGATCGTCGGTTGCGCGAAGGACGACATCAAGAAGGCGCTGGCCGGCTCGACCATGTCACAGATCGGCTACATGGTGCTGGCCGCGGGGCTCGGCCCCATCGGCTACGTCTTCGCGATCATGCACCTGGTGACGCACGGCTTCTTCAAGGCCGGGCTGTTCCTCGGCGCCGGCTCCGTCATGCACGGCATGAACGACGAGGTCGACATGCGCAAGTACGGCGGCCTGCGCACCTACATGCCGGTCACCTTCGTCACCTTCGGGCTCGGCTATCTCGCCATCATCGGCTTCCCGGGCCTGTCCGGCTTCTTCTCCAAGGACAAGATCATCGAGGCGGCGTTCGCCAAGGGCGGCACCGAGGGCTGGATCCTCGGCGGCTGCGCCCTGCTCGGCGCGGCCATCACCGCGTACTACATGACGCGCGTGATGCTGATGACGTTCTTCGGCGAGAAGCGCTGGCAGCCCGACGCCGAGGGGCATGAGCCGCACCCGCACGAGTCGCCCAGGTCCATGACCATCCCGATGATCGTGCTGGCCTTCGGATCGGTCTTCGCGGGCGGCCTGTTCAGCATCGGCGACCGCTTCCTGCACTGGCTGGAGCCCGTCACGGGCCACAGCCACGGCGACTCCCCGATCAGCGCCCTGACGGTCACCCTCGCCACCATGGTGGTGCTCGTCATCGGCGTGGCGGTCGCCTACGCCCAGTACGGCCGACGCCCCGTCCCGGTCGTCGCCCCGCGCGGGTCGCTGCTGACCCGGGCCGCCCGGCGCGACCTTCTCCAGGACGACTTCAACCACGTCGTCCTGGTCCGAGGCGGCGAGCACCTCACGCGCTCCCTGGTCTACGTCGACCACACCCTGGTCGACGGAGTCGTCAACGGCACGGCGGCCTCGGTCGGCGGCCTCTCCGGACGGCTGCGCCGACTCCAGAACGGCTTCGCGCGGTCGTACGCGGTCTCGATGTTCGGCGGTGCGGCGGTCCTCATCGCCGCGACCCTGCTGATGAGGGCGGTCTGATACCGATGTCCTTTCCTCTGCTGACAGCGACGGCGGCGCTCCCGGCGATCGGGGCGGTCGTCACGGCCGCCGTACCGGCCGCCCGGCGCAACGCCGCCAAATCGCTGGCCTTGGTGTTCTCCCTGGCGACACTCGCTCTGGCGATCGTCGTCCTGGTCCGCTTCGACCCGGACGGCGGCCGCTACCAGCTCACCGAATCCCACTCCTGGATCAAGGACTTCGGGGTCAGGTACGAGCTGGGCGTGGACGGCATCGGGGTCGCGCTCCTCGCGCTGACCGCACTGCTGATCCCGTTCATCATCCTCGCGGGCTGGCACGACGCCGACCCACTGGAGACGGGCAGCAAGCGCTGGCGGCCGACGCAGGGCTTCTTCGCCCTGATCCTGGCCGTCGAGGCGATGGTGATCATCTCCTTCGAGGCGACCGACGTCTTCCTCTTCTACATCTTCTTCGAAGCCATGCTGATCCCGATGTACTTCCTCATCGGCGGCTTCGGGGACCGTGCCCACGAGCACGGAGAGGAGGCGGCGTCCACGCAACGGTCGTACGCGGCCGTGAAGTTCCTCCTGTACAACCTGGTCGGCGGTCTGATCATGCTGGCCGCGGTGATCGGCCTCTATGTGGTCGCCGGGAACTTCTCGCTCACGGAGATCGCCGAGGCCCGCGCCAACGGCACGCTCGACATGGCGACGAACACCGAACGCTGGCTGTTCCTGGGCTTCTTCTTCGCCTTCGCGGTGAAGGCGCCCCTGTGGCCGCTGCACACCTGGCTGCCCAACGCCATGGGTGAGGCGACCACCCCGGTCGCCGTGCTCATCACGGCGGTCGTCGACAAGGTGGGCACCTTCGCGATGCTCCGGTTCTGCCTCCAGCTGTTCCCGGAGGCGAGCAAGTGGGCGACGCCCGCCATCCTCGTCCTTGCGGTGATCAGCATCATCTACGGGGCGCTGCTCGCCGTGGGCCAGCGGGACATCAAGCGGCTGGTGGCGTACGCGTCGATCTCGCACTTTGGGTTCATCATCCTGGGCATCTTCGCGATGACCAGCCAGGGCCAGTCCGGCGCGACGCTCTACATGGTCAACCACGGCATCTCGACGGCCGCCCTGATGCTGGTCGCCGGCTTCCTGATCTCCCGGCGCGGCTCGCGGCTCATCGCCGACTACGGCGGGGTGCAGAAGGTCGCCCCGGTGCTCGCCGGCACCTTCCTGATCGGCGGTCTGGCGACGCTTTCGCTGCCGGGACTCGCGCCCTTCGTGAGCGAGTTCCTGGTCCTGGTCGGCACGTTCGCGCGCTACCCGGCGATCGGCATCGTCGCCACCTTCGGCATCGTCCTCGCCGCGCTCTACACCCTCGTCCTCTACCAGCGGACGATGACGGGCCCGGTGAAACCCGAGGTCTCGGCGATGCCCGACCTCCGCCCGCGTGAGCTCGTGGTCGTCGCCCCGCTGATCGTGCTGTTGATCTTCCTGGGCGTCTACCCGAAGCCCGTCACGGACATCGTGAATCCGGCGGTCAAGCAGACCTTGTCCGACGTGCACAAGAAGGACCCCCAGCCCGAGGTGGAGGCGGCCAAGTGAGCGCATCAGCCGTCCACAGCCTGTGGACAACGGCGGCAACCGCGGCCGAACCGATCTCGAAGATCGACTCGCCCAAGATCGAGTACGGGCAATTGTCGCCCACCTTGATCGTCGTGGGCGCGGCGATCATCGGAGTGCTGGTCGAGGCGTTCGTGCCGCGCAAGCACCGCTACTACGCACAACTGTTCGTATCCGTCGTGGCGCTGACCGCCGCCTTCGCCGCGGTGGTCGCGCTGGCGGAGGGCGGATACGGCACCACGAAGGCACGCATCGCGGCCATGGGCGCGATCGCGGTCGACGGACCGGCCCTCTTCCTTCAGGGCACGATCCTGCTGGCCTCCCTGGTCGCCCTGTTCACCTTCGCCGAACGGCGCCTCGACCCCGAGGTGCACGGCAACCGGGTCGACTCCTTCGCCGCCCAGGCGGCCTCCGTGCCCGGCAGCGACAGCGAACAGGCCGCGGTCAAGGCCGGATTCACGACGACCGAGGTCTTCCCGCTGCTGCTGTTCGCGGTCGCCGGCATGCTGGTCTTCCCGTCGGCCAACGACCTGCTGACCCTCTTCATCGCCCTGGAAGTCTTCTCGCTGCCCCTGTACCTCCTGTGCGCACTGGCCCGCCGCAAGCGGCTCATGTCACAGGAGGCCGCGGTCAAGTACTTCCTCCTCGGCGCGTTCGCCTCCGCGTTCACCCTCTTCGGCATCGCACTGCTGTACGGGTACGCGGGCTCGGTGTCGTACGGCACGATCGCGCAGGTCGTCGACGGCACCGTCCAGAACGTGAATCCGGCGCTCGCCGACACCATGGGCAACGACGCACTGCTCCTCGTCGGCGCCGCGATGATCGTCATGGGACTGCTGTTCAAGGTGGGCGCGGTGCCGTTCCACATGTGGACGCCCGACGTCTACCAGGGTGCGCCGACCCCCGTCACCGGTTTCATGGCCGCGGCGACCAAGGTGGCCGCCTTCGGCGCGCTGCTGCGCCTGCTCTATGTCGTCCTGCCCGGCCTGCGCTGGGACTGGCGGCCGGTCATGTGGGGCGTCGCGATCGTCACCATGCTGGGCGGCGCGATCGTCGCGATCACGCAGACCGACATCAAGCGGCTGCTGGCGTACTCGTCCATCGCGCACGCCGGATTCATCCTCGCGGGTGTCATCGCGACCACCCCGGACGGCGTCTCGTCGGTGCTCTTCTACCTGGCCGCGTACTCGTTCGTGACGATCGGCGCGTTCGCGGTGGTCACCCTCGTGCGCGACGCCGGCGGCGAGGCGACCCACCTGTCCAAGTGGGCCGGACTCGGACGCAGGTCACCCCTGGTGGCGGCCGTGTTCGCGGTGTTCCTGCTGGCCTTCGCCGGCATCCCGCTGACCTCCGGGTTCGCCGGTAAGTTCGCCGTGTTCAAGGCGGCGGCCGAGGGTGGCGCGGCCCCGCTGGTCGTGGTCGGCGTGATCTCGTCGGCGATCGCGGCGTTCTTCTACATCCGCGTCATCGTGCTGATGTTCTTCAGCGAGCCGAAGCCCGAGGGCCCGACCGTCGCCGTTCCGTCACCGCTGACGATGACGGCGATCGCGGTGGGCGTGGCGGTCACGCTGGTGCTCGGTGTGGCTCCGCAGTACTTCCTGGACCTGGCGAACCAGGCGGGAGTGTTCGTGCGCTGAGGCGCTCCACGCTGAGGCGCTCCGCTCAGGTGCGCCGACCCGCGTGTGCCTGTAAGACGGGCCCGGTTCCCCAGGTGGGAACCGGGCCCGTCGGCGTCGTACGGGCGATCGGGTCCGGGGTTTTCCGCCCGTCCGTCACCCGGAGTCACCGGAACGAGCCTGTGGATAACTCCGATGCTGTCAGTCCGGACCCCTATCGTGGAGGCAGTGGTCGAGGGACGACGTACGGGGGACCAGTCGATGGGCGGGACGGGCGGGATCAGCGAGATGACAGGTATCACCGGGACACCGGAGCGGACCGAGAGCGAGGCCCTGGCCACGCTGCACCGGGTCTTCGGATACGACGCCTTCCGCGGCGAGCAGGAAGCGGTCATCGAGCACGTGGTGGCGGGCGGGGACGCGGTCGTCCTCATGCCGACCGGCGGCGGCAAATCACTGTGCTACCAGATCCCCGCGCTGGTCAGGCCCGGCACAGGCATCATCGTCTCGCCACTGATCGCGTTGATGCAGGACCAGGTGGACGCGCTGCGGGCGCTCGGCGTGAACGCCGGGTTCATGAACTCCACCCAGGACTTCCACGAGCGGCGCGTGGTCGAGGCCGAGTTCCTCGCAGGCGAACTGGACCTGCTGTACCTGGCGCCGGAGCGGCTGCGCCTGGACTCCACCCTGGATCTCCTCTCCCGCGGCAAGATCTCGGTCTTCGCGATCGACGAGGCGCACTGCGTCTCCCAGTGGGGCCACGACTTCCGCCCGGACTACCTGTCCCTCTCGCTGCTCGGCGAGCGCTGGCCGGACGTCCCGCGGCTCGCACTCACGGCGACGGCCACGCGCGCGACGCACGAGGAGATCACCCAGCGGCTGAACATGCCGTCGGCCCGGCACTTCGTGGCGAGCTTCGACCGGCCCAACATCCAGTACCGGATCGTGCCTAAGGCCGACCCCAAGAAGCAGCTGCTGAGCTTCCTGCGCGAGGAGCACGCGGGCGACGCCGGCATCGTGTACTGCCTCTCTCGCAACTCCGTGGAGAAGACGGCCGAGTTCCTCTCCCGCAACGGCGTCGAGGCGGTGCCGTACCACGCGGGTCTGGACGCGGGCACGCGCGCCGCGCACCAGTCCCGGTTCCTGCGGGAGGACGGCCTGGTCGTCTGCGCGACCATCGCCTTCGGCATGGGCATCGACAAGCCGGACGTACGGTTCGTCGCCCACCTCGACCTGCCCAAGTCGATCGAGGGCTACTACCAGGAGACCGGGCGTGGCGGCCGCGACGGACTGCCCTCCACGGCCTGGATGGCCTACGGCCTCAACGACGTCATACAGCAGCGCAAGCTGATCCAGTCCGGTGACGGTGACGAAGCCTTCCGGCGGCGGGCCGCCGCGCACCTGGACTCGATGCTGGGGCTGTGCGAGACCGCCCAGTGCCGCCGCGGCCAGCTCCTCGCCTACTTCGGCCAGCAACCGGATCCGGCGGGCTGCGGCAACTGCGACACCTGCCTCACGCCACCGGAGACCTGGGACGGCACCGTCGCGGCCCAGAAGGTGCTGTCGACGGTGGTGCGGCTCCAGCGGGAGCGCGGGCAGAAGTTCGGCGCGGTGCAGATCATCGACATCCTGACGGGCAAGCGCTCGGCCAAGGTGATCCAGTTCGACCATGACCAGCTGTCGGTGTTCGGCATCGGCGAGGACCTCTCCGAGGGTGAATGGCGCGGCGTCATAAGGCAGTTGCTGGCGCAGGGGCTGCTCGCGGTCGAGGGGGAGTACGGCACGTTGGTGCTGACGGAGGCCAGCGGGTCGGTGCTGCGCCGCGAGCGGGACGTGCCGCTGCGCAAGGAGCCGAAGAAACCGGCGACGTCGAAGGCGTCGGGCTCTTCCTCCTCCGGCAGGAGCAAGTCCAAGGCCGCCGCGGCCGAGCTGCCCGAGGAACTGCTGCCGGCCTTCGAGGCCCTGCGTGCCTGGCGCGCCGAGCAGGCCCGTGAACAGGGCGTCCCGGCGTACGTCATCTTCCATGACGCCACGCTCCGGGAGATCGCCACGGTCTGGCCGACCTCGGTGCAGCAGCTCGGCGGCATCAGCGGGGTCGGCGAGAAGAAGCTGGTGACGTACGGGGAGGGCGTGGTCGCGGTCCTGGCCGCACTGGGCGGGACACCGGACACCGCCGCTCCGGGGCCTGCTGAGACCCCGGCTCCTGGCACCGCGCGGACTACCGCAACGGATCCGGGTGCTCCGGACTACTGGCCCGAGATGGACCAGGAGCCGGAGCCCGAGGACTGGATGTAGAGGACGGGATTCACCAGGGGGCTGGGTACCGGGGGCCGGAGACTGAGGGCCGGGGGACTTGGGGCCGAGGACCGGGCGGCGCGGGCGCCATGGAAGTCGGCCGGGGGGCGGTACGAAGCGGCGCGTGAGCTGGTCATAGAGCGCGCGTCGCATACGCCCTGACGTCCGCGTCGGAGTCCGTCGTCGCCGTGGCGAGGGCCGCGCGGGCGGCTTCCGAGGCGCGGTGCCGGGTCAGGGCCAGGACGGCGGCCTTGCGGACGTCGGCATTCGGGTCGGTCAGGGTCTTGGCGAGGACCGGGAGGGCCGTCTCGGGGTGCGCCACTGACAGCGCGGTGGCGGCACCGGCGCGGACCTGCCAGGCGGGGTCCGTCAGGGCGCTCACGGCTCGCGCGGCGAAGGGCACCGGGCAGCCGGTGGTGCCCAACGCCCCGTAGGCGGCGGCACGCACCAAGGCATCGGGGTCGTCGACGAGCCCGACGAGGGCCGCGTGGACGGCGTCACGCTCGGGGGCGATGCCTGCATCCGCAGCGGATCCGGTGCTGCCGCCGGTGCCGGAGGCCGAGTCGGAGTCCAGGCCGGAGTCGGAGTCCGGGCCGGAGTCGGAGTCCGGGCCGGAGTCGGAGTCCGGGCCGGAGAAGGAGTCCGGGCCGGAGATCGAGGCGGCGTCGGACGGTGAGGTGTCGCTCAGGCGGCCGGCCGCCACCGTGGCCAGGGACTTGGCGATCGTGACGCGGACCTCGCGGGACGGGTCGGCGGTCGCCGCGCGGGCCAGTTCCTCGGCGGCGTCGACGGAGACCAGGGCGCGGACGGCCTCGATACGGACGGCGATGTCGGCGTCGGTGAGAGAGCCGGCGAACAGGGCGGCGTCACCGAGGCGCAGGGCGCGCAGCACGTCCAGGGCCGCGGCACGGACGACGGGGTCGGGCTCCGCGAGCGCGGCGGCGAGGCCGTCTCGCAGGGCAGGTTCCGCCGGCAGGGTCTCGACGAGCTCACGCAGCGAGGCAGCCGCGGCGGCACGCACCTCCCCGGCGGGGTCGCGCAGCGCCTCGGCGAGGGCCGGCCCGGTGCCCGACGGCACGGTCTCGGTGAGGACGGCGACGGCCTCGCGCCGGACAGCGGCCACCGGATCGGCCAAGTAGGACAGCAGGGCGTCGAGTTCGGGCTCGTCCTCGGCCAGGGCGACGAGTTCGAGGAGACGAACGGACGACTGAGAGGACGACTGAGAGGAGGACTGATCGAGGGCAGGCTCGGGCGTCTGAGGCGCCGAGGCGTCCGTGGACTGCGGGGCGGCTGCCTCGGCCCCGGCGGCGACGGGCGCAAGGTCCCGTGAACCGGCCGTGGCCACGTCCTCGGGGTGGACTTCGCCGAGCGGCCGGGACGGGCCGCCGACGGGGGCGAACTCGTCGACCGGAACCAGATACGGAGCCACCGGCCGGGCCGTGAACTCCATCGCGCCAGAGGGGGACTTGTGCAGATCGAGGTGATGGAACCAGGAGGCGTCGTCGCGGCGAGGGTGGTCGAGGCGGTCGTGGTAGAGACCCCAGCGGGACTCGGTACGGGCCAGCGAGGCGCGCGCGGCCATCTCCGCGCAGTCACGGATGAAGGAGACCTCGGCGCACCGCATCAGCTCGTGCGGGGTGCGGGCGCCCATCTCGGCGATGTCGCCACGCATCCGCTCGAAGGCCTCCAGGGCCAACGACAGCCGAGCGCCCGACTTCGGCGGGGCCACGTAGTCGTTCACGAAACGGCGCAGCTTGTACTCGACCTGGGGCTGCGGCGGACCCTCCGGGTTGCGCAACGGGCGGTAGATCAACTCGTGCGCCTCGCGCAGCTGGTCAGCGGGAAGCTCACCGTCGTACGCCTTGTACCGGGCCGCGTCGGAGCCGGCCAGGTCGCCGAAGACGAACGCGCCGATCATGTAGTTGTGCGGGACGCAGGCCAGGTCACCGGCGGCGTACAGACGGGGGACGGTCGTGCGGGCGTGCTCGTCCACCCGTACGCCCGAGGCCGAATGACCGCCGCACAGGCCGATCTCCGAGATGTGCATCTCGATGTCGTGCGTGCGGTAGTCGTGACCGCGCCCGGAGTGGAAGGTGCCCCGGGTCGGACGCTCGGTGGAGTGCAGGATCGACTCCAGGGCCGAGATCGACTCCTCGGGGAGGTGGCTCAGTTTCAGGTACACCGGGCCCCGGTCGCTGGCGACCTCCGCCGCGAACTCGGCCATCATCTGGCCCGACCAGTAGTCGGAGTCGACGAAGCGTTCGCCGTGCCGGTTGACCTGGTAGCCCCCGAAGGGGTTGGCGACGTACGCGCAGGCAGGGCCGTTGTAGTCCTTGATCAACGGGTTGATCTGGAAGCACTCGATGCCGGTCAGTTCCGCGCCCGCGTGGTAGGCCATGGCGTAGCCGTCGCCGGCGTTGGTGGGGTTCTCGTACGTGCCGTACAGGTAGCCGGAGGCGGGCAGGCCGAGGCGGCCGCAGGCGCCGGTCGCGAGGACCACCCCGCCCGCGCGGACGGTGACGAACCGCCCCGTGCGGGTGTTGAAGCCGACCGCTCCGATGGCACGCCCGTCCTCTGGCGAGGTCAGCACGCGCACCGGCATCACCCGGTTCTCGATACGGATCCGCTCCCGCATCTCGCGCCGCCGCAGCTGCCGGTACAGCACCTTCTTGACGTCCTTGCCCTCCGGCATGGGCAGCACATAGGAGCCGGACCGGTGGACCTGGCGGACCGCGTAGTCGCCGTGCTCGTCCTTCTCGAACTTCACGCCGTACGACTCCAGGCGCTGCACCATGGCGAAGCCGCGGGTGGCGGTCTGGCGGACGGTGGACTGGTCGACGATGCCGTCGTTGGCGCGGGTGATCTCGGCGACGTAGTCGTCGGGCTCGGCGCGGCCGGGGATGACCGCGTTGTTGACGCCGTCCATGCCCATCGCGAGCGCCCCGGAGTGGCGGACATGGGCCTTCTCCAGGAGCAGGACGTCCGCGCCGCGCTCGGCGGCGGTCAGGGCCGCCATCGTGCCGGCCGTACCGCCACCGATGACGAGGACGTCGCAGGTCAGCTCCTCGGCGTCGTCGAGCGTGGGGATCTGCGGGAGGGTGTCCACCGGGGTGCCTTTCAGATGCTCAGTGAGGTCAGGACATCGCGCCGCAGCGCCACGCGCGCCGGGTCGTCATGCGCGGCGCGGTCCCGTGGACGCGGCACGTCCCGTACGGCGACCAGGCGGCCCGCGCCGAGGAGGGCCACGCGGTCGCCGAGGAACAGGGCCTCGTCCACGTCGTGGGTGACGAAGACGACGGTCGCGCCCGTGCCGTGCAGCACCTCCACCAGCAGGTCCTGCATGCCGGCGCGGGTCTGGGCGTCGAGGGCGCCGAAGGGTTCGTCCATGAGGACGGCGCGCGGGCCCGCGGCGAGGGCCCGGGCCAGTTGCGCCCGCTGGCGCTGGCCCCCGGAGACGCGGTGCGGCAACTGCCGGGCGCGGTCGGCGAGGCCGACCCGCTCGAGCCAGGCCGCGGCCTGCTGCCTGCGCTCCGCGCGCGGTGAGCCCTGGATGGCGAGGGGCAGTTCGACGTTGGCCAGCAGGGTGCGCCAGGGGAGCAGGGCGTCCTCCTGGAAGACCAGCGCGCGGTCCGCCGCCGGTCCGTCGATCGGCCGGCCGTCCTGCTCCACGGCTCCGGTCAGCGTGGGCAGCAGTCCGGCCAGCGTGCGCAGCAGCGTCGACTTGCCGCAGCCCGAGGGGCCGACGACGGTGAGGATCTCGCCCGGCGGGACGTCCAGGTCGACATCGGCCAGGGCGGCGGCGTCGGGGCGGCCGAGGGTGGCCGCGCGGAGGGTGAGCCGGGTACCGCGTACGGCCGTATCGGTGGCCTTGGTGGTGGCCGTACGGGTGGCCTTGGTGGTGGCCGCCTCGGCGGTGTCCGTACCGGTGGTCTCGCGGGTCTCAGACGAGGTGCTCATCGCGCGCCTCCTCGGGTTCGGGTCCGGTGGGGACGGCAGAGACGGCGGGCGAGGCCACCGGTGCCGGAGCGGCCGATCGGGGACTCTTCGGCCGGGTCCGGCCGGTGGGGACGTACGAGGTGCGGGGCAACCAGCGGGTGAGGCGGCGACCGAGGAGTTCCACGGCCGTGGACGTGGCCCAGCCGAGCACGCCGATCGTGACCATGCCGACGAACACCCCCGGGTAGTCGACAACCGTGTAGTCCTGCCAGGTGCGGTAGCCGACGCCGTACTGACCGGAGATCATCTCGGCGGAGATCACACAGATCCACGACACCCCGATGCCGACCGACAGACCGCCGAAGATGCCCGGCAGCGCCCCGGGCAGGACGACCGAGCCGAGGATCCGCCACCGGCCGCCGCCCATGGTGCGGACCGCCTCCTCCCACCCGGGGGGCAGTGCGCGGACCGCGTGCCGGGTGGAGACCAGGACCGGGAAGAAGGCGGCGGTGAAGGTGATGAAGACGATGCCCTGTTCGTTGGAGGGGAAGAGCAGGATCGCGACGGGCACCAGGGCGATCGCCGGAATCGGGCGGACGACTTCGAGGATCGGTCCGAGCAGGTCCTCGGCGAGACGCGAGCGCGCCACGAGCACGCCCGTGGCCACGCCCAGGACGGCGGCCAGGAGGAATCCGGTGACGATGCGGGTCAGGCTGTCGGTGAGGTCGGTCCAGTAGTCGTCGCCGGCCAGGCGCTCGCCGAAGGCGCGGGCCACGTCGGCGACCGTGGGGAACTGCGAGAAACGCAACCACAGGTCGATGTTCAGGCTGGTCAGCAGCTGCCACAGGCCGAGGGCGACCCCCACCGAGGCCACCCGCAGCGCATACCGGGTCACGACGCCCGCCCCAGCGCGTCGGCATACGTGACGACGCGGGCGCCGCCATGGGCGTCGACGTAGGCCTGGGCGGTCGCCGGGGCGACGAACGGCACGAGCGTCGCGCCGTCGGCCACCCACACGGCCTTGTCGGCGAACCACAGGGTGCCGGTGGTGGCGTCGGGTACGTAGGCGGCGCGGATGCCGTCCTTGTGCTGCGCCACGTAGGCCAGCAGCTCGGCGGGCGTCTTGAAGGTACGGGTCTGCGAGGCGTCCTTGGGCCAGACCTCGCTCGCGGCCGGTGCGGGCGTGGCGGCGAGCTGCTTGGCGTAGGACGGGCCGAGCGCCTTCTTCACGTACTGGTCGTCGACGAAGGAGTCCACATCGACGTCTCCGGTCAGCTTGGCCGCCTCCAGGATCGAGACGTCCTCCTTGAGCGCGGCGACGAGCTGCGGCTTGACGGCCGGGTCGAAGGTGGAGATGCCGTGGGCGCCGTTGTAGAGGTACACGACCTCGGCGGGCAGGCCGGTGGCCTCGGCGACCTTCTCGGCGGCGGCCACCGGGTGCGTGTCGAGGTAGTCGGTGGCCTCCGACTGCGCCTTCAGGAACGCCTCCAGCACGGCCGGGCGCTTCTTCGCGAAGTCCTCGCGGGCGGTGACCCCGTGGAAGGTGGGCAGGTCCAACTGGGCGCCGTCGTACAGCGCCTTCGCTTTGCCCTGGTAGGCGAGCAGGCCGGGCCAGGCGACGAACTGTGAGAGCGCGTCGGCGCTGCCCGCGGAGAGGGCCGACGCCCCGACGGCCGGCTGCTGGTTGAGCTTCTCG
Organism: Streptomyces sp. NPDC102259; assembly: GCF_044766465.1. Lineage (NCBI taxonomy): Bacteria > Bacillati > Actinomycetota > Actinomycetes > Kitasatosporales > Streptomycetaceae > Streptomyces > Streptomyces sp. NPDC102259. Next base: position 54,228 of record NZ_JBIWMA010000017.1, on the reverse strand, counting down.
ATGCCCTTGGCCGGGTCGATGCCGGCGCGCTGCAAGGCCCGCACAAGGGTGCCGTCGGCAGCGGAACCGATGCTGGTGGAGACCTTCTTGCCCTTGAGGTCCTCGATGGAGGCGAGCTTCGAGTCGGGCGCCGTGACGATGGTGTTGAGTCCGCCGCGGAGGTTGTAACCGGTGACCGAGACCAGGTGGGTGGGCTTGCCGAGCTGTTTTCCGCGGGCCGCGTTGATGAGGAGCGGGAAGTCGCCCATCGAACCGATGTCGATCTTCCCGGCGGTCATCTGCGCGGTGATGGGGGCACCGGTGGCGTAGTCCTGCCAGTCCACCTTGTACGTCGTGCCGTCGCCGAGGGCGTTGAGCTCCTTCTCGAAGTAGCCGAGCGAGCGCAGCAGGGTGCCCGCCGTGACGGTGTTGATGGTCTTGGACTGGTAGCCGACGGTGACGGTGACCGTGGAGCCGCTACCGGCCTCGGCGCTGCCGCATCCGGTGAGAGGGAGCAGGAGCAGGGCGGCGGACGCGGCTGTCGCTTTGGGTTTCATGGAGGTTCGGGCCTTTCACCGGAGCAGGTAGGGCATGTTGACCGTGACGGCACCGGTGGGACAGCGAGCCGCGCACGGGCCGCAGTACCAGCACTCGTCGACGTGCATATAGGCCTTGCCGTTGCTCTCGTCGATGGCGAGGGAGTCCAGCGGGCACATGTCCACACAGAGCGTGCAGCCGTCGATGCACTTCGACTCGTCGATGGTCACGGGCACGTCGGCCCGCTGGGGTGCCAAGGTCATGGCTGTCTCCAGAAAAGTCCCGAGAAATTCTGAGAAATCCCGTTCGGCGGTGAACCGGTGAGGCCGTGCCGAACGATCAGGTGTTGAGGGCGGAGAAGGAAGCGGAGAAGAGGGCGGAGAAGGGGGACGGAGGTGATGCCGACGGGAGGGGTCAGACGGAGCGGTGCAGCAGGCCGCTCATCGAGATGCGGTCTCCGCGGAAGCGGATGAACTCCAGGTCCACCGGGCGGCCGTCGGCGAGGTGGGTGAGGCGTTCGAGCATCAGGACGGCCGCGCCACGCGGTGCCTCCAGTACGGCGGCGGAGTGGGCGTCCGCTGTCACCGCCTCCAGGGTGATCTCGGCGTGCCCGAGGCGCTGCCCGGTGACAGCCTCCAGGAGCCGGAAGACGTCGGTGTTCTCCAGGTCGGCGCCCAGCAGGGCGGTACCGATGTCGAGCGGGATGTAGGTGAGGTCGAGAGAGAGGGGGAGGCCACCCAGACGGCGCAGACGTTCGATGTAGAGCACGTCGGTGCCGGGCGGGACGTGGAGGCGGTCGGCCACCGGGGCGGGCGCGGCGACGGGGCCCATCGTGCGGACCTCGTTGGTGACGTGGCCGTGCTCGTGCAGGGTCTCCGCGAGGCCCATCAGACGGTCCAGGCCGTGCGGGTACTTCTGCGCCACGACGACCGTGCCGACGCCGGGCAGGCGCTCCACCAGCCCCTCCGCCCGCAGGAGGTCGAGAGCCTGGCGGACGGTGTTGCGGGAGGCGCGGTAGTCGCCGGCGAGGGTCGACTCGTGGGGGAGCGTGCCGTCCGGGAAGCCGTCGGTGAGCAGCTGGCGGCGCAGGAGGTCCGCGAGCTGTCGGGCCTGGTCCGCGCGCAGCCGACGACGTGCACGGTGGGCGGCGACGGTGCTCGCGCCCTGGCCGGCGTGGTCTCGGATGCGGTCGGTGGGTGGCATGTTTCGAACCATAGCGAGCCGGTAGGAAAAGCGGTGTTGCCGGAGTGTTGCGCCACCTGCGGGAGCGTCAGGAAATGCGGTGACCTGGGGAAACAGGACCGGCCCACACAAGATCTGCCAGTCGGGACACCGCCGTCAGGGCAAGGCTGTGGGGGCACCGACGTCGGGACAACGCAGTCAGGGCAACGCCGTCAGGACAGCGCGGTCAGTCCCGGGGCGAAGGCGATCAGCAGGGGCAGCAGCGGTACCAGCGTGGCCACCGTCGTCGTCAGCGCCCGCTGTCGGCGGAGCAGGCGCGGGGGCGGCTGGAGCAGGCGGTCGACCCGCTCGCCGAGGAGACGGTTGCTCGAGGCGCAGGACAGGACGCCCCGGTGCTGGTTCAGCTCGATCAGGGCCAGCGCCGTGGTCAGGTGACCGCAGCGACGCGACGCCGTGTCGTCGGCGGCGAGTTCGACCAGGCGGTGGGTCTGGTCGCAGAAGTGGGAGAAGAGCGGAATGCGGGGGAAGCCGGTGGCAAGGGCGGTCGACAGGTGGAGCAGCCAGTCGTGGTGGGCGCGGGCATGGCCGCGCTCATGGGTGAGGACGGCGTCCAGCTGGTGGGAGGTGAGGCGGTGCAGGGCGCCGGTCGTCACGATCAACTGGGGTGGGTTGCCAGGCATCCACCAGGCGTCGGGGTACTCGTCCTCCAGTACCAGCAGCGGGCCCCGGGCGGACGGCAGGCCTGCGGGCAGGTCGGGGGCGCGTTCACGCAGGTGGGCCCTGGCCCGGCCGCGGCGCCGACGGGCCTCGACGAGTTCGCGGGCCAGCATCGCGGTGGTCCACGCGGCCCCGCAGGCCAGCAGCAGGGTCAGGGTCGCGGCCCACAAGGGGGCCGCGGAGAGGTCGTACGCCTCGGAGACCCCGGGCGGCGCGGGGGCGAAGACCCGTGCGCGGACGGTGTGGAACACGGCGGCGGCGCCCAGGGTCAGGGCGGTCAGGCAGCACAGCAGGACCGTGGCGACCAGGCACTGCCACACCCACAGCCCGATCACGGGTTCCCGCTCGGGCCAGGCGGACCGGGTGAGCGCGCGCGGAGCCGGCACGGCGGCGGACAGGGCGACGACGCTCAGCAGGAGCAGGCAGAGAGTCATGCCATGGGCTCCGGATCCTGGTCGGGAAGGGGGCGTGGGCCACGTGCGCACGGGGTGCGTACGGCGTGCCCGCGTGCGTGCGGCCTGCCATGGGCGGGGGGCCCGGCACGAGAACCGTGCCCCCCGCCAGTATGACGGCGGTTACTCCGGGAGTCAGCCCACGACGACGCCCCGATTCAATGCTCCGGTGACGGACCCGTTGCTGGGGCTGGCGCTGGGGCCGTCGCTGGGCCTGTCACCGGGTGCTTCACTCGGCCGCGATCACTTGTCCGCTCACCTCTCCCAGGCCCACTCGTACTCCGCCGGGGCCGGGGGCCCACGCCGACAGGGTCACCACGTCGCCGTCCTCCAGGAACGTGCGCTTGCCGTCGGGGAGCTCCAGCGGGTCACGGCCGTTCCAGGTCAGTTCCAGCAGGGAGCCGCGCTCGTGCGGGTGGGGGCCGCTCACCGTGCCGGAGCCGTACAGGTCGCCCGTGCGCAGGGAGGCGCCGTTCACCGTGAGGTGGGCGAGTTGCTGGGCGGCCGTCCAGTACATGGTGGCGAAGGGCGGATCGGAGATCACGTGACCGTTGAGCGCGACGGAGATGCGCAGGTCGTAACCGCCCGGTTCGGCCGCCGCGTCGTCCAGGTAGGGGAGGAGGGGGTGGGTCCGCTCCGGGGGCGTCACCCGGGCGTTCTCCAGAGCCTCCAGCGGGGTGATCCACGCCGACACCGACGTGGCGAACGACTTGGCGAGGAACGGGCCGAGAGGGACGTACTCCCAGGCCTGGAGGTCGCGGGCGGACCAGTCGTTGAGCAGGCACAGACCGAAGACGTGCTCGCGGAAGTCGGTCAGCGCGACCGGGCTGCCCTGCCGCGAGGGCGCGCCGACCACGAAGCCGACCTCGGCCTCGATGTCGAGCCGTACGGAAGGGCCGAACACGGGAGCCGGGTCGGCGGGCGCCTTGCGCTGGCCGGACGGGCGGACGACGTCCGTGCCGGAGACCACGACCGTCCCGGCCCGGCCGTGGTAGCCGATCGGCAGGTGCTTCCAGTTGGGCAGGAGGACGTCTCCGGCGTCCGGGCGGAAGATCGCTCCCGCGTTCCGGGCGTGGTGCTCGGACGAGTAGAAGTCGACGTAGTCGGCGACCTGGAAGGGAAGGTGCAGGGTCACGTCGGAAAGGGGATGGAAGAGCGGTTCGACGGTGGACCGGTGGGCGGGGTCGGTCACCCACTCCGTCAGGGCGCGGCGCACCTGCGACCAGGCCGAGCGTCCCGCCGCCAGCAGCGGGTCGAGCGTCGGCGAGGCGAGCAGGCCGGCGTGTGGCGAGCCGAGCGCGCGGGCCGCCGCGCCCGCGTCGAGGACATGGTCGCCGAGCCGGACGCCGACGGTCCGCTCCGTGGACCCAGGGAGGGAGAAGACGCCGTACGGGAGGTTGTGCGAACCGAAGGGGTCGCCCTCGGGAAGGTCGAAGGGGGGCATCGGGTACTGCCTCTCTTTCGTGCACTCTTTGGTGCTCGCCATGTCGGGCCCGCCGTACCCCGAGCCGGTGTCGCGCGGGTGCGCCGAGCCGCGCCACACGTTACGGCCGACGTCGCGGAAGTGACACGGGGGCCGGACCGGCGAGGCCCGCGGGCCGGCAGCTCTCCGCTTCCGGTCGCTCACCCCGAGTCGTCCACCGGCCGGACCGCAATCTTGACGGACCGGTGCGAAAGGGGAGACTCTGGGCGGGTGCTGGAAGGCCTCGGGGAGGGGGCCTTCCCCTGGCACAACTGGGGGGCGGATGGCCATAGGGGAGGCCGGCCTCGGGTCGGCGCGGCGTGGCTCACGGCCGAAACGGCTGGAAGCGACCATGCGCGACAGACTCGGCCGGGAATGCGTGTACGTACCGTCGTGCCGATTCGGGCTGTACGTGGCCTTGCGCCACTGGTGCCCGCCCGGCGGACGGGTACTGATGTCGCCGGTCAACGACGACGTGATCTTCTTCGTCCTGCTCGCGGCCGGACTGCGGCCCGTGCAGGCGCCGTTGCACCCGCTGGACGCGTCGATCGACATCGATGCCGTGCCCGACGAGGTGTGGGGCTCGCTCTCCGGCGTCCTCACGACGAATCTGTACGGCAACCCGGACGACACGCCGCGCCTGCGGAAGAAGTGCGACGCGCTGGGCATCCCGTTGTTCGAGGACGGGGCGCACGCCATCGGCAGCGAAGTGGGCGGCAGACCGGTCGGGGCCTGGGGGGACGCCTCCGTCTTCAGCCTGTCCAAGCACGTCGGCGCGAAGGCCGGTGGATTCCTGGCCTGCGCCGACCCGGGACTGCGCGAGGCCCTGGCGAAGAGCTGCGAGGATCTGCTGCTGCCGGGGCGGTTCACGGCGGAACTCGCCTACACCGTCCGGCCGTACGCGGAGGCGGCCGTGCGGGGGCTGCGGTTGCGGCGGGCCGCCTGGGCCACGATGCGGCTGCTCGGGCTGATGGAGCGGGAGGAGATCCGGATGCCGCTGCGGTCGGCCGAGTTGGTCCGCGCCGTCGACGAAGCGCCGGACCTCACCGCGCACGACTCCTGGGTCCGCGTCGACATGCACGACTACCGGCTGCGCTCAGGACCGCTGAGAGCGGGCCGTATCGGCCGCAGGCTCGACCGGCTGGACGAGGTGCTGGCGGCCTGCCGGGCGGGCACGGAACTGCTTCTGTCCACACCGTGGGCGCGGCCCGGCGCACCCCGCGCCGACCGGGTCCAACCCCTGTTCCGGGTACCCCTGTTCGTCGCCGACCGGGACGCCGCGAGGGCAGCGCTCGCACGGCGGGGCATCGTCGTCGGGTACCTCTATGACCCGCCTCTGGACGACTACGCGGGTGCCGCCTTCACCGACCCCTCGCCCGATCCCGCCGGGGCACGCTGGTTCGCCCGGCACGCGTTGCCCGTGGATCCGCTGCGGGCCCGGCAGATCGTCGAGGTGCTCCAGGAGTCCGGCGTACGGCCGGCCGAGGCGCCGGGAGGGCTGGAGCCGACCCGTGGCTGAGACGCAGGCCGAGATCCAGGTACCCGAGCCCTCGGCGCCGCCCGTCGCACAGGACAAGGCCGACGCGGCGCCGGCCGACAGGACCCGCGGCTCCGCATCCCTGTTCAAGAACGCCTACTTCCTGATGCTCAGCACGGGCGTGTCCGCCGTGCTGGGCCTGGGCTTCTGGCTGGTGGCCGCCCGCTACTACTCGGAGGAGGCCGTCGGCCAGGGCTCGGCCGCGATCGCGGCGATGCGGCTGCTCGCCAGCATCACGGCGACGACGATGATCGGGGCCGTCGTCCGCTTCGTGCCGCGCGCGGGGCGGGCCACGGGCTCGCTGGTGTGGCGGGCGTACGCGGCCAGTTCGGTGGTCGTGGCCGTCGCGGCCTTCGCCTTCCTGCTCACCCTGGACCTGTGGGGGGCGACGTACGCGCCGCTCGGCACGGCCGCCGCGGGGGCCACGTTCGTCGTCGCGTGCGTGGCGTGGGCGCTGCTCACGCTCCAGGACGGGGTCCTCACCGGTCTGCGCAGGTCGGGCTGGGTGCCCATCGGCAACGCGGTGTTCTCCGTCGGCAAGCTGATCCTGCTGGCGGTGTGCGCGACCGCGCTGCCGGTGCTCGGCATCTTCGTGTCCTGGACCGTCGCGATCGCGTTCTCGACGCTGCCGCTGGGCTGGCTGGTCTTCCGTCGGCTGATCCCGCGCCAGGCCGCCATCGACCGTGATCTGGAGCCTCCCCGACTGCGCGAGATGGGCCGCTTCCTGGCCGGGGACTCGCTGGGCGCGCTGTTCAGCCTGGCGATGATCAACCTGCTGCCGGTGATGGTCGCGGTCCGCTTCAGCGCGGCGGAGAACGGCTACTTCTACGTGGCGTACACCGTCGGCGGCACGATGGAGTTCATGGCCATCAACATGGCCTCCTCCCTCACCGCGCACGCCTCGCACGATCCGCGCCAGCTCGCCGAGGGCGTGCGCGGGGCGCTGCGCCGGATGACGTTGCTGCTGGTGCCGGTGGTGCTGGTCCTGGTGGTGTTCGCCCCGCAGATCCTGCTGCCGTTCCACGAGGACTACGCCGAGCACGGCACCGCCGTGCTGCGGCTGCTGGCCGCCGGGGCGCTGCCCCGGGTCGTGGTCGAGCTGTACATCGGGGTGCTGCGGGTGCAGGGCCGCACCGGGGTGCTCGCCGCGCTCCAGGGCGCCATGTGCGCGCTGGTGCTGGGCAGTGCCGCCCTGCTGTTCGGCCCGGCCGGGATCGCGGGCGCGGGCTGGGCGGTGCTGATCAGCATGACGCTGATCGCCGCCGTCTCCGCCGCCGGTCTGCGTTCCGCGCTGCGCCGCAACGACCGTCCGCCCGTCGGCCGGTCTTCCGCCGCCCCGGCCTACGGCACCCATTGGGCACGGCTGAACGCCACCGCCGGGTACGGCACGAACTGGGCACGCCGGGCGGCTCACGAACGCGACGGCGTCGACGAGGACACGGTCACCCTGTTCATAGGACGCCCCGGATACGAACGCGAGGCGCTGCAAGCGGACACACTGGCGTTGATAAGGCGGCCCCCGCACGAGCCCGAAGCCGTCCAGAGGAACAAGGGGATCGAGGGGGCAGAGAGGACTGCGGGAGCAGGGGGGACCGACAGGGCAGAGAGGACCGAGGGGGCAGAGAAGGCCGACGGGCGGGACGAGTCGGCGCGGGAGGTCGCGAGGGATCGGTCCGCCTCCGCCGGGAGCCGGGAGCGGTGGGTCGCGGGCGGACTGTGGGGCCTGCTCGGCGTGGCCACCGTGGCCTTCTGGAGCGCACTGCGCGATCTGCCCTGGCTCGACGGCCCGCCCGAGGACGTGCCGACCGGACGTCAGCTGCTGGCCGCGCTGCCGCTCACGGCGCTCGTCGCCGGAGGCCTGCTGCTCGTGGTGTTCGTCGGCGCGGTGACGCTGCGCGTGACGCGCGGCGCACTGCTGCCGGGGGCCGCCCTGGGTTCGGTACTGCTCGCCCTGTACGCCGTACCCCTCGCCTTCGGCCGGGAGCCGTCACCGGTCGGAGGAGCGCTGTACGCGAAGGCGGCCGGATTCCTCGCGGAGGGTACGGGGCTCGACGGACCCGGACCGCTGCTGCGCTGGGCACCGCCGGCCGTGCAGCTGCTGTGTCTCGTACCGCTGTGGCTGCTGCTCAGGCGGGCGGATCGGTGGTTGACGTGGCCGGGGTGCTGGGGCGTCCTGTATCTCGTCGCGGTGGGCGGCTGGGTGTGGCGGCAGGAGCTCGCGCCGGCGGCCCTGCCCCTGTTCGTCGTCCTCGCGGTGGCCGCCGCGTTCCTGCCGCTCGCCACGCGTGGCCGCGCGAAGGTTGGGAAGCCGCGGGGCGCGGTCAGCGGGACGGCACGGGCTGGTGGAAGTAACCGTTCCTACCCGCCTCCCGGTAGCCCTCCAGACCCGGGCCCTCGTTGACGGTCAGATCGCACACCGGCTTCTCGGAGGTCGGCCGGTTCCAGTGCACCAGCGCCTTCACCTCCGGGAGCTTCTTCACGGCGGCGGGAATCTGGGTGTACCAGTCGCGTTGGCGCCGCGGGGCGTCGGCGTCGGGCGCGGTGGCGAACTCCGCGAGCATGACCGGCTTGTCGTCGCTGATGTTCTCGCGCAGCCACTCGTAGCTGGGCCGTTGGCTGGACAGGAAGTCCTTCCAGTCCGTGGTGTCGTGGCACTGGTAGTAGTTGTACTGGTCCATGGCGATCCAGTCGACGTACTCGTCCCCGGGGTAGAGCGCCTTCATGTCGGCCGCGCTGCCGAGGTAGCCGGAGACGGTCCACACCCACACCACGTTGTCGGCGCCCAGTTCACGGAACCGGTCGCGGACATGGCGGTACGCGGCGACGAACTCCTCCGGGGTGCCCGCGCCTTCCTTGATGCGGGCGTCGGTCTCCTGGTCGAAGGAGAGGAAGACGCGTTTGCCGTAGGCCTTGATACGCCGGATCTGCGGATCGAGGATCTCCTCGTCGAGCTTGCCGGAGGCGATGTTCCTCCAGCCGAGCTGGGTCTCCGTCCAGTTCTCGTGGTGCGGCTCGGTCCAGACGGTGGACTCCCAGGCCAGCATGAGCAGCCTGTCCTCGCCCAGTTCCTGTTCGTCGGGGGTGAGCAGTTCTCCGTCGAGCTTGGTGCCCGACATGTCGTGGTAGTTGTAGACGAGGTCCAGCTTGCGGCCGATCCTCTTCTCGAAGCCGTGCACGGCGTCCTTGAGCGAGCCGTCCTCGGCGTACGGCACGGCGGCGCCCCACCAGGCGCCGCAGGGCGGGATCAGAGTGTCGGTGGGGGCGCAGGGACCGGTGGGCAGCTCACCCGAGGCCGCGTTGTCGGGCAGGGCGTCCGCGGTGGAATCCGGGTCCTCGGAGCGGCCGGCAGCCCAGACGCCGAGCCCGGCGAGCAGCGCGGCCACCGCCACCAACGCGACAGCCGTGAAGCCGCGCCTCGCGCTCCCCAGGCCCCTCCCTGGTCCGTCCACCGGCTTCTTCCCTGGGCCGTCTGCCGGTTCCTTCCCTGGGCCGTCCACTGGTTCCCTCTTTGGTCCGTCCGCAGGCTCGCCCGCCGGGTCGTCCCCTGGTTCGTCCGCCGGGTCGCTTTGCGCTCCGGCCGACGGTCCGTGCACCGAACCGTTCCGTAAGCCGTCCCCCGAGCCGTGACCCAAGCCGTCCCCCGAGCTGGGGCCCGGTCCGTTGGCCGAGCTGTCGCCCAGCCCGTCCGCCAAGCCGTCCCCCATGTGGTTCTTCACGTTCCGCAACCCGCGCGGTTCGGGCGGCTTGCGTGGCCCGCGCAGCCGATGCCGCCCCGTCATAGGTCACTGCCGCCGGACGGCCTTCGCCTGACCTTGGCGCGCTCGACCGCGCCGCGCCGGGCGGCGGGCAGCGGCAGCCCCGGCAGGGCCGCGGTGATCGTGGTGAAGCAGGCGAGCGAGACCAGGAAGGCGGTCATCGAGAAGGCCTCCACCAGGAACAGCGACGTGGCGGTGAGCACGCCGAGGGAGAGGCTGATGGGCGCGGCGAGTGCGACCGCCTCCAGCCTGGCGCCGGAGGCCAGGCGACCCGGCTGCGGATACAGCGCCGCGCAGCCAGGACCGAACAGGACGAACAGCAGCACCGGGATCCAGCGCAGCGGAGAGGGGCCGGGTACGGCGGTGGCGGCCAGGGCCGGCCAGCCCGAGGCCCCGACGAGGACTCTCAGATGCGTCGAGGTGAACCCGACTCCCTTGGCCCCTTCGGCCTCGCCCGTGATGCCGTCGCCCATGACCGCGTGGCCCAGGTCCATGGTGCCCGGATCGACGGCGCCCGGATTCACGTGGCTCAGGTGCCCATGGGCCCTGCCTGCGGCGTTCTCGTTGTCGGTGTCCTCGGAGTCTGCGGTCGTCACTTCGATCACCTTGTGGTCATTCGTCGGGTGGCCGGGCGGTACTCCAGGACGACGCCGTACGGATGGCTCTCGACGGTCCAAAAGAGGGGCGAGGCGGACAGCTTCGAACGAAGGGTCTCGAAGCCGCCGGGCGGCAGCAGGCCCTCGCCGGCGGCGTAGACGTCCTGGGTGCGGGTGAGGACGACGTACGCCTTCGTGCCAGGTGGGATCCCGTCCGCGAGGTAACGGGCCGGGTCCTTCAGCATCTTCTCGTTCTCGGGCAGCGCCTGTTCGGCGAAGAACCAGTGCTCGAGGCGGTCGTAGCGGTGGAGTGCCTGCGGGAAGGAGCCGCTGGTGGCGAGGATCAGCGAGCCGTCGGGGGCGTTGTCGAGGGCCCTGGTGACCAGCGCGGTCTCCGCCGGCGGCGTGTAGAACATCTTCTCCTTGCCGTAGTACGACGGCAGGAAGCCGGCCAGCAGCACCAGCAGGACGGTCGGCAGGGCGAAGGCCGCCGTCCTGCGCCGCAGCGCCTTCGCCCGGCTGCGGTGGGTCCCCGCCACGGCCGGCACGAGTGCGGCGGCGGCGAAGAAGGCCGCGCCGGGCAGGGCGAACAGATAGACGCGGAAGAGCATCTCGCCGCCGTAGTCGTTGACGGCGAACAGCGGTACCGGGGCGACGGACACCAGCAGCAGGGGCAGCGCGCTGCGCGTCAGTCGGCGCCGCAGCACGACGGCGGTCCCGGCGAGGACGGCGACCGCGAGCACCATCGCCACGTTGGCGGTGCCCGCGAGTTCCGGCCCGGGTCCGGTGAGCTGTCCCGCGTAGCCCGCGCGGGAGTTCTCGGTCAGTTCGCCGATCGACTTCTTGATGGCGGAGAGCGTCTCGACGAACAGCGGCCGGCCCATGGTCAGGTCCCAGGTCAGCATCAGCAGCGCGGCGACGACCAGCAGCCCGTAGTTGCGGTAGCGGCGGGTGAGGCTGAGCGCGACCAGACAGATGGTGAGCATCACCGGGGTGAGCTGGTGCGTGGCGTTGATGGCGGCGATCAGCGGGGCCAGGATCACCACGCACACCGCGCGCTGCCCTCTGCCCGTGGGCGGCGGGACGGGCGCGGCCACCGGATCGAGGAAGGTGCGGTCGCGCAGCCGTCCGGCGGATCCGGGCCGCACGAAGTGCCGCAGCACCACCGCGAGGACCGTCAGATGCAGCAGATACGCGAGCGCCTGCGGGGCGAAGTAGTCCTGGCCCACCCAGTTGGCGAGCTGGAAGATCCACACGGCGGTCCAGATCAGCCGCCAGTCCTCGCAGAAGGTGCGGTAGATCAGGACCAGCACCGGCAGCATGAGCAGGCCGACGACGATCGGCGCCCAGTTGGCGTACACGGCGGCGCTCTCCACGCCGAAGGCGCGCACCAGGCCCGCGTTGAGCGTGAAGAAGCCCGGCCACTGGTCGTACGCGGACATGTTGCCCGAGAGCGCCGCGCCCGGTCGCAGCTCACCATTGGCGAGCAGCGTGTTGACGATGGCGTCGTGCTTGGAGGCCCACGGGTAGCGCACCGCGTCGTACAGCACCGCCGGTGGCGCCTTCAGCGCGAGGAGCAGCGCGGCACAGTGCGCGGCCGGCCACCAGGGTGCGGTGCCCGCGCGCCGCAGACTGAGAAGGAAGCCGGCGGTCAGGACCAGCAACGACAGGTAGTAGGCGACCGGCAGCCGGTCCAGCAGGCCGTAGTCGCCCATCTCGCGGAAGCCGATGCGGGGCAGCGCGTACCCCCACAGTCCGGCGGCGAGCAGCAGCGTCAGGAGGCCGGCGTCCGGTCGGCGGCGCGGGATCCGCCAGGGTCTGCGGACACCGCCGGTGGTCGGGCGGCCCTGACTGCCCTGACTACCGGGACTGCCGGGACTGCCGGGACTGCCGGGACTGCCGGAACTACCGGGTCCGGTGGAGAGATCAGGGGTGGGCAGCTCGCTGCTCTCGGTGCTCGGTACGGGCACATGGTGTTGCACGTCGAGGCCCCCCTCCCTCAAGCCAACTATAGGAATTTTCTCTTCTTTTCACACCAAAATCGTCGAACTCGGATCAACCCGCGAACACCGGCCCCTGTACGACGGCGCGGGCGCGGCGGTACCAGCGCCAGCCGACCGTCCTCGGTCCGTCGCGGTACGGGGCGACCCGGGCGCCGGATCCCGCCAGCCAGCCCCGGACGTCGGCGACGGTGTGACCGCGGCGCACGATGAGCCGCGCGATGCGGTAGTGCTCGTCGCGGTCCGAACTGAGCGCGTGCCGGACGGCGGTGGCCGTCTCGTAGCCCGCGGCCGCCGCCGTACGCCGCACCCGTCCGTTGTTGTAGCCGTGCGGGTACGCGAGATGACGGACCTGGTGGCCGAGGGCGTCCTCCAACACCGAACGCGACACCCGTAGTTCGTGCGCGAGCGCCCGGGGTGCGAGGGTGTCCAGCTGGGCGTGGGTGACGGTGTGGCTGCCGATCTCCATGCCGTACTGCTCGAGTTGCGCCGCCTGCTCCAGCGTCATCATCGGCGCGGGCGGCAGCAGGCTGCGCCCGCCGCGGGTGATCGCTCCGGTGGTGAGGTAGGCGGTGGCGGACAGCCCGCGTCCGGCCAGCGCCTCGGCGGTCGCGCCGGGCAGATCGGCGAAGCCGTCGTCGAAGGTGAGCAGCACCGGCCGGGGCGGCAGCGGTGCCCGTCCCGCGAGGTGGTCGGCGAGCGCGCTAATCGTGACGGGCGTACGGCCGCTGTCCACGACGGCGTCCAGATGCTCGCCGAACTGCTTCGGACTGACGGTGAACTCGGCGATCCAGGAGGGCGGTTCCTCCATCACGGCGTGATACAGGAACACCGGGATACTGTCGTCGCCGCCCTTGTCGCCACCGGTCTCGACGCCGTCGTCGCCGCCCTTGTCGCCACCGCTTTCCCCGTCGGCTCTGTGCGCGGACGCCGTCATCGCGCAGCACCTCGCAGCGCGCGCCGCGCCCGCAGATAGCCCACCGGCCCGTAGAGCATGCCGCGTCGCTGGAGCCGGGAGAGCCGGGTGGGCCAGGCGTGGGTCCGGGCGTCGTGAGCGCCGGGCGCGCCGTCCGCCGTGGGCTCCGCCCCGCGGCTCGCCGTCAGCGTCCGCGCGTGGGCGAGCCCCCGGGGCAGCCGGGCCAGGAACGCGGGCAGCAGGCCGGGCCGGTTGACGAGGATCGCCGTGAGGTAGGCGGTGAGGCCGGCGCCGTAGCCGTACGCCTGGGTCTCCAGGTCCCGCCAGGTCTCCCGGTGGTGGTGCCAGACCAGGGCCAGCGGCGTGTAGTGCAGCCGGTGGCCCCCGGCGAGGATCCGGACGAACCCGTAGAGGTCGTCGCCGCCCCGCGCGAGCGTCCCCGCGCCGGTCGCCGGGTCGAAGCCGCCGACCGCCCGCAGTATCTCCGTGCGGAAGGCCATGTTGGCGCCGGAGCCGAAGCGGCCCGCGGTGAACGGGAACAGCGGTTCGTCGGCGGGCGGGTCCATCGGGTCGTACGTGCGGGCCGTGAAGCCCTTGGCGAAGCCACCGTGACTCTCCAGGAGGACCTGGGCAGGGGTCCGCAGCCGGGCCGGCAGGATCAGGCCGGTGGCGCAGCCGAGGCCCGGGTCGGCGGTGAACGGCGCGGTGAGTTCCGTGAGCCAGCGTGGGTCCGCCACGACGTCGTCGTCGGTGAAGGCGATCACCTCGCCGCGGGCGGTCTCGACACCCTTGTTGTGCGCGACGGCGAGACCGGGCGCCGGTTCGATGACGTACCGCACGCGCTCGGCGTACTTGAGCTCGACCAGGTCCCGGGTCGCGTCCGTCACGGGCGCGTTGTCGACGACGACGATCTCGAAATCCGGGTGGTCCTGGGCGAGCAACGAGTCGAGGGCATGGGCGAGCTTCTCGGCGCGCTCACGGGTGGCGACGACGACGGTGGTGAACGGGACGGAACCGGTCGAACGGGTGGCGACCGGACTGGTAGTCACCGGACCGGTAGTCGCTGAACCGGTAGTCGCTGAACCGGTAGTCACCGAACCGGTAGTCGCTGAACCGGTAGTCGCCGAACCGGTATCAGCCGGGACGGTGGCGGTCGGGACGGTGGCGGTCGGGGCGGTCCCGAGCGCGGGCTTCGCGGAAGGCACCCAGGGCGCCCGCTCGCGAGTGGCCAGGCCCGTCAGGACCGCCTTCGGGTCCGCACCCTCCGGTACCGTCCCGAGCAGCGTCCCGATCGGCTGCCCACCCCTCCTGACCAGCACGAACACCTCGCCGTGCGTGAGGGGCGGACTGCCCGGACCCGGTTCGAGGACACCGCCGTCGTCCAGTTCGAGCTCGGCGACCTGCACCGGCTCGATGTCCAGGAACCTCTGTATCTCCTGCTGTGCACGTGCAGCGCGGTACATGAACCCCCCTTGTCTCACGCCGATTACGGCCGTCGCACCCGTCGCATTCGTCACGCCCGTCGCACCCGCCACGCCCGTCGGGCCAGTCACGCCCCCATGTCGGCCGGCCGCGGCCACCTCTCACGATCGGCGCAGTCGGCCCGCGCCCTTCAAGGTCCGTGCGGCCGCCGCGGCGAGCCTGGGCCGGTTGCGCACGAAGTGATGCGCGCGGCGGGACGGCTCACGGCTGAGCCAGGAGAGCGCGGCGCCCACCCCCGGACGCGACCACGCCCCCTCGTGCACGGGCAGCTCCCCGGTCTTCAGCGAGTCCTTGTACTCGGCCGCGCCCCGCCCCAGGTCGAGCAGGCCGATGCCCTCGGCGGCGGCCGACTCGGCCATCCGCAGATGCAGCACCAGGCCGGGTGAGAACTTCGCGAACTCCGGTTCGTACGAAGGGAACCAGCAGGCCAGGACGGTCGACGAACGCAGTCCGAAGTGCGCGGCGACCGGTTGGCCGCCGGCGTAGAGGACGGAGAGCGTGCCGGAGCACTCCGGCGCGCGCGTCGCGGAGAGCGCGTCCACGAGCCGGGTGATCCACTCCCGCGCGAACCGGTCCCGGCGGCCGGTCCTGCGGTACTGCGCGGACTTCCACGCCATGAGCGTGCGCAGCGCGGCCGGATCGCGTTCGTCGAACACGAACCGCAGCTCCCCGACCTGACGCCCGAGCCTGCGCTCCTTGGACAGCGTCGTCTTCAGGAACTTCGGCGACTGGGCGCGCAGTACGGACTCGTAGCTCTCGTAACCCTTTTCGACGTCGATGACATAGGAGGCGTACTCCTCGGCCGCGTGCGGGATGAACAGCGCCTGTTCCGCCTCCAGGTTGTCGAAGGCGAAGCTCGACAGGGCACACGCCCGCATGAGTTCGTCGGTATTCAGCCCGAGACCCGGGGCCAGCACCGCGCCCTGCGCGTCCGAGACGCCGTACGCGAGTGCCTGGCCCCGTCCGAGCCGGCCCCGCTCATGGGGCAGGAAGCCGACCGGCTCACGCCCCTCGTACACCACCGCCACCCGCGAGCGTGGCCGTAGCAGGCCCACGGCGTCGGTGAACTCCGGTTCCATGAAGGGGTTTCGCGGAAGCGCCGACGCGGCACGCAGCGCGCGCCACCGCTCCCTCTCCCCCTCGCCGAGGTCCTGCGGCCTCAGCACACGAATGCGCCCACTGCTCAACCTGACCCCCCGATCAAGTCCCCCCTGGACACCTGGACGGTACCGCTCCACCCGGGCGTCGCGGTAGATAGCGTCGCATGTTGCTGCCAACCGGTGCAGAGGCCTTTAACCGTCCGCTACCCGGCGATGTGCCAGAAAGCCGTTTCATTGAGTCGGTCGGCAGCCAGTCGTGAGCCAGGCGCACAAGGGGAGTTGGCAGAACAGGACAGGACACGAACGTCGTCCGGTTCGCGTCGAACCAGGGGGGCCCGGGGTCCGTATTCTCTGATCATGGCCGCACCCACCGCATATGCCGCGCGCACCGCGTACTCCCTCATCGCCACCGATCTGGACGGGACGCTGCTCCGCGGCGACGACACCTTCTCCGACCGGTCGCTCGACGCGCTCGCGAGGGTGGCGGCCGCCGGGGCACGTCACCTGGTGGTGACGGGACGGCCCGCGCCTCGGGTGCGCCCGCTGCTCGACCGGCTGCACAGCAGGGGGCTCGCGGTGTGCGGGCAGGGCGCGCAGTTGTACGACGCCGGCGCGGACCGTCTGCTGTGGTCGGTCACCCTGGACCGGGAGCTGGCCGAGACCGCGCTCGGCAAGATCGAGGCGGAGGTCGGCCAGCTGTACGCGGCCGTCGACCAGGACGGGGTCGACGGGCTGACGCTCATCGAGCCGGGCTACCGGATGCCGCACCCGACGCTGCCCGCCCTGCGCGTCGGCCGGCGCGACGACCTGTGGTGCGAGCCGATCAGCAAGGTGCTGCTACGCCATCCCACGTTGTCCGACGACGAGTTGGCGTCGACGGCCCGCTCGGTGGTGGGTTCGCTGGCCACGGTCACCATGTCGGGGCCGGGCACGGTCGAGCTCCAGCCCTGCGGGATCACCAAGGCGACGGGTCTGGCCCTGGCCGCCGAACACCTGGGGCTGCGGCCCGAGGACACCATCGCCTTCGGGGACATGCCCAACGACATCCCGATGTTCGACTGGGCGGCTCGTGGCGTAGCCATGGCCAACGCCCATCCGGAACTCAAGGCGGTGGCCGACGAGGTGACGACGTCGAACGAGGACGACGGCGTGGCCGTCGTCCTCGAACAACTGTTTCCATAACCGCTACCGGCTACCGGCTACCGGCTACCGGCTACCGGCTACCGGCTACCGGCCACCGACGCCGGCTACCGGCGGACGGCCACCGGCACCGCGACCGGCTGCCGATATCGGCGACCGGTCGGCGGGACGGTCAGTACGCGCCGAACACGTTGTCGATCGAGCCGTAGCGCGCGGCCGCGTAGTTGCAGGCGGCGGTGATGTTCGCGACCGGGTCGTAGGAGTCCCACGACGTGCCGTTGACGTGGTAGGCGCGGAAGGTCGGGTCGATGACCTGGAGCAGCCCCTTGGACGGGATGCCCGCGGCCGCGTTGGAGTCCCAGAGGTTGATGGCGTTGGGGTTGCCGGAGGACTCGCGGATGACGTTGCGGTAGATGCCGTTGTACGTCCCCGGGATGCCGTGCTGGCCCATGACCTGGAGGGAGGCACGGATCCAGCCGTCGAGGTTGTTGGCGTAGCCGAGGCTGGTGGCCGTGGAGACGGCCGGGGTCGCCGCGGAGGCGGTGGTCGCCCCGAGGACGGGAAGAGCGAGCACGGCCGCGCCGGTGGCGGCGACGGCGAGCGTGCGGACGAAACGGTTGCGGCGCGTCTGAGCGGCAGCGGGCATGACGATTTTCCTCTCCGGCGCCTGCGAGGTGAGCTGTCGGGTTCGGGCGGGAGCTGCCCGGTCGCGTCCTGACGGTCGCGGCTTGACCCCAAGCCGTCCCGGCTGTCCGAAAAGTCTTGGTTATCCAAGACATCCGGAAAATCCGTTTCGGCGACTTACCTGGTTCCCCCGCTCCTGCCGAGCGGTATCGATGGGTGTTCGGGCGGCGGCAGGATTCGGCGTTCCACCCGACAGGCCGGGAACGTATGCGAGAGCACATGTCCGAAACAAGTACCGGATTCACAGATCACCCCTATTGACCTTGGTCTGTGACCTATGAGGTGCTTGATCCTTTGTGGGTGCAAACCTTCAACTTGCTTGAGGGGTGCGGAGAATCGGTGAAGGACGAGGTCGGGTCGGATCCCCCTGGGGGGTGAGCCAAGTCACCAGCATTCACAAGAGCGGCGAATCGGGCATTAAACCCAAGTCGTTGTTAAAGGACCGGCAATGGACCGCGGGGGAGAATCGCCTGCCGTCGCGCCCGACGCGCGCGGGGGAGGCTGAAGAGAATGCGTGATCGTCGTCACGTGGGGAGAGGGCGGCCGGGCCCGTCGGCCCGACGGGTGCCGCGGTCCGGGACATGAATCTCCGCTTCCCGGAAACTCTCTCCATGTCCGCTCATATGAGCTGATCGAAAACATATCGGGCGGGATCCGATAGCGCCTGGCCTGCGGGGCGCCGCCCGGGCGAGTCCATTCGAGCCTGCGGGACGTGGGGGCTATCGGTGATCGAAACGTGACCGGATACGCTGACTTGAGTGATGGCAGAGACCTATCGACAAACCGCGTAATCGCCAGTAGACACCAGCAGACAGGAGACCCCTCGTGACCGTCGTCGGGCCGTTCGGGCTGAGCGTGCGGGACCAGGCTCTGGAAGCCGATGTCCAGGCCGGATTGGCGGCTGTCGAGGAAGGCTTGCTCGAGGCCACCAAGAGTGAGGTCCCGTTCATCACGGAGGCCGCCCAGCACCTCGTACGCGCGGGCGGGAAGCGGTTCCGGCCGTTGCTCGTGATGCTCGCGGCGCAGTTCGGCGACCCCTACGCGCCCGGCATCGTGCCGTCGGCCGTCGTGGTGGAGCTGACCCACCTGGCCACGCTGTACCACGACGACGTGATGGACGAGGCGGCCGTGCGGCGCGGGGTGTCCAGCGCGAACACCCGCTGGGGGAACTCCGTCGCCGTCCTCACGGGTGACTTCCTCTTCGCCCGCGCCTCCCACATCCTGGCCGACCTCGGGCCGGAGGCGGTGCGGGTGCAGGCCGAGGCGTTCGAGCGGCTGGTCACCGGGCAGATCCTGGAGACCGCGGGTCCGACGGACGGACGGGACCCGGTCGACCACTACCTCGACGTGCTCGGCGGCAAGACGGGCTCGCTGGTCGCGGTGGCCTGCCGGTTCGGGGCGATGATGTCCGGCGCCGACGAGACGGTCGTCGACGTGCTCACGCAGTACGGCGAGCGGCTCGGCGTCGCCTTCCAGCTGGCGGACGACGTCCTGGACATCGCCTCCGACTCGCACGAGTCGGGCAAGACGCCGGGCACGGACCTGCGCGAGGGCGTTCCCACGCTGCCCGTGCTGCGGCTGCGGGAGCGGGCGGCGCGGCTGTCGCTGCCCGAGGACATCGCCCTGTGCGAGCTGCTGGACTCCGACCTGACCGACGACGCCCGGCACACCGAGGCGCTGGAGGCGCTCAGGGCCCACCCGGCGCTGGAGCAGGCCCGCCGGGACACCGTGCGGTACGCGAAGGAAGCGCGGTCCGCGTTGGCGCCGTTGCGGGAGTGCGACGCGAAGGCGGCGCTGATGGAACTCTGCGACGCGGTGGTCCACCGGGCGGGCTGACCCCAGCGACCCCTACGGGTCGGATGCCGGCTCGTCACCTTTGTGTCATACCGCAGGCGTACGGGAGTTGAGCCCTCGGGCTGACGCTTACCCGTGGTCGATTTGGTCAGATGGGAACCACGGAAAACACCACTCCTCACCGATTCGGGTGAGAATGGCGGCTTGGGGTGGGGACGTTCAGGCGCGAGATGACCAGCCGCCGCCGACGACGGAGGTAAGGCACACATGGCACCGAAGGCATCCGACGACACCACCACCGGCGGGGAGTCGACCGCCGGAGAGGCCGACGACCTGCGCCTCGGACGGCGCAAGGCCGCACGGTACATCGTCCCGGTCACCGTGATCGGTGTCGCGGCGGCGACGATCGGGCTGGTCCCGGCGCTCGCCGACTCCGGCGACCCCGACCTGCCGAAGATCACCGCACAGCAGCTCCTCGACAAGATCGCCGCTTCGGACGTACAGCAGCTGTCCGGAACGGTGAAGATCAGCACCGATCTCGGGCTGCCCGACCTCGGCGGTCTGGAGAGCGGGCTCCTCTCGGGAGCCACCGGGCAGGGCGGCGACGGCTCGTCCGCCGATCCGTCCACCAAGCTCACCGAACTCGCCGCCGGCACGCACACCCTGCGCGTCGCCGCCGACGGCCCGGACCGGCAGAAACTCTCGCTGCTGGAGAACGCGGCCGAGTACAGCGTCATCCACAACGGCAAGGACGTGTGGGGGTACGACAGCGCCTCCAACGAGGTCTACCACTCGACCGCCGACGAGAGCTCCGGCAAGGGTTCCGGGAAGGCGGAGACCCCGGTCCCCGCCACGCCCAAGGAGCTCACCGAGGACGCTCTGAAGGCGGTCGACGACACGACCTCCGTGACCGTCGACGGCACCGTCCAGGTCGCCGGCCGTGACGCCTACAAGCTGCTGGTCAAGCCGAAGCAGTCCGGTTCCACGGTCGGCGCGATCAGTGTGGCCGTCGACGCGAAGACGGGCCTGCCGCTGAAGTTCACGCTGACCCCGGCGAGCGGCGGCGCGGCCGTCGTGGACGCCGGCTTCACCCAGGTCAGCTTCGCCAAGCCCGCCGCGTCCACCTTCGACTTCACCGCCCCCAAGGGCGCGAAACTCACCGAGGGTGACGAGGCCGGGGAGTCCGCCCCCAGGCACTCCGAGAAGTCCGACGACCTCGCGAAGGGTCTCGACGGCGTGGAGGGTCTCGAAGGCGTGGAGGGCGTCGAGGGCCCGGACGGCCTCGACGGGCTCAACGTCCTCGGCGAGGGCTGGACGTCCGTGGCCGTCTTCGACACCGGCGGCGAGGGCATGCCCTCGGGCGCGGAGGCCGGCGGCGACCTCGGCGGCTTCCTCGGTTCCTTCGGCGACAAGGTGACCGGCAAGTTCGGCTCCGGGACCGTCTTCTCCACCCGCCTGATCAACGCCCTGATGACGGACGACGGCAAGGTCTACGTCGGCGCGGTCACCAAGGACGCCCTGGTGAAGGCGGCGAACGCGGCGAAGTAGGCCGGCGGTCGAAGCGTGCGAAGTGATCGAGCGGTGAATGATGAAGCGGTGAAGTGACGAAGTGACGAAGCGGTGGAGCGGGTGAAGTAGGGCAGAGGCCGGCCTCCGGACACCGGAGGCCGGGAAGCCGGAGGGGGAGCGAGCCGATGGGGGAGTCAGTAGGGGAGCCCGTCCCGGAGTCGGTACGGGGGCCCGTCCCGGAGGCGGCGCGGGAGCCCGTCCCGGAGTCGGCACGAAAGCCCGTGCCGGAGTCCACGGTGTCCGAGCGGGAGCCCGTGCCGGAGTCCACGGAGCCTGTGCGGGAGCCCGTGCCGGAGTCCGGGGACGACGGCGCCGTCATCCACACCCGCGGCCTCACCAAGCGCTACCGCGGTGGACAGCTCGCCGTGGACGGCCTCGACCTGACCGTCCCGGCGGGCAGCGTCTTCGGCTTCCTCGGCCCCAACGGCTCCGGCAAGACCACCACCATCCGCATGCTGATGGGGCTCATCGAACCCACGGCCGGCTCGGCCCGCGTCCTGGGGCAACCCATGCCGCGGGCCGCGCGTGCCGTGCTGCCCCACGTCGGGACCCTCATCGAGGGCCCCGCCCTGTACGGCTTCCTCTCCGGCCGCGACAACCTCCTCCGCTACGACGCCGCCGACCCGACCGCCGATCCGCGCACCCGGCGTGCACGGGTCTCGGCGACGCTGGACCGGGTGGGTCTGACGGCCGCCGCCGCCAAGAAGGCGAAGGCGTACTCCCTCGGCATGAAGCAGCGCCTGGGCCTCGCCGCCGCCCTTCTCCAGCCCCGTCGGCTGCTCGTCCTCGACGAACCGACCAACGGCCTGGATCCGCAGGGCATGCGGGAGATCCGCTCGCTGATCCGGGAACTGGCCGCGGAGGGCAGGACCGTCTTCCTCTCCTCGCACCTGCTCGACGAGATCGAGCAGGTGTGCACGCACGCGGCGGTGATGGCACAGGGCCGACTGCTCGTCCAGGGCCCGGTGGCCGACCTCGCCGCGGGAACGCGCGGCCGACTGGTCGTGACGACCCCGGACCCGGCGGACGCGGCCCGGGTGCTGAAGGAACAGGGGGCGGACGACGTGGTCCTCGGTGAGGACCGCGTGACTGCCGAGGCCCCGCCCCCGGACCGCGATCTCGCCGATCTGAACGCCGCGCTGGTGACGGCGGGCGTCCGCGTCCGCGGCTTCGCCGTCGAGCGGGCCTCCCTGGAGGACGCGTTCGTGGCTCTCACGGGGGAGGGATTCGATGTCGCGGGCTGACACGTGGACGACCGTAAGGGAACGCCGGCACCGGCAGCAGCACCGGTGCTGACACCGGCGCGGACGGCGAACTGGACCTGGACCTTCGGGCTGCTCCGCAGCGAACTGCTGACCACCTTCCGGCGCTGGCGCACCCTCGCGCTGCTGGGCGTGCTGGCGGCCGTGCCGATCCTGGTCGGGATCGCCGTGAAGATCGAGACGGGCGACGGCTCGTCCGGCGGACGCGGCGGCGGGGGAGGGGGTGGTGGCGAGGGCCCGGCGTTCATCTCCCAGGTCACCAACAACGGCCTGTTCCTGGTCTTCACCGCACTGGCCGTGACCCTGCCGTTCTTCCTGCCGATGGCGATCGGTGTCATCGCGGGCGACTCGATCGCCGGCGAGGCGAACGCGGGCACGCTCCGCTACCTGCTCGTCGCCCCGGCCGGCCGCACCCGACTGCTGCTGGCCAAGTACGCGACCGTCATGATCTTCTGCCTGGTGGCCACGCTCGTGGTCGCGCTCTCGGCGCTGACGGTCGGGGCGCTGCTCTTCCCGCTGGGCGACCTGACGACGATCTCCGGCACTCGGATCGGCTTCGGCGACGGGCTGCTACGGGCATTGCTGATGGCCCTGGTCGTCGCCGCCTCCCTGACCGGCGTGGCGGCGCTCGGGCTGTTCGTCTCCACCCTCACCAGCAGCGGCATCGCGGCGATGGCGACGACGGTGGGCCTGTTGATCACGGTCCAGATCCTCGACCAGATCCCCCAACTGCACGCCTTGCAGCCGTACTTCTTCTCCCACCACTGGCTGTCCTTCGCCGACCTGATGCGCGAGCCGGTCTACTGGGACGACCTGGAGAAGAACCTCGGCCTCCAGGCCCTGTACGCGGCCGTCTTCGGCTCGGCGGCCTGGGCGCGCTTCACGACGACGGACATCACGGCGTAGGTGACCACGTGCAGGTCACCACGCGTAGGTCACCACGCGTAGGACGTCAGGCAGGTCACCACGCGTAGGACGTCAGGCGTAGGCCTCGCCTCGGTTCTCAGCGGCTTTCAGGTTCTCAGCGGCTTTCGTAGCGGGTCTCGTACAGGAAGCGGGCCCTCGGGGCCTCGCCCGCGAAGAACGTCTTCGCGCGGGTCAGCGCCTCCGTGTCCCCGAGGACGTCGCCGGGCTTGCTGCCGTTGCCGAGCAGCACCCCGCCGAAGGACATCCCCATGTACGCGGCGGAGTTGTTGAGCGTCCCGACGAGCGGATCGGCGACCACCGGCTGGTCGTCCGCGAGCGCGGTGACGCCCCAGAGGGTGCGCCCGGCGAGCGTCGCCTTGAAGTCGAGGCCGGGGATGCGCAGCCAGCCCGACCAGTGGTCCAGGTAGCGCTTGGTCTGCGCGGAGACCGAGTACCAGTACAGCGGGGACGCGATCACGAGGTCCGTCGCGGCGAGCGTGGCGTCGAGCAGCAGTGCCGCGCTCCCCTCGGTGGGGCGCACGTGGTCGCTGTCGTGGCGCAGGTCCTCGAAGTCGGGCAGCGGATGCCGGGCCAGGCTGATCCATGTCTGCTCGACGTCGGAGGGCAACTGCTCGGCCGCCGCACGGGCCAGCAACTCGGTGTTGCCGTCCGGACGGCTGCTGCCCAGCACGAACAGGAAACTGCGGCGGGTCATGTTCCATCCCCCAGGTAGTCGGCGTACGAGGATAGTCTGCACCTGCATTATATGTGTGCGCAAGTATCCTGAGCGGCTCGGGCGGCTCGGGCGGCTGCCAGGAGTGCCGACTCCCCGCCGTGCGCCGCGACCATCTGCAACCCCACGGGACAGCCGTCCGCCCCGAGCCCCGCCGGAACGCTGATCGCCGGATGCCCGCTCAGGTTGAACGCCCAGGTGAGCGCGGTCGAGTACCGGTCGCCCGGACCCTCGTAACCGTGCGCGGCGTTCGGGGTCGTCGGGGTCAGCAGCAGGTCGGCACGGGAGAAGAGGCCGGCCAGCAGCCGGTCGTTGACGTTCCGGACGCGTGCGGCGGCGCGGAGGTTTGAGCCGGGGGTGCGCAGCGCGAGCCAGGCCGGTGCGGGGTCCGCCAGCCGCAGGGGCCCGTCGGAGGGCCGCGCCAGCCGTACGACACCCGCCTCGGCGAGGCGCCCGGCGGCGGCCCTTGCCAGGGCGAGCGGCTCGGGGTCGGGATCGGCGAAGCCGAGGTCGGCGGAGAAGACGGCGACAGGCGGGGCGGGATCCGCCGAAGGAACCGGACCCGCTCCCGCCGAGGGACCCGGACCCGCTCCCGCCGAGGGGAAGGGCCCCGCTCCCGCCGAGGGGAAGGGCCCCGCTTCCGCCTTCGATGTCATCACCCGCCAGTACGCCTCGGCGTCCGCCGCGTGGTGGACGAGCACGCCGGGCGCCGCCAGTCCCGTACGGTCCCGGGATGCCGGTGGCGGCCCCTCCGGGGGCGGCGGCCGGCGGTTCGTCGTCTTCAGGCCGATCACGCCGCACCACGCGGCCGGGATCCGCACCGAGCCCGCGCCGTCGCTGCCGGTCGCCAGGGGGACCAGGCCCGCGGCCACCGCCGCCGCGGACCCGGCCGAGGAGCCGCCCGGCGTGCGGTCGGCGCGCCAGGGATTGACGGTCCGGCCGTGGGCGCCGAGGCCCCAGGTCTGCCAGGGGGTGCCGGGCCCCGGTACGGCCGTCGCCCCGACCGGCACGCATCCGGCGGCGACCAGCGGGCCCGCCGTACGCAGCCCGTGAAGCCCCTTCACGCCGATCGGCACCCCGGCCAGCGGCAGCCGCGCGCCCGCGGCGACCCGGGCGTCGATCTCGCGCGCCCACGCCAGGGCCCTTTCCTCCCACACCTCGGCGAAGGCGCACAGGGAGGGGTCGACCCGCGCGATCCGTGCGAGCGCCTCGCCGACCACGTCCAGGGCCGCCAACCGCCCCGCCCGCACGGCCGCGGCGATCTCCACGGCGGGTGGCCACGCCAGGTCTCCGTACCTCACCCCGGCGACCTCACTTCGGCAACCTCACCCCTGCGGCCTCGCCCCGGCCCCGCCTGCTCAGCGGGCCCCGGTGAGCCGGGACAGCGGTTCCGTCTCGCGTGGCGGGGTGCCGCCCAGTTCGCCGAGGCGCCAGTTGTTCACCCACGGGACGCGGTACACGTCGACGACCGACTCGATCACCCGCACCCGCTGGACGAGCGGCCGGGGCAGCCTGCCCGGCGCGTCCGCGACGAGCACCACCGCGTCCAGGTCGAGCCCCCGCGGAGCCTCCCCGCGCCGGAAGACCTCCAGGGTCCGCAGGACGGAGTCCAGCCCGGCCGCATGGGTGCGGGCGACCAGCAGCACGGACGGGGGATCACCGGCGCCGGGCCACGCGCGTCCGCAGTCGTGGCCGCCGTAGACCGCGGCGAGCGTGGAGCCGCCGGCCCCGCCGTGCGTGGCGACCCAGGAGAAGCGGCGGGGCCCGGCGGCGGAGGCGTACGGCATCGCCACCGGATCCGGTGCGGCCACCGGTCCGCGGATCCAGATCTCCGGCCCCCGCTGCCCGTCCGTCGTCCCCATGGCCCGTGTTCCTCCCCGTCGTCGCCGATTCTCCGGGACGCCCCTGATCATGGTGGTCCCGGAGCTGCCCCGGGAGCGGGGCGTGGGTTCCTGGAACGAGGCTGTGACGTCGCGGTGACGCGTGGACCGGGAGCGCTCGGAGAGACTCAACAGTACGTGTCCACGTACACGTACCTGGACGACCGGATCGTGACGACGCATCCGAGTGAGGAACCGATGTCTCGACTCAGCCGCGAGAAGAAGCGGGAACAGAAGTACGCCGGCCCCACGGCCGTCGTGGTGGCACCGCTCGATGTCCATGTCCGCGGGGGTGGGACGGTGACGATAGGAGGCGTCCCGGTCGTCGCGGTCGACGGCGAGGAGATCCAGCGCGCCGTCCTGAGCCACCTCCACCGCATCGCCCTCGCCACCGGACATCCGGTCCTCGCCACGGTCCACGACGAACGCATCGGCTACGTCGTCGCCCTGCGCGTGGACCCGGACGGTTCCAGCCACTTCACAGCGGATCCCCTGCGGACGGCCGCTGCCCCGGCGGCGGCACAGGGGCAGGCCGCCCAGGCACAGGTGGCACAGGGACAGGCGGCGCGCGAGGAGGCGGCACGGGACACGCGGAGTTCCGACCCCACCGGCACGTCCGCACAGGTCGCCGCCCCCGCCGACCCGCCCGCTCCCGCCACACTCCCCGCGACCGCCGACACGCCGGTGCCCCTCGACACGCCCGTGCCCGTCGACGCCGAGCAGTCCGCTCAGCCGCGACGCGACCAGCCCACGCACTTCCTGCGCCCGGTGGCCGAGCCGGTGCGGGACGCGGCCCCGACGTTCCCGTTGCGCGCGGTGCCCGAGCCGGAAACGGAACGGGAAGCCCGGTCGGCGCCGGAGCCGGCATCCACGTACGCGGGGGAGACCCCGGCGCTCGGCACGGTCGCCGCCCCGACGGGCGTGTTCGGCCCGCCCCCGTCGATGGACGAGCGGCCGAACCCGGACGCGACCCCGACCGCAGCCCCGACCGCAGCCGCGACCTCGACCCCGGTCCCCGCTCCGGCCCCGATCCCGCTGCCGCTCCCGACACCCGCCTCCACCGGCACCTCCACCCCCACCACCAGGCCCACCACCAAGTCCGGCGCCACGCCCACCCCGTTCCTCCCCGAGGACCTCATCTCCGACTCGGCCCTCGACCTGGACCCCGGCTTCAAGCCCACCCCCGCCCGTGGCTTCGACGCCGTCGCGGAGGCGGTGCTCGGGGACGACCCCCGTACCCTCCACGGCGAAGGCGGCACCCCGGCCCTTCTCGCGGAACCGCTCGCGCGGATCAACGAGGCCGTGCGGGCGGGTCGTACGGACGACGCGGCCGCGCTCGCGGAGCGGACCGTGCTGGAGGCGTCCGGAACGCTGGGACCGGAGCACCCCGAGGTGCTCCGGCTGCGTGAACTCACCGCGTACATCGCCTACTTGGCAGGCGACCCGCTGCGCTCCTTCCACACCTCCCTCGACCTGGCGCGCATCAGCCGCCGGAGCCGGGACGCGGAGGCCGCGTACGGCAACGTCCAGAGCGCGGCGGCTGCCTGGCGTGCCGTACGCGACCCCTTGCAGGGACTGAACCTGGGGACCGAACTCCTCGTCCTGTGGACGGAGCTCACCACCGAGGAGGGCCCGGCGGCCGACGACGTCGAGGAGTTGGAGTCGGCCCGCGCGAGGATGCTCCGGCTGGCCGAACGCGCCCGTAGGTCGGGCGCGTAGCGGCCGCCCGGCCGATCAGGAGGACAGGGTCCAGACCGCGTACGCCAGCGCGTCCGCGTTGCGGTCCAGGGCCGTGTCGTCGATGTTGGCCGTGGTGTCGCAGGAGGAGTGGTAGCAGCGGTCGAAGGCCCGCCCGGCCGTACCGCCCCACTTGGCCGCCTGCGCCGCCGTCTTGAGGTAGTCGGCGCCGCTGAACAGGCCGCCCACCGGCACGCCCGCGTTCTTGAAG
Source organism: Streptomyces sp. NPDC102259 (assembly GCF_044766465.1). Classification (NCBI taxonomy): domain Bacteria; kingdom Bacillati; phylum Actinomycetota; class Actinomycetes; order Kitasatosporales; family Streptomycetaceae; genus Streptomyces; species Streptomyces sp. NPDC102259. The sequence goes on along the minus strand of NZ_JBIWMA010000017.1, from coordinate 26,597 downwards.
GGGGCGTGGTCGGAGCGGCCGTCGCCCTCGGTCTCGATCTCCGTCGGGATGCCGAGGCCGGTGAAGTAGTCCTTGAAGGTCTTCTCGATGGCCGGGTCGTCGTCGTAGACGAAGTAGCCGGGGTTCGGCGAGCCGATCATGTCGAAGTTCAGGTAGCCGCTGATACGGGCGCGGTTCGCCGAGGAGAGGTTGTTGACGTAGTACCGGGACCCGACCATGCCCAGCTCCTCCGCGCCCCACCAGGCGAACCGCAGGTGCTTGGTGGGGTGGTAGCCGGCTCTGGACACCGCCAGCGCCGTCTCCAGGACGGCCGCCGAGCCGGAGCCGTTGTCGTTGATGCCGGCCCCCGCGGTCACGGAGTCCAGATGGGATCCGGCCATCAGCACCTGACCGGTGTCACCGCCGGGCCAGTCGGCGACGAGGTTGTAGCCGGTGCGGCCGGAGGAGGTGAACTGCTGGATGGTGGTGGTGTATCCGGCGGCGTCCAGCTTGGCCTTCACATAGTCGAGCGACGCCTTGTAGCCGGTGCGGCCGTGCGCACGGTTGCCGCCGTTGGCGGTGGCGATGGACTGCAGCTGGGCCAGGTGGGCCTTGACGTTGGCCACCGGGAGGTCGGGAGCGGCGGCGATCGCCCCGGACTCGGGGGCGGGTGCCGCCCCGGCTATGGACCCGGTGGCGAGCAGTGTGGCGGCCGCGACGACGGCGGTGACCGTCGCCCGCCCGGAAACGGGGAGCTTCATGGTGGGGGGCTCCGAATTCCAGCGGGACACCTGTGAGCGACCGTCGAGCACCTGGAGGCCCACAGGTAATCCACAGTGAATGGGGTGACTGGATGGTGAAGCCGAGGCCAATACTCCGTCAAGAGCGCTATCCGGACAGCGGGTTCACATATCGAAGCCCGTCATGTCCCTCAATGCACGCAGAACTCGTTGCCCTCCGGATCCGCCATGACCACCCACTGCCCGGAGGGTTCCTCCACCTCTCGCAGCACGCTCGCCCCCAGCGCCGTCAGCCGCTCGACCTCCCCGGCGCGCAGCTCCGTACCGGGATGCAGATCGAGGTGGAGCCGGTTCTTCACGGTCTTCGCCTCCGGGACCCGCTGGAACAGCAGCCGCCGCCCGAGCCCGGTCCCGCTGTCGGGGTCGTAGGGGTCGTCGGGGTGGCGTACGGCGATCAGGTCCCGGAAGGCCGGGCGCCCGTGGAACTCCAGCGTCGCCGCCCCCGGCAGCGCGCCTAGCTCCAGCAGCCGTTCGATGAGCGCGCTGTTGTCCTCGACCTCGTAGTGCAGTGCGCCGGCCCAGAAATCGGCCTGCGTGTGCGGATCGGCTGAGTCGACGACGACCTTCCAGTGCACGGGCGTGGGCCCTGCCTCGGGTACTCCTGCTCCAGATGTCTCGGTCATGCCGCCACTTCTAGCAGGCCCGCACGGAGTCGGCCTCCCTCCCACGCGCCGAACTCCGTCGCGCTACTGCTTGGCGAGGGGGGAGACGCCCGCCTCCGGAGCGGGGGCGCCGGGTACGGCGGAGGCGGTGGCGACGCCGGTGATGGCGACGCCGGTGGCGGCAGCGCCACCGGAGACACCGGAGACACCGGAGACACCGGAGACACCGGAGACACCGGAGACACCGGAGACACCGGAGACACCGGAGACACCGGAGGCCACGCTCTCCGCCTCCCGAACGGCCCCCGTCGCGCCGGTCACACCCGTCGCGCCGGTTACGTCGGCCGTGGCGTTCGCGGCAGGCGCCTCGGCGCTGCTCTCGGTGACCGCGAGGCCGAGCGCACGGGCCGTCCGGCGTGAGGTGCGCAGCGCGTCGCCGGTGAGCAGCACCAGCGCCAGCCACACCAGGGCGAACCCGGCCCAGCGCTCGGGGGGCATGGCCTCGCCGAAGTAGAGGACGCCGAGCAGGAACTGGAAGACCGGCGCCAGGTACTGGAGCAGACCCAGCGTGGACAGCGGTACGCGGATCGCCGCCGCGCCGAAGCAGACGAGGGGGAGCGCCGTGACGAGGCCGGTGGAGGCGAGCAGGGACGCGTGTCCGATGCCCTCGGTCGCGAAGGTGAGGCCGCCGTGCGCGGACAGCCACAGCAGATAGCCCAGCGCGGGCAGGAACTGGATGGCGGTCTCGGCGGCCAGCGACTCGACCCCGCCGAGGTTGACCTTCTTCTTCACCAGCCCGTAGGTGGCGAACGAGAAGGCGAGGGTGAGGGAGATCCACGGCGGGCGGCCGTAGCCGATGGTCAGGACCAGCACCGCCGAGAAGCCGACGCCGACCGCCGCCCACTGCACGGGCCGCAGCCGTTCCTTGAGGATCAGTACACCCATGGCGATGGTGACCAGCGGGTTGATGAAGTACCCGAGGGACGCCTCGACGACGTGGCCGCTGTTCACGGCCCAGATGTAGACGCCCCAGTTGACGGTGATGACGGCCGCGGCGATCACGACGAGCCCGAGCCGGCGCGGCTGCCGCAGCAGCTCACCGGCCCACGCCCAGCGCCGTACGACGAGCAGCGCGACGGCGACGAAGGCGAGGGACCACACCATGCGATGGGCGAGGATCTCGGTCGCCCCGGCCGGCTTGAGCAGGGGCCAGAAGAGGGGGACCAGCCCCCACATCCCGTAGGCGGCGAGGCCGTTCAGCAGGCCTGTCCGGCCTTCACTCTTCGACGTCCCGGCCACGGGCCCTCCTTCTCACGTCCGGCATGCGTGGACGAAGGTAACGCCGGGCACCCCTGTCTGTCATGTCCGTATCGCCATACGGTCATGACAGGCAGGGGTGAGGAGGCGGGTGCGGGTCAGCCCTTGAGCGCGGTGGCGATCGCCTCGGCGAGCGGAGTGGTCGGGCGGCCCGCCAGCCGGGACAGGTCGCCGGTCGAGACGACCAGCTCACCCTTGGCGATCGAGGCGTCCACCCCGGCCAGGATCGTGGCGAACCCCTCGGGCAGGCCGGCGCCGGTCAGGATGCCGATGAGCACCTCGCCGGGGACGGAGTTGTAGGCGATCTCCTTGCCGGTCTGCCGGCTCAGCTCGGCCGCGTACTCGGCGAGGCTCCACGCCTCGTCGCCGCCCAGCTCGTACGTCTTGTTCTCGTGACCCTCGCCGGTCAGCACGGCGACGGCCGCTGCCGCGTAGTCGGCGCGGGAGGCCGAGGAGATCCGGCCCTCACCGGCGGCGGAGACGACGGCGTTGTGCTCCAGCACCGGGGCCAGCTGCTCGGTGTAGTTCTCGTGGTACCAGCCGTTGCGCAGCAGCGTGTACGGCACGCCGGAGGCGATCAGCGCCTTCTCGGTGGTGCGGTGGTCGTCCGCCAGTGCCGCGCTCAGGCTGCCCGGCGCGCTGGTGTACGCGAGGAGGGCGACCCCGGCGGCCTTCGCGGCGTCGATCACGACCTGGTGCTGGGCCGGGCGCCCCTTGTCGAACTCGTTGCCCGAGATCAGCAGCACCTTGTCACCGGAGGCGAACAGGCTGCCGAAGGTCTCGGGGGCGTTGTAGTCGGCGACGGCGAGGCGTACGCCGCGGGCCGCGAAGTCGGCGGCCTTGGCCTCGTCGCGCACGACGGCCGTTATCTGCTCCGCCGGAACCTTCTCCAGCAACTGCTCCACGACGTGACGGCCGAGGTGTCCGGTGGCTCCGGTGACGACGATGCTCATGGCTGAGAACTCCTAGTGGGGGCTGCGGGTCTGGCACCGACCCTAGGGAAGGCACTAACCGAGCGAAAGTACCCACTTTGAAGTAAGGTACTGGCATGGCAGTAAGCATGCAGGTGGGAATGGCCGAAGCGGAGGGCATGTGCCCGCACCGACTCGTCCTCGAACATGTCACCAGCCGCTGGGGTGTCCTGGCGCTGATCGAGCTGCTCGACCGCTCGTACCGGTTCAGCGAGCTGCGCCGGGCGATCGGCGGGGTGGGCCGGCCGGTCAGCGAGAAGATGCTCACCCAGACCCTTCAGACGCTCGAACGCGACGGCCTGGTGCACCGCGACGCCAAGCCGGTCATCCCGCCCCGTGTCGACTACTCCCTGACCGACCTCGGCCGGGAGGCGGCCGAGCAGGTGCGCGCGCTCGCCCTGTGGACGCACACCCGGATGCCGGACGTGGAGCAGGCCCGCCGGACATACGACGAGGCCCGGGAACTCCGCTCCCGGGCCTCGTGAACCGGTCTTCGACCAGCGGTTCCTCGCCTCAGCCGACGACCGTCCAGGTGTCCCCGCCCGCCAGCAGCGCCGCCAGGTCGCCCTTGCCGTGCTGCTCGATCGCCGCGTCCAGCTGTTCCGCCAGCTGGGTGTCGTAGACCGGCCGTTCGACCGAGCGCAGCACGCCGATCGGCGTGTGATGCAGGGTGTCCGGGTCGGCCAGCCGGGACAGCGCGAAGGCGGTGGTCGGGGACGTGGCGTGCGCGTCGTGGACCAGGATCTGCGCCTCGTTCTCCGCGGTCACCGTGACGACCCGCAGATCACCGCTCGCCGGGTCCCGCACGACGCCCCGCGCCCGTTCCGCCCCGAACCGGATCGGCTGCCCGTGCTCGAGCCGGATCACCGCCTCCTCGGCCGACTGCCGGTCCTTCAGCGCCTCGAACGCGCCGTCGTTGAAGATGTTGCAGTTCTGGTAGATCTCGACCAGCGCCGTGCCGGGGTGGGCGGCGGCCTGGCGCAGCACCTCCGTCAGATGCTTGCGGTCGGAGTCGATGGTCCGGGCCACGAACGACGCCTCCGCGCCGAGCGCCAGCGACACCGGGTTGAAGGGCGCGTCCAGCGAGCCCATCGGCGTCGACTTGGTGATCTTGCCGACCTCCGAGGTGGGCGAGTACTGGCCCTTGGTGAGCCCGTAGATCCGGTTGTTGAACAGCAGGATCTTCAGGTTCACGTTCCGCCGCAGGGCGTGGATCAGATGGTTGCCGCCGATGGACAGCGCGTCGCCGTCACCCGTGACGACCCACACGCTCAGGTCCCGCCGGGAGGCGGCGAGGCCGGTCGCGATGGCCGGCGCCCGCCCGTGGATGGAGTGCATGCCGTACGTGTTCATGTAGTACGGGAAGCGCGACGAGCAGCCGATGCCCGACACGAAGACGATGTTCTCCTTGGCCAGCCCCAGCTCCGGCATGAAGCCCTGGACGGCCGCCAGGATCGCGTAGTCGCCGCAGCCGGGGCACCAGCGCACTTCCTGATCGGACTTGAAGTCCTTCATGGACTGCCGGCCCACGGCCTTGGGGACGAGCGAGAGCGCCTCGATCGTGCCCGTGCCTTCCGTCGAGGTCTCAGTCATCGATGGCCTCCTTGAGCGTCGCGGCGAGCTGCTCCGCCTTGAACGGCATGCCGTTGACCTGGTTGTACGAGCGGGCGTCGACCAGGTACTTCGCCCGTACGAGGGTGGCGAGCTGGCCCAGGTTCATCTCCGGGACGACGACCTTGTCGTAGCGCTCCAGCACCGCGCCCAGGTTGCGCGGGAACGGGTTCAGATGCCGCAGATGGGCCTGCGCGACGGCCTCCCCGGCGGTGCGCAGCCGCCGTACCGCGGCGGTGATCGGTCCGTAGGTGGAACCCCAGCCCAGCACCAGGGTGCGCGCCTCGTGCGGGTCGTCGACCTCCAGGTCGGGGACGTCGATTCCGTCGATCTTGGACTGCCGGACACGGACCATGAACTCGTGGTTGGCCGGAGCGTAGGAGATGTTCCCGGTCCCGTCCTCCTTCTCGATCCCGCCGATGCGGTGCTCGAGCCCCGGCGTGCCCGGGACCGCCCACGGCCGGGCCAGGGTCTGCGGGTCGCGCTTGTACGGCCAGAAGACCTCGCTGCCGTCGTCCAGGGTGTGGTTGGGCCCCTGGGCGAACTGCACGGTCAGGTCCGGGAGCTCGTCCAGCTCCGGGATCCGCCAGGGCTCGGAGCCGTTGGCCAGGTAGCCGTCGGACAGGAGCATCACCGGCGTGCGGTAGGTGAGCGCGATCCGGGCCGCCTCCAGGGCCGCGTCGAAACAGTCGGCGGGCGTGCGGGGCGCGACGATCGGCACCGGCGCCTCGCCGTTGCGCCCGAACATGGCCTGCAACAGGTCGGCCTGCTCGGTCTTTGTCGGCAGGCCGGTCGACGGGCCGCCCCGCTGGATGTCCACGATCAGCAGCGGAAGCTCCATCGAGACCGCGAGCCCGATGGTCTCGCTCTTCAGCGCCACCCCGGGCCCGGACGTGGTGGTGACGGCGAGGGACCCCCCGAAGGCCGCCCCCAGCGCCGCGCCGATCCCCGCGATCTCGTCCTCGGCCTGGAACGTCCGCACGCCGAAGTTCTTGTGTCTGCTCAGCTCGTGCAGGATGTCGGAGGCCGGCGTGATCGGATACGACCCCAGGAACAGCGGCAGATCGGCCTGCCGCGAGGCGCTGATCAGCCCGTACGCCAGAGCGAGATTCCCGGAGATGTTCCGGTAGGTGCCGACGGGAAACGCTTTCGCGGCCGGGGCGACCTCATAACTGACGGCGAAGTCCTCGGTCGTCTCGCCGAAGTTCCACCCGGCACGGAAAGCGGTGAGGTTGGCGGCCGCGATGTCGGGCTTCTTCGCGAACTTCGTCTTCAGGAACTTCTCGGTGCCCTCGGTGGGCCGGTGGTACATCCACGACAAGAGGCCGAGCGCGAACATGTTCTTGCTGCGCTCGGCCTCTTTACGGGTGAGGTCGAATTCCTTGAGTGCCTCGACGGTCAGGGTGGTCAGCGGGACCGGATGGAGCTGGTAACCGTCGAGGGATCCATCCTCCAGCGGCGAGGCCGCGTACCCCACCTTCTGCATCGCCCGTTTGGTGAACTCGTCCGTGTTGACGATGATCTCCGCGCCGCGCGGCACATCGCCGATGTTGGCCTTCAGCGCCGCCGGGTTCATGGCGACCAGCACATTGGGCGCATCACCCGGAGTGAGGATGTCGTGGTCGGCGAAGTGCAGCTGGAACGAGGAGACGCCGGGGAGGGTGCCGGCGGGCGCGCGGATCTCGGCGGGGAAGTTCGGCAGGGTGGAGAGGTCGTTGCCGAACGACGCGGTCTCCGAGGTGAAACGGTCGCCGGTGAGCTGCATACCGTCGCCCGAGTCCCCCGCGAACCTGATGATCACCCGGTCGAGACGACGGACGTCCTTCGTCCCACCCGGTTTGCGCTGCTCTCCCACGACGGTCCCGTCGGGCCCGTCGGTTCCGTCGGCCTGTTCCGCTGGGCTGCTGACCTGACTGGTCACTGAACTGGACCTCCTCGAGGTGGCTGTCCCGGAGGGCCTTCCCAAGGCCTTCCACGGATCAACCCTACGTCTGTAAGGGTCGCCTTACCTCGGCCATTCGTATGACGGTTCGCTGTCCCGAGACGGCCCGGCACCCCCGCTTTTCATGATTTACCGCCGCCCGGCGCGATTCCGGTAGACGCTCCGGATCACACCACGGTTCTCCCGCACCTGTTCGCCGCCTCCACCGAGTTCCCCCCTGGACGAAAGGCACAGTGCCATCTCGCTAGGAATTGAGATAGGTGAGGACCGCCAGTACACGGCGGTGATCCCCGTCACTCGGTGACAGGCCGAGCTTCAGGAAGATGTTGCTGACGTGCTTCTCCACGGCCCCGTCGCTGACGACCAGCTGCCGGGCGATCGCGGAGTTCGTCCGCCCCTCGGCCATCAGCCCCAGGACCTCCCGCTCCCGTGGGGTGAGCCCGGCCAGCACGTCCTGCTTCCTGCTCCGCCCGAGCAGCTGCGCGACGACCTCCGGATCGAGGGCGGTACCGCCCTGCGCGACCCGCACCACGGCGTCCACGAACTCCCGCACCTCTGCCACACGATCCTTGAGCAGGTACCCGACCCCGCGACTGGAACCGGCCAACAGTTCGGTGGCGTACCTCTCCTCCACGTACTGCGACAACACCAGCACCCCGAGCCCGGGATACGCCTTGCGCAGCTGTACGGCGGCCCGCACCCCTTCGTCCGTATGGGTCGGCGGCATCCGCACGTCCGCGACGACGACGTCGGGCAGCGAACCCTCGTCGCCTAGCTCCGTGATGGTCTTGACCAGAGCGTCCGCGTCCCCGACCCCGGCCACCACCTCATGCCCCCGGTCGGTCAGCAACCGGGTCAGTCCCTCCCTCAACAGCACCGAATCCTCGGCGATGACCACCCGCACCCTGTCCTCCACGCTCCTCGGCCCCCCAGCCGTCCACCCGTTGGTAGAACCAGTCAAGCATTCCAGCAACGGGCCCGTCTGCACCCGCCAAGGAGCCCGACCACGCTGAGGACGGCGCGAATGAGGCCTTGACCCGCAGGGTTTCGGCCGCGACTGGAAGGAACAGACCGGCGACCACCCTCCTCCCGCCCGGACACAACCCCAGACGACGGAGTCCGAAGACGAGGCGCGTTGAGGGCTGGGGGTTGGGGGCCGGGAGTTCGGGGCTGGGGCCTGGGAGTCTTAGGGCTGAGGCCCGGGGGCCGTGGGGCTTCAGGGGGGCCTGGGGGCGGTGCCCCCAGGGATGGGAAGGGTAAGGGCGGCGGGGGCGAAAAAGCCCCCCTCAGACCCCGTGCTCGCGCCAGGGCAACTCCGCGGTCACCCGGGTAGGCCCGCCGGCCGGCGAATCCACCACCAGAATGCCGTCCACCGCGTCCAGCCGCCCCGCGAGCCCGGCCAACCCCGACCCCCCGCCGGAGGCATCCGCTCCGCCGACCCCGTCATCCACCACCTGCAACATCAACCGATCCTCCACCCGCCACACATCGACCGAGGCCGACCGCGCCGCGCTGTGCTTGCTGATGTTCTGCAGCAGCTCCGAGACGGTGAAGTACGCGATCCCCTCGATCGCCGGCGCCGGCCGCTCCGCCAGATCCACATCCACCCGCACCGGCACCGTGCACCGCGACGCCACCGCCGACAGCGCCGCGTCCAGCCCCCGGTCCGTCAGCACCGCCGGATGGATCCCGCGCGCCAGGTCCCGCAGCTCCTGCAACGCCGTCTTCACCTCGCCGTGCGCCTCGTCCACCATCCGTGCCGCCGCCCGCGGATCCTCCCGCAGCTTCTCCTTCGCGAGACCCAGATCCATCGCCAGCGCCACCAGCCGGGCCTGCGCCCCGTCGTGCAGATCGCGCTCGATGCGCCGCAGGTCGGCGGACGCCGCGTCCACCACGACCCCCCGGTCGGACTCCAGCTCCACCACCCGCGCCCCCAGCGACGACGGCCCGAGCAGCCCGTGCACCAGCAGCCGGTCCACCGTCGTCAGCGCCCGCACGATCCACGGCGTGGCCAGCGTGATCAACAGCCCCACCAGCGCCGTCACGGTGATCTCGAACGGGTTGTCGAGGTAGACGCTGTGCTGCTCGTCGCCGTACAGCTGAAGCCCGCCCTGACCGCCGTACATCGGGAAGACCCAGAACCACAGCGGATACGTCAGCATGGTCCAGCCGAACGACCACACGGTCACGGCGACGCCGAAGGAGAACACCGCCCACGGGAACTGCACCACCGCGTACAGCGCCTGCCGCCATGACGTGCCGCTCTTGAGGACGGCGGCCATCCAGGCCATCGCGCCCTTGCCCCGCGGCCGCAGCGGCTCGGGATCGGCGACCTCCAGGCCGAGCAGCCCGCGCGCCCGGGCCCGTTCCAGCGCTCCGAAGCCCCGGCCCGCGGCCAGTCCCGCCGCCAGCACCGGAATGCCGAGGAAGGTCACCAGCAGGCCGGCCCCGAGCGACAGCATCGTGATCGTGAAGGTGAACAGCAGGATGCCGATCGGCAGACCGAGCACGACATAGACGAGTTCCCGCCAGTGGCGTGCCGTGAGCGGCTCGCGCAGTCCTGTCGGCAGCAGGCGACGACGCCTTCCTTCGCGGCGCCCGTACTCCGCCCCGTACCGACCATCGCGCCCGTACTGGTCATCGCGCCCGTACCGGTCATGCTGCCCGTACTGGTCATACTGCCCGTACTGCGTGGCCATCGGCGTCGTCCGTTCTACTCGTCCTGCTCGTCGCGCAGCTGTCGATCCGTACCTCCAACCCTCCTCGGCGGCGGGCCCGTGGACCATGGAGTCCATCGGTGTCCTGGAAGGGGGGTTTTCCCTACCCCCACACCCCACGGCCGCCACCCCCCGGCCCCGCTATCCGCTCCATCCGCTCTATCCGCGGTTCCGCCAGGGCAACTCCGCGGTCACCGTCGTAGGACCCCCCACCGGCGACTCCACGATGAACAGTCCGTCGACGGCGTCCAGCCGCTCCGCCAGCCCCCGCATCCCCGAGCCGCCGTCGAGCCGTGCCCCGCCCCGGCCGTCGTCCCACACCTGGATGAGCAGCCGGTCGTCGGTCCGCCACACGTCGACCGACGCCGACCGGGCCGCGCTGTGCTTGCTGACGTTCTGCAGCAGCTCGGAGACGGTGAAGTAGGCGATGCCCTCGATGGCCTGCGCGGGTCGGGACGTCAGGTCGGCGGTCACCTTCACCGGCACCGTGCAGCGCGAGGCCACGGAGGACAGCGCCGCGTCCAGCCCCCGGTCGGTCAGGACGGCCGGATGGATCCCGCGTGCCAGGTCCCGCAGCTCCTGGAGCGCGAGCTTCACCTCGCCGTGCGCCTCCTCCACCATCGCCGCCACGACGTCGTCGGCCTGTCCTTCGAGCAGCTTCTCCTTCGCCAGGCCCAGCCCCATCGCGAGGTTGACCAGCCGGGCCTGCGCGCCGTCGTGCAGATCGCGCTCGATGCGCCGCAGATCGGCGGCCGCCGTGTCGACCACGATCCCCCGGTCCGACTCCAGCTCCGCGATCCGTCGCTCCAGCTCGTCGGAGGGGGACAGCAGGGCCCGCACCATCGCCCGGTCCGCGTTGGTCAGGCCGCGCGCCAGGAACGGCAGCACCGGCCACAGCACGAACAGCGAGGGAACGACCACGCTGAACGTCAGAACTCCCCAGGGCAGCCGGATCAGGTCGTACAGCACCGTGCGCCAGGCCACCGGGTCCTTCAACGCCAGCCACATCCGCTGCAGGAGCCCGCCCGCCCTGCGCAGCGGCAACGGGCTCGGCTCGTCGATACGCACCCCGAGCAGCAGCCGCGCCCGCCCCCGCTCGAACCGGCCCATCAGCCGCGCGCCGGCCAGCCCGAGCGCGAGCAGCGGGAACCCGATCACGGTGACGGTCATCGCGGCGCCGGTGACGATCACCGTCATCACATAGGTGAACCCGATCAACGACATCGGCAGGTTCGTCAGAAGATGCGTGATCTCCTTCCACGTCTGCGGGTCGTAGGCGAAACGGGCCGGCGGCAGACGGTCGTCGACCTGCCCGGCCGTGCCCGGCACAGCGGTCGCGACGGGGGCGGCTCTCGCATGGGAGCCGCTCGGCGGAAAGCCGCCCGGGTGGGAACCCCTCTTGTCGGAGCTGCCGGGGACCCCGGAGCTCTCGGAGCTGTTGGGGTCGGAGGCGGATAGGCTGGTGGAAGCGGTCATATGGGCTAGCCTGCCGCGCCGCACGGCCCCGCGCCATGAGGTCTGCCGCCTTCCTCTGCCGGGGGAAAACCCCCGCCCCGCAAGACGAGGCCTGACGGGCTGCTTACCGTCCCTTTATCAGGGCCTAGACTCCCGTGCGTACAGATCGTCGAACGGGCCTGTCGTCGAAGAGACTGAGGTCAGGGAGCGAGGGACGGGCGTGCGGGAACGGACCGTCGATGTCGCGGAGGAATTCGCGGCGGACTACTTCCAGTCGTACTCCGTCGTCGGGCTGCTCGCCGTCGTCGGCGTGCTGTTCGTCGCCGTGGCCTTCGGCGCGGGACGCCTGCTGCGCCCGGTGGTCCCCACCCCGGAGAAACTCCTGACGTACGAGTGCGGCGTCGACCCCGTGGGCGAGGGCTGGGCCCACACCCAGGTCCGCTACTACGTCTACGCCTTCCTCTACGTGATCTTCGCGGTCGACTCGATCTTCCTCTTCCCCTGGGCGACGGTTTTCGCGGCCCCCGGCTACGGCGCCGCCACGCTCGTGGAGATGTTCATCTTCCTCGGCTTCCTGGCCGTGGGCCTGCTGTACGCCTACAAGAAGGGCGTCCTGACATGGACGTGACGCCGAAAGTGAATGCGCCGGAACAACCAGCACAACCAGTACAACCGGAACAGCCGGCACAACCGGAACAGGTGCCCTCGGAACCCGTTCTGCTGCCGGAGCCCAAGCGCCTGGGCACCCTGGCCCGCCTGGCCCCGGAGCCGATGAAGGTGATCCTGAACTGGGGCCGCCGCTACTCGCTCTGGGTCTTCAACTTCGGCCTCGCCTGCTGCGCCATCGAGTTCATCGCCGCGTCGATGGCCCGCCACGACTTCATCCGTCTCGGCGTCATCCCCTTCGCGCCGGGCCCCCGCCAGGCCGACCTGATGGTCGTCTCCGGCACGGTCACGGACAAGATGGCCCCGGCCGTGAAGCGCCTCTACGAGCAGATGCCCGAGCCGAAGTACGTCATCTCCTTCGGCGCGTGCAGCAACTGCGGCGGCCCCTACTGGGACTCGTACTCGGTGACCAAGGGCGTCGACCAGATCATCCCGGTGGACGTGTACGTACCGGGCTGTCCGCCGCGCCCGGAGGCGCTTCTCCAGGGCATCCTCAAGCTCCAGGAGAAGATCGCCCGGGAGTCCCTGCACGAGCGCTACGGTCCGACCCCGTCCCGCCCGACCGGGTCCCGCCCCTCGCCGGCGGCCCTACAGAGCGACCTGGTGCGACCCCCGACCGCCGAGTCCCCAGCGGCGCCGTCATCGTCGGCATCGTCGCCGTCGCCGTCGTCGCCGTCATCAGGGGAGGGGCGATGACCACCATCGGCTGGCTCCCCGCCCCCGCCGACGATCTCTTCGGTCCCGAGGCCACGGCCGAGGAGTCCTACGACGTCCTGACGGTCGACGTCCCGCCGGCCGCCTGGACCGACGCCCTGCGCGTGGCCCGCGACCGCCTGACCTGCACCTACTTCGACTGGCTGAGCGCGGTCGACGAACCGGGCACTGGCTTTCGCGTCTCGGCGCACGTGGTGGCCCTGTCTCCGGTGCGTCGCCTGATGCTGCGCACGACGATCCCGCACGAGGCACCGATCCTCGCCAGCGCCGTCGACGTCTACGCCGGCGCGGCCTGGCACGAACGCGAGACCCACGAGATGTTCGGCGTCACCTTCGCGGGCCACCCCGCCCTGAACCACCTCCTCCTCCCGGAGACCTTCGAGGGCCACCCCCTGCGCAAGGACTTCGTCCTCGCAGCCCGCGTCGCCAAGGCCTGGCCCGGCGCGAAGGAGCCCGGAGAGTCCGAGCACGGCGGCCCCAAGCGACGCCAGATGCTTCCCCCGGGCGTCCCCGACCCCAACGAGTGGGGCCCTCTCAAGGGCCAACTCCCACCCGCCCCGGCCCGCCCGACCCGAGCGGCGGCGGGACGCGCGGCAGGCGACCGCCCGGTCCGCCGCGCCCGCACGGCATCGGAAGGCTCAGCAAGCCAGCCGACCCCCCCGACCACTGAGACCTCACCAACCTCTCCGACCACTCCAGCCACTTCGACTCCGGCGACTCCCTCGACTCCCTCGACGTCGGCCACTCCGGCGACTCCGGCGGCGCCTGCCGGACCTCGCCGTGCCCGCAGCGCGAGCGCGGGCTCGGCGTCACAACGGGCGGGCACCACGGAGTCCGGCGGCCCCGCAGGAACCGAGCCCGCCGCGCCGACGGAGCCGACGGCCCCCGAGTCGACCCCGCAACCCCCGGCAGGACCACGCCGCGCGCGCAGCGCCTCCCAAGGCTCGGCCTCCCAGCCCGCCCAGCCCCCGACGACACCCCCCGACGTCCCCGCCCGCCCTTCCACGGCCCCCCGCAGCGCAGACGCCCCGTGGCACCACGCCCGCCCGGCATTCGACGAGCCTCAACAGACCCCGGAACCAAGCGACCAACGAGAACCGAAGGCGGAGCAGGGGCCGAAGCCCGACCAGCCACCGAAGCCGGACCGGGAGGCGGACCCGGACCCTGGCCAGGAACCGAAGCCAGACCGGGAGGGGGACCCCGTCGAGAAGGAGAAGCCCTCGCCCACCCGTGGCGCGCCGGCCCGTACCGACGGCACGGAACTCCCCGCCCCCGAGGACCCCGCAGGAGGCTCGCAGTGAACGACGCTCTCGACGTCGCCCTGCGACTCCTGGTCGTTTTCGTCGTCTTCCTCACCTTCCCCCTGATCGTCGGTCAGACCGAGCACAAGGTGATGGCCCATATGCAGGGCCGCCTGGGGCCGATGTACGCGGGCGGCTTCCACGGCTGGGCCCAGCTCGTCGCGGACGGCGTCAAGTTCGTGCAGAAGGAGGACATCGTCCCCGCGGGCGCGGACCGCCGTATCTTCCAGCTCGCGCCGGCCGTGGCCCTCCTCCCGTACCTCCTGGTCCTCCTCGCCATCCCCATCGGCCCGGGCGAAGGCGCCGTCGGCCAGGTCGTGGACGCGGGCATCTTCTTCGTGCTCGCGGTGATGGGCGTCGGCGTGCTCGGCTCCCTCATGGCCGGCTGGGCCAGTGCCAACAAGTTCTCCCTTCTCGGCGGCCTGCGCACCGCCGCCCAGCTCCTCGCCTACGAACTCCCGATGCTGCTCACCGCCGCCTCGGTGGCGATGGCGGCCGGGACGGTCTCCCTGCCCGGCATCGTCGACGCCTTCGAGTGGTGGTGGCTGCCCTGGCAGATCGTCGGCGCGATCGTCTTCTTCGTCGCCGGCCTCGCCGAACTGCAGCGGCCCCCCTTCGACATGCCCGTCGCCGACTCGGAGATCATCTTCGGCGCGTACACCGAGTACACCGGTCTGCGCTTCGCCCTCTTCCTCCTCGCCGAGTACGCCGGAATCGTCGTTCTGTGCGGCCTGACCACCGTCCTCTTCCTGGGCGGCTGGCACGGCCCCTGGGGCGCCGACGGCCTCGGCTGGGTCTGGACCCTTCTCAAGGCGGCCGTCCTCGCCTTCGTCGTGATCTGGCTCCGCGTCACCTACCCCCGCCTGCGCGAGGACCAGCTGCAGAAGCTCTCCTGGACCCTCCTCGTCCCCCTCTCCCTCGCCCAGATCGCCCTCACCGGCATCGTCAAGGTGGTGATCCGGTAATGGCCCCCATCCCCGGTAGTGGCCTCGCCAAGGGCCTGGCCGTCACCCTCCGCACAATGACGCGGAAGACCGTCACCGAGCAGTACCCGGACGCCCAGCCCGAACTTCCGCCCCGCAGCCGTGGCGTCATCGGCCTGTTCGAGGAGAACTGCACGGTCTGCATGCTCTGCGCCCGTGAGTGCCCCGACTGGTGCATCTACATCGACTCCCACAAGGAGACGGCCCCGCCCGCCGCCCCGGGCGGCCGCGAGCGCAGCCGCAACGTCCTCGACCGCTTCGCCATCGACTTCTCCCTGTGCATGTACTGCGGTATCTGCATCGAGGTCTGTCCCTTCGACGCCCTGTTCTGGTCACCGGAGTTCGAGTACGCCGAGACCGACATCCACGAACTCACCCACGAACGCGACAAGCTCCGCGAGTGGATGTGGACCGTCCCGGCCCCACCCGCCCTCGACCCCGCCGCCGAGGAGCCGAAGGAGATCGCTGCCGCCCGCAAGACGGCCGAGAAGCTGGCGGCGGCCCAGGCCGACTCGTACGCACCCCAGGCAACCGAGCCGAACGCACCTCAAGATCCTCAGGGAGGAGAATCGTGACCCTCGCTCAGGCCCACCACGGCTTTCTCTCCCCGACCGGCGTAGAGATCGCCTTCCTGCTCGTCGGACTGGTCACCTTCGGCGCCGCCCTCGTCACCGTGACCACCAGACAACTCGTGCACGCCGCCCTGTGGCTCGTGGTCGCCCTCGGCGGCCTCGCCGTCGAATACCTCCTGCTCACCGCCGAGTTCATCGCCTGGGTGCAGGTCCTCATCTACGTCGGTTCCGTCGTCGTGCTCCTCCTCTTCGGTCTGATGCTCACCAAGGCCCCCATCGGCCGCTCCCCGGACGCGGACTCCGGCAACCGCTGGGCCGCTCTCACGGTGGCCCTCGCCGCGGCCGGCGCCCTCATCTGGGTGGTCGTCGACGCCTTCCGTGCCACGTGGATCGACCTGGACGGTCCGGCCGCCGGCTCCACCGAGGTCACCGGAGCGAGCCTCTTCCAGAACTGGGTGCTGCCCTTCGAGGCCCTCTCCGTCCTTCTCCTCGCGGCACTGGTCGGCGCGATCGTCCTGTCCCGCAGGGCGAAGGCGGAGTCGAGCTCTCCCCCTGTGAACTCCCGACCCGCCACCGAGAGTTCCCGATCCGTCACGGAGAGTTCTCCTCCTGTTCCGGACGCCCGTGAAAACCAGGCCGAGCAGGAAGGCACCCGCTGATGCACCTCGCC
This sequence comes from Streptomyces sp. NPDC102259, assembly GCF_044766465.1. Classification (NCBI taxonomy): domain Bacteria; kingdom Bacillati; phylum Actinomycetota; class Actinomycetes; order Kitasatosporales; family Streptomycetaceae; genus Streptomyces; species Streptomyces sp. NPDC102259. The sequence continues at coordinate 10,297 of NZ_JBIWMA010000017.1, read as the reverse complement.
TATCCCGCCGTCCTGTCCGCCCTCCTCTTCTGCACCGGCCTGTACGGCGTCCTCGCGCGCCGCAACGCGATCCTCGTCCTGATGTCCGTCGAGCTGATGCTCAACGCCGTCAACCTCAACCTGGTCGCCTTCGACGTCTGGCTCAGCAGGACCGCCGAGGACACCCTGCACTCCGGTCAGGCCCTGACCCTGTTCACCATCGCCATCGCCGCCGCCGAGATCGGCATCGGACTGGCGATCGTGCTCGCCGTCCACCGCAACCGAGGCACCGCGGACATCGACCGTCTCCGCGACACCGCCGAAGGCCACGAGAGCCCCGCGACCGACGGCCCCGACAGCGACACCCCCGCGACCGGAACGGCCGCCGAGAAGGCTGAGGCCACCGCGTGACCACGACCACCCTCGCCGTCCTCGTCCCCCTCCTCCCGTTCCTGGGCGCGGCCGCCGGACTGCTCCTCGGCCGCACCGCCCCCGGCTTCGTGCGCCCGCTCGCCGTCCTGCCGACCCTCGCCGCGCTCGTGCTGGCCGCGATCGTCGCCGTGCGCCAAGGCGGAGACGCCTCCGTCACCGCGGCCACCGAACTGACCCCCACCGGCTCGATCCCGATCGAACTGGCCCTGTACATCGACGGCTTCGCCGCCCTCGTCGCCGTCCTGGTCGGCCTCGTCGCCACCTGCGTGCAGATCTACTCGACCGGCTACCTGCGCGAGGACCCGCGCTACCCCTCGTACGCCGCGCTCGTTTCCCTCTTCACCTCCGCGATGTTCCTGGTCGTCTACTCCGGCGACCTGATCGTGCTGCTGGTCGGCTGGGAAGTCATGGGCATCTGCTCCTACTTCCTGGTCGGCCACTACTGGGAGACCCCGGAGGCCCGCGCCGCCTCCGTCAAGGCCTTCCTCGTCACCAAACTCGGCGACGTCCCCTTCCTCATCGGCCTGTTCGCCCTCGCCACCGACGCCGGGTCCTTCCGGATCACGAAGGTCCTCGCCACCGTCGCCCACGGCGGACTCGACCACCCGACGGTCGTCGCCCTGCTGCTCCTCGCGGGCGTGGCCGGCAAGTCCGCGCAGTTCCCCCTGCACACCTGGCTCCCGGACGCGATGGCGGGCCCCACACCCGTCTCCGCGCTGATCCACGCAGCCACGATGGTCGCCGCCGGCGTCTACTTCATCGCCCGTCTCCTCCCGGTCTTCGAGGCAAGCTCGGCCGCGATGGTCACCCTCGCCGCGATGGCCGCCGTCACCATGGTCGGCTCGGGCCTGGCCGCCCTCGCGCAGGACGACATCAAGCGCGTTCTCGCCTACTCGACGATCGGCCAGCTCGGCTACATGACGGGTGCCCTCGCCGTCGGCGACCGCGGTGCCGCCGTCTTCCACCTCCTCTCGCACGGCGCGTTCAAGGCGCTGCTGTTCCTCGCGGCCGGCGTGATCATCCACGCCGCCGGCACCAACTCGCTGGCCGCCATGTCCCGCATGAGCCACCTGCGCGACCGCGTCCCCGACGCCTACTGGACGATGACCGTGGCGCTCCTCGCGCTCGCCGCGATCCCGCCGTTCAGCGGCTTCTTCTCCAAGGAGTCCGTGCTCGGCGCCGCCGAGCACATCACCGCCGGCCACACCGAGCACGCGCCCGGCGCCGCGGGCTGGATCGTCCTGGTCGCCGGCCTGCTCACCGCCCTCCTCACGGCCGCCTACGCGACCCGCCTGTGGCTGCTGACCTTCCACGGCCGGGGCATCGACGCCCCCGACCACGGCCGCCAGCCCCTGACCATGACGGTGGTGCTGTGGGTCCTGGCCGTCCCGTCCCTGGCCCTCGGCGGGCTCGCCTACCGCAGCCTCCCCGACTGGTTCGACGGCAACGACCTCGCCCCGACGCTCACCACGTCCGTCCTCGGCACGGGTGTGGCCCTGGCCGGCGGACTCGTCATGTACGCCGCCTGGCGCCATCTCACCGGGCTCGCCGCCCGCGTACCCCTGGGCGCGGTCGCCGCCCACCCCGAGGGTGACGCGGGACGCGTCGAGGCCGAGGCGATCGCGACGCACGCGCCGGCCTACGGAGACGTGGCCTCCGCCCCCGACCTGGCGGACCCCGGACGGCTCCTGCTCGGCCCACTGCACCGCCACGCGGCCGTCGGCTTCCACCTCGACGCCGTCTACCAGGCGCTGTTCGTCCGCCCGGTCCAGGCCGGCGCGAGTCTCGTCCGGTTCCTCGACCGCGAGGTCGTCGACACCTACGTACGCGGCGCGGGCACGCTGCCCCGCTGGCTGGGGGCCGCCGTACGGCGCGCCCAGACCGGCAACGTCCAGACCTATGTGAGCGCGCTGCTCGCCGGCACCGTCGTCCTGGCGGTCGCCGCCCTTCTCGTCGCTTCGGGAGCGTGAGCGGGCGTGATCGATATCAACGAGTCCGTGATGCAGGTCCTTCTGGCATTCATCGTGGTCGGCCCGCTCCTCGGCGCCGTCGCCGCGCTTCTGCCGGCCCCGCCCGGACTGAAGGGGAAGTCACCCGAGCAGGCCGTGCTGCGCCATGGCATGACCGTGACCGGCGCGATCCTCATCGCCGCGATCGTCCTCGCGCTCGGCTTCGACCACGACCATCCGTCGAAGATGCAGGCCACCACGGACATCAGCTGGATCCCCGCACTCGACGTGCGCATCCACCTCGGCATCGACGGCATCTCCCTCCCCCTGCTGGTCCTGACCGCGCTGCTGACCTTCCTCTGCGCGGTGTACTCCTACTTCAAGCGGCAGCATCAGCCGCCGACGCCGCAGACCGCGGAACCGTCCCCGAAGGCCTTCGTCGCGCTCGTGCTCGTCCTGGAGTCCGGCACCCTCGCGGCCTTCGCCGTCCTCGACCTGCTGCTGTTCTTCCTGGCCTTCGAGATGGTCCTCGTCCCGATGTACTTCCTCATCGCCCGCTGGGGCGGCGCGGGCCGGACCCAGGCCGCCTGGAAGTTCATCCTCTTCACGCTGCTCGGATCCGTGGTCATGCTGCTCGGCCTGCTCCTGATCGGAATCAAGGCGGGCACATTCGACATGGTGGCACTCGCCACTGACAACGGCCGGTCACTGACCACATCCGTGCAGGTCATCGCCGTTCTCGCGATCGGGATCGGGCTCGCCGTCAAGACCCCGATGTGGCCGCTGCACAGCTGGCTGCCCGACGCCCACACCGCCGCCCCGACCGTCGGCTCGGTCCTGCTGGCCGGAGTGCTGCTGAAGATGGGCACGTACGGCTTCGTCCGGATCCTGCTGCCCGTCGCGCCGGACGGCTTCCGCACCTTCGCGCCCTACCTCGCCGCCTTCGCCGTCGTCGGGATCATCTACGGATCCCTGGCCTGCCTGGCCCTCGCCAAACGGGGCGCGAAGGGCGACCTCAAGCGCCTCATCGCCTACTCCTCCGTCGGCCACATGGGTTTCGTCCTGCTCGGCATCGCGACCATGACCCCGACCGGTGTGAACGGCGCCCTGTTCGCCAACATCGCCCACGGGCTCATCACCGGCCTCCTCTTCTTCCTGGTAGGGGCGCTGAAGGACCGCACCGGCACCACCGATCTGGACACCCTCGCCGAGCAGACCGGTGCCGCGCTGTACGGCAGGACCCCCCGCCTCGGCGGCCTCCTCGCCTTCGCCGCCGTCGCCTCGCTCGGCCTGCCGGGCCTCGCCGGCTTCTGGGGCGAGATGCTGGCCCTGTTCGGCGCCTTCAACCCCGCCGACGACCTCAGCCGCCCCGCCTTCCTCACCTTCACGGCGATCGCCGCGTTCGGCACCCTGCTGACGGCCGCGTACCTGCTCGCCGTCGTCCGCCGCGTCTGCATGGGCGTCGTACCCCAGGACGCCCCCCGCCTCGCCGACGTGCAGACCTACGAGTTCGCGGCCTGGGCCCCGCTCGTCGCCCTCACCGTCGTCGCCGGCCTGTGGCCGAACGCCCTCCTCGGGCTGACCGACCCGGCCGTGCAGCAGCTCCTCGCAGGAGGCACCCGATGAGCGCCCCGGTCCAGCCCGTAATCCAGCCCCTGGCCGAGTCGGTGGTCCAGTCCGTCGACTGGCTGGCCATCGCACCGCCCACCCTCGCGGCGGTCGTCGCCCTCGTCGTCCTCGTCGCCGACCTCTTCGTCGGCGACGCGCGCAAGCCGCTCCTCGGCTGGCTGTCGGTGGCCGGACTCGCCGCCTCCACGGCCCTTCTCCTGCCCCTCCTGGACGGCGACCGCTCCACCTTCTGCCTGACCGGCGACACACACGTGTGCAGCTACACGGCAGACCGCTTCACCCTCGTGATCCAGTTCCTGGTGCTCGGGGGAGCGCTCCTGGCGGCCCTGCTGTCGGTCACCGCCCTGAAGGACGCGCGCGGACGCCTCCCCGAAGGCGAATACTGGTTCCTGCTGCTGTCCTCCGCCGCCGGCGCTGCCCTGCTGCCCGCCTCCCGCGACCTCGCCACCCTCGTCGTCGCCCTGGAGGTCGCCTCCCTGCCCGCCTTCGCCCTCGTCGGTATCCGGCACGGCGACCGCAGGTCCTCCGAGGCGGCCCTGAAGTTCTTCCTGTCGTCCGTCACCGCGACCACGGTCAGCCTCCTGGGCATCAGCTTCGTGTACGCGACGACCGGAACCCTCTACCTCACCCAGGTCGCCGACCGCATCCAGCACGTCGACGGCCGGCTGGACACCCTGGCCCAGACCGGGGTGGTCCTCACCCTCATCGGCTTCGCCTTCAAGACGGCCGCCGTGCCCTTCCACTTCTGGGTCCCCGACACCTACATCGGCGCCCCTCTGCCCATCGCCGCCTACCTGTCGGTCGTCGGCAAGACGGTCGGCTTCTCCGGCCTCATCCTCGTGACCGTCATCGGCTTCCCCTCGTACGCCGACGTCTGGGGCCCCGCGCTGGCCGCGCTGGCCGCCCTCACCATGACCGTCGGCAACGTCGGGGCCCTCCGCCAGCAAGCCACGCGCGCGTACAGCGCCGTACGCCTGCTCGCCTGGTCCTCCGTGGGCCAGGCCGGCTACCTCCTCGTACCGATCGCCGCCGCCGCGTACACCGACGACGCCGAGCACGCCATCGGCTCCACCGTCGCCTACGCCCTCATGTACGCCGCCGTGAACCTGGGCGCCTTCGCGGTGGCCGCCCTGGTGGGCCGTACCAGCGCGACGAACCGGATCACGGACTACCGGGGCCTCTACGCGAGGAACCCGGCGGCAGCCCTCCTCCTGGCCTTCTTCCTGCTCTGCCTCGCCGGACTGCCGCCGGGCATCATCGGTCTCTTCGCGAAGGTCACCGTCTTCTCGGCAGCCGTCGACGCGGGCCTCGGCTGGCTCGCGGTCGTCATGGCCGTCAACGTGGTGATCGCCCTGTACTACTACCTCCAGTGGACGGCCCTGCTCTTCCGCGCCCCCGAAGGCGAGCCCGAGAAGCACCGCGTCCCCGCCCCGCTCACCGTCGCGATCACCCTCACCGCGGCCCTCGGCATCGTCCTTTCCGGAGCACCCCAGCTGGTCCTGCGCTTCACCGACACCGGCCTCTTCTGAGCCCGCACGCGCGCGTGTGCCCCCGTCCTCACCCGGACGGCCCACACCCATGCCCGCAGGCACAAGGGAACTAGTGCCTCCCGCCTGGCGTTGACCAGTACGGGAAGGTGCACTGGATGTGACACCACGGCACAGTGCCACCGGACAAGAGCAAGACTCGCAAGCAAAGGGTTCCCCTGCCGCACGACTTGGAGGGCGTACCGTGCACCGCCGGCACAACGGGCTCAGGACCGCAGTACTCCTCGGGGGACTGTCCGCACTCATCATCGTCATCGGCAGCTTCTTCGGCCGCATGGGGTTGGTCGTCGCGGTCCTGATCGCACTCGGCACCAACGCGTACGCGTACTGGAACAGCGACAAACTGGCGCTACGCGCGATGCGCGCCCGCCCGGTGAGCGAGTTCGAGGCTCCCGCCCTCTACCGGATAGTCCGCGAGCTCTCCACCCAGGCCCGCCAGCCCATGCCCCGCCTGTACATCTCCCCGACCGAGGCGCCCAACGCCTTCGCCACCGGCCGCAACCCCCGCAACGCCGCCGTGTGCTGCACGGAAGGCGTCCTGCGGCTCCTCGACGAGCGCGAACTCCGCGGCGTCATCGGCCATGAGCTCAGCCACGTCTACAACCGGGACATCCTCATCTCCTCGGTCGCCGGCGCGCTCGCCTCCGTGATCATGTTCTTGGTCAACTTCGCCTGGCTGATCCCGATCGGCCGCTCGGACGACGACGACGGACCCGGCATCCTCGGCATGCTCCTGATCATGATTCTCGGCCCGCTCGCCGCCAGCCTCATCCAACTCGCCATCAGCCGCTCCCGGGAGTACGAGGCGGACGCCTCGGGCGCCCAGCTCACCGGTGACCCGCTGGCCCTCGCGAGCGCGCTGCGCAAACTGGAGACAGGCACCAAGCAGCTTCCGCTGCCCCCGGAGCCTCGCATCGAGACCGCGAGCCACATGATGATCGCGAATCCCTTCCGCCCGGGCCAGGGACTCTCCAAAATGTTCTCGACGCATCCGCCGATGGCGGACCGTATCGCCCGGCTCGAGAAAATGGCAGGTCGCCACCAGTGAAGACCATCCTGAACGTCATCTGGCTGATCCTGAGCGGATTCTGGTTGTTCCTCGCCTACCTGGCCGCCGGAGCGCTGCTCTGCATCACGATCATCGGCATTCCCTTCGGGATCGTTCTTCTGCGTTCAGCATCGCGCTCGGGTCGACCCGCCCTTCGATGACCATCGAGGGCAGGAGCCGGATCTCCGGGAGAGGGACCTGTTCCACGTCCGCCAGTGCAGCGTTCACACGGCTCCAGGTGCCATCCGACGTCCAGGCGTTGAAGTGCTTCGAGGCTTGGATCGTGGCACCGGTTTCGTTGAGCACGTGGGGCCACGACTTGCCCGTCCGCGCCTTACAGAAGATCGCGTCTACGGAGCGGCGTACGGTGCCTCCGCGCCCCTTCGGCAGTAGGGGAGCGATCCTTGCCCACTCCTCGTCGGAGAGCGCGGCAGCGGGAACAGCGAGGCCGGCTGTGGCGTACCAGGCCCGCACGGTGCAGGGGACACCACCGCGCCGATCGTCAGGCACTGGGCCGGTGATGGTGACCTTCAGTTCCAGCATGGACAAGATGGCCGCTTGTTGCTCGGGGGCCATGTCCGGGAACGAGTTCTTCGCCATGCTCGCCAGCGCGATGAGATCACGGGCGTATCGATCGGACTCTTCCATCTCCGCCAGCCATTCGGCCGCTTCTTCGCGCAGGTTCTGGAGCTGCTGAAGTTCCTCGGTCAGCACGGCCGTAGCCGCCTCGATGGCGTCCGAAGACTTGCTCTGCTTGGCGGCCGCGACGATGACGGCCGCCATCGAAGCGTTCATGCCCTCGATCTGCTGGTCGAGGTCGGCGATTCGGTCGACCAGGGCAGCCGTGTCCCCGGCCGACATCCCGATCCACTCGGCCGCAAGCTCTTGCAGCCTTTCGCTGTCGCTCGCGATCTCGGTGACGTGCTTCCAGACATGCTTCTCGAGTGCGTCAGCGTCGATGCGAGAGCAGCCGCAAGACTCTCGGCCGAGATCTTTGGGCCCATTGCCGATGCAGCGGTAAAACCGGGCAACTTTCCGATCCACTGCATAGCCGAAGCCCGAGTGGTTCTTCCCGCAGAAGCTGACGACCCGACCACTCAGCGGGTAGATCCACCGTTGGCCGCTGCTGTGCTTCGCTGTTTCGGCGACCTTGCGTCGTAGCTCTTCGCTCTGTTCCTCGGTCAGGATCCGAGGGAGTTCGATCCTGACCGAGTCGCCCCAGATGGGATCGCCGTCCTCATCCCTCTGGGCATGCTTCCCACGGAAGACGAGCGCTGCGTCGAGTACGGGCGCCGACATGATGCGATCGCGGAGGTTGTCGCGTGTCCAGGTCTTACCGGAGCGTGCCGTGATTCCTTCGCCGACGAGGCGAATCGTGGCTTTGCGGAGGTTGAGCCCTTCGCCGACCACCAGGTCGTACACGTGCTTGATGACCTTTGCCTCGTCCTCGTCGATCACCAGGTACGAGCCGGGGGTGCCCTTGTTGGCGATGCGGTACCCGTAGGGAGCGCGCCCGCCGATATGAGCGGCCGGCGTCAGCTCTGCTTTCTCCTGCAACCCACCTTGAGTCCGGTCGCGGATCGTCTCCCATTCGGTCTCGGCGTAGTCGGCATCCCGCCGCATCTTCTTACGACCGTCGGTGGTCGTGTTGTCGTAGTCGTCCGCGACGACGGCGACGAAGACGCCGATGTCCTCCAGAGCCCAGACCCAGCGCCAGAAGGCACGACCCTTGCGGCCGATCACGCGACCGTCCGGCACAACCACGATGTCGAAGGGACGCGGCGTCTGCTGGGCGTCGTCCATGAGTCGCTTCAGATCACCACGGTCAGCCGCTTCCAGAGAGCCCGAGACACCCTCGTCCTTGTAGGTGCCGACGTGAGCCCACTGCTTGAGCGTGATGTGCCGAGTGGTTTTACGGCTCTGCCTGGCTACGCCGTAACCCTTCTTCTGCTCTTCCGTCGAGACGCGGAGGTAGTCGACCGCGCGCAGTGAACGGGTGCCGACCGCACGAGCAGCGGTCTCGATAGCTGAAGACAGGGGTGTGCTTACATGGGACACGTCGACTCCTAGTTAGTCGGCCGGCCCCGGGGCGGTGGCAGCCGCTGCCGGGGCGCTTGTCTGAACTCCCAAGTTAACGCGCATATCTGACGTTCCGTCGGGCTTTTTGAATCTCGTACGCCGATGTGCCTGCGGTCCGAACAGAATGCGCAGGAGTAACGCACGCTCGGCAGGCGATAGCGTCTTGTCCGGGAGCCAGATGACCTTCGTGTCAGCCACTAGATCGACCCCCCGTGTTGTGCTGCCTCCCGGCTCAACTCTCGATTGACGGCGAGATCTTCGGCGATGCCGACAGCGATTAGTGCGCCGCCGGGGGAGTGGCCGGAGCCCGCGTAGCGCCAGTGCGAATCCGTGATCGTGTCTGACGACTCGGAGCGGCCGACGTGAGCGGCGCGTTCAGCGCGAAGTGCTGCGTAGGTGGTGGAGTAGGCGCGGGATTTGGTGAGGATGTGGCCCCGGTAGCCGAGGGTGTGGGCCCAGGGGCGCAGGTTCAGCTGCTCGTACTTGGGGAGGCCGCCGAGCCGCCAGCAGGCCCGCATGAGGGTGCGGACGTGTTCACTGACGGGAGCCGTCGCTATGTCGTCCCAGGTGGTGACTTTGTGGTCGGTGCCAGCGCCGGTCTCGTCCGCGCCCTTGGTGACGTACTTGGCGACGTACGCGGCTACCGCGTCATCATCGGGACCGTCACCGTCTGCGTGCAGAGAGCGGATGTCGATCTGTGCGCCCCAGTTGAGGCTGAGTTCGCCGACGGCGAGGCTGTGGGGAGTGCGGACCAGGACCCGTCTGGAGGAGGCCCGGATGGCATCGGTCAGGCGCTCAGCGGTGCCCCAGGCCGGGGGCTCGTCGCCGGGTCCGTTCGGGCCGTCGAGGCGGACCAGGGCGTGAATGTGGACGGCCGCCCGCTTCTGATACTCCGCAACCCTCGCGAAGGACAGCCGGGCATGAGCCCCGAAGCGGGACTGAACGATGCCTGCCGAGGAGGCGAGGCGACGTCGGACGTCGATGATGAACCGGTCCCACAGTTTGGATGCGTGCGCGTGCCACAGCACGTGTGCCGTGTAGTCGTAGCAGTCGGTGCACAGCGGTTGGCCGACGGCTGAGACGCCCGGGGCATGGACAGTGCCGCAGCCGAGCGAACGGCCGTGTTCGCAGGTACCGCCGTCGCGGCGAGGTCGACAGACTTCCCCTGCCCGGTGGACGGGACCGAAGGACGGAGCGGTCAGGGTGACGAACAGCCGGGGTCGGTGGCGGACCGTCGAGGGGATGTTCTTGCCGCCGAGGAGGCCTGCCCGCACCAGGTGGTAGGTGTCGCCGGCGTGGAGGCGGGAGCAGGGCGGGCAGATGGTGGCGCGGCGGTTGCGGCAGCGGATGAGGAGGCGTTCGCCGGGTTCGTTGCGGGTGTCGTAGTGGGGGTGTGTCAATTTAACGGCTGATCCTGGTTGTTGATGGTCAGTTGTTGCTCGGGGTCAGGCGTCCCTCGAAGGCGATCTGGAACGCGTTGAGGGGTGCTTTCCAGCGCATGGTCCACCGCTTGCGGCCCTTGCCGGTCGGGTCCAGGCTCATCAGGGCCATGTAGATGCACTTGAGGGCGGCGGCCTCGTTGGGGAAGTGCCCGCGGGCGCGGACGGACCTGCGGATGCGTGCGTTGACGCTCT
>NZ_JBIWMA010000016.1:0-207593 GCF_044766465.1 Streptomyces sp. NPDC102259 | reverse complement strand
AAGGAACCCGACTGCTACACCCGCCCCGCCGCCCTGCACGACGAACTCACCGAGAAACTCGGCACCTTCCCCCTCTTCCACTTCTGGGGACCGGGGGCCGACCTCGTCTCCAGCCGCTGGATCATCGACGCCACCCGCCACATCCTGCGCACCCGCACCCCCGACCTCGCCCTGTGCTACCTCCCTCATCTCGACTACGACCTCCAGCGCTTCGGCCCCGACGACCCGCGTTCCCTCCGTGCGGCCGCCGCCCTGGACGCGGCCCTGGTTCCCCTCCTGGCCGACGCCCGGGCACAGGGCCGTACCGTCGTCGCCCTGTCCGAGTACGGCATCACCAAGGTGAGCCGGCCCGTCGACATCAACCGCGCCCTGCGCCGGGCGGGTCTGCTCGAGGTGCACACCCAGGACGGCATGGAGTACCTCGACCCGATGGCGTCCCGTGCCTTCGCGGTCGCCGACCACCAGCTCGCCCACGTCTACGTGCGCCGTCCCGAGGACCTGCCCGGCGTACGCGAGGTACTGGAGGACCTGCCCGGCGTCGCTGAACTCCTCGGCGACGAGGGGAAAAAGACACACGGCCTCGACCACCCGCGCTCCGGCGAACTCGTCGCCCTGGCGGAGCCCGACGCCTGGTTCACGTACTACTACTGGCTCGACGACGCCCGCGCGCCCGACTTCGCACAGCTGGTGGAGATCCACCGCAAACCCGGATACGACCCGGCCGAGCTGTTCATGGATCCCCTGGACCCGTATGTGAAGGTCAAGGCCGCCGGTGCGCTGGCCCGCAAGAAGCTCGGCCTGCGCTACCGCATGGCGGTGGTGCCCCTTGATCCGTCACCTATTCGCGGCAGCCACGGGCGCCTTCCCGCGAGCGACGACGACGGTCCGCTCCTCATCTGCTCCACCCCCCGTTCGCTCGGCGACCCCGTCGCGGCCACCGATGTGAAAGCACTGCTGCTCCAACTGGCCGGTCTGTGCTGACCGGTTGCCGACTGTCACAAGTGAAGCACTCACCACTGACAACGCCCTCCGATCCCGAGGAGTTCCAGACATGAGCCGCATCTCCGACATCGACCCCGAACTCACCCACCGGCTGACCAGACGAGGCATGCTCGGCGTCGCCGCGGGAGCCACCGCGGCCGCACTGCTGGGGGTCGCCGCCTCGCCCGCCGGCGCGGCGCCCGCCATCGGCGCCGATGCCTCGGCCACCGGCCGCGGCCGCCCCGTCCTGCCCCCCGGCCGCCTCGGCATCCAGCTCTACAGCCTGCGCGACAAGGTCTCCACGCTGGGCTTCGCCCCGGTCTTCGCCGAGTTGAAGAAGTACGGGTACGACGAGGTCGAGTTCGCCGGCTACACCCAGGGCTCCGCGGGCGCCATCACCCTTGCCCAGCTCAAGCGGCTGGCACGCGACAACGGACTGACGCCGATCGGCAGCCACGTCGGCTACTACGCCAGTGACCCGAACGCCTACACCTTCGCCCAGAACCTCACCAAGGTCCTCGACGACGCCCAGGCCCTCGGCCTCAAGCACATCGGCACCGCCTCCGGCCCGTTCCGCTACGGCTCCACCGTCGACGCGTGGAAGCGCGCGGCCGAGGAGTTCAACACGTACGGAGCGGCGGCGAGGGCCCGCGGCATGAAGTTCTACCAGCACAACCACTCCGACGAGTTCGGCTTCGCGACCGACGACCCCAAGGTCCGTCTCTACGACGTACTGCTCGCCGAGACCGACCCCGACCTGGTGTTCCTGGAGATGGACATCTTCTGGGCGTACGCGGGCCAGTTCCGTTTCTCGAAGCGGGCCGACGGTACGGCCGCGCCCTTCGAACCGCTGGACTACGTACTGAGGCAGCCGGATCGCTATCCGCTCTTCCATGTGAAGGACGGCGTCAGCGACCCCTCGAACGAGTTCGGGTACCGGATGACCGACGTCGGTGACGGCGACATCGACTACCAGCGCTTCATCTCCGCCGTCACCCGGTTGCGCGGCGAGCGGCTCGCCCACCACTGGCAGGCCGAGCACGACAACCCGGTCGAGTCGTTCGCGTTCGCACGGAAGTCGAGCGCGCACCTGCACTCGTTGCGCGAGAAGTGCTGAACCCCGAGCGTCGCAGGCGCTGAGCAGGAACGCACGCGCGTGTGGAGGCCCACCCCCAGCAGGCAGCGGGGTGGGTCTCCACACGCGCGTGCGTCGTTCTCGCGCAGCCGGCCCGCCGGGAAGGCGAGGCGGCCGGCCTGGAAGATCACTCAGACGCCGAGGATCCAGAAGGCGCTGCTCTGCGTCCATCCGCGCGCGGGGGCCGGAGCTGCCCGTCGTGCGGGGACCTGGCGGGATGTCAGGCCGATTCCTCGCCGAGCGGTTGCGGGTTGGGGACGATTCGACGACCGGCCGTCGGCCTGCCGGGCGCCTTCAGGAAGACCGCCAGTACCGCGGAGGCGAGACCGATGCAGCCCGCCAGGACGAAGGCGCCCTCGTAGTCCCACACGCCGACCACGATCGAGCCCACTCCGGAGCCCACGAGGCCCGAGACGAGCTTGGAGCTGTAGACCATGCCGTAGTTGCTGGCGTTGTTGTTCTCACCGAAGTAGTCCGCGGTCATCGCGGCGAACAGCGGGAAGATCGCGCCGCCGCCGAAGCCGGAGACCATGGAGCAGAACAGGAAGAACGGCATGCTGCCCACCCGGCCGGAGACCAGCACACCGAACTGCGCGGTACCGAGCACGAGGCAGACGATGATCAGGGTGTGCCGGCGTCCGTAACGGTCGGAGATCCAGCCGATGATGCCGCGCCCGGTGCCGTTGACGATCGCCTTCAGGGACATGGCCGTGGCCACGATCCCCCCGGCGAAGCCCATGTCCTTGCCGAACGGCACCTGGAAGGCGATGCCGAAGATGTTGATCCCGGCCGTGCACAGCAGACAGAACCACATCATCCACAGGACGGGGGTACGGGCCGCCTCCTTGGGGGTGTACTGCTTCACGGCCGGCGGGTTCTTCTGAAGCGCCCGGCGGATCTTCGGGTCGTCGGTGAGCCTGAGCGGGTCGACATGCGCCGGCCACCAGTTCTTCGGCGGATCCTTGAAGAACCGCCCCGCGAACGCCACGACGCCGCAGCAGACCAGGCCCACCGCGACCAGCACGCCCTCGTAGTTGCTCAGGTCCATGTACGACGTGAACAGGAACACGAAGGGCACCGAGCCGTAGGCGAAACCGCCGTTGACCATGCCGGTCTTGCCGCCCTTGCGCTCCGGGTACCACTTGCCGACCATGTTCACGCAGGTCGCGTAGACGAGGCCGGCGCCGATGCCGCTGCACATGCCGAAGCCGAGGTAGGCGACGATGACGTGCGGTGCGTACGCGAGGGACAGATAGCCGAGGACCGTGCCCAGCGCGCCCAGCATCATCGCGTACCGCGCGGGCAGCCTGCCGCTCTCCCGCAGCTGCCCGGCCGGGAAGGCCACGGCCGCCTGGAAGAACACCCAGACGCCCATCAGCCAGAAGATGTGCCCACTGCTCCACAGGTGGGCCTCGTGCAGCGTGTCCTCGGCCGACGTGAACGCGTACTCCGAGGAGCTGATGCCCAGCATGCCCATCCAGGGGAAGAGCACCATGGTCCAGCGTGGTCGCCCCGTGATGTCCCGGTCGCTCTCGCCGATCCGGTACACACGGCCGTTGCGGTCGGTCACCTCCCGGTAGGGGAGGGACGTCGAGTAGTCGGTGGTTGTCATGTCGCTCAGCACCCCTTGCGTCGAAAGTTCTGGCCAGCGCCCCCTGTCCAATGCCTTTCGTGTGCGCTCGGGACCCGGGCCGGCCGACGCGCACCGTCGGTCGGCCCCGTGCCTGGGTCACCTCATGAACCGCCCCCCAACAGCCCCGCCGCACGCGCCCATTGGTACTTGGCGCCGAGCACCGCCACCGGCTGCTCGGTCGTGTACGGGTAGGCCACGACGCCCCGTTCGTAGAGGTACTGGCAGGCCTCCTCGACCTCCACGTCACCCGCGAGCGACGCCACGACGGGCTTGTCCACGCCGCGTTCGCGGAACTCGCGCACCACGCGCGCGGTGAGCTCCGCGAAGACCATCGGAGGAGTGACGATCGTGTGCCAGTAGCCGAGCACCAGTGCGTGGACGCGCGGATCCTCGAGCCCCAGCCGGATCGTCGCCTCGTACGTCGACGGCGGCTCGCCCCCGGTGATGTCGACGGGGTTGCCCGCCGCTCCGAAGGGCGGGATGAACGCGCGAAACGCCGTGTCCAGGTCGGGCGGGATGTCCATCAGGGTGAGGCCGTTGTCGGTCACGGCGTCCGACAGCAGCACACCGCTGCCGCCCGCGCCCGTGATGATCACGATGTTGTCGCCCTTGGGGGTGGGGAGCACCGGCAACCCGCGCGCGTACTCCAGCATGTCCTTCAGCCCCGGCGCCCTGATGACGCCCGCCTGTCGCAGGATGTCGCCATAGACGGCGTCGTCGCCCGCGAGCGCCCCGGTGTGCGAGCCGGCCGCCTTGGCGCCCGCCGCCGTACGGCCCGCCTTCAGGACGACGACCGGCTTCTTCGGCACGGTCGCCCGCGCGGCCTCGACGAAGGCGCGGCCGTCCTTGAGGTCCTCCAGGTGCATGGCGATGCAGTCGGTGTGCGGATCCTCGCCGAACCAGGTCAGCAGGTCGTCCTCGTCCAGGTCCGACTTGTTGCCGAGCCCGACGATCGCCGACACGCCCGTCTTGGTGGTGCGCGCGAAGCCCAGGATGGCCATCCCGATGCCACCGGACTGCGAGGTCAGCGCGACCCCGCCCTTGACGTCGTACGGCGTGCAGAACGTGGCGCACAGGTCGTGCCAGGTCGAGTAGTAGCCGTAGATGTTCGGCCCGAGCAGCCGGACGCCGTACCGCTCGGCGATCGCCACGATCTCGTCCTGGAGCGCGTGTTCCCCGGTCTCCGCGAACCCGGAGGGGATCAGCACGGCGTTCGGGATGTTCTTGCGTCCCACCTCTTCCAGGGCCGAGGCCACGAACTTGGCGGGTATCGCGAAGACCGCCACATCCACCTCTCCGGGAACGTCGGTGACACTCTTGTACGCCTTGCGGCCCAAGATGTCATCGGCCCGGGGATTCACCGGGTGGATGTCCCCGGCGAAACCGCCGTCGACGAGGTTGCGCATCACCGAGTTGCCGATCTTGCCCTGCTCGTTGGAGGCGCCGATCACGGCGACGGAACGCGGCTGCATCAGACGGCGCATCGAGGTGAGGATCTCCGCGCGCGTGTGACGTCGGTGTTCCTTGACCGGCGTGTCGGACAGGATGACGCGGATGTCCGCGGCGATCGCGCCCTCGGCCGTGGCGATCACCGGGTTGAGGTCCACCTCGGCGATCTCCGGGAAGTCCGCCACCAGCCGGGACACCCGGCGGATCTGCTCGGCGACCGCCCACCGGTCCACCCCGGCCTGGCCGCGCACCCCGCGCAGGATCTCCGCCGCCCGGATCGAGTCCAGCATGGACAGCGCCTCGTCGGCGTCCACCGGAGCCAGCCGGAAGGTGACGTCCTTGAGCACCTCGACGAGCACCCCGCCGAGCCCGAACGCCACGACCTTGCCGAACGTCGGATCGGTGACCGCCCCGACGATGACCTCCTGGCCCTTCGGCAGCAGTTCCTGGATCTGTACGCCCTCGACACGAGCGCCGGCGTCGTACGCGCGTGCGTTCTCGACGATCCGGTGGAACGCCGCCCGGACGTCCGACGCGCCCTCCACCCCGACGATCACTCCGCCGGCGTCGGTCTTGTGCAGGATGTCCGGCGAGACGATCTTCATCACCACGGGGCCGTCGAACCGCGCCGCGTACGCGACGGCCTCCTCGACGTCCCTCGCCAGCTCCTCGCCCGGTACGGCGATCCCGTACGCGTCGGCGACCACCTTGCCCTCGGGCGCCGTCAGCGCGGTCCGCCCGTCGGCCCGCACCGCGTCGAGCAGCGCACGCACCCTGAGCATCCGGTCCTCGGCCATCACCTCAGATCACCCCGTTCGACTTGAGCAGGCGCAGCTCCTCGTCCCCGAGGCCGAGTTCGCCGACGTACACCTCTTCGTTGTGCTCGCCGAGCAGCGGTGAGCCGGTCACCTCGACGGGGGAGTCGGAGAGCTTGAGGGGGCTGCCCACGGTCAT
Source organism: Streptomyces sp. NPDC102259 (assembly GCF_044766465.1). Lineage (NCBI taxonomy): Bacteria > Bacillati > Actinomycetota > Actinomycetes > Kitasatosporales > Streptomycetaceae > Streptomyces > Streptomyces sp. NPDC102259. The sequence goes on along the minus strand of NZ_JBIWMA010000016.1, from coordinate 201,441 downwards.
GAACTCGCCGCGCCGCGGGTGCGGTACGCGGACCACCATCTCGTTGGCGATCAGCGACTCGTCCTCGATGATCTCCTTGGTGGACAGGATCGGCCCGCACGGGATGTCGTGGGCGTTGAGCCTCTCCAGCACCTCCCACTTGGGCAGCGTCGAGGACCACTCCTCGATCAGCTGGAACATCTTGCCGAGCTTGGGCAGCCGGGCCTCGGGCGTCGCCCACTCGGGGTCGCCGGCCAGCTCGGGCCGGCCGATCAGCTCGCTGAGCGGCTGCCAGCCGACGGGCTGCACGATGACGTACACGTAGTCGTTGGGGCCGCCCGGAGCGCACTTGACCGCCCAGCCGGGCTGGCCGCCGCCGGACGCGTTTCCGGACCGGGGAACCTCGTCGCCGAAGTCGTCGTTGGGATATTCGGGGAGCGGTCCGTGTGCCAGGCGTTGCTGGTCCCGCAGTTTCACCCGGCACAGGTTGAGTACGGCGTGCTGCATGGCCACGTTGACCCGCTGCCCGCGCCCGGTGTTCTCCCGCTGGTACAGCGCCGCGAGAATCCCCGCCACGGCGTGCACCCCCGTCCCCGAGTCCCCGATCTGGGCCCCCGTCGCCAGCGGTGGTCCGTCCTCGAAACCGGTGGTCGACATCGACCCGCCCATGGCCTGCGCGACGACCTCGTACGCCTTGAAGTCGGTGTACGGGCCGTCCCCGAACCCTTTGATGGAGGCATAGACGATCCGCGGATTGATCTCCTGGATGCGGTCCCAGGTGAACCCCATACGGTCGACCGCGCCCGGCCCGAAGTTCTCGACCATGACGTCGGAGCGCCGGATCAGCTCGGTGAGGATCTCCTTGCCGCGTTCGGTCTTGGTGTTGAGGGTGATGCTGCGCTTGTTGCAGTTGAGCATCGTGAAGTAGAGGGAGTCGACGTCCGGGAGGTCGCGCAACTGCTTGCGCGTGATGTCGCCCGACGGCGCCTCCAGCTTGACGACGTCCGCGCCGAGCCAGGCGAGCAGCTGGGTCGCGGACGGGCCCGACTGGACGTGCGTCATGTCGAGGACGCGGATGCCTTCGAGCGCCTTGGTGGCCGTTCCTGTCATGGGGGTCATCGGGGGCACCTCACTTGTACATCGTCTGGTTCATCGTTCCGGGGGCGTAGGCGTCGGGGTCGACCCAGACGTTGATCAGCGAGGGCTTCCCGGACTCGCGGGCGCGCCGCAGCGCGGGGCCGATGTCGGCGGGGTCGCGCACCTCCTCGCCGTGACCGCCCAGCATCTGCGCGAACTTGTCGTAGTGGACGTCGCCGAGGGTGTTGCCGACCCGTTCGCGCTCGACGCCGTACTTGGCGGCCTGGCCGTAACGGATCTGGTTCATGGAGGAGTTGTTGCCGACGATGCCGACGAAGGGGAGGTCGTAGCGCACGAGGGTCTCGAAGTCCCAGCCGGTGAGCGAGAACGCGCCGTCGCCGAAGAGGGCGACGACCTCCTTGTCGGGCCGGGCCTGCTTGGCCGCCAGCACGAAGGGAACGCCGACGCCGAGGGTGCCCAGCGGACCCGGGTCCATCCAGTGACCCGGCGACTTGGGCTGCACGACCTGACCGGAGAAGGTGACGATGTCGCCGCCGTCGCCGATGTAGATCGAGTCCTCGGTGAGGAAGTCGTTGATCTCGCTGACCAGGCGGTAGGGATGGATGGGGGAGGCGTCCGACCGCAGGTGCGGCAGCCGCTTGTCGAGGGCGCTCTGCTCGGCCGCGCGCAGCTCGTCGAGCCACTCCTTGCGCCGGGACGCACCGCCGTTGACGCGCCCGGAGGCGGCTTCGGCCACCGACCTCAGCACCAGTCCGGCGTCGCCGACGATCCCGAGGTCGATGTCGCGGTTCTTGCCGACGGTGCGGTAGTCGAGGTCGATCTGGACGACCTTCGCGTCCGGCGACAGCCGCTTGCCGTACCCCATGCGGAAGTCGAAGGGCGTGCCGACGATCACGATGACGTCGGCGTTCGAGAAGGCGTATCGGCGGGACAGCTGGAAGTGGTGCGGGTCGCCCGGAGGCAGGGTGCCGCGGGCGGCGCCGTTCATGTAGGCCGGGATGTTCAGGGTGCGCACCAGCTCGATGGCGGACGTGGTGCCCCGGGTCGTCCACACCTGGCCGCCCAGCAGGATCGCGGGCTTCTCGGCGTGCACGAGCAGGTCGGCGAGGTTCTCGATCGCCTCGGGGTCGCCGGCCGAGCGGGTCGAGGCGCGATAGGCGCCGGGCCGCGGCACCCGGGCCTTCGCGGCCGGCACCTTGGCGTCGAGGACGTCGCGCGGGATCTCCAGGAAGGCGGGGCCGGGCGCGCCGTGGTAGCACTCGCGGAACGCCATGGACACCATGTCCGCCGCGCGCGCCGTGTCCGGCACGGCCGCGGCGAACTTGGTGATCGGCGTCATCATGTCGACGTGCGGCAGGTCCTGGAGGGAGCCCATCTTGTGCTGGGTGAGCGCCCCCTGGCCGCCGATCAGCAGCATCGGGGACTCCGCGCGGAAGGCGTTGGCGACACCGGTGACGGCGTCGGTGGTTCCGGGTCCCGCCGTGACGACGGCGCAGCCGGGCTTGCCGGTGATGCGCGCGTAGCCGTCGGCGGCGTGGGCGGCCACCTGTTCGTGGCGTACGTCGACGACTTCTATGCCCTCGTCGACGCAGCCGTCGTAGATGTCGATGATGTGGCCGCCGCACAGGGTGTAGATGCGGTCGACCCCCTCTGCCTTGAGTGCCTTGGCAACGAGATGACCACCGGAAATCAGGTCCTGGGTGTCGTCGGGCATGGCGAAGTCCCGTCCCTTCGTAGGGGGTGGAAGGCTCTCGCGGTACATTGCATACAGTCGACGAATACTGTATGAAGCTTGTTATCCCGCATCCGATGGGTGGTGTCCAGGGGGCGGGCGGCACTTTCGGTCATCGGAGTTCGGCCTCGCGACGGCTCGGCGGACTTCGGCTGCGACGTCACGGACAGGAGCCGAGATGGACCTGTACGAACACCAGGCAAGGGAACTCTTCGCGGAGCACGGCATCCTGGTCCCCAGGGCCGAGGTGACCGACTCGCCCAAGGAAGCGCGCGAGATCGCTCGTCGGCTCGGTGGGCGAGTGGTGGTGAAGGCCCAGGTCAAGACGGGTGGCCGAGGCAAGGCGGGCGGCGTCGGGCTCGCCGCCGATCCGGCCGCGGCAGAACTGACGGCACGCCAGATCCTCGGCATGGACATCAAAGGGCACACGGTCGGCACGGTGATGCTCGCCCAACCCGTGGACATCGAGACGGAGTTCTACGTCTCCTACGTGCTGGACCGCGCGGCCGGCCGCTTCCTCGCGATCGCCTCCGCAGAGGGGGGCATGGAGATCGAGGAGGTCGCCGCCACCCGGCCCACGGCGGTCGCCCGGATCCCCGTCGACCCGGCGGAGGGCGTCACCTCGGCGAAGGCCGGGGAGATCGCCGCGGCGGCCGGACTGCCCGCGCGGACCGCGGACGTGCTCGTCCGGCTGTGGCAGGTGCTGATCCGGGAGGACGCCCTCCTGGTGGAGGTCAACCCGCTCGTCCGCACCCGGCAGGGCCAGATCCTCGCCCTCGACGGCAAGGTCACCCTCGACGACAACGCGTCCTTCCGGCGCTCACGTCGGGGTGTGGAGGCCGCGGAGCGGGGCGATCCGCTGGAGGCGGCGGCCGCGGCCAAGGGCCTCAACTACGTGAAACTCAAAGGCGAGGTCGGCGTCATCGGCAACGGCGCCGGACTCGTCATGTCGACCCTCGACGTCGTCGCGGGCTGCGGCGCCCGCCCCGCCGACTTTCTCGACATCGGCGGGGGCGCGTCCGCCGAGATCATGGCCGACGGACTGTCGGTCATCCTCTCCGACCCCGCCGTGAAGTCGGTCTTCGTCAACGTCTTCGGCGGCATCACCGCGTGCGACGCGGTCGCCGAGGGCATCGTGCGCGCGCTGGACACCGTACGGCTGACCAAGCCGCTCGTCGTCCGGCTCGACGGTAACAACGCGGCCCGGGGGCGGGCGATCCTCGACGCCCACCGGCACCCACTGCTCCAGCAGGCCGCCACCATGGACGGCGCCGCCCGCCGTGCCGCCGAACTCGCCACCGCGGTCTGAGGAGACGACGCCATGGCCATTTACCTCACCAAGGAGAGCAGGGTCCTCGTCCAGGGCATGACCGGCGCCGAGGGCATGAAGCACACCCGGCGCATGCTCGCGGCCGGCACGAACATCGTCGGCGGCGTCAATCCGCGCAAGGCGGGCCGGGCCGTCGACTTCGACGACCGTGCGGTGCCGGTCTTCGGGTCGGTGGTCGACGGTATGCAGTCGACCGGCGCCGACGTCACCGTCGTCTTCGTACCGCCCGCCTTCACCGAGGCCGCCGTCATCGAGGCCGTCGACGCCGGGATCGGTCTCGCCGTCGTCATCACCGAGGGCGTCCCGGTCCACGACTCCGTCGCCTTCACCGCCCACGCCGCGGCACGCGGGACGCGCGTCATCGGCCCCAACTGCCCCGGCCTGATCACCCCCGGCCAGTCCAACGCGGGCATCATCCCGGCCGACATCACCAAACCGGGCCGCATCGGACTCGTCTCCAAGTCCGGCACGCTCACCTACCAACTCATGTACGAGCTACGTGACATCGGCTTCTCGACCTGCGTCGGCATCGGCGGCGACCCGGTCGTCGGCACCAGCCACGTCGACTGCCTGGCCGCCTTCGAGGAGGACCCCGACACCGACCTCGTGGTCCTCATCGGCGAGATCGGCGGCGACGCGGAGGAGCGGGCAGCCGCCTACATCCGCGAGCACGTCACCAAACCCGTCGTCGGCTACATCGCCGGGTTCACCGCGCCCGAGGGCAGGACCATGGGACACGCGGGCGCGATCGTCTCCGGTTCCTCGGGGACCGCGCAGGCGAAGAAGGCGGCGCTGGAAGCGGCGGGGGTCCGGGTGGGCGCCACGCCGACCGAGACCGCGCGCCTCGCACTCGCCGTACTGGACGAAAAGGCTTGACCCCACTGAGAGGTGACGTTCCGTCACCCGACGGAGCCGCCGCACCTCGCGGCGTCCTCCGTGGCCATGCACCACCCCGCCCCCGACTGTGCACCGAGAGCGGAGCAGCCCGATGGCAACCACCCTCACCCTCAAATCCGGCACGTCCTGGCCCGGCACCTGGCGACGGTGCCTCGCCGTCGCCCCCGAGGCCTTCCGCGACGACCGCGTCCTGAACCTCTGGAACGCCTCCTGGCAGGCCGACGGCCGGACGCTGCCGGCCACCAGCCCGGTCGACGGGAGCCCGATCGCCGGCCCGCCCCGACTGGACGGGGTCACTGCCCACCAGGCCGTCCGCGCCGGTCTGGACCAGCACCGCGCCTGGCGGCACGTCCCGCTCGAGGAGCGACGTGCCCGCATCGCGGCCACCCTCGACGCCCTCGCCGAACACCGCGAACTCCTCGCCCTCCTCCTCGTCTGGGAGATCGGCAAGCCCTGGCGGCTCGCGCGGGCCGAAGTCGACCGGGCCGTCGACGGCGTGCGCTGGTACGTCGACGGCATCGAACCCATGCTGGCCGGGCGGGCGCCGCTGGAGGGCCCGGTATCCAACATCGCGAGCTGGAACTACCCGATGAGCGTGCTCGTTCACGCATTGCTGGTACAGGCACTGGCAGGCAACGCGGTCATCGCCAAGACCCCGACCGACGGCGGTGTCGCCTGTCTGACGCTGGCCTGTGCGCTCGCCGCACGCGAGGGCGTCCCCCTCACCCTCGTCAGCGGCAGTGGGGGCGAGCTGTCCCAGGCGCTGGTCCGGGCGCCCGAGATCGGCTGCGTCTCCTTCGTCGGCGGCCGCGACACCGGCGCCGCGGTGGCCACGGCCGTCGCCGACCTCGGCAAGCGACACGTACTCGAACAGGAAGGTCTCAACGCCTGGGGCATCTGGAACTACTCGGACTGGGACGCCCTCGCCGCGGTCGTGCCCAAGCTCTTCGACTACGGCAAGCAACGGTGCACGGCGTACCCGCGATTCGTCGTCCAGCGCACCCTGTTCGACGAATTCCTGGCGGCGTACCTCCCGGCGGTGCGCACGCTGACCCTCGGGCACCCGCTGGCCGTGGAGAAGCATGAGGATCCGTATCCGCGGCTGGACTTCGGACCGGTGATCAACGCGGCCAAGGCCAAGGAACTGCACGACCAGGTCGCCGAGGCCATCGACCGGGGCGCGGTCCCGCTGCACCGCGGCAGGCCGGCCGACGCCCGCTTCCTGCCCGGCCAGGACACCTCGGCGTACGTGCAGCCCGTCACGCTCCTCGGACCGCCGCCGTCCTCTCCGTTGCACCACGCGGAACCGTTCGGCCCGGTCGACACCATCGTCCTGGTCGACACCGAGGCGGAGCTGCTGGCGGCCATGAACGCGTCCAACGGCGCACTCGTCGCCACGCTGTCCACGGACGACCGGAGTACCTACGACCGGCTGGCCCCCCAGCTCCGCGCGTTCAAGGTGGGCCATGGCACAGCCCGCTCCCGCGGCGACCGCGACGAGCTCTTCGGCGGTTTCGGCGCGTCCTGGCGGGGTGCCTTCGTCGGCGGTGAGCTGCTGGTGCGCGCGGTGACCCAGGGGCCTACGGGGGAGAGGCTGCCCGGGAACTTCCCGGACTACCGGCTGATGCCCTGACCGGATGCCGGACGGCTGAGGCCGAAGCCGAGGCTGTGAGGGTGGCGTGCCAGGTCCTGCCAGGGGTCGTCCCCCCTCTGATCGATCACCGGTGAAGCAACGATCAGCGGTTGGTACGGACCGATACTCTCGGGGCATGGAGAGTGATCGAGGAGAGCGGTCCGGACCTCTGGAGTACCGGCTCGGCCACCTCCTCCAGCACGCACAGGCCAAACTGGCGAGGACGTCCGCGGAGGCGCTCGTCCGGTGCGGGGTGGACGGTCGCGAACTGGCGGTCCTGAAGCGAAGTGATCGACCCGTCACCCCGTGTGAGGTGCTCGCGTGGCGGCCCCGGCACCCTCGCGGCCAGCGGATATGGGGGTGAAACGCACTCCGAAAGCTTGGTATTGTTGTGCCTGTCGCCGCGGGGAGATCTCGTGCAGCGGCAACACCTGGTCCGGGTGGCGGAATGGCAGACGCGCTAGCTTGAGGTGCTAGTGCCCTTTATCGGGCGTGGGGGTTCAAGTCCCCCCTCGGACACTCTCACTCTCCGTATCGAGCGGCTTCCGTTCGGTGAACAGTCAATTACCCGCATTCGGCGTTCCGCCGGGTGCGGGTTTTGTTGTTTCCGTATCCATTGCCTCCGGAATGTCGCGGAAGCCCGTTTATCGGTTGTCCTGCCGGGTCGTGTGCCATCCCGCTTGCGGGGTCGCTTCCCGGTCACTCCACGGTTGCCCGGCTGCACCGCTGACGATCCGTCAATGTTCACCTCAGTACGCATATTGACGGTCTGTGTCTCCATCCTGTGGTGATACGATCACGCTCGCTTGTAGAGCGGGCGGATGGGTGCAAGACGACATCTCCGACTACGGGGACAGTCCGGGCGGTCACCCGTCAATGCGGGCGGTCCGCCGGTCCACCCGCGTTGACGGGAATTCAGCAACTGGCCGTCAGTCGCCTGAAGAGAGTCATATGACGCATTACATAGGGAACCCGGTACTCTGGGCTCTCCTCGTGGCCGTACTCGTCGCAGTCGCCCTCATCGTTCGCCAGCGCAGGGCGGCGCGTGTCTTGAGGCAGGAGATCGCGGGACTCAGGTCTCACTACTCCGCGTTGGAAAACGAGTACGCGCAATCCGTCGAGGCAGCTCAGGAACGAGCCGAAGAGGCTACGAAAACGGTCCTCAAGTCCGCGATGCGGACCCTTCAGGGCCTTGCCGCGGAACAGCAGTTGATTGTCTCCCGGCTGCAGAACAAATATGGCGAGTCGGCCATCCTCCAGGACCTCCTGGAGATCGACCACACGAACTCGCAATTCGGTCGACGGGCCCAGTCCATCGCCGTTCTCTGCGACGGCTGGCTGGGACGCGCGCGTGATGTCGCGTCCGTGTACGACGTGGTACGCAGCGCGCAGGGCAGGGTCCGCCATTACCGGCGGGTGGAAATTCTCTCGCAGGTCGACTTCGGCATCACGAGCCGTGCGGTCGAACCGGTCGCACTCGCCCTCGCCGAACTGCTCGACAACGCGACGAGCTATTCCAGCCCGGACACCGTCGTCGAAATCAACATTCGTACCGTGCCCAAGGGCATTTGCATCGTCGTCGACGACGCCGGTGTCGGTATGAACGACGAAGAGCGGGCCCGTGCCGACAAACTCCTGTCGAGCCAGCGGGTCTCGGGTGTTTCCGCACTCGGCAACCCGCCGCAGTTCGGCTTCGCGGTGATCGGTGTGCTCAGCGAGCGCTTCGGCTTCGAGGTGTCGGTGGACTCCACCTCCCCCTACGGAGGCGTCCGGGCGGTCCTCCTCCTGCCGCACGACCTGCTCACCAACGCGCCCGAGCAGAGGGAGCCGGCTCCGGTCGTTCCCGCCGCCGCCACCACCGCGGCCCGCAGCGGCCCCGAAGGCGGGCTTTCCACCAGTACCACCGCCGACGGCCTGCCGAAGCGGCGTCGCAAGCGGCCCATGGCCATCGTGCCCGGCAGTGCGTCCGCGTCCACTCCCGCCCGCTCGGGCGCCGAGACGGCGGCGATCATGGGCGCCTTCCAGCGAGGCACCCAGTCGGGCCGGGCCACGCCTGCGAGTCCCGCGGAAAAGTCGAGCAGCACCCGTGGTGCTGGCAGCGAAGGGCATGAGGTCTCGTGAACGACGATCTGTCATGGATGCTTGACAGCGCCTTGGAGATACCCGGGGCCCTGCACGCAGTCCTGATCTCCGCCGACGGCCTGCTGATGGCACGGACGCAGGACTTCGACAAGGACGACGCGGACCGGGTGGCCGCCGCGATGAGCGGTGTGCAGTCACTCAGTCGTTCGCTCGCGTTCTTCTGCGAGGACCCGCAGATGGGGTGGCGGCAGACGCTGGTCGAGTTCGACGGGGGATGGGTCTTCCTGATCTCCGCCGGCGAGGGCGCCTACCTCGGCGTCTCCGCCTCGCCGGACGTCGACATGGCGGACATCACCTTCCGCATGCAGCAGCTCGTCGGCCAGCTCGGCAAGGCGCTGACGACTCCGCCGCGCGAGAACCTTGGCGCGCGGTCATGAACGGGTTCGACGAACTGGAGCCGCAGACGCCGGAGTTAGTGCGTCCGTACGTCATCACCAAGGGACGCGGGCTGCCCGACGAAGGACAGCTGTCCCTCATCACCCTGGTCACGGCGGCCGCCGATCACGAGCAGCGGCCGACCCGCCTGTCCCCCGAGGAACAGAACCTGTTGGACCTGTGCTCGGCCGGCTACCTGTCGGTCGCCGAGATCGCCGGGCACACCCAACTGCCCCTGGGAGTGGTGAAGATCCTCCTCGCCGCCCTCACCGAAGGCGGCTACCTCGTCACCCGTCCGCCGGTGCAGCGGGCCCCGCTCGCCGACCGGGACATCCTGGAGGAGGTGCTGAATGGTCTCAGGGCCAAGTTTGGATGAGCAGGCCTACGTCCGCGACGGGGCCACGCAGACGGCGGTGAAGATCCTCGTCGTGGGTCACTTCGCGGTCGGCAAGACCACGTTCATCGGAGCGATCTCCGAGATCGAGCCGCTGACCACCGAAGAGACGATGACGCGGGCAGCCGAGTCGGTCGACGACCTCAAGGGGGTCCAGGGCAAGACCACCACCACGGTCGCCATGGACTTCGGCCGTCTGACCATCAGCGAGCGTGTCGTGCTCTACCTGTTCGGAACGCCGGGTCAGCAGCGTTTCGTTCAGATGTGGGAGGACATGGCGCGCGGCGCGCTCGGCGCGCTGGTGCTCGTGGACCCCGAGCGGCTCGCGGACTCCTTCGCCGTGATCGACCTGATCGAGCAGTACGGACTCGACTACGCCATCGCCGTCAACCACTTCGACGGCACCCCCCTGCGGGACGAGATGGCTCTGCGCGACGCACTGGACCTGCTCGACGACACCCCCGTCGTCACCTGTGACGCGCGAGACGAGCGGTCGTCGGCCGACGCGCTGATCACCCTCGTCCGCCACCTCCAGGACCGTGCACACTAGGAGCAGAACATGGACCAACCCACCGCACCCGTGCCCCCGCCCGGGTGCCCGGCGCATCAGGCCGGCGGCAGAGTGCCCTTGCACGGCATGGAGTTCGCCGCCGACCCGCAGGCCTACTACACCTACCTGCGCCACTTCGGGCCGACCGCACCGGTCGAACTGGCTCCGGGAGTCGAGGCGACCCTCATCACGGACTACGCCTTCGCACTCCAACTGCTCCAGGACTCCGGCGCGTTCCGCAAGGACGCACGCCGCTGGCGTGACCTCAACGAAGGACGGGTCTCTCCGGACAGTCCGGTCGTGCCCCTGCTGTCGTACCGGCCCAACGCCATGTTCAGCGACGGCGCGGAGCACCTGAGGCTCCGGCAGGCGATCACGGACAGCATGGCGCGCGTCGACACGAACAAGTTGAGCCGCACCACCGAGCAGGTCTCCGACTACCTGCTCTCGCAGTTCGGTTCGCGCGGTTCGGCGGACCTGCTCGGCGACTACGCCAAGCAGCTGCCGCTCTTCGTGTTCAACGAACTCTTCGGCTGCACCGCCGACATCGGTGACCGCGTCGTGTTCGGCATCACCGGCATGTTCGACGGCGTGAACGCCGAGCAGGCGGTCGGGGTCATGTTCGGGGCCATCGGCGAACTGGTGGCCCTCAAGCGGGCCAAGCCGGGCGACGACGTCCCCTCCTGGCTGATGGAGCACGAGGCCAGGCTGACCGACGAGGAGCTGGTCCACCAGATCGCGCTGCTGCTGGTGGCCGGCAACGAGCCGCTGCGCAACCTGATAGGCAACACGCTGCACCGGCTGCTCACCCACGACGCGTACGCCCACCAGGGCGGTCTGATCGACGAGGCGATCGACGACACGCTGTGGGAGAACCCGCCGATGCAGAACCTCGCGCCGCACTACCCGGCGGCCGACATGGAGTTCGCCGGTCAGAAGCTGCACGCCGGTGACCTGCTCCTGGTCAGCTTCGGCGCGGCCAACACCGGCCCGGCACTGACGGCGGCACGCAAGGCGGGCAGCAACCGCGCCCACCTGGCGTGGAGCGCGGGCCCGCACGCCTGCCCGTCCAAGGAGCCGGCCCGGCAGATCACCGTGACAGCCATCGAGAACCTGCTCAACAAGCTTCCGGACGTCGAACTCGCCGTACCGTCGGAGAGCCTGACCTGGCGGCCGGGTCCCTTCAACCGGGGCCTCACCGTGCTGCCCGCCAAGTTCACCCCGGTGCAGATCGTGCCCAGGGTCGCTCCTGCCCGCAAGGAAGCCCCCGTCCGTCAGGAGCCGATCGCGACGGGTGGCAGGGGTGAACGCGGGGGTGTGTGGAGCCAGTTCCTCAACTGGCTGACGAGGTGATTCACACAACACCCGTCAACTCTGCACCACTGCATGACGATTCAACCTCGGGGGTAGTGAGGAACGCGGTATTCCGTGTTGCTCACACACCAGAGGAGGTGTCGTGGACCACATATCCACCGACGCCGTTTTCATACAACATCCGACCCTCGTGCACTCCCTGATACCCGCCTCACCAGGCGGGTATCTTCTTGCCCGCCTCTTGCTCCGGGGAGAGGCCCGATGACCGCCGTGGTTCCCGACGCTCCGGGCACTCCCGATGCTCCAGGAGCTTCCGGCGCGCCCGGCCCGGAGACGCTCGGCGGTCATGCGGCACGTCAGCTGCTGAGACTGGGCGAGATCGCGGGGCTGTCCGGAGCCGACGGCGAGGTCTACGCGCGCACACTCCTCGAAGCGTTGGCGCCCGTCGCACAACGGCCCCTCGCTCTGCCGCCGCCCAGTCGCAGTTTCCTCTCCGACGACCACACCCCGGTGGAGTTCTCCCTCTCCTGCGAACCCGGCGCGGCACCGACCCTGCGGGTACTGCTGGAGCCGGGAGCCGGTGCCGACAGCCGGGCCGAGGACGGCCGCACCGGCCTGCGGGTGCTGCGCGAGATGGGGCGCCGCTGGGGCTTCGCCACCGACCGGTTAGACGAGCTGGCGGACCTGTTCTTCCCGTCCTCGCCCGAAGGGCCCCTGGCGCTGTGGTGCGCGCTGGAGCTGCGTCCCGGTGGCGTCCCCAAGGTCAAGGCCTATCTGAACCCCGCGGCATCCGGGGAGAGACGGGCCGCCAAAACGGTACGCAAGGCGTTGAAGCGACTCGGGTACCGGGAGGCGTTCGACGCGCTGCCCGAAGGCGACCGTCACCTGTTCTTCGCCCTGGACCTGGGCGACTGGGCGGAGCCGCGGGTCAAGGTCTACCTCGCGCATCACGACGTGTCGGCCGCTCAGGCGTTCACCCTGTCCCGAATGGACGGCGGACCCGGCCGTGCGGAGATCGAGGAGTTCTTCCGCATCGTGGCCGGCCCCGACGCCGACGCGGGGGGAGGAGGCGAGCCGCGGCTCGTGCGCCGGCCCGTCCAGACCTGCCATTCCTTCACCGACACCGGAACCGGTCGGCCCAGCGGATTCACCCTCTACATCCCGGTGCGGGACTACGCCCGGCACGACGGCGAGGCCCTGGGCCGAGCGACGGCACTGCTCGGCCACTACGGCATCGACCCGGCACCGGTGCTGCGCGCCTCGGCCGCCGTCACCTCGCGGCGGCCGGAGGACGGTGTGGGTCTGGTCGCCTACCTGGGCCTGGCCCATCAGCAGGGGCGTCCGCCCCGGGTCATGACCTACCTCTCCTCGGAGGCCTACGAGGTCCGACCGCCGACGGCAGCGCTCCCTGCCGTTCCCCTCTCCACCGCCGCCCTGTCCGCCGTCGCTCTCCCCGCCGCGGCCGTGACCGGAAGCTAGCCCGCAGGACCTGCGGTACCACAGCACCCGCGGTACAGAACCTTGGGGGGAGTCGTACGCCGACGTCGTCGAACTGCTCCCCTCGTCCTACGAGAAGTGCGCACGTGAGCCGCCCAGACCGCCCGGGCGGCTTCTCGGCGTACGGCGCCGGATCCGGTGCCCGCGCGTCGTCCATTCCGGACGTCACTCGTTGCGCAGCTCCTCCAGGTAAGGCGCCACATCGACTTGGATCGACGCGCCCTGCGTCTGGCCGTACTGGCCGGCGATGCCCCCCAGATACGCGCCGATCTCCTTGCGCATGACGTCCGGCTCCGGCAGGGCCGCCTTGCCGGCGACGACCCGGGCGATCCAGCGTGCCTGCGCCTCTACGAGCCGGGTGACGGAGCCGTGCGGGCGGACCAGGCCGATGAAGTACAGGCCGGGATGATCGGGCGCGACGACCCGTTTGTACAGCTCGACCGAGCCCTGCGGACCGATCGGGCAGCCCGGGGGCAGGAAGGGATGGGCCATCCGGTATCCGGTGCAGTAGACGATCGCGTCGGCGGGCTGTGAGGTGCCGTCGGTGAAGACGACCCGGCTGCCGTCGACGAAGTCGATCGCGGGCTTGGGGACGACCCCGCCGTGACGTATGCGGGTGAGGATCTCGTCGGAGATGGTCACGGCCGAGGCGAAGATCGGGTGGTCCGGCTCGGGCAGGCCGTAGTCCGAGAGCTTTCCGCGGGCGACGAGCAGGGCCTGCTCGATGAACCGGCGCTGCTCCGCCAGGGACATGGCCGTCCACCAGGGGGCCTCGGCGACGTCGTCCAGGGGCATGCCGAAGAGCTGCTTGGGCAGGATGTGCAGGCCTCGGCGCACGGAGAGCACGGTCTGCGCGGCGTACCGGGAGAGGTCGGCGGCGATGTCCACCGCCGAGGCGCCGAGTCCCACCACGACGACGCGCTGTCCCGTGTAATCGCTTCCGTCGCGGTAGTCCAGTGCGTGGAGAATCGTTCCCTTGAAGGTCTCGGAACCCGTCGGGGGAGCGGGCAGGACCGGTTCGGTGTTGTGTCCCGAGGCGACGATGACCTGAGTGAAGTCCCGTGTGGTGCGCGCGCCGTGGGCGTCCAGGCTGACGACCGTCCAGGAACCGTCGGCCGCCCGGCGTACCGACTCGACGGTCGTCTCCAACTCGATGTGGTCCAGCAGGCCGGCCCACTCGGCGAAGGAGCGCAGGTAATCGGCGAGGTGACTGTGCCGGGGGTAGACGGGATATCCGGCCGGCATCGGATGGTCGGCGTAACCGGTGAGCTGCTTGTTGGTGTTGAGGTGGAGCGACAGATAGCCCGGACCGCGCTCGCCGGCCCCCGGCTGCCGCCAGAGCCCGCCCACGTCGGGAGCCTTCTCGAGGCAGACGAAGTCGAGCCCCTCGGACTTCAGGGCGTGTGCTGTGGCCAGCCCGGACAGACCCGCACCGATCAGGCACAGACTCACGCGTTCCCCCACAGAATCGACACCGTCTTTTCGCGCACGGCCAGTTGAATGCCCGTACGACACTCTCTCCACGCGCCGCACACCAGCGACAAGGATCACAGGCGGGCTCCCCGGGCCGAGGTGGCGGGAGGGAACGGGACGGGTAGAGGGGACTTCGTGGGGCGGAGTCGTCCACTGCGGGGCGAGCCGCGCAATCCGGGGCGAGCGCCGTACTCGGGGGCGAGCGGCGTGCTCGGGGGCGAGTCGCTACTCGCGAGCGGAGGCCCACAGCCCGCGTACATGCCCCAGATGTCGTGTCATGACCGCGCGCACGGCCTGCTCGTCGCGGGTCAGCAGGGCGTCCAGCAGCTCCAGGTGTTCCTCGGCGGAGGCCAGCAGACGGCCCGAGGCGGAGAGCGCGGTCAGGCCGTACAGGCGTGCCCGGCCGCGTAGTTCGCGGACGACCTCGACGAGATGGGCGTTTCCGGCCAGGGCGAGCAGGCCCAGGTGGAACCGGGTGTCGGCCTCGACGTAGGCGATGAGGTCGCCCGCCACCGCCGCCGTGACGATCTCCCGGGCGGCCGGCCGCAGCGCCTCGAGGGACACCGGGTCGGCGGTCGTCGCCAGCGCCACCACCGTGGGGATCTCGATGAGCGCGCGGACGTGGGTGTACTCGTCCAACTGCAGGTCGGAGACCTCGGTGACCCGGAACCCCTTGTTCGGGACGGCGTCGACCAGGCCCTCCTTCGCCAGGTCGAGCATCGCCTCGCGCACGGGTGTCGCCGAGACGCCGAAGCGGGCGGCCAGGCCCGGCGCCGAGTACACCTCGCCGGGCAGCAGTTCACCCGCGATCAGCGCGGCCCGCAGCGCATCGGCGACCCGCTCGCGGTAACTGCTCCGCCGACCGCCGAGCACGGGAAGGGCGGGTGCCGTTGCCGGGGTTGACGCGGGTGCCGCCGCCTGTGTGGCGGGTGCGCCGGATGTGACGGGAGCGGCGGATGCGGTGGGTGCGGCTGGTGTCTGGCTGCTGGTGCGCCGGGCGGCGGCCATGGTGGGTCTCCTCGGTGCGGACTGTGCCATGTCACTTTGAACCAGTGCACTGTGCCATGTCACGTCTCACTCCCGCCTGCGACCTCGGCAGTGGTGGCGTCAGAGGACGAACCCCTCCGGGAACGGGTCCGTCGGGTCCAGCAGGTACTGGGCCGTCCCCGTGATCCAGGCACGGCCGGTGAAACTGGGCAGTACCGCCGGGCGGCCGGCGACTTCCGTGGTGCCGAGGAGCCGGCCCGTGAAGCGGGTGCCGATGAAGGACTCGTTGACGAACTCGGTGTGCAACGGCAGTTGGCCCCGGGCGTGCAGTTGCGCCATGCGGGCGCTGGTCCCCGTACCGCAGGGCGAGCGGTCGAACCAGCCGGGATGGATGGCCATCGCGTGCCGGGAACGACGGGCGGTGGCGTCGGGCGCGTACAGGTGGACGTGGTGACAGCCACGGATGGAAGGATCTTCGGGGTGTACCGGCTCCTGCTCGGAGTTGATCACCTCCATGAGTGACAGGCCGGCGCGCAGGATGTCGTCCTTGCGTGCGCGGTCGAAGGGCAGCCCGAACTCCTCCAGCGGCAGGATCGCGTAGAAGTTGCCGCCGTACGCCAGGTCGTAGGTCACCGTACGGCCGTCGGGCAGCGTCGCCGTGCGATCCAGCGCGACCGCGAAGGAGGGAACGTTGCGCAGGGTCACGGACGTGGCCGCGCCGTCCTCGACCGCCACCTCGGCGACGACCGGCCCGGCCGGGGTGTCCAGACGGATGGTCGTGACCGGTTCGACGACCTCGACCATGCCCGTCTCGACGAGCACCGTCGCCACCCCGATCGTGCCGTGCCCGCACATCGGCAGATATCCCGAGACCTCGATGTAGACGACGCCCCAGTCGCAGTCCGGCCGCGTGGGCGGCTGGAGGATCGCACCGCTCATGGCGGAGTGGCCCCGCGGCTCGTTCATCAGCAACTGCCTGATCTCGTCGCGGTGTTCACGGAGATGGAGCCGCCGCTCGTTCATCGTCGCGCCGGGGACGGTGCCGACCCCACCGGTGATCACGCGGGTGGGCATGCCTTCGGTGTGCGAGTCGACGGCGTGCAGGACGAGCTTGCTGCGCACGAAGTCCCCTACTCTCTCTCGAAGTCGAGCGGTTCGGCCGCTACGCCAGACCGGCGGCGACGGCCTTCTCGGTGGCGGCGCGGACGGTCGCCTCGTGGTCCGGCGGCAGCGGGACCCGTGGTGGGCGGCAGCCACCGCCGTGGCGCCCCACGAGGTCCATCGAGAGTTTGATCGCCTGGACGAACTCCACCCGCGAGTCCCAGCGCAGCAGCGGATGAAGCTGACGGTAGAGGGGGAGCGCGGTGGCGAGGTCACCGGCGACGGCCGCCCGGAACAACTCCACCGAGGACCGCGGAAGCGCGTTGGGGTATCCGGCCACCCAGCCCTTGGCGCCCGCCACGGCCAGTTCCAGCAGCACATCGTCGGCGCCGATCAACAGGTCGAGATCCGGCGCGAGTTCGGCGATCCGGTAGGCGCGGCGGACGTCCCCCGAGAACTCCTTGACGCCTTGGACGTGACCCTCGCCGTGCAGCCGGGCCAGCAGTTCGGGAACGAGGTCGACCTTGGTGTCGATCGGGTTGTTGTACGCCACGACCGGCAGGCCCGCCCGGGCGACCTCCGCGTAGTGGGCCACGACGGCACGCTCGTCCGCGCGGTAGGCGTTGGGCGGGAGCAGCATCACCGCCGCGCAGCCCGCCTCCGCCGCCTGCTCGGTCCAACGGCGGGCCTCCGCCGAGCCGTACGCGGCGACGCCGGGCATCACCCGATCCCCGCCGATCGCGGCCACCGCGGTCTCCACCACCGCGGCGCGTTCCTCGGGCGTGAGCACCTGGTACTCGCCCAGGGAGCCGTTGGGGACGACGCCGTCACAGCCGTTCGCCACCAGCCAGGCGCAGTGCTCGGCGTACCGGTCGTAGTCGACGGAGAGGTCGTCGTGGAACGGGAGCGCGGTGGCGACGAGGACGCCGTGCCAGGGGCGGTGTCGGGAGCCGAGGGGAGCAGGGGGAGAAGCGGGGTCGGTGGAGGCGGCCATACGGCGAGTCCTTTCTCTTGCGGTATGTGACATATCACTGTTCGCTCGTGGGATGGGCCGGTGCGGCCAGCACGCCCAGGGGCACGGGGCGGGCCAGCAGCCGGCGTGCCGGAGTGGGGGCGCAGCCCGCGACGCCGGCCACTCCGGGCTCGCACACGCGGCCCTGGCACCAGCCCATGCCGGCCCGGGTCAGCAGTTTCACGGTGCGCAGGTCGCCCGCGCCGAGCGTGCCGACGGCCTCGCGGACGGCGCCGGCGGTGACCTCCTCGCAGCGGCACACGACCGTCTCGTCGGTGACCTGCTCGGTCCACCGCGCGGGCCGGGCGGCATACGCGGCGTCCAGTGCCGCGAAGAACGACCGCAGCCGGGTGCGGGTTCGCGCGGCCGGAGCCCACTCCCGCGGGTCGGGGACCGTGCCCGTCAGCCGTGCAGCCGCCGACCGTCCGGCGATGTGCCCCTCGGCGAGCGACAGCGTCGAGCCGCCGATCCCCGTGGTCTCGCCGGCGGCCCAGACGCCGGGGACGTCGGTGCGCTGTTCGTCGTCGACGCACACGCTCGGCCCGTCGAGACTGCAGCCGAGCCCCTCCGCGAGGTCGGTGTGCGGCAGCAGGCCGTGGCCGACGGCGAGGGTGTCGCAGTCGATACGTCGTCGCGTGCCGGGCAACGGTCGGCCTTCGGCGTCCAGCGCGGCGACGGTCACGGCTTCCAGCCGCTCGGTACCGTGCGCCTCCGTCACGACGTGACGAGTCATCATGGGGACGCGGTGACGCAGGAGTCGGGCCGCGTACCCGGCTCCCTCGGCGAGCTTCGCGGGGGCGGCGGCCCAGGTCCGCGCGCGACGTACGAAATCCCCTGGACCGGCCGACTCCACCAGGGCGACGACCCGGGCGCCCGCGGCCGCGAGGCCGGTGGCGACGGGGAGCAGCAGAGAGCCCGTGCCGGCCACGACCGCCGTACGGCCGGGCAGGACGAGCCCGCCCTTCAGCAGTGCCTGGGCGCCGCCCGCGGTGACCACGCCGGGCAGTGTCCAGCCGGGGAACGGCAGGACCTTCTCGTAGCCGCCGGTCGCCAGCAACACGCCGTCGGCGCGGACCGTGCCGGACTCCTCCTGCTCCGGACCGATCAGCGCGTGCACGGAGAACCCGTCCGACTCCCCTTCCACACACCACACATGACGATCCTTCAGATGCGTGACGCGGTCGGCGGCGAGATGGGTGTCGATCCCGGCGCGCAGTCGCTCCCAGGTACGCCACTGGTGATGGAGCGCCTGCGGACGCCGGGCGCCGAGTCCTTGTGCGGGCTGCCGGTAGAACTGCCCGCCCGCCTCGGCGGCGGAGTCGATCAGGACCACGCGCACACCACGGGCGGCGGCCGCCAGAGCGGCGGCGAGGCCCGCCGGGCCGGCGCCGATCACCGCGAGTACCGGGCGGTGCTCAGTCATCGTGACCCGCCCCCTCATGGCCCGTCCCCACCTGTGTGCGGACGTCCGCGCCGGGCACGGCCGCCACCAGACAGGCCCGTTGGCCGGGGCGGCCGTCGACGGTCACCAGACAGTCGAAGCACACGCCGATCCCGCAGAAGACCCCGCGCGCCCGCCCCTCGCCCCGCGTGGTGCGCCACGCCGTGACGCCGGACGCCCACAGTGCGGCGGCGATCGTCTGCCCGGGCAACGCCTCGATCTCCCGGCCGTCGAAGGTGACGGTGAACGGGGCGCCGGGGCGGGCCCGCGCCAGCTTCAGGGGGTTCACGGCGCGGCCTCCTCGGCGAAGCGGGCAAGGTGGTCGGGGCCGTCGAAGCGGTCGGGACGGAACGGCGTCAGATCCAGCTCCGGGCGCCGGCCGGTCAGCGTCTGCGCGATCAGGCGACCGGTGCCGGTCGCGAGCCCGATGCCCGCGCCCTCGTGCCCGCAGGCGTGGAACAGCCCGCGCACCCGTGGATCGGGGCCGACGGCGGGCAGATGGTCGGGCAGGTAGGGGCGGAAGCCGAGGTAGGCGCGCATCGCCCGTACGTGTTCCAGGAACGGGAACAGGCGCGTCGCGCCCGCCGCCAGGGCGCGTACGACCGGGAGGGAGAAGGAACGGTCGAAGCCGACCCGTTCACGGCTCGCGCCGATCAGCACGGGCCCGGCGGCGGTCCCCTCGACGACCGGTGAGGTCTGCAGGGCGGCCGAGTCGCTCGCCACGTCGGCCACATAGTCGGCGGCGTACACCTTGTGCCGCACCCGGCGCGGCAGCGGCTCGGTGACCAGGACGAAGCCGCGCCGGGGGAGGACGGGCAGCCGGACCCCCGCCAGCGCGGCGACCTCGGCCCCCCAGGTCCCGGCCGCGTTCACCACGGCCGGCGCCAGGAGGTCGCCCCGGTCGGTGCGTACGCCCCGCACGGCCCCGGCGGTGTCGTGCAGTACCCCCGTCACCGTGCAACCGGTCTCCAGACGCGCGCCCGAGGCCCGTACGAGGTGGGCCGCGGCCAGGGTGGGCATCACCTGGGCGTCCTGCGGGTACAGCACGCCGCCCGCCAGTCCGTGCGCCAAGTGCGGCTCCATTTCGTGGAGTTGATCCGCCGCCACGGGGACCGTCAGCACCCCGGCCGCGCGCTGTCCGTCCGCCAGGTCCGTCAGGGCGGTGAGCGATTCGGGCGTGGCGGCGACGACGAGACCGCCCTTGGGCTCGTACTCGACGGCCGCGCCCAGCTCCTGGGCCAACTCGTCCCACAATCGAGCGGAAAGCAGCGCCAGTTGGAGCTCGGGTCCGGGCTCCTTGTCGGACACGAGGAGATTGCCCTCGCCCGCGCCGGTCGTGCCGCCGGCCACCGGGCCCCGGTCGACCAGGATCACGTCCAGTCCGGCTCGGGTCGCGTACAGCGCGCAGGCGGCGCCCACCATGCCGGCGCCGACGACCACGACGTCACCGCTCGGTCGCTTGGTCACGACAGTAATATGTCACATTGCGCTGAGGGGAGGAAGAAGGCCGAAGCGACGGGGCGCTCCCGCCGAACCGGGCGCGCTCAGTCGAACTCGCTGGGCTCCGGCGCCGGCGTACGGCCTTCCCGTACGTCCTTGAGTCGCGTGGTGCCGTGGCTGACCGCGGCCTCGGTGCTGTCGTGGTCCGCCCCGTCGGTACCGCCGTTGGTGACCGTGATCGCGTCGTCCCCGACCCGTACGACGGCGACGTCCAGAGTGAGGGTGACCGGGGTGCCGCCGGAGGGGCCCGCCACCGTCACGGTGAGGCCCTGCCGGGTGTCGCCCGCCTTGGGCAGGGAGGCCTCGACGACCTGCACGGTGCGTGTGGAGCCGTCGGAGGCGACCGCGTTGAACTGGTCGCACGCGGTCGGCAGCGACTTCAGCCAGTCGAACGACTGGTCAAGACTCGCCGACTGGTAGGCGGCGACCTGGTAGAGCAGCCGGGAGTCGCCCTGGGTGAAGCCGGTGAGCGCCGACGGGCCGGGCGGGGCCCCCAGCAGGTCTTCGTCGTAGAGCCCGTCGAGCAGACGCTGGCAGTCCGCCGCCTGCGTCTTGCCGGTGAGGAACTGGGCGGCGTCGACCGTGCCGATGAGCAGCCGGTTCCGCCAGCTGGCCGCGGTCTTCACCTGCGTCCAGCCGTCCTCGAGGTCTCCCGCGGTGATCAGCGCCGTCTGCGCGCCGGCCGAGGTGAGCGGCGTGAGGGTGGGGGACGGGGTGGCGGTCCGCTTGCCGGTGGACGAGGTCGCGGTGCTTGCGTCGGTCGACGCGCTGTCGTCCCCGTCGTCGGAGCAGGCCGCCGTGGCGAGCAGCGTGCCGACGGCCAGGGCGACGGCCAGCACACGGGTCGGACGGCCGGGACGCGTCGGGCCCGCCGGACCGGGCGGCCCGGCGGGGCGGGGCGGGGTGGACGGGCGGGACGACAGGCGAGGGCTGGTCACGAATACCTCCTGAGGACGGTTCGGGGACGGGGCGGGGCGGGGCCGGTCCCCGCGTGGGCGCGCCCCGGGCGGTTTCCCGAGGGATTCCTCTCGTCGACCTGGGTGCTTGCCGGGCACCCCGTGGGCTCTGCTGCTACCTCTGCCCCTACACGGCACCACCGGCCGGGCCGCTCGACCAGCGCACTGATCCGTACGGGTGAAGCGGCGGGCGGGGTGGGGCGCGGGCCCGACGGCAGGGGGGAGCAGGCCGGCGGGCCGGAAAATGCGAGGTGGTCCGGGCGGAGCCGGGGCATCATGGCGGTCCTGCCGCCCGGTCGAGGAGGCAGGACATCACCATCAGGAGAACGACCGGGGGCACCTGTGACCGTCACCAACATCCTGCTGTCCGGCATCGTCGGCTCGACGGCCTACGGGCTCGCCCACGAAGGCTCCGACGTGGACCGCCTCGGCATGTTCGCCGCCCCCACCGAGGACCTGCACGGCCTGCACCAGCCCAAGGAGTCGCACGTCAGCACGGCGCCCGACCGCACCCTGCACGAGGCCGGTAAGTGGTGCCGGCTCGCCCTCGGCGGCAACCCGACCGTGATGGAACTCGTCTGGCTGCCGGACGAGTTGTACGAGGTGCGGACCCCGCTCGGCGACGAACTCATCGACCTCCGTGCGACGTTGCTCAGCGCACGCCGGGTCCGGGACGCCTATCTCGGCTACGCCACGCAGCAGTTCCGCAAGCTACGGAACCGCGGCGAGGGCCCCCTCACCGCGGACACCCGCAAACGGACCGCCAAACACGCCCGTCACCTCAAGCGACTGTGCACCCAGGGCTACGAGCTGTACGCCACCGGCCGGTTGACGATCCACGTCGACGATCCCGAGAGCTACCACGCGTTCGGCGAGCAGGTCGCGGCCGATCCCGAGACCGCGCTGCCGCTGCTGCGCGGCTTCGAGGAGGCGTTCGCCGAGACGCGCAGCGAGCTGCCCGAACAGCCCGACGAGACGGCCGCCGACGCGTGGCTGCGCCGGGTGCGGAGGCAGTTCTACCCGGCGACGAAGTCCACGCCCGTGTGAGCGTCGGACGCGCTGCCGTCACGCCGGGAGGCGGAGCCGTACCGGAACAGCCGCGAGGCGCGTGCGATAAATCGCGTGCGGCTCCGGCCCGTTCGCCCCTACACTCGCCGGAACCGAGCGCGGCCCACGACACGGGCGGCGCGGTACCGAGACGAACGAGGGGGGCCCGGCCATGCGTGACCACACCGCTGTCGTCGCTCCCCGCTCCCGCTACGAGGTGATCCTCGTGTCTTCGGCCGTCCGGTGCTCGCTGCGCGGCCGGCACCGGATGCTGACGAACGTCTGAGTACAACAATGCCGCGCTGATGTGCCGTATCTGACGGCACATCAGCGCATCGGCACGTTTACCACGTGCCTCGGCGTTCGTCCGGAAATCGCGCCGCCCGTTCTCGGAAACACCCCGAAAGGCCAAGGGCCGTGCGCAACCACCTCGACCGTCCTCTCTCCGCTGTGCGCAACCTGGGCATCCTCGCCCATGTCGACGCCGGCAAGACCACCGTCACGGAGCGGATCCTGTACGCCACGGGGACCACGCACAAGCGCGGCGAGGTCCACGACGGCACGACCATCACCGACTTCGACTCCCAGGAGCGCGACCGCGGGATCACCATCTTCGCCGCGGCCGTCAGCTGCGACTGGGACGGTCACCGCATCAACCTGATCGACACCCCGGGACACGTCGACTTCGCCGACGAGGTCGAACGATCCCTGCGGGTGCTCGACGGGGCGGTGGCGGTGTTCGACGCCGTCGCGGGCGTGGAACCGCAGAGCGAGTCCGTGTGGCGGCAGGCCGACCGGCACGGCGTACCGAGGATCGCGTTCGTCAACAAGCTGGACCGGGTGGGCGCCGACCTCGACGCCGCGGTGGCGTCGATCCGGGAACGGCTCCATCCGCTCCCGTTGGTCGTACACCTGCCGATCGGTGCCGAAGACAGCTTCACCGGCGTGGTCGACCTGCTGCGCATGCGTGCGCTGACCTGGGTCGACGGCGGCGAGACGGCCGTCGAGGACGTCGTGCCGGAGGATCTTCGGGAGGAGGCGCTGCGTCGCCGTCGGCTGCTGGAGGAAGCCGTCGCGGAGCGGCATCCGGCCGCCCTGGAGGAGTTCTGCGACCGGGAGACGCTCTCCGTCGAGACCCTCTCCAGTGCCCTGCGCGAACTGACCCGGACCGGCGACGGCGTGGTCGTGCTCTGCGGCTCGGCCTACCGCAACCGCGGCATCGAACCGCTGCTCGACGCCGTCGTCGCCTATCTGCCGTCGCCGTTGGACGTGCCGCCGGTATGCGGTATGCCTGGCGGCGCCGACGGTATGCGAAATACCAAGGGCAGTATGCGCGAGGCTGTCGACGGTATGCCACGTGCCGCCGGTATGCGGCAGGGGGTCGACGGTATGGGTGATGCCGCCGACGGTATACACACTGCTGTCCACGGTATGCACGAAGGTGCCGACCCTGCCTCTGCCTCTGCCCGCGAGAGTGCGGACCGTATGCAGGATGCCGGAGGCGAACAACGACCCGCCGACCCCGCCGCACCGTTCGCGGCGCTCGCGTTCAAGGTCGCCGCTACCCCCACGGGCCGGCTCACCTATCTGCGGGTGTACTCGGGCACGATCGAGAAAGGAGACGCGGTATGGGAGTCGGGCGCGGGGCGGATCGAGCGGATCGGCCGGATCCTGCGTGTGCAGGCCGACCGGCACGCGCAGCTGGAGCGCGCGGTCGCCGGGGACATCGTGGCCGTGATCGGGCTGAAGTCGGCCCGTGCGGGTTCGACGCTGAGCGCGCCGGGGGCGCGGGTCGTTCTCGAACCGCCCGGGGTCGCCGACCCGGTCGTCTCCGTGGCGGTCGAGGCGTGCGTGAGCACCGACACCGACCGGCTGGCCTCGGCGCTTGCCCGACTGGCCGAGGAGGACCCCTCGCTGGTCGTCCGGACCGATCCGGAGACCGGTCAGACGGTGTTGTCGGGCATGGGCGAACTGCACCTGGAGGTGGCGGTGGAGAAGATCCGTCGCAGCCTCGGTCTGGAGGTCAACGTGGGTCGTCCGAGGGTGACTTACCGCGAGACGGTGGCCCGCGGGGTGTCCGGCCTGGTCTTCCGGCATGTCAAACAGGACGGTGGGGCGGGCCAGTTCGCGCACATCGTGCTCGATGTCGAGCCGCTCGGCGCGGACGAGACGGGAGGCGTTGCTGAAACCGGTTTCACGTTCCGGTCGGCCGTCGTCGGTGGACGGGTGCCGCAGGAGTACGTCCGCGCGGTCGAGGCCGGCTGCCGGGACGCCCTCGCCGAGGGTCCCGTGGGCGGGCACCCGGTCACCGGGCTGCGGGTCACCCTGACGGACGGGGCGACCCATGTGAAGGACTCCTCCGAGATGGCCTTCCGCACGGCAGGCCGGCTCGGGCTGCGGGAAGCCCTGCGCGGCTGTGCGATGGTCGTGCTGGAACCGGTCGTCGAGGTCACGGTCACCGTTCCCGAGGACGCCGTCGGCGGGGTCCTGGGCGATCTGGCCGCGCGGCGCGGGCGGGTCACCGACTCGGCCGTGCGCGGCGGTTCGGCGGTGGTCACGGCCACCGTGCCGCTCGCCGAACTGTTCGGCTACGCGACCCGCCTGCGCAGCCGGACCCAGGGCCGGGGCACCTTCTCGGCCCGGCCGACGGGGTACGCCCCGGCGCCGGCGACGGCGACGACGCGGTAGGGGTAAGGGGCCCATGTCCCTCCCCGCGAGGGCGTGGACCGTGGGTCGCCTTGTCGGTTCGTGCCACGAACACCTGGCGTTCGTGGCACGAACCAAAGGCCCGATTCGGGGTCGTCGCCGCGTGGGCGGATCAGGGATACGCCACCACGGTCGACGGCACCGTCGAGGTGCCGGAAGTCGGCGCCCCGAGGTCGTTGACGACGTGCTCGTACTGGCCTTGGCCGCCCAGGGAGACGACCAGCAGGTCGTGGAACTTCACCCCGGGTACGTTCGGGGCGGCGAAGCCGTGGTGCTGGACGATCGTCGGGTCGACGTTGTAGTAGCAGTAGCTGCCCAGCCCCCAGCCCTCGTGCGCGGTGACGTTGTCGCCGACCTTGTAGGCGGCGTAACCCTTTACCGAGCCGTTCTGGATCGCCGCCTGGTTCGGCGCGTCGTAGGCCTTCTCGTTCTGGAAGAAGATCGTGCGGCCGCGCTGGCCGTTCCACTGCACGTCGTACTTGTTGAAGTGTTCGACGAACAGGCCCGTGGCCAGCACGTCGTGGCCGTTGACGACGACGCCGTAGTCGGCCCGGTTGGTCTCCCAGCCGACGCCCTCGCCGTGGTCGGCGCGCCAGATCCAGGTGTGGTCGACGATCGTGTGCCGGTTGTTGACCACCAGGCTGGTGGTGGCCTTGCCGGCGCCCGCCCCGCCGATCCGGACGAACACGTCCTGGACGGTGGTGGGATTGGCGGAGTGGTCGCGCGAGGCTCCGGGCGGACCGATCTCCAGCAGGGTGGGCGAGTTGACGGGTCCGGCGTCGACGAGGAAACCCGCCAGCCGGACGCCGTCGACGTCGGCCACCCTCACCGCCGTGACGCCGTTGTCCGGGATCAGGGTGGCGTACCCCAGGCCCAGCACGACGGTGTCGGCACGGTTCACCTGGATCGGCCGGTCGAGGTGATAGATCCCCGGCGTCAGCAGCAGGTTCAGGCCCTGCGCGAGCGCCTGGTTGAGCGTGGCGGCGGAGACGCCCGGCTTGGCGACGTAGAACCGCGACAGGGGCAGCGAGCTGCCGCGCGGCGTGCCCTTGCCCCAGGTGACCCCGCGCGCGTGGGTGCGCTCGGCGGGCAGGAAGACGCGGAACGCGCCGGCGCCGTCGACGTACAGGAACGGTTTCTCCCGTGAGACCGGGGTCGTGTCGAGCGTGGTGTACGGCGGGTTGGGGAAGCTCTGGGCGGGGGCGCCCTCCACCCCCGAGAACACCATGTTCCACACGCCGTTGAGCCAACTGCCGATGGCGCTGTCCCGGGTGTACCACTGCTGCTGCGAGTACGGTGCGATCTCGCCGTCGATACGGCTGTCGGCGATGTAGCCGCCGCTGGCCCAACCGTAGCCGGACGGAGCGAGGTTGAGGCCGCCGCGGATGTGCATCCGGCGGAACGGGGCCGCCTGGGCGACCGCCCACCGGTTGGTGCCGCTGACCGGGACGAGCGCGAGGTTCTCCGCCGAACGCCAGAAGTTCTGCGTGGCGTTGCCGCCGAACCAGCCCGCGTCGACGGTCACGTCGCCGTTGATGGTCGTGTCGTCGGGGGAGAGACCGAGGCCCGCGATCGAGGTGTAGAAGCCGAGTTGGGCGTTGAGACCGTGGTAGGTGCCGGGGCGGAAGAGCAACGCGTAGCGTCCGGTGCCGAACTGGGCCGATTCCTGCTGTCGGAACACCGCGTCCAGCCGGGCCTGGATGTCCGGGGTCGACGGGTCGAAGACGAGGACGTTCGAGCCGAGGTCGCCACCGCCCGGAAGGGCGCGCAAACGCTTTCCGAGCGGGGCGGCGGAGGCCGGCGCGGGGGCGAGTCCGGCGAGCGCGGGGGCTGCCGCGGCCGAGGCGGCGGCGGCGAGGACTGCTCTGCGGCGCACGGCGGGCGGCTCCGACGACGGAGTGTGGGGCATGGGCGGCTCTCCTCGGTCCAGGCCGTTCGAAGTGAACGGCTGATTTAAGGAAGTGAACGGTCGCTGCGCTGAGAGCGCTCTCTCAGCGCTGAATGCTTCAACTACCCGAACGTGTGCGTCAAGTGGTGGGACCGGAGTTCCCCGGACTGTGCCGGAACTCTTGACGCGGCCCTCTTCCGAGGTTTAACTCACGTCCTAAATTAAGTCCTGATGACACCGGGAGCCGACCCATGCGCACCATCCGAGCCGCGGCCACAGGCGCCGTCTTCATGTCACTCGCCCTCGCGGCCACGGCCTGTGGCGGCGGCACCTCGACGGACGGCGAAGGTTCCAACGACTCGCCGAAGACCCTGACGTACTGGGCCTCGAACCAGGGCGCGAGCATCGAGGTGGACAAGAAGGTCCTCCAGCCGGAACTCGACAAGTTCGAGAAGCGGACCGGGATCAAGGTGAAGCTGGAGGTCGTCCCCTGGTCGGACCTGCTCAACCGGATCCTCACGGCGACCACGTCCGGCCAGGGCCCCGACGTCCTCAACATCGGCAACACCTGGTCGGCCTCGCTCCAGGCCACGGGAGCGCTGCTGCCCTGGGACGAGGCGAACTTCGCGAAGATCGGCGGCAGAAACCGTTTCGTCGACTCCGCGCTCGGCTCGACCGGAGCACAGGGCAAGGACCCGGCCGCGGTGCCGCTGTACTCGATGGCCTACGCCCTGTACTACAACAAGCAGATCTTCGCCGACGCGGGCATAGCCCAACCGCCCGCCACCTGGGGCGAGTTGGTTGCCGACGGCAAGAAGATCCAGGCGAAGGGCAAGCAGGTCCTGGGCGCCGAGGGCGCGAACGTCTCGGAAAACGTCCATCACGTCTTCGTCTTCGCGAAGCAGCACGGCGCCGACTTCTTCACCGCCGACGGCAAGCCCGACTTCACGTCCGACGGCGCGGTCGCGGCGGTCAAGCAGTACGTCGACCTGATGGCGAAGGACAAGGCCATCCCGCAGGGCAACGCCGAGTACGCGCAGAACCAGTCCGTGAGCGACTTCGCCAAGGGGAAGACGGCGATGCTGCTGTGGCAGACCGCGTCCGCCAACCTCAAGTCCCAGGGCATGAGCGAGGACAAGTACGGCATCGCCCCGGTGCCCGTGCAGTCCGGCGCCCCCGGCACCGGCGCCCAGATCAACTCGATGGTCGCGGGCATCAACCTGGCGGTCTTCAAGAACACCGACAACCTCGACGGCGCGACCGAGTTCGTGAAGTTCATGACCGGCGACGAGGAGCAGAAGATCCTCAACAAGGCCTACAGCACCATCCCGCCCGTGGCTTCCGCCCAGTCGGACGCCGGGTTCAACTCGCCCGCGAACGCGGTCCTGAAGGACACCCTCGCCAAGAGCGCCGCCGCGCTGCCGCAGGTCGCCGACGAGTCCCAGTTCGAGACGGTGATCGGTACGGCCGTCAAGGAACTGTTCGCCGACGCGGCCGCCGGCCGCCCGGTGACCGCCGAGTCGGTGAAGGCCAAGCTCGCCAAGGCCCAGCAGCAGATGCCGGCGAAGTGAGCCGGACGAAGTGAGCCAGATGACCACCACAGCCGAGGTCGAGAAGCCTCGCGCCGACCCTGGCCCCGGCCGGGCCCCGCGCCCGCGTCCCGGCCGGATCCGCCGTATCGGCCTGCCCTACCTGCTGCTCCTGCCCGCTCTCGTCCTTGAACTCCTCGTGCACCTCGTGCCGATGGTGATCGGCATCGTGATGAGCTTCAAGGAGCTCACCCAGTTCTACATCCGTGACTGGGGCACGGCTCCCTGGTCCGGCGTCGACAACTACCGGGTGTCGGTGGACTTCGACGCTCCGGTCGGCGAGGCCCTGCTGCACTCCTTCCTCGTCACCGTCGGCTTCACCTTGCTCTCGGTGGGACTGTGCTGGCTCATCGGCACCGCGGCGGCGATCTTCATGCAGGACGCCTTCCGCGGCCGGGGCCTGCTGAGGGCGCTCTTCCTGGTGCCGTACGCCCTGCCCGTCTACGCGGCCGTGATCACCTGGGTTTTCATGTTCCAGCACGACAACGGCCTGGTGAACCACGTTCTGCACGACCAGCTGCACCTCACCGACACGCCTTCCTTCTGGCTGATCGGCGACAACAGTTTCTACGCGTTGCTGACGGTGTCGGTGTGGAAGGGCTGGCCGTTCGCCTTCCTGATCGTCATGGCCGGCCTGCAGAACATCCCTGGCGAGCTGTACGAGGCGGCCGCCCTGGACGGCGCGGGCATGTGGCAGCAGATCCGCCGCATCACCCTGCCGTCCCTGGGCCCGGTCAACCAGGTCCTGATCCTGGTCCTGTTCCTCTGGACGTTCAACGACTTCAACACGCCGTTCGTCCTGTTCGGCAGAGCCGCCCCGGAGGCCGCGGACCTCATCTCGGTCCACATCTACCAAGCTTCCTTCGTGACCTGGAACTTCGGCACGGGCTCGGCGATGTCGGTCCTGCTGCTCCTCTTCCTGCTGGCCGTGACGGGCGTCTACCTCGCCGTCACCTCGCGCGGACGGAGGGCTTCCCGTGCGTCGTAACTCCCCGCTCTCGCCGCCCAGTTCGTTTCTCTGGTCCCGGCGGATCTTCCTCACCCTGCTCACCGGATTCGTGCTGCTGCCGGTGTACGTGATGGTCTCCAGCTCGCTGAAGCCCCTCGCCGACGTCACCGGCGAGTTCCACTGGCTGCCCAGCGGCCTGACGCTCCGCCCGTACATCGACATCTGGTCGACGATCCCGCTCGCCAGGTACTTCGTGAACTCGCTGATCGTGGCGGGCGCGGCGACGGTCTGCTCGGTGGTGATCGCCGTGTTCAGCGCGTACGCGGTGAGCCGTTACGACTTCCGTGGGAAACGGGTTTTCACGGTCACCGTGCTGTCGACGCAGATGTTCCCCGGCATCCTCTTCCTGCTCCCGCTGTTCCTGCTCTACGTCAACATCGGCGACGCCACCGGCATCGCGCTGTTCGGCTCACGCGGCGGCCTGATCCTGACCTATCTGACGTTCTCCCTCCCCTTCTCCATCTGGATGCTGATCGGCTACTTCGACTCGGTGCCGCGCGACCTCGACGAAGCGGCGCTGGTGGACGGCTGCGGCCCGCTCGGCGCGCTCTTCCGGATCGTCGTGCCGGCCGCGATCCCCGGCATCGTGGCGGTCGCCGTCTACGCCTTCATGACCGCCTGGGGTGAGGTGCTGTTCGCCTCCGTCATGACCAACGAGACCACCCGCACGCTCGCCGTCGGACTCCAGGGCTACTCCACCCTCAACAACGTCTACTGGAACCAGATCATGGCCGCCTCGCTGGTCGTCAGCGTGCCCGTGGTGGCCGGCTTCCTGCTCCTCCAGCGCTATCTCGTCGCCGGACTGACGGCCGGAGCCGTGAAGTGAGCAACCCGCCCGATCCCGAGAGGACTTCAGTGACCATCGACTTTGCCGCCCTGCCCCGGGACTTCCTGTGGGGGACCGCCACCTCGGCGTACCAGATCGAGGGAGCCGTGGCGGAGGACGGCCGTTCGCCGTCGATCTGGGACACCTTCTCGCACACGCCCGGAAAGATCGCGGACGACGACCACGGTGATGTCGCCTGCGACCACTACCACCGCTGGCGCGAGGACATCGGCCTGATGCGCCAACTCGGCTCCAACGCCTACCGGTTGTCGATCGCGTGGCCCCGGGTGATGCCGGGCGGCGACGGACCGCCGAACCCCAAGGGCCTCGACTTCTACGACAAGTTGATCGACGGCCTGCTGGAGGCGGGCATCACCCCGTCCGTCACCCTCTACCACTGGGACCTGCCGCAGGTTCTCCAGGACCGCGGCGGCTGGCCCGAGCGGCGCACCGCCGAGCACTTCGCCGCGTACGCGGAGGTCGTCGCCGAGCGGCTGGGCGACCGCGTCACCCACTGGGCCACCCTGAACGAACCCCTGTGCTCGGCCTGGATCGGCCACCTCGAAGGCAAGATGGCCCCCGGCCTCACGGACCTGACGGCGGCCGTCCGCGCCTCCTACCATCTGCTCCTCGGGCACGGACTCGCCGTCCAGGCCATCCGGGCGGCCGTCCCGCACGCCGAGATCGGCATCGTCAACAACCTCTCCACCGTCCACCCCGCCACCGACCGCCCCGAGGACATCGCCGCCGCCCACCGCATGGACGGCCACACCAACCGCTGGTGGCTCGACCCGGTGCACGGCCGGGGCTTCCCGGCCGACATGCGCGAGGTGTACGGCGTCGAACTCCCGGAACATTCAGGCGACTTGACGACGATCGCCGCGCCGCTGGACTGGCTGGGCCTGAACTACTACTTCCCGGCGACGGTGAGCGACGACCCCGACGGGCCCGCCCCGCAAGCCCGTTCCGTCCGCCGAGGCGGCGTCCCGCGGACCGGCATGGACTGGGAGGTCGACCCGAGCGGCATCGAGACGTTGCTGCTGCGGCTGACCGACGAGTACGGCGCGCGTCGGCTGTACGTCACGGAAAACGGTTCCGCGTACCCGGACGTCGTCCGCCCCGACGGCACCGTCGACGACCCCGAGCGCCAGGCCTACCTGACCGGGCACCTCGCGGCCTGTGCCTCCGCCGCCCGCAAGGGCGCTCCGCTGGCCGGCTACTTCGCCTGGTCCCTGCTGGACAACTTCGAGTGGGCGTACGGCTACGACAAGCGCTTCGGCCTCGTCCACGTCGACTACCGCACCCAGGCCCGCACGATCAAGGGCACCGGACGCCACTACGCGGACATCATCCGTCGCCACCGGGAAGGGGTGGCGAAGGCCGCCTGAGGCCACGGGGCGCGGGGTCTTCTCAGGTCGGTGACGCTTCGCCGGGGACGAAGTCCGGGTCCACCTGGGCCGCCAGGTCCTCGCCCGTCGCCGCGTCCGCCCGGGCGCGGGCGTTGCGGAGGTGGAACTCCACGGCGTGGCGGTGGAGGACGGGCCAGTTCTTCTCGCGGGCGTCGACCGTCTCTCGCAGGAGGTGGAGGGCGTGGCGGTTGACGTCCTCCAACTCTCCCTGGGGGTCGCCCCGTTCGGCCGAGCGGACCCAGGGGGAGGCGACGAGGTGGGTGAGGAGGTCGTCGCCCACCTCCTCCTTGAGGAAGAGCAGGTCGTCCTCGCCGGTCACCTTGTTGCCGACCACGGCGAGGGGGATGCCGAACTCGCGGGCGTGGTCGCGGTACTGGCGGTAGACGGAGACGCCCTTGCGGGTGGGTTCGGCCACCAGGAACGTCATGTCGAAGCGGGTGAAGAGGCCGGAGGCGAAGGCGTCGGCGCCGGCCGTCATGTCCATCACGAGGTACTCGCCGGGGCCGTCCACCAGGTGGCTCAGGTAGAGCTCCACCGCGCCCAGTTTGGAGTGGTAGCAGGCCACCCCCAGGTCGCTCTCGTCGAACTCGCCCGTCACCATCAACGGCACGCCGCCGACCTTCTGGACGTGACGCGTGTGCAGTGCGTCGTCGCCCAGCAGGCGCAGCAGCCGGGAGCCACGGCCCGGCGGGGTCGTCTTGACCATCGCCTCGCGGGAGGTGATCCGCGCGTTGGTGCCGCGCAGCAGGTCCTTGATGTCGCCCAGATGCGCGGCCAGGGGTGGGGCCGTGAAGGGCGCCGTGCCCGCCGCGGGGTCCAGCGCCTCGGACAGATGCTGGTTGATGTCGCCGTCGACGGCGAGCACCGGTGCGCCGGAGCGCGCCAACTGCCGGGCGAACAGGGCCGACAGGGTCGTCTTGCCGCTGCCGCCCTTCCCCACGAACGCGACGCGCATCACAGCACCCCCTTGTTGAAAATGAAAGTCATGTGGCTAGATTTAGGGGCGTGCCGTGATCTCTGTCAAATCCGGGAGTGGTGGTTAAGTGATCAACTGTCTTCGCTTATTGCATATGATGTGCAAGTGCGTTACTACTGCATCAGGCCCGCGGGCCCCGAGGACCTCGACGGCGCCCGAGCCGTCATGCTCGACACCGTCTACCGCGATTTCGGTACCGGTTACGTGCCCCGCTGGCACGGCGACATCATCGACCCCGTCGCCGCCTACCTCGTCCCGGCCCGCCACACCCTGCTGGTCGCCCTCGACGGCACGGACGGCGAGGTCGTCGCCACGGCGGCCCTGGACTCCCGGGGGCCCGCGCACCCACCGAACCCGCGCCATGTCGCCGAGCGCTACCCCTGCGGAACGACCGCGCAGCTGCGCCGCGTCTACGTCCGCCGGGAACACCGTCGGCGCGGCCTCGCCCGGCGGCTGGTCGCCGAACTCCTCGCCTTCGCGGCCGCGGACGGCGGCTATCGGGCCGTCTATCTGCACACGGACCCGGCCGTGGAGGGAGCCGAGGGGTTCTGGCGGTCGCTCGGCACCGTCGTGCACGACGAGCGGGAGGAGGTGACCGGCGGTCAGGGCATCGTGCACTTCGACGTCTCCCTCGGCGCCCTCCACCCCGCCTCTCCCTCCCCTTCAGCTTCCTCGGCCCCTTCAGCTCCAGCGGCCTCTTCGGCTCCCTCCGCCCCCTCCGTCCCTGTCGCTCCTGCCGCTCTTTCCTCCTCTCGCCCTCGTCCTCCAGGCCGGTAACTTCATGCGCTTCCCCCGCCGTCCCCGCGGCCCCCGCCCTCCCCGGCTTCTCGCCGCGTTCTTCCTCACCCCGCTGCTCGCCGGCTGCTTCGCCTCCTCCGGTGGCGACGACGGTGCGGCCTCCGGTGCCGGCGACGGCTCCCGGCTGCGCGTCGCCCTCGCCTTCCCGCCCGCCGAGAACCTCTCCCCGTACGGCGCCGACGCCACGATCCTCAGCCGTCTCGGGGTCACGGAGGGGCTCACCGTCCTCGACGCCAACGGCGCCGCCGCCCCCGCGCTCGCCGCGTCCTGGCGCCAGGAGGACGACCGCACCTGGCTGTTCACCCTGCGCGAGGCCGCCTTCCAGGACGGTACGGACGTCACGCCCGCCGCCGTCGCCGCCGCCCTCACGCACGCCACCGAGGCCGAGCCGCCCCCGGCCGCGCTCTCCGGCGTCACCCTCACGGCGAAGGCGGTGGGCGCCACCGGCGTACGCGTCACCACCGCCGCCCCCGACCCGGTCCTGCCGCTGCGCCTGTCCAGCCCCGGCCTCGCCGTTCTCGCCCCGAAGGCCTACGGGAAGAAGGGCGCCGTCGACCCGGTCGGCACCGCCACCGGACCTTTCGCACTCACCGAGGTCACCGGCGCCACCGCCGCCGAGCTCGACCGCTTCGACGACCACTGGGGCGGCCGGGCCCAGGCCTCCGGCGTCGAGGTGCGCTTCATCGCCGACGGCACCGCCCGTGCCAACGCCCTGCGCACCGGTCAGGTGGACCTCGCCGAGGCGATACCCGTCTCCCAGGCCGCCGGCCTCGACGCGGACACCCGCCGCGAGACCGCCACGACCCGCACCACCAGCCTGCTCCTCAACGCGAAGTCGGGCGTCTTCAAGGACCCGGCACTGCGTGCCGCCGCCCGCGCCGCCGTCGACACCTCCGCGCTCGCCAAGGGCGTCTACGAGGGACACGCGGACGCCGGCGCCGGCATCTACGGCCCCGCCGTCACCTGGGCCGAGGGCAAGCGCGTCCGGCCCGCCGGACGGGCGAAGGCCGGTAGCCCCGGCGGTTCCTCGATCACTCTCGCCACCTACGACAACCGGCCCGAACTCCCGGAAGCCGCGCAGGTGTTGAAGCAGCAACTGGAGACGGCGGGCTTCGAGGTGAAGCTGGAGGTGCGTGCGTACTCGAGGCTGGAGAGCGACGCGCTCGCGGGGAAGTTCGACGCCTTCGTCGGCGCCCGCAACAGCCTCCTCGACACCGGCGACCCCGTCTCCCTCCTGGCCAGTGACTTCACCTGCGACGGCGGTTACAACCTGGCCCTGCTGTGCGACAAGGGCGTCGACCGGGCGGTCGCCGAGGCGCGGACGGTGGCCGACACCGGTGAGCGGCAGGACGCCGCCCTGGCCGCCGAGGCCGCGATCCTCGGCACGGACGCCGTCGTCCCGCTGGTCCACCAGCGCGTCATCACCGGTGTCGGCGCCGAGGTCAGCGGTGTGCTCCTCGATCCCTACGAGCGCACGCTCGTCGGCGCCGGGACCAGGCGCTGACGGCATGAGGAGCAGGATGGGCGCGCTGCTGTGGCGTGCCGTGCTGGCCGGGCTGCTGGTGTGCGGGGTCGGGCTGCTGCCCTGGCTGTCGCACACCGACCCGGCGCTGACCGTACTGAAGGCGCGATCCGCCGACCGTGACGCGACGCCCGAGGTGCTCGCCGACATTCGCGCCCAACTCGGTGTGGAAGAGGGCCCGTTGCGGCTGCTCGGGCAGTGGCTCGCAGGGCTGCCGCGCGGCGACGCCGGACGGTCGTGGATCTCCGGGGCCGACGTCCTGCCCGCGGTCCTCGAGGCGCTCGGCGCGTCACTGCTGCTGATGGCAGTGGCGTCGGCGGTCGCCCTGGTCACCGCCGTCGGCGTGTGCGCCCGCACCCTGTGCCTCGGTGCGCGGCGGCGACTGGAGGGCCGGCCCGCCGGCGGCTCCGGTTCCGCCGTGCTCGCCGCGCTGCCCGAGTTCCTGACCGCTTCCGTGCTCGCCACCGTCGTCGGCGTGCAGTGGGGTTGGCTGCCCGCTCTCGGCTGGTACGGCCCGCAGTGGACCGTGCTGCCCGCGCTCGCCCTGGGCCTGCCCGCCGGCGCGGTGCTCGGCCGCCTCCTCGACGACCAGCTGCCGTCCGCCTTCGCCGAGCCCTGGGCGCTGGCCGCCGCCGCACGAGGACTGCCCGGCCGGAGCATCGCCCGTAAGGCGCTGCGCCGCTGTGTGCCCGGACTGCTGCCCAACCTCGGGCTGTTCGTCGTGGGTCTGACCGGCGGATCCGTCGCCGTGGAGCAGATCTTCGACATCCCCGGGCTCGGCCGGACCACCCTGCAGGCCGCGATCGCTCAGGACCTGCCGGTCCTCCAGGCGGGCACCCTCGTCCTTGTCGCCCTCGCGGCCGTCACCACCGGCGGCGCCCGGCTCGCGGCCCGGCTGCTCATCGGACCCGCGCTGCGCGACGGCGCGTTGCATACACTCCGCCGGCCATCGCCGCCGGTCCGCAGGATCCTGCCTATTGCATACGGTCTTCTGCTGTCCGGCGTCATCTGCCTAGGGCTGCCCCGTGATCCGCTCGCCCTCGACACCGCGGCCCGCCTCCGACCCCCCTCCACCACTCACCCGTTCGGCACCGACGCGCTCGGCCGCGACGTCCTCGCCCGGATCGCGCACGGCGCCCTCGACACCCTCCTGCTCGCCCTCGCCATCAGCGCCCTCGCCCTGACGGCCGGAGTGCTGCTCGGGCTGCTGCCCCGGTTGTCCGGGCCACTCGTCGACACCGTGAACGCCGTACCGCCGGTGCTCGCCGCGCTCCTCGTGACCGCGGTCTGGGGCAGCGGGCCCACGACGCCCGTTCTCGCCGTGACCGTCGTGGCCTGGGCGCCACTCGCCGCGCACACCTGCGCGCTGCTGCGCCAGGAGCGGGCCACCCTGCACCTGACCGCCACCCGCTCCCTCGGCGCGGGCCCCGGGTATCTGCTGAGGAACGAGCTCCTGCCCGCCGTCCTCCCGCCCGTGGCCCGCCACGCCCTCCTGCGTCTGCCCGGCATCGCCCTCGCCCTGGCCGCCCTCGGCTTCCTCGGCCTCGGCGCCCAGCCGCCGTCCCCCGAGTGGGGTCTGCTCCTCGCCGAGAACCAGCCCTATGCCGAACGCGCACCCTGGGCCGTCCTCGCCCCCGCCACCGTTCTCGCCGTCCTCGGCGCACTGGCGGTGACCGCGGCCGGTGGTCTGCGGCGGCCGCGGCCACGGTGGCAGTCGCAGTCGCTGCCACGGCGTCGGCGACGTCGTACGGCTGACGCGCACGTCGGCGAACAGCGCTCCGGCCAGGCGGAGTTGACGGGCGTTGGGACGGGGGCGGAGATGGGGGCGGGATGACGACGACACGTACCGCTCCCCGCCCCGCCTCCCGCCCCGCCCCGCGTCGGCCATGGCGCCAGAGCGAGAAGGGCCTGCCCGCGCTCTCCCCTCTTCTGCGCCTGCTGATCCTCACTCAACTCGCGTTCAACATCGGCTTTTTCGCCGTCCTGCCCTTCCTCGCCGAGCATCTGGGCGACGCGGTCGGCATGGCGGGCTGGCTGGTCGGGTTCGTGCTCGGGCTGCGCACCTTCAGCCAGCAGGGGCTGTTCGTGGTCGGCGGGGCGCTCGCCGACCGGTACGGCGTCCGGCCCGTCGTCCTCGCCGGGTGTGCGCTGCGCATCGCCGGGTTCGGCTGGCTCGGGTACGCCGAGCAGACCTGGACCGTCGTCGCAGCGGTGCTGCTGACCGGGTTCGCGGCCGCGCTGTTCTCGCCCGCCGTCGAGTCCGAGGTGGCGCGGCAGGCCGTCGTGCACGAGGAGTCGGGCGGTGGGCCGCGGACCCGGGTGCTCGCGCTGTTCACCGTCGCCGGGCAGGCCGGGGCGTTCGTCGGGCCGCTGCTCGGCGCGCTGCTCCTCGCCGTCGACTTCCGCGCGGTGTGTCTGGCGGGTGCCGGCGTCTTCGTCCTCGTCCTGGCCGGTCACGCCCGGCTGCTGCCGCAGCACCTCCCCGGCCGCTCCCGGGTCCATGTACGCGGCGGTGTCGGCCCGTTGCTCCGCGACCGCCGCTTCCTCGCCCTGTGCTGCGCGTACGGCGCCTATCTCCTCGCCTACAACCAGCTCTACCTCGCCCTGCCCGCCGAGGTGGAGCGGGCGGCCGCCTCGCAGGCGCCGCTGGCCTGGCTGTTCGCACTGTCGTCGCTGCTGGTGGTGACGGCCCAGCTGCCGGTCACCCGGTGGGCGGGGGAGCGGGTCGGCCTGCGCCGCTCCATGGCGGCCGGGCTCGCGCTGATCGCCGCGGGGTTCGCCGTGGTGGCCGCCGCCCGGCCCGCGGGACGGACCGGGACGGCCGGGCTGCTGCCCGCGGCCGGCTTCGTCCTGCTGCTCACGCTCGGTCAGATGCTCGTCGTGCCCGCCGCCCGCGCCTGGGTGCCGGATCTCGCCGAGGAGGGCCGGCTCGGCCTGTACACCGGGGCGCTGTCCTCGGTCTCCGGGCTGATCGTGCTGCTCGGCAGCGCGGCCACCGGCGCCCTGTTGGACGCCGGCCTGCCCCCGGCCGTCCCCTGGCTCCTGCTGGCCGCCGTCCCGGCAGCCGCCGTCGCGCTCCTCCCGTCGGCGGACGTGCACGCGGGAGAGCGCGAACGCGGGAGAGCGCGAACGCGGGAGCGCAGAAACGCAGGAAACGCGGCAGCGCATGAACGCGGGCGCACGTGAACGCGGCAGCGGTGGCCGACGTATCAGCCGAACGTGGGAGGATCCCTCACCATGAGTGCGTCCCCGGCCGTCCGGAGTCTGCGCGCCGCGGTGTTCGCCGCGATGTGCGTGCTGCTGGCCGCCGCCGGGCACGGGCTCGCCACGGGTGACACGCCGCCGCCGTGGGCGGACGGCGCCGGATTCCTGGCCGTCTTCGCCGCCGGGTGGCTGCTCGGCGCCCGGGAGCGCGCACTGCCCGGGATCGGCGCGGCCATGCTGGCCACCCAGGCCGGCCTGCACGTCGCCTTCGACGCGGCCCGCTCCCGTACGGCCGCGCGGACCATGCTCGCGATGCCCATGACGTCCGCCCACGGTATGCACGCGCACGGTATGCACGCGCACGGTATGCACCTGCCCGCCCAGACCGTCACGGCCATGACCCCGCACGCGACGGCGGCCCACGTCCTCGCCGCCTTGGCCGCCTCCTGGTGGCTGCGGCGCGGAGAGGCCGCCCTGTGGTCGCTGCTGCGCCGGGCGGTCGCCTTCCTGCCGGGCCTCGCGGCCTGGTGGCGGGTGACCCCCGTCCCGCTGCCCGTGCCGTCGGTCCACCCCGCCGCCCCGGCGCCCGTCCCGCCCCGGCAGCGGCTGCTGCGCCACGCGGTGAGCCGCCGCGGGCCGCCCGCCCCGATCCCGTACGCGATCTGACCCCGAGCCGGCCCGGAGCCGGACCCTCATCCTTCCTGTACGGAGATCACCCACTCATGTCCACGACACATCCCGCCCTGCGCCGCGCCGGTCTCGGCGCCGTGCTCGCCGCCGCCGCGGTCCTCGCCGCCGCCGGCGCCGCCTCCGCGCACGTCACCGTGCACCCGGAGAGCTATGCCCGGGGCGCCACCGACGGCGTCCTCAGTTTCCGGGTCCCCGACGAGGACGACACCGCGAGCACCACCAAGGTCCAGGTCTTCCTGCCCACCGACCACCCCGTGCTCGGCGTGCTGGTCCACCCGCAGGACGGCTGGACCGCGAAAGTGACGACCACGAAGCTCAAGACGCCCGTCAAGACCGACGACGGCACGATCACCGAGGCCGTCTCCGAGATCACCTGGACCGGCGGGAAGATCGGCGCCGGCCAGTACGAGGACTTCGACGTCGCCTTCGGTCAGCTTCCCGACGACATCGGTCAGCTGGCCTTCAAGACCCTCCAGACCTACTCCGACGGCAAGACGGTCCGCTGGATCGAGGAGGCCGAGGAGGGCGCGGACGAACCGGAGAACCCGGCGCCGGTGCTGAAGCTGACGGCGGCTGCGGACGACGGCGACAGCACCTCCGACGCCGCCTCGAAGAGCACGGACGGCACGAGCGGCAAGGCCGGGGCCGAGGGCGGCACGGTGCAGGTCACCGCCACCGACGCCAGTGACCCCACCGCCCGCGGACTGGGCATCGCCGGGCTGGTCGTCGGTGTGCTGGGCCTCGCGGCGGCCGGCTTCGCCGTCGTACGGACGCGGTCGGCACGGTCGTAACCACCCGGAAAGCCCATGGGGCAGGGCCCGGACCGTGAACCCGGTCCGGGCCCTGCCCCATGGGAGCGGCGAGTCACACGAGCTCCAGCACCTTCGGCGCCGGAGCCTGCGCGGCGATCCGCGAGGTCCGCCACAGCCACAGCACGTCCCGGCCGAAGGACCACACCAGCGAGCCCAGCGCCAGCAGGACGACGGCGTAGTTGACCGCGTAGGGCAGCAGGTCCGCGCCCGCCAGCAGCAGCAGGACGCCCTGGAGCGCGGCGACGGTCTTGCGGGCGGTGCTCGGCGGGAGCGGGGCGTTGAGCCAGGGGGCGACACGGGCCGCCGCGACGAACACGTAGCGCATGCCGCCGATCAGGAGGACCCACGGGCCCATCGCCATCGAGACGTACACGCTGAGCACCAGGATCAGGAACGCGTCGACCTCCATGTCGAAGCGCGCGCCCAGCGCCGTCGAGGTGCCGGTGCGCCGGGCGACCTTGCCGTCGACGCCGTCGAGGATCAGGGCCACGGCCGTCAGACCGACCAGCAGCGTCACCGGCGGCGTGCTCTCGAAGGAGTCCGCGACCAGCGCGGTCACCCCGCCGACCAGCGTCGCCCGGCCGAGCGTCACCCGGTTGGCCGGGCCGAACGAGCGCAGGCTGGAGCGGTGCAGCGCCCGGGAGAGCACCCCCCAGGTGGCGATGGCGAAGACGAGACCGGTCACCCAGCCCGCCGGCCCCAGGCCGATCGCCGAGCCGAGCAGAGCCAGCAACAGGATCTGAACGCCCGCTCCCACAGCGGTCTCCTGCTGGACCAGCCTTGCGTCGTAAGTGTTGTTCAGGGCCACCGCACATTCCTCCGGCCAGATGACAAAGATGATCAGTGCCGCGTACTGTGCGCGGACTGTGCACACCTCGGTACGTGGGCCGGTTGCCGATCGTTCAGGAGGATGCCGATGTCTGTCACCGCTCGAGCGTTCTGGGTCAGCTCTCCGGGTGAGGGGGAGATCCGCGAGGTCGTCGTCCCCGACCCGGCCGAGGACGAGGTGCTGGTCCGCTCGCTGTGGTCCGGCGTCAGCCGTGGCACGGAGACCCTCGTCTTCAACGGCGGGGTGCCCGAGAGCCAGCACGCGGCGATGCGGGCGCCGTTCCAGGAGGGCGACTTCCCGGCGCCCGTCAAGTACGGCTACCTCAACGTCGGGGTGGTGGAGCAGGGACCGGCCGCGCTCGTCGGGCGCACGGTGTTCTGCCTCTACCCGCACCAGACGCGGTACGTCGTCCCGGCGACCGCGGTGACGGTCGTACCGGACTCGGTGCCCGCGCCGCGGGCCGTCCTCGCCGGCACCGTCGAGACCGCCGTCAACGCCCTGTGGGACGCGGCGCCGCTGGTCGGCGACCGGATCGCGGTGGTCGGCGGCGGCATGGTCGGCTGCTCGGTGGCCGCGCTGCTGGCCCGCTTCCCGGGCGTCCGCGTGCAGTTGGTGGACGCCGACCCGGCGCGGGCGAAGGTCGCCGAGGCGCTCGGCGTCGACTTCGCCGTTCCCGAGGACGCCCGCGACGGTCTCGACCTCGTCGTGCACGCCAGCGCCACCGAACAGGGCCTGACCCGTTCCCTGGAACTGCTGTCCGCCGAGGGCACCGTCCTCGAACTGAGCTGGTACGGCGACCGGAAGGTCTCCCTCCCGCTCGGCGAGGTCTTCCACTCCCGGCGGTTGGTCATCCGCAGCAGCCAGGTCGGCACCGTCTCCCCGGCCCGCCGCGCCAGCCGCACGTACGCCGACCGGCTCGCGCTCGCGCTGGAGCTGCTGGCCGACCCGGCGCTCGACGCCCTCGTCACCGGAGACAGCGCTTTCGAGGAGTTGCCGGACGTGATGCCGAAGCTCGCGACGGGCGAGATTCCGGCCCTGTGTCACCGCGTCGGGTACGGGCAAGAGCGCCTGACCTGAGAAAAGAGTGAGATCGGGCTGAACACGGGGAAGTGAAGGTCCGTACTACACGGCATCCCCCGGGCGGCCAACGGCCGGGGGGAGCAGAGGCGCCGCACCTGGAGGGTCGTCCGTTGTTCAGTGTCACCGTCCGCGATCACATCATGATCGCCCACAGCTTCCGCGGCGAGGTCTTCGGACCCGCGCAGCGCCTGCACGGAGCGACGTTCCTCGTGGACGCCACTTTCCGCCGCGAGCAGCTGGACGACGACAACATCGTCGTCGACATCGGCCTCGCCACGCAGGAGCTCGGCGCCGTGGTCAGCGAGCTGAACTACCGCAACCTCGACAACGAGCCCGACTTCGCCGGGGTCAACACCTCGACCGAGTTCCTGGCCAAGGTCATCGCGGACCGGCTCGCGGAGCGGATCCACAAGGGCGCGCTCGGCGAGGGCGCCCGGGGCATCGCCGCCATCGCGGTCAGCCTGCACGAGTCGCACGTCGCCTGGGCGAGTTACGAGCGTGCGCTGTGACCGACGTGACCGTGGAGAAGGCCGCCGTGCACAAGGCCCCGCTCGCGTACGTGCCCGCGCAGGCCGCGCTTCCCAAGATCGGCGGGATCATCCCCATGTCGCTGCGCTCCGTGCAGTTCGTGATGCCGGGCGGTGTCGACGACCTGGCGAACCCCAGCGGCGGCAACGCCTACGACCGGCGCCTGTGCCTGGATCTGCCCGGTTTCGGCTGGCGGGTGCACAAGCACCAGGTGGCCGGTTCCTGGCCCCGCCCGGACGCGGCCGCCCGTGCGGAACTGGCGCGGACGCTGCGCGAGTTCCCCGACGGCACGGTCGTCCTCCTCGACGGGCTCGTCGCCTGCGGGGTGCCGGAGATCATCGCCCCCGAGGCGGAGCGACTGCGGCTCGCCGTCCTCGTCCACCTTCCGCTGGGCGACGAGCGGGGTCTCGCGCCCGAGGTGGCGGCCGAGCTCGACGCCAAGGAGCGGGCCGTGCTGCGGGCCGTCCCCGCGGTGATCGCCACCAGCGACTGGGCGGTCCGCCGTCTCGTCTCCCACCACGGGCTCGCCCCCGACCGGGTCCATGTCGCCGCCCCCGGCGCCGACATCGCCCCCCTCGCCTCCGGCACGGATGGCGTGTCGCGGCTGCTGTGCGTGGCCGCCGTCACCCCCCGCAAGGGCCAGCACCGGCTGGTGGAGGCGCTGGCCGCGGCGAGAGACCTGCCGTGGAGCTGCGTGTGCGTGGGCGGACTCGGGCAGGACCCGGAGTACGTCACCCATCTGCGCGGCCTGATCGCCGAGCACGGCCTGCAGGACCGGCTGGAACTGGCGGGCCCGAAGGCCGGCGCCGAGCTCGACGCCGCCTACGCCTCCGCCGACCTGATGGTCCTCACCTCCTACGCGGAGACGTACGGCATGGCCGTCACCGAGGCGCTCGCCCGCGGCATCCCCGTCCTCGCGACGGACGTCGGCGGGCTGCCCGAGGCGGTCGGCCGCGCCCCCGACGGCGGCGTCCCCGGCATCCTCGTCCCGCCGGAGGACCCGGCCGCCCTCGCGGTCGAACTGCGCGGCTGGTTCGGCGAGGCCGACGTACGCCGTCGTCTCAAGGCCGCCGCGCGGGGCCGCCGGGCGGCCCTGAACGGCTGGGCGACGACCGCCCAGAGCCTGGCCGGCGTCCTGGGCAGGCTTTCCAGCGAACCCCGGAGGGCGGCATGAGGAAGACGACGGCGACCCCGGCCGACGTGGCACGACGCATGGTCGGCATTCCGGCACAGCCGGTCCGGAAGGCTGGTCACGCGATGGAGTCACGGATCCCCGACGACGGCTCGG
The DNA here is from genome assembly GCF_044766465.1 of Streptomyces sp. NPDC102259. Classification (NCBI taxonomy): domain Bacteria; kingdom Bacillati; phylum Actinomycetota; class Actinomycetes; order Kitasatosporales; family Streptomycetaceae; genus Streptomyces; species Streptomyces sp. NPDC102259. The sequence goes on along the minus strand of NZ_JBIWMA010000016.1, from coordinate 157,829 downwards.
CGACCGGCACGGGTGCCGATGCCGACGACGCGGTGCTCGGCGTGATCGCCGGCGCCGGACCCGTCAGCCGGACCGGTGAGCGGCCGACCGTACGGCTGCGGGACGTCGGGCCGGACGAGCAGCCCCGTTACGCCCCCGAATGGCTGGAGTTGCGCGAGCCCGCCGACGCCGCCGCCCGGTCGATGGAGCTGTTGGACCCGCTGCGGATCCGGCTCGCCAACCTGCCCGGACGCGGCGGGCTGGCCATCCACGACCTGGGCTGCGGCACCGGCTCGATGGGCCGCTGGCTGGCCCCCCGGCTGGACGGCGCCCAGCACTGGGTCCTGCACGACCGGGACCCCTACCTCCTGCACTTCGCGGCCGTCGCCTCGCCCCGGGCTGCCGCCGACGGCTGCCGGGTCACCGTCGAGACACGGCGCGGCGACGTCGCCCGGCTCACCCCGGACGCCCTGCTCGGCGCCTCGCTGGTCACCGCGTCCGCGCTGCTGGACGTCCTCACCCGCGAGGAGGTCGAGACGCTCGCCGCGGCCTGCGCGGGCGCCGGCTGCCCGGCGCTTCTGACGCTCTCGGTCGCCGGACGCGTCGAATTCAGCGCGCCGGACCCGCTGGACGACGAGATCGCCGCCGCCTTCAACGACCACCAGCGGCGCGGCGGCCTCCTCGGCCCCGACTCGGTGACCGTGGCCTGCGAGGCGTTCGCCGCCCACGGCGCGACCGTCAAGGTGCACCCGAGCCCGTGGCGGCTCGGCCCCGAGAACGTGGGCCTGACCGCCCAGTGGCTGCGCGGCTGGGTCGGCGCGGCCGTGGAGGAGCGCCCCGAACTGGCCGAGCGCGCCGAGGCCTACCTGGCCGCCCGGCTGGCGGCCTGCGCGGCCGGCGAACTGCACGTCACCGTCCACCACAGCGATCTGCTGGCTCTGGCCCGGCCGACGGGCGGGGTCTGATGAGCACGGAGACGGCGGGCCCCCGGGTGACGGCCGTGCCGCCGGTCGGGTGGGCGGAGGGAGCCAGGGCGGTCGCACGCCGGCCCCCGCGCAGCCCTTCGGTGGCCCGCACCGGCGCCGCCGTGTCCGAGGCCCGTATCGGTGTCATCGTGACCGGGCCGCGGGCGAAGCGGCCCTCCCGGCTGCGCGCCCTGCTCGGCAACCGGGCCGTCCGCACGCACGTCGGGACGGTCGCCGGAGTCGCCATCCTCAGTGTGTTGCTGTGGCGGCTGGGCACCGGAGTCTTCATGGACGGACTGCGCCGGATCGACGTGCCCACGCTGCTGGTGGGGCTCGGGATCGGCGCGGTCACCACGGTGTTCAGCGCCTGGCGTTGGGCGCTGGTGGCCCGTGGACTGCGCATCCGGCTGCCGCTCGGCCCGGCCGTCGCCGACTACTACCGGTCCCTGTTCCTCAACGCGGCCCTGCCCGGTGGCATCCTCGGCGACGTGCACCGCGCGGTACGGCACGGGCAGAGCGCCGGTGACGTCGGACGCGGCGTGCGGGCCGTGGTCCTGGAGCGCACCGCGGGACAGCTCGTGCTGGCCGTCGCGGGCGTAACGGTCCTGCTGACCCTGCCCTCCCCGGTCATGCAGGACGCACGCCACATCGCCCCGCTGCTCCTGCTGGCCGGCGTCGGCGCGCTCGCCGTCGTCCTCGCCGTCCGGATGAACTCCTCGGCGCCGCGGCGCGGCGGCCGACTGCGGGCGGGACTGGCCGAGGCGCGCGAGTCACTGCTGTCGCGGCGCAACGGGCCGGGCGTCGCCGTGTCCTCGGCGGTCGTGCTGGCCGGGCACCTCGGGATGTTCGTGGTGGCCGCGCGGGTCGCCGGCTCCGGCGCCTCCGTCCTGGAACTGCTGCCGATCGCCGTGCTCGCCCTGCTCGCCATGGGCCTGCCGCTGAACGTCGGCGGCTGGGGCCCGCGCGAGGGCGTCACCGCCTGGGCGTTCGGCGCCGCCGGGCTCGGCGCGAGCACCGGCCTCGCGGTCGCCGTCGTCTATGGAGTGCTCAGCTTCGTGGCGGCGCTGCCGGGGGCGGTCGTGCTGGTCGCCCGCTGGTACGCGGGGCTGCGGGCCGGGGCCGCCGAAGAGACGGGCCCCGGGCTCGACGAGCGGCGTCACGACGACGCCGCGGCACCCGCTCCGGAGTCGTCACCGGCGTCGGACGCACCGGCCGCCGCGGTACGGATTTCCGTTCCCGAAGCCGTCGGAGTCCCCGCGGTGAGCAAGGAGAAATACGCGCCGAAGGAATCCGCCAGGCTCGCCAGGAGTTCCTTCCCCTTTTCCGCGGACCCCAGGGAAGGACGGCCGATGACGCCCGAATCGGTATAGGCGGACATTCCCAGCGTGAGCAGATGACGGCGGTCGTCCGCGACGAAATCGGCCGACTCATAACCGGGCCGGACGAGTTCGGGGTGGGCGTGCAGCAGGATCGAGGTCTCGATCTCCCCGGCGTGCATGTCGGTGAGCAGTGAGGTCGACACCCCGGACCGCTCCAGCGCCGCTTCCCAGTCCTCCGGGGCGGGGAAGAGCGCCATCCGCTCACCTGCGGCGGACGACTCCTGGACGACGTTGCCCAGGACGTAGTTCCCGCCGTGTCCGTTGACCAGCACCAAGGCCTCGACGCCCGAGCGGCGCAGCGACGCCGCTATGTCCCGTACCACCGCGTGAAGGGTCACGGAGGAGATGCTGACGGTTCCCGGCCAGGCCGCGTGCTCGTGCGAGCAGGCGATGGTCACCGGCGGGAGGAGGTGCACCGGGTACGCCCCGGCGATCTCCCGGGCGATGGCGCAGGCGACCAGTGTGTCGGTGGCCAACGGCAGGTACGCGCCGTGCTGTTCGAAGCTTCCGACGGGCAGGACCGCCACCTGCGTCGAGACGCCGGCGCCCCGGGTCCGTACGTCTTCGGTGGTGTCCGTCGGCACCAGTCCGTACGCCGCCGACCGTATTTCCGAACCACTCATTTCTTCCCGGCCCTTCGTCTCTGCTTAGGAACCAGATCATGACAGAAAAAATTGGCGTACTCGGCACGAAGACCGCGCAGCGCACCGGTGTGGAACGCGTGGTGAATGCACCCCTGCCCACCGTGTACGGGAATTTCCAGGCGGTCGGATACATGGACCACGACCGCGGTGACGAGCAAGTCGCTCTGGTCTACGGCGAGATCGGCGCCGAGGACGTGCTGACCCGACTGCACTCGGAGTGCCTGACCGGCGACGCGTTCGGCTCCCAGCACTGCGAGTGCGGCGACCAGCTGGCGTCCGCGCTGCGGGCGGTCGTCGCCGAGGGCCGCGGCATAGTCGTCTATCTGCGCGGGCACGAGGGCCGGGGCATCGGGCTGCTCGGCAAGCTGCGGGCGATGGCGTTGCAGGCGGAGGGGCTGGACACCGTCGAGGCGAACGTCGCGCTCGGCTTCCCGGTCGACGCCCGCGACTACAAGGTGGCCGCCGACATCCTGCGCGACCTGGGCGTCGACTCCGTCCGCCTGATGTCGAACAACCCGCGCAAGCGCGAGGCGCTGGTGGACAACGGCATACGGGTCGCCGAGGAGGTCCCGCTGCTGATCGAGCCGTGCGAGAACAACATCACCTACCTGCGCACCAAGCGGGAGCGTCTGGACCACCGGCTGCCCCACCTGGACGCGGTGGCGCACTGGTCCTGACCGCGCGTGGAACCGCCGCCCCGAACGGGTAGGGATCACGGCGGCCATGGCGTACGACAGCCCCGGTCCCGGCGTACGGGCCGGTGCCGCCGTGACAAGGAGCCGCTCGGGTGAACACGCATGCCTCGGTAGTCGTCATCGGCGGCGGGGTGATGGGCGCGAGCATCGCCTACCACCTCGCCGCCGCCGGCGTACGTGACGTCCTGCTGGTCGAGCGCGACGAACTCGCCGCGGGCTCGACCTCGAAAGCCGCCGGCGGGGTGCGCGCCCAGTTCTCCGACGAGCTGAACATCCAGCTCGGGGCGCGCAGCCTGGAGACCTTCGGGCGGTTCGAGGAGGAGACCGGGTACGACATCGGGCTGCACCGGGTCGGCTATCTCTTCCTGCTGTCCACGCCCGAGGAGGTCGCCTCCTTCGAGGCGGGCGTGCGGCTCCAGAACGCCCTGGGCGTGCCCAGCCGCATGATCGACCCGGCCGAGGCGCGACGCCTCTCCCCGCTGATCCGCGCCGACGGGTTACTCGCGGCCGCGTTCTCGCCCGACGACGGGCACTGCACCCCGGAGGCCGTCGTCCACGGGTACGCGGCCGCCGCCCGCCGGTACGGGGCGCGCATCCTGCGGCACACCGCGGTCACCGGCATCGAACGGCAGGGCGCCACGATCACCGCCGTGCAGACCACCCTCGGCCGCGTCACCACCGACACGGTGGTCTGCGCGGCCGGCGCCTGGTCCAGGGCCGTCGGCGCGATGGCCGGCGTGGAGCTGCCGGTGCAGCCGCTGCGCCGCCAGATCGCGGTCACCGAGCCGGTTCCCGGCCTGCCGCCGGACCTCCCCATGACCATCGACTTCACCAGCAGCCTCTACTTCCACGCCGAGGGCCCCGGCCTGCTGGTCGGCATGTCCGACCCCGACGAACGGCCGGGCTTCGCCACCGACACCCACGACCGGTGGATCCCGCGCCTCGCCGCGGCCATGGAGCGCCGCGCCCCCGCCCTCCTCGACCTGCGCCGCACGGGCGGCTGGGCGGGGCTGTACGAGGTCACCCCGGACCACAACGCGTTGATCGGCGAGTCGTCCTCGGTATCCCGTTTTCTGTACGCGACCGGCTTCTCCGGCCATGGCTTCCTCCAGGGTCCGGCCGTCGGCGAGGTCGTCCGCGACCTGATTCTCGGCCGCGTACCCTTCGTGGACGTCACCCCCCTGAGCGCCGACCGTTTCGCGGCCGACGCCCCGCGTCCGGAGGTCAACCGCGTATGACCGAACTGCACCTGTGGCTGCGGCACGAGGTCCGCACCACCGAACGGCGCACCCCGGTCGTCCCCGACGACGCCCGCCGCCTCGTGGAGGCCGGCGTGCGACTGACCGTCGAGGACTCCCCGCAGCGCGTCTTCACGACGCGGGAGTACGAGGCCGTCGGCGCCCGGATCGCCCCCGCGGGCTCCTGGGCGTCGGCGCCGTCCGAGGCGGTCGTCCTCGGCCTGAAGGAACTCCCGGACAAGCCGGGCCAATTGAGCCACCGTCACATCTTCTTCGGGCACGCCTACAAGCAGCAGCCGGGCGCGGCGGACCTGTTGCGCCGGTTCGCCGCCGGGGGAGGGGCGCTCCTGGACCTGGAGTACCTGGTCGACGACGACGGCCGCCGCCTCGCCGCCTTCGGCTTCTGGGCGGGTTACCTGGGCGCGGCCCTGGCGGTCCTCCAGCACCGGGGCCGGCTGACCGCCCCGCTGCGTCCCACCGGCAGGGAAGAGCTGGACGAGACGCTGCGCCCGGCGCCCGGTGACGAGGAGTTCACCGCCCTCGTCGTCGGCGCGCTGGGCCGCAGCGGCCGGGGAGCGCGGGCCGCGTTCGCCACGGCCGGAGCCGACCCCGCCTGCTGGGACCTGGCGGAGACGAGCGACCTGGACCGCGCCGCCCTGCTGGCCCACGACGTGCTGGTCAACTGCGTCCTCGCCACCACCCCGGTGCCGCCGTTCGTCCGCGAGGAGGACCTCGACGACCCGGCCCGCCGGCTGCGCACCCTCTCCGACGTCACCTGCGACGTGGGCTCGCCCCTCAACGTGCTGCCGGTGTACGACCGCACCACCGAGTGGACGGACCCCGTGCGCCGGCTGCGCAAGGAACCCCCGCTCGACCTGATCGCCATCGACAACCTGCCGTCCCTGCTGCCGCGCGAGTCCAGCGTCGACTTCTCGGCCGACCTCACGCCCTGTCTGCTGGACTTCGGCGTGGACGGACCGTGGGGCCGCTGTCTGGACCGCTTCCGTCGAGCCTCCCGCGAACTCGGCGTCACCCGTGAACTCGGCGTCACAGAAGAGGAGTCCGGCCGTGCCTGACCTGGTTCCGGCGACCGGCGCCGTCCACTGGATCGGCGCGGGACTCTCCACGGGCAGCGGCCTGGCCGCCCTGTGCGAGCACACCGACGGCGTACGGCTGTGGCACCGCACGGCGGAGCGGGCGGCCGACGCCCTCGACCGGCTGGGGCTGACCGGACGGGCCGAGCCGCTCGCCTACACCCTCGACGCGCTCACGGGCCGACTGGCCCCCGGGGACGTCGTGGTGTCGATGCTGCCCGCGTCCGAGCACGCGGCGCTGCTGGCGGCCTGCGTGGCCCGCCGGGCCCATTTCGCGTGTTCCAGCTACGTCTCCGACGCGGTGCTGGAGCAGGTGCCCGCGGCCGCCGGGGCCGGGATCGTCGTTCTCACCGAGGCCGGGCTCGACCCGGGCATCGACCACCTCTTCGCGCACAGCCTCGTGGCGCGCGCCCGGGAGGCGATCGGCGACGACACGGCGGCCTCGTACCGCCTCACCTCGTACTGCGGAGGCGTCCCGGCCGTCCCCGACGACTTCCGCTACCGCTTCAGCTGGGCGCCCTTCGGAGTCCTCAACGCCCTGCGCTCGCCCGCGCGTTACATCGAGAACGGCGTCGAGGCCGTGGTCGACCGGCCCTGGGAGGCCACGCGGGAACACCTCGTCGACGGCGAGAACTTCGAGGTGTATCCCAACCGGGACAGCGTTCCGTTCATCGAACAGTACGAGCTGCCACGGGCGTGGAAGCCGCTGACCTTCGTACGCGGCACCCTGCGTCTGGACGGCTGGCTGCGGGCCTGGGACACGGTCTTCGAACAGCTGAGGACGGGCGACGACACCAGGATCGCCGCGCTGGCGCGGGAGTTGGCGGCCGCCCACCCCACCACGGAGACCGACCGCGACCGCGTGGTCCTCGCCGTGTCGCTGGAGGTGCGCGTGTCCGGGGACGACACGCGTGACCCGGGCGGCCGGGCCGAGGGCGTCGGCAACGGCGCCGCGTGGTCCGGGAGTTACCTCCTGGACCTGGAGGGCGACGAGGAGGAGAGCGCGATGGCACGCTGTGTCTCCCGACCGCTCGCCCTGGGCGTCCGGCACATCCTGGACGGCTCGCTGCCGGCCGGGCTGAGCCGGGCGGCCGAGACGGCCCCGCACTCCGAGGAATGGCTTCGTGAACTCGAGTCCCAGGGGCTCGCGTTCACGCTGCGGGTCGAGGGCTGACGGGCCGGTCAGTCGGTGATCGCCTCGTGGACCAGCCGCTTGAGTTCGGGGTAGAGCTTCAGGGACCTCTTCGGCCTGAGCTGGGTCAGGAACTGGACGGTCAGATCGCGGCTCGGGTCGACCCAGAACGTCGTCGTGGCGACGCCGCTCCAGCCGTAGGTGCCGAGCCCTGAGGGCGCCTGGGTGCGGCTGGGGTCGGTCACCACGGAGACCCCGAGGCCGAAGCCGACCCCGTCGTTGCCGGGTTCGTCGTGGGCGGGGCGGCTGCCCAGGGTGCGCAGGTCGACGCCGCCGGGGAGGTGGTTGCGGGTCATCAGGTCGACCGTCTCGGGCTGGAGCAGGCGTACGCCGTCGAGCTCGCCGCGGCGGCGCAGCAGCTCACTGAAACGGTGGATATCGTATGCGGTCGCCACCATACCGCCGCTGCCCGACAGGAACCGGGGGCGGCCGAACAGCGGCAGGCCCGGGATCCGCTCGATACCGCCGCTGTCGGCGTCGCCGTACAGCTCCGCCAGCCGGCCGGCCTGCTCGTCCGTGACCTGGAAGCCGGCGTCCGGCATGCCGAGCGGGCGGAAGATCCGCTCGGCGATGAACTCGTCCAGCGGCCGGCCGGAGACGACCTCGATGATCCGGCCCAGGACGTTGGTGGCCACCGAGTAGTTCCACTGCGTGCCCGGCTCGAACTGGAGCGGCAGCCGCGCGTACGCCTCCACCGTCCCGGCCAGGTCCGAGCCGGGCAGCACCGCCGACTCCAGACCGGCCTCCCGGTACAGGGCGTCGACGGGGTGGCAGTGGTAGAAGGCGAAGGTCAGGCCCGCGGTGTGGGTCATCAGATGCCTCACCAGCAGGGGCTGCCCGACCGGCCGGGTGGTCAGGTCGGCGCCCGAGCCGCCCGTGTACACCCGCTGCTCCGCGAAGGCCGGGAGGTGGTCGGCGACCGGGTCGTCGAGGCGCAGCCGGCCCTCCTCGACCAGTATCAGCGCGGCGACCGAGGTGACCGGCTTGGTCATCGAGTAGATCCGGTAGAGGGTGTCGGCCTCGACGGGCAGTCCGGCGGCGATGTCACGGTGGCCGTGCGCGGTGAGGTGGGCGACCCGGCCGCCGCGGGAGACGGACACGAGGAACCCGGGCAGGCGCCCCTCGTCGACGAAGTGGGCGACGTGCTGGTCGAGACGGTCCAGCGCCTTCGCGTCCAGTCCGACCTCGCTCGGGTCGACCTCTTGCCGCAGCAGTGCCATCGTTTTCCTCCGGTGCGCTCGTTCAAGGTGCGGTCCCGGCTTACCCCGCCCGGCCGACCTCAGACCTCATGGTCGCGTAGGGAACGCGAGTGCGGACCCCTTTCGACGCCGTGATCGGTGTGCGTTGCGTCGCTTCCACCAGCCGGAGTACCGGTACCGGGGGCGGGGGCCCTTGGGCCGGGACGCGAACCGCCCGGCAACGCCCGGCAGACCGGCAGCGCCGTCGCGGCCACGAACGCCAGCACGACCAGGGGTGAGCGCACCGCGCCGAGGTCCATGAGCACGGTCGCCGAAGCCACGCCCAGCACCGGCCCCACGTTCATCGCGGTCTGCTGCAACCCGCCGGCCACCCCGGCCGACTCCGCGGGGGCCTGCCGTACGACGACATGGGTCGCCGCGACCATCACGGTGCCGAATCCCGCGCCCACCAGCGCGAACCCGGCGCCGAGGGCGACCGGCGCCGAAGCCCGGGCGAGGACGAGGAGACCGGTGGCGAGGACCGCCATCGCTCCGGCGACCGTGACGCGGGCGCCGGCCCGGCGCAGCAGGACGGCGGAGGCGGGCGCGGCGGCCACCAGCAGCGCGGCCAGCGGAAGGCTGAGCAACGCGCTGCGCAGCGGGGTGAGGCCCAGGTCGTCCTGGAGTACGTAGACGCAGGTCAGCAGGGAGCCGTTGAGGGCCGCGGACGCGATGACGAGGATGCCGAGGGCCCCGCCCACCGCCCGGGAGCCCACTACCTCCGGCGGCAGCAGCGGGGAGCCGGTGCGGTGCTCGTGCCGTACGAAGGCGGCGCCGGCGAGGAGGGCGACGGGCGCCGACCAGGTCACGCCGGGGAGGGTGACGAGGGTGTGCACCAGGCAGGCCAGGGCAACGGCGAGCAGCAGGGCGCCGGGCAGGTCGAGCGGGACGCCGGCGGCCGTCGGCGTACGGTGCGGACGGTCCCGGGAGGCGAGGGCGAGCAGGCCGAACGCCAGCGCGGGCACGATGTTGAGGAGGAACACGGCCCGCCAGCCGAACTCGGTGGCCAGGGCGCCGCCCACCACCGGCCCGGCCGCCGCGGCCACCCCGATGGACGCGGTGCGCACGGCGATCGGCGTCCGCAGCCGCTCGGGCGGGTACGCGGCCCGCAGCATCCCCAGCGTGGCCGGCTGCAACAGCGCTCCGAACACCCCCTGCACGACCCGCAGCCCGATCACCCAGCCGACGTCCGGCGCCAGCGCGATGCCCGCCGAGGCGGCGCCGAAGCCGAGCATGCCCAGGGCGAAGGTGCGCCGGTGTCCGTAGCGGTCTCCGAGCCGTCCGGCGAACACCAACAGGCCGGCCACCGCGATGAGATACCCGGTGCTGGTCCACTGGACCTGGGTGAAGGAGGCGTCCAGGTCGCGGCGCAGGGTGGGCTGGGCGACGGTGAGCACCGTGCCGTCCAGGGCGACCACCATGGCACCGGCCACGCTGCTCGCCAGCGTGAGCGGCAGGGAGGGGCGGGAACGCTTCACCGGCCGGTCTCCGGGCCGAGATGCGCGTCGAGGGCGGTGCGCAGCAGGGGTGCGAAGTCGTCGGCTCCTGTGGCGAGTTGAAGGCTTCCCCAGCGCCAGAGCTGGGCGATGCCGTGCAGGTTCGCCCACAGTGCGCCCGCGACCGACCGGGCGTCGCCGTCGGGCCGGACCCGGCCGACCAGGTCCACCAGGACGCCGAACAGCGGAAGGCTGGTGTCCCGCAACCGCAAATGGCCGCTTTCCAGTAGGTCATGACGGAACATCAGTTCGTACATGCCCGGGTTGCCGAGCGCGAACTCCAGGTAGGTGCGTGCCAGTTCGGTCAACCGGTCGCGCGGATCGGTCGTGCCGTCGCTCGGCGTCGCCGTGACCCGGGCGCCCAGCTGGGCGAAGCCGCGATGGGCGATGGCGGACAACAGCTCCAGATGGGTGGGGAAGTGGCGGCGGGGCGCGCCGTGCGAGACGCCGGCCCGGCGCGCGATCTCCCGCAGGGTGAGCGCTCCGGCGCCCTCCTGGGAGACCAGGTCCACACCGACGTCGACGAGACGGGTCCGCAGATCGGGTTCCAGCTGTTCGGAGTCGCTCATAGACACTGTCTACCAGGCGGCAGTAGGCAGTGTCTACTCGCAGGGTGTCGAGCGAACCGGGGGGCATGCTGTCCGGGAACGCGGTCCGGGAACGCGGTCCGGGGAATGCGGTCCGGGGTGGCGCCGGTTGTGCCGACATGACTCAGGACACGACGCAGAACGCGCTGCTCGCACTGCTCTCCGAGGGCCGCGGCGGGGTGCTGGTCACCCTCAAGCACGACGGCCGCCCCCAGCTGTCGAACGTCAGCCACCGCTACTACCCGGACGAGGGCGTCATCCGGATCTCCGTCACGGACGACCGCGCCAAGACCCGCAACCTGCGCCGCGACCCCCGGGCGTCGTACCACGTCACCGCCTCCGACCGCCGCGCCTACACGGTCGCCGAGGCCACCGCCGACCTCTCGCCGGTCGCGAAGGACCCCTACGACGCCACCGTCGAGGAACTCGTCCGCCTCTACCGCGACATCCTGGGCGAGCACCCCGACTGGGACGACTACCGCGCCGCCATGGTCCGCGACCGCCGCCTGGTGCTGCGGCTGCGGGTCGAGCGGGCGTACGGCATCCCCAAGGGAGCCAACGACGGCTAGCCGGTAGGCCCGTTGCCGTCGGCGGGGGCGTGGTCGTCGCTGCGGGCCTCCAGTGCGTGCAGGACGGCGACCATGTCCGCGCCCGCGTGGCCCAGGGCCACGGTCTCCTCGAACAGGGCGTGGCAGGCGTCGAGGAGCGGGGAGGCCAGACCGGACGCCCGCGCGGCGTCGGCGATCAGGCGGTTGTTCTTCAGGACGTCGAGCGCGGCGGCCTGCACCTCGAAGTCACCCGCCAACAGCTTGGGCGCCTTCATCCGCGACACCCCGCTCGCCAGTGGACCGGCGGCCACGACGTCCAGGAACAGCCGCCGGTCCAGCCCCTGCCGCTCCGCGAAGTGGAACGCCTCGGTCAGGCCGGTCACCTGCGTGATCAGGAACAGGTTCACCGCGAGCTTCATCAGCAGCGCGCCGGGCGCCGGACCGCAGCGGAACGTCTCGTGACACATCGGGGCCAGCAGTGGCCGTACGGTGTCCACGGCCTCCTCCTCGCCCGCGAGCATCGCCACCAGTCGGCCCTGCTCGGCCGGGACCCGCGAGCCGGACACGGGCGCCTCGACGTACCGGCCGCCCGCCGCGCGCACGTCCGCCTCCAGCGCGCGCGAGTACTCGGGTGAGGTCGTGCCCATGGTGACGACCACACGCCCGGTCACCCGCGCGCCGAAGTCCGGGGTGCCGCGGCCGAGGACGGCGTCGACGGCGGACCCGTCGGCCAGCATGAGGATCACGACGTCGGCGCGCGCGAACACCTCGGCGGGGTCCGCCGCGACCTCGGCGCCGGCCGGGCGCAGGGCCTCGGCGGAGGCCGCCGTGCGGTTCCAGACCACCAGGGGGGTTCCCGCGCGGGCCAGCCGCAGCGCCATGGGGCGGCCCATCACGCCGAGACCGATGAATCCGACCCGCATGGAGGCCGCCTCTCCGTCAGTTCTATGACAGCGGTCATAGTAGCGGGTGCGTGGCAGATTCTATGACGCCGGTCATAGGATGCGGAGGAGTGCCCGATCTCGAAGGAGGCCGACCATGCCGGCGCCCGAACACGGACCCCGTGAGCGGATGGTCTTCAGCGCGGCCCAGCTCATCCGCCGCGACGGAGTCGGCGCGACCGGCATGCGGGAGGTCGCCGTCCACGCCGGTGCGCCCCGGGGCTCGCTCCAGCATTACTTCCCCGGCGGCAAGCAGCAGCTGGTCGACGAGGCCGTGGGCTGGGCGGGCCGCTACGCCGGCAAACGCGTCGCCCGTTTCCTGGACGAGCTGGCGAAGACCGGCGAGCCCACTCCCGCCGGGCTCTTCGCGGCGATGGTGCGCCAGTGGACGGACGAGTACGCGGCGTCCGGCTTCGCCGCCGGCTGCCCCGTCGCCGCCGCGACCGTCGACCGCGCGGCCTCCGGCGACGCCACCCGGGAGGCCGCGGCCGCCGCGTTCGCCACCTGGACGGGTCCGGTCGCCGAGGCCCTGACCGGCATGGGCGTCCCCGCGACCCGGTCCCGTTCACTCGCCACCCTCATGGTCAGCGCCCTGGAGGGAGCGATCCTGATCGCCCGGGCGGAACGGGACGTACGGGCCCTGACGACGGTCGCGACGGAGCTGGCCCCCCTGCTGGACGCGGCCGTCGAGAGGGGCGTCGCCCAGACCTGAGCGTGACCCCGCCCCCGCCCCCGCCCCGCCTCCACCCCACCGGCACGCACGGCCGAGCCCCCGGCGCCAGGAAGGCTGCCGGGGGCTCGGGTGTCACGGAACCGGGTGTCGCGGAACCGGGTGTCTGGGGGCCGAGAGTCGCGGAACCGGGTGTCACGGAAATCCCGTTTCCCGGAGTGGCGCGGTCCCGGAGTGCCGAGGCCGGTCCCGAGGGCGGACACGGGATCAGGCGGTAACCGTTTCCGGCCGTGACGCCTCGCGCACGCCCCGCTCGCCCAGCTGCTCCGTCGGGATCTTCGCGGTCTCCCGGGCCGAGAGGACCGCGATCACCGGCGGGACGCACAGCGCCGCCGTGAAGAGGGCCACCGAGGACCATCCGTCGCCGTCCGGGCCCGCGATCCGTGCCGCGAAGGTGACCGCGAATCCGGCCACCGCGAAGCCGATCTGGGTGCCGATCGCCATGCCGGACAGACGGACGCGGGTGGAGAACATCTCCCCGTAGAAGGAGGGCCACACGCCGTTCGCGGCGCTGTAGACCACGCCGAAGGTGGCGATGCCCAGCACCAGGATCAGCGGGTAGGAGCCGGTGGAGATCGCCCAGAGGTAGGCGAACATCATCACCGCGCTGCCGGCCGCGCCGATCAGGTACACCGGGCGGCGGCCGACGCGGTCGGAGAGCGTGGCCCACGCCGGGATGGCCGCCAACGCGACCAGGTTGGCCAGCGCGCCCACCCACAGCATGGAGGTGCGGCTCATCCCCACCGAGTCGCTGGTCGCGTACGCCAGCGCCCACACCGTGAAGATGGTGCTGACCGAGGCGACGAGCGCGCCCGCGACCACCCGCAGGACGTCCGCCCAGTGCTCGCGCAGCAGCACCACCAGCGGCAGCTTGACGACCTCGCCGGTGGCCTGCTGGGCGGCGAAGGCCGGGGTCTCCTCCAGCTTGCGGCGGATGACGTAGCCGACGACGGCGACCGCGATGCTCAGCCAGAACGGGACCCGCCAGCCCCAGGACAGCAGTTGCTCCTCGGGGAGGGCCGCGATCGGGATGAAGACGAGCGTGGCGAGGAGCTGACCGCCCTGGGTGCCGCTGAGGGTGAAACTGGTGAAGAAGCCCCGTCGCTCCGACGGCGCGTGTTCCAGCGTCATGGAGTTGGCGCTGGCCTGCTCCCCGGCCGCCGAGATGCCCTGGAGGACGCGGCACAGCACCAGCAGGACGGGCGCGAGCGTGCCGACCTGCGCGCGGGTGGGCAGGCAGCCGATGAGGAACGTCGAGACGCCCATCAGGATGAGCGTGAAGACCATGATCTTCTTGCGGCCCACGCGGTCGCCGAAGTGGCCGAGGAAGAGCGCGCCGACGGGCCGGGCCGCGTAGGCGACACCGAACGTGGCCAGCGACAGCAGGGTCGCGGTGGCCGGGTCGGACTCGTCGAAGAAGACCTTCGGGAAGATCAGTGCTGCCGCGCTGCCGTAGATGAAGAAGTCGTAGTACTCCAGGGCGCTGCCGATCCAGGCCGCCATGGCGGCTTTCTTCGGCTGGCCCGGAGGTGCGGCGGGGACGGACACGGCGTGCTCCTTCGAGGGAACTCCAACGTACGTGGAGTGAGGCAAGGGGAGTAGGGCCGGTTCCCTGGGGTGCGGGGCGGCTGCGCCGGGTGCGTGCCCGGCTAATTAACCCACTGGATAGTTAGTAGCGGATGGCTAGGGATGTTGCGCTGATGTTTCTCCGCTGTCAATAGGCGGCGCCGAAGGATCTACCGAGGAGGCGCCACCGCGTTCCGCACCCGTCGGCCCGCCGGGCCGGACCATCGCGTCGGACCATCGCGTCGGGCCATCGCGTCGGGCCATCGCGTCGGGCCGTCGCGTCGGGCCCGCGGATCGGCCGGCGGATCAGTCCGCCGCGCGCTCCGCCGTGAGATAGGCGATCACCATGTCGCCGAGCATGGCGCGGTAGTGCTCCCGCTGGGCCGGGTCGACCAGGTCGCGGCCGAACAGGGCGCCGAACGTGTGCCGGTTGGCCACCCGGAAGAAGCAGAAGGAGCTGATCATCGCGTGCAGGTCCACGGCGTCCACCTCGGCCGTGAACAGGCCGGACTCCCGCCCGGAGGCCAGGATGCGGCCGATCACGTCGAGTGCGGGGGAGCCGATCCGCCCGAGTTTCTCGGAGGCGGCGATGTGCTCGGCCTCGTGGATGTTCTCGATGCTCACCAGACGGATGAAGTCGGGGTGCTGCTCGTGGTGGTCGAAGGTCAGCTCCGCCAGCCGGCGGATGGCCGCGACCGGGTCGAGATGTTCCACGTCGAGCTGCTGCTCGGCCTCGCGGATCACGCCGTACGCCCGCTCCAGGACGGCGGTGAAGAGCTGCTCCTTGCCGCCGAAGTAGTAGTAGATCATCCGCTTCGTGGTGCTGGTGCGGGCGGCGATGTCGTCGACCCGGGCCCCGGCGTAGCCGACCCGGGCGAACTCCAGTGTCGCCACGTCGAGGATCTCGGCCCGGGTCCGGGCGGCGTCGCGCATGCGCCCGTTGCCGTGGGGTCGTGCCGGTTCGTCGACGCTGGTCATCCGGGTTCCTTCGGGCGGCGTGGGTGCAGTGTCGAGAGTCTAGAAGCCCGCGCCCGCCCCGTGACGTGAGAGGGCTTCCCTCGGAGTCCGCCCAGGTGTTATGACTAACTGACCAGTTCGTACATTAGCCAGCCGATCAGGAGGTCCGCCGTGGCCGTCGTCTTCAAGGACTCGTATCTCGTCGGACTGATCGGCTCCGGCATCGGTCCGTCCCTCAGCCCGGCGCTGCACGAGCGGGAGGCCGACCGCCAGGGCCTGCGGTACCTCTACCGGCTCATCGACATCGATGTGCTGCGCCTTGCGCCCGAGGCGGTGGGCGACCTGGTGCGCGCCGCCCGTGACCTCGGCTTCGACGGGCTCAACATCACGCACCCGTGCAAGCAGCTGGTCATTCCGCACCTCGACGCGCTCGCGCCGCAGGCCGAGGCGCTCGGCGCGGTCAACACCGTGGTCTTCGAGGACGGTCGGGCCGTCGGCCACAACACCGACGTCACCGGTTTCGCCGCCTCCTTCGCGCGTGGTCTGCCCGACGTGCCGCTGGAACGGGTGGTGCAGCTGGGCGCCGGCGGCGCGGGCGCGGCCGTCGCGCACGCCACCCTCACCCTGGGCGCCGGGCAGGTCACCGTCGTGGACGCGCTGGCCGACCGGGCCGCGGATCTCGCCGGTTCCCTGAACCGTCACTTCGGACCCGGCCGGGCCGCGGCCGCGGGACCGGACCGGCTGGCCGAGCTGCTCGCGCGGGCCGACGGCGTCGTGCACGCCACCCCCACCGGCATGGCCGCCCACCCCGGCCTGCCCTTCCCGGCCGGGCTGTTGCGCCCCGACCTGTGGGTCGCCGAGGTCGTCTACCGTCCGCTGGAGACCGAGCTGCTGCGCACCGCGCGCACGGTCGGCTGCGCCACTCTGGACGGCGGCGGCATGGCCGTCTTCCAGGCCGTGGACGCCTTCCGTCTGTTCACCGGCCGTGAGCCCGACAGCGTCGGCATGCTGGCCGACTTCGCGGAGCTGGCCCGTGGCGCGGAGCAGTCCGCGGGCCACGCCGTCTGACCGCCGCGGACCACGCCGTTCGACCCCCGCGGGCCGTCCTCGGCCGGCCGCGGCCACGCGGCGGCGCCGCGGGATGTCACGCCCCGCGCCCCTGACCGGGCGCCCCACAGCCTCCGAAGGAGCACGACCGTGCGTACGTCGATAGCCACCGTCTCCCTCAGCGGATCCCTCACCGAGAAGCTCACGGCCGCCGCCCGGGCCGGTTTCGACGGCGTCGAGATCTTCGAGAACGACCTGCTCGCGAGCCCCCTCACCCCGGAGGAGATCCGCGCCCGCTGCGCCGACCTCGGCCTGGGCATCGAGCTCTACCAGCCGATGCGGGACATCGAGGCGGTGCCGGCCGAGGAGTTCGCCCGCAACCTGCGCCGCGCCCGGCACAAGTTCGAGCTGATGGACAGGCTCGGCGCGGACACCGTCCTGGTCTGCTCCAGCGTCTCCCCGCTCGCGGCGGACGACGACGCGCTCGCCGCCGGGCAGCTCAGCGAACTCGCCGACCTGGCGCAGGACTTCGGCATCCGCGTCGCCTATGAGGCGCTCGCCTGGGGGCGGCACGTCAGCACCTACGACCACGCCTGGCGCATCGTCGAGGCGGCGGGCCACCCCGCGCTCGGCACCTGCCTGGACAGCTTCCACATCCTGTCCCGGAGCTCCGGTCCGAAGGACCTCGAAGGCATCGAGGACATCCCCGGCGAGAAGATCTTCTTCCTTCAGCTGGCCGACGCCCCGCTGCTCGGCATGGACGTCCTCCAGTGGAGCCGCCACCACCGCTGCTTCCCCGGTCAGGGCGGCTTCGACGTCGCCGGGCTGGTGAAACACGTGCTGCGCACCGGTTACGACGGACCGCTCTCGCTGGAGGTCTTCAACGACGTCTTCCGGCAGGCCGAGGCCGGCCCGACCGCCGTGGACGCCCGCCGCTCCCTGCTGCTCCTCCAGGAGGAGGCCGGTGTCCGGGCCCTGCCCGCGCCCGCCGCCCCCACCGGGGTCGCCTTCGCCGAACTGGTCACCCCCGACGCGGAACCCGTCGCCGCCCTCCTCACCTGCCTCGGCTTCGCCCGCACCGCCCGCCACCGCGGCAAGCCGGTCGAGCTGTGGGAGCAGGGCGCGGCCCGCGTCCTGGTCAACACCGGCCCGGCGGCCCGGCGTGACGGCACCACCCTCACCGCGCTCGGACTGGAGTCACCGGACCCGGCGGCGGCCGCCCGCCGCGCCGAGGCGCTGCTCGCCCCCGTCCTGCCCCGCCGTCGAGCCGCAGAGGACGCCCCGCTCGACGCCGTCGCCGCCCCCGATGGCACGGAACTCTTCCTGTGCGCGACGAACCGGCCCGAACTGCCCAACTGGCGAGCCGACTTCGCGGACGTACCGCATGCTCCGGCCGCCTCGGACGCCGTCCGCATCGACCATGTGGCGCTCACCCAGCCCTGGCACCACTTCGACGAGGCGGTGCTCTTCCACCGCGGTGTCCTCGGCCTCGACGCCCAGGAGAGCGTCGACGTCGCCGACCCCTACGGGCTGCTGCGCAGCCGCGCCGTCACCAACGCCGACGGCAGCGTCCGGTTCCCGCTCACCGTCGGCGCGGCCCCCGGCGACGACACCGCGCATGCCCGGCACATCGCGCTGGCCACCGACGACGTGGTCGCCGCGGCCCGCCGGTTCACCGAGGCCGGCGGACGCCTGCTGACCATCCCGGCGAACCACTACGACGACCTCGCGGCCCGCTTCACGTTCGCCGACGGCGAGCTGGAGACCTACCGCGACCTCGGCATCCTCTACGACCGGGACGCACACGGCGTCTTCCGGCACTGCTACACGCACACCGTCGGCCGGGTCTTCTTCGAACTCGTCCAGCGCGACGGCGGCTACCAGGGGTACGGCGCCGCCAACGCGCCGGTGCGGCTGGCCGCCCAGCACGCCCAGCAGGCCCTGCGCCGGCCTACTGCCGGCTGACCGTCCTGGTCACACCGGCGACGACCGTCGAGGCCAGGATCCAGCCCGTCACGATGAGGACGTACGACAGCGACTGGTACCAGCCCCTGGGCGCGAAGGCGCTCTCCTGCCCGAAGGAGATCACGGGCAGCAGCAGGTCGAGGGTGTAGAAGACCGGGTTGAAGGCGGGTGCCTCGCCCGCCTTGAGCGGGGGCGGGTGGTGTCCGGCGTAGACGATCGAGCCGACGGCCAGCAGCGACAGCAGCCAGCCGGCCGCGCGCAGCGGGCGGAACCCGTAGCCGACGGCCGCGTCCTGGAGGTGCCCCCACGCCCGGCCGTACCAGGGCAGGGTGCCGCGATGCCGGCGCTGCTTGGCCAGCTGCACCACCCGGGCCGCGCGATCGTCGCCGGTACGGCGGTAGGCGGCCGTCAACTGCTCGTAGGCGTGCGGGTCGAACGCCCCGTCGTCGCGCTCCAGCATCGGCAGTCGCCGCTCGGCGGGCTCGTGCGGGGTGAGGAAGGTGTAGGTGAGATCCAGCAGCCGCACCTGGTCGGGCAGCATCTCCGGCTCCAGTTGGAGCTGGCCCACCTCGGCGCGCCGCAGATTGAGCCGGCCCTGGATCGGGTCGCCGTCGCGCAGCCAGAGCTCCCCTATGACGCAGCTGCTGGCCCGCAGCGCGGTGCCGCCCGGGTTGGACAGGCGGGAGCGCAGCAGGTCCACCCGGCCGGGGACGCGGGAGCCGCGCAGATCGATCCGGCCGTGTGCGCGCAGCCGCCGGCCCAGCAGGTTGGCCCCCACGTCGAGGGACTCCGCGCTCAGCACCTGCGCGCCGGGGTTGTTCAGTTCGGCGTCCTCCAGGTCGATCGAGCCGGTGACGGAGGCGCCGTCGAGCCGGATCAGGCCCTGGGTGCGCAGACCGCGGGCGCACAGGTCGTCGTCGATGGAGATCTGGTTGAGCTGGAGGACGGGCTGTGCGGGGTCCGTCGCGGTGACCTCCGCCCCGTCGAGGTACAACGCGCCCGAGATCTGCGCTCTGCTGAGGTGCACCGGGCCGTGGATACGGCAGCGGGTCAGCCGTAGCCCCCCGTCGATCCGAGCGTGCGACGCGTCCAGGCCGGGCAGCTCGGAGTCGCGCAGACTGATGTAACTGAGCTGGGCGCCGACCAGTCGCGGAACCTCGTCGAAGCGGCAGTGGACCAGGCGGAACATGCTGTCGACGACCGCTTGCCGCAGGTCGAGGAGACCGGTGACGCGCGCGCCGACGACCTTGAGGGCGGCTATCTCCCCCGGTTCACGGGGGCCGTTGAGGAGCAGAGCCCGCAACACGGCCGCCCGTACGCTGCGTTCGGGGCCGTCCTCCTCGCCCTGGGTGCGGAAGTCCACGGCCGCCCCCGTGGCGAAGGCCCGCCAGAGTCGCTGTTCGGCCGGTGTCAGATCGTTGATCTCCATCAGCCGCGACTCTGGCGGGCCCTGCCGAGCGGTGTCAACCGGCTATGGCCGTATGTTCCATTCGGCGATCACGGGCCGCCCGTGCTCCGTCGACAGACGACTCAGGGTGGCCGTGGCCAGCTGGAACAACCGTCCCTCGGCGGGCGGCAGTCCGAGCCGACGAGCCGTCAGCACTCGTAGGAAATGGGAGTGGGCGACGAGGACGACGTCACCGTCGTCGCGCGCCAGCGCGGTGTCCACCCGGGCCAGCACCCGGTCGGCGCGCCGGCCGATCTCCTCGGGCGACTCGCCGGGGCGGCCGTCCGGGCCGGGCGGCACGCCGTCGGTCCACAGGTCCCAGGTGGGACGGGTGCGGTGTATCTCGTCGGTGGTGACGCCCTCGTAGCCGCCGTAGTCCCATTCGTGCAGGTCGGGTTCGGGCAGGGCGCCGGTGATGCCGGCGAGTTCGGCGGTGCGTATCGCGCGGTGCAGCGGGCTGGTCAGGGCGAGCGAGAGGGTCCGACCGGAGAGGAGCGGAGCGAGCGATTTGGCCTGTTCCTCACCGTGTCCGGTGAGCGGCAGGTCGGTGTAGCTGGTGTGCTGTCCCGACCGGCTCCACTCCGTCTCCCCGTGGCGGACCAGCAGGAGATCCCCCACGGCCGGGCCTACTTCTTCGCCGACTCGACGGCGTGGCCGCCGAACTGGTTGCGCAGCGCCGCGATCATCTTCATCTGGGGCGAGTCCTCCTGGCGGGAGGCGAACCGCGCGAAGAGGGACGCCGTGATGGCGGGCAGCGGCACGGCGTTGTCGATGGCGGCCTCGACCGTCCAGCGGCCCTCGCCGGAGTCCTCCGCGTAGCCGCGCAGCTTGTCGAGGTGCACGTCCTCGTCGAGGGCGTTGACGGCCAGGTCGAGCAGCCAGGACCGGATGACGGTCCCTTCCTGCCAGGACCGGAAGACCTCGCGCACGTTCTCCACGGAGTCCACCTTCTCGAGGAGCTCCCAGCCCTCGGCGTACGCCTGCATCATGGCGTACTCGATGCCGTTGTGGACCATCTTGGAGAAGTGCCCGGCGCCGACCTTGCCCGCGTGGACGTAGCCGTACGGGCCCTCCGGCTTGAGCGCGTCGAAGATCGGCTGCACCCTGGCGACGTGCTCCGCTTCGCCGCCGACCATCAGGGCGTAGCCGTTCTGCAGGCCCCAGACGCCGCCGGACACACCGGCGTCGACGAAGCCGATGCCCTTGGCGCCGAGTTCCGCGGCGTGCTTCTCGTCGTCCGTCCAGCGGGAGTTGCCGCCGTCGACGACCGTGTCGCCGCTCTGGAGCAGGTCGCCGAGCTCGTCGATGACGGACTGGGTGGCCGCGCCGGCCGGGACCATCACCCAGACGGTGCGGGGCGCTTCGAGCTTGTCGACGAGTTCGGCGAGATCGCTGACGTCGGAGACCTCGGGGTTGCGGTCGTATCCGACGACGGTGTGGCCGGCGCGGCGGATGCGCTCGCGCATGTTGCCGCCCATCTTGCCGAGACCGATCAGGCCCAGCTGGATCGATGTCATGTCAGTTCACTACTTCCTGAGTTCGCGGTAGGCGGCGACGAGAGCGGCGGTGGAGGGATCGAGGCCGGGGACCTCGGCGCCTTCCGTGAGGGCGGGTTCGACACGCTTGGCGAGCACCTTGCCGAGCTCCACGCCCCACTGGTCGAAGGAGTCGATGTCCCACACGGCGCCCTGCACGAACACCTTGTGCTCGTAGAGGGCGATGAGCTGACCGAGCACCGACGGGGTCAGCTCGGGGCTGAGGATCGTGGTGGTGGGGTGGTTGCCCTGGAAGGTGCGGTGCGCCACCTGCTCCTCGGGCACGCCCTCCGACCGGACCTCCTCGGCGGTCTTGCCGAAGGCGAGCGCCTGCCCCTGCGCGAACAGGTTGGCCATCAACAGGTCGTGCTGTGCCTTGAGTTCGTCGCTCAGCTCGTCGAGCGGACGGGCGAAGCCGATCAGGTCGGCCGGGATCAGCTTCGTGCCCTGGTGGATCAACTGGTAGTAGGCGTGCTGCCCGTTGGTGCCCGGGGTGCCCCACACCACGGGCCCGGTCTGCCACCGCACGGGCCGGCCCTCGCGGTCCACCGACTTGCCGTTGGACTCCATGTCGAGCTGCTGGAGGTAGGCGGTGAACTTCGAGAGGTAGTGGCTGTAGGGAAGCACGGCGTGCGACTGCGCGTCGAAGAAGTTGCCGTACCAGATGCCCAACAGGCCGAGGATCAGCGGGGCGTTGGACTCGGCGGGCGCGGTGCGGAAGTGGTCGTCGACGATCCTGAACCCGTCGAGCAGCTCGCGGAACCGCGCCGGGCCGATGGCGATCATCAGCGACAGGCCGATCGCCGAGTCGAAGGAGTAGCGACCGCCGACCCAGTCCCAGAACTCGAACATGTTGGCCGTGTCGATGCCGAAGTCGGCGACCTTCTCGGCGTTCGTGGACAGCGCGACGAAGTGCTTCGCGACCGCCTTCTCTCCCCCACTCTCGACTTCGCTCGAGCGGGAGGTGCCCCCACACGCCAGCCCCTTCAGGAGCCAGTTGCGGGCCGAGGTGGCGTTGGTGATCGTCTCGATCGTGGTGAAGGTCTTGGAGGCGACGACGAACAGCGTCTCGGCGGGATCCAGGCCGTGGAGCGCCTCGTGGAGATCGGCGCCGTCGACGTTGGAGACGAACCGGAAGGTCAGCGAGCGGTCCGTGTAGGCCCGCAGTGCCTCGTACGCCATCGCCGGGCCGAGGTCGGAACCGCCGATGCCGATGTTGACGACATTGCGGATCCGGCGGCCCGTGTGACCGGTCCACTCACCGGAGCGCACGCGCTCGGCGAAGCCGCTCATCCTGCCGAGCACGGCGTGGACCTCGGGGACGACGTTCTCGCCGTCGACCTCGACGACGGTGCCCGTGGGGGCCCGCAGCGCGGTGTGCAGGACCGCGCGGTCCTCGGTGATGTTGATCTTCTCGCCGCGGAACATGGCGTCCCGCAGCCCGAACACGTCGGTGGCCGCGGCGAGTTCGCGCAGCAGGGCGAGCGTCTCGTCGGTGACCAGGTTCTTGGAGAAGTCGATGCGCAGGTCGCCGACGCGCACCACGTACCGCTCGGCGCGCTCCGGGTCCGCCGCGAACAGCTCCCGCAGGTCCGTCTGCCACCGGGCACGGTGGTCCTTCAGCGCGGTCCACTCGGGCCGCTGGTCGAGCCGGGGGGTGTCAGACATGGGAGGGGGTCTCCTTGGTGCCCTCGCCGCGCAGGGCGACGGCGTACATCTCGTCCGCGTCGAGGCGCCTGAGCTCCTCGGCGATGAGTTCGGAGGTGGCGCGGACCTTCAGCGCCAGGGTGCGTGAGGGCTGGCCGGGCAGCGTGAGCGTGGCGAGCGGGCCCTCGGGGCGGTCGATGACGATCTCGCCCTTCTCGGTGCCGAGCCGGACGGCCGTGACGACCGGGCCCGCGGTGACGACCCGGTCGACCACGACGTTCAGCCGGGCCTCCAGCCAGCGCGCGAGCAGCTCGGCGCTGGGGTTGTCGGCCTCGCTCTCGACGGCCGCCGAGGTGATCGGCACCTGGGCCTGGTCCAGGGCCGCCGCGAGCATCGAGCGCCACGGGGTGAGCCGGGTCCAGGCGAGGTCGGTGTCGCCGGGCGCGTACGACTTCACCCGCGCCTCCAGGGCCGCCAGCGGCCGCTCGACGGCGTACATGTCGGTGATCCTGCGCTGCGCGAGGGCGCCCAGCGGGTCCTTGGCGGGGTTCACCGGCGCGTCCACCGGCCACCACACGACCACCGGCGCGTCCGGCAGCAGCAGCGGCAGGACGACGGAGTCGGCGTGGTCGGACACCTCGCCGTACGTCCGCAGGATGACCGTCTCGCCGGTGCCCGCGTCGGCGCCCACCCGGACCTCGGCGTCGAGGCGGGCGGTGGTGCGGTCGCGTGGGCTGCGGGCGTGCCGCTTGATGACGACCAGGGTGCGCGAGGGGTGCTCGTGCGAGGCCTCCTCGGCCGCCTTGATCGAGTCGTAGGCGTTCTCCTCGTCCGTGACGATGACCATCGTCAGGACCATGCCCACGGCCGGTGTGCCGATGGCGCGGCGACCCCGCACCAACGCCTTGTTGATCTTGCTTGCCGTGGTGTCGGTCAGGTCGATCTTCATGGCCTGCGCCAGCTCCGTCCGTCTCGTGCGAGCATCTCGTCGGCTTCCTCGGGTCCCCAGCTTCCCGCGGCGTACTGCGCGGGCCTGCCGTGCCGTGCCCAGTACTCCTCGATCGGGTCGAGGATCTTCCAGGACTCTTCCACTTCCTGGTGGCGCGGGAACAGGTTGGCGTCGCCGAGCAGCACGTCCAGGATGAGGCGCTCGTACGCCTCCGGGCTGGACTCGGTGAAGGACTCGCCGTAGGCGAAGTCCATCGTCACGTCCCGGATCTCCATCGAGGTGCCGGGCACCTTGGAGCCGAAGCGGACCGTGATGCCCTCGTCCGGCTGGACGCGGATGACGATCGCGTTCTGGCCGAGCTCCTCGGTCGCGGTGGAGTCGAAGGGGGAGTGCGGAGCGCGCTGGAAGACCACCGCGATCTCGGTGACCCGGCGGCCGAGGCGCTTGCCGGTGCGCAGGTAGAACGGCACACCCGCCCAGCGGCGGTTGTCCACGTTCAGCTTCACGGCGGCGTACGTGTCCGTCGTGGAGGCCGGGTCGATGCCGTCCTCCTCCAGATAGCCGAGCACCTTCTGGCCGCCCTGCCAGGCGCCCGCGTACTGACCCCGCACGGTGTGCTTGCCCAGCTCCTCGGGCAGCTTCACCGCCCTGAGCACCTTGAGCTTCTCGGTGAGCAGCGCGTTGGCGTCGAAGGCGGCGGGCTCCTCCATGGCCGTGAGGGCCATGAGCTGGAGCAGGTGGTTCTGGATGACGTCACGGGCGGCGCCGATGCCGTCGTAGTAGCCGGCCCGGCCGCCGATGCCGATGTCCTCGGCCATCGTGATCTGCACATGGTCGACGTACGACCGGTTCCAGATCGGCTCGAACATGGTGTTGGCGAAGCGCAGCGCCAGGATGTTCTGGACGGTCTCCTTGCCCAGGTAGTGGTCGATGCGGAACACCTGGTCCGGCTCGAACACGTCGTGCACGACCGCGTTGAGTTCCTGCGCACTGGCCAGGTCGTGACCGAAGGGCTTCTCGATGACCCCCCGCCGCCAGGACCCCTTCGGCCCCTTCGCCAGCCCGTGCTTCTTGAGCTGCTCGACGACCTTGGGGAAGAACCTCGGCGGCACGGAGAGATAGAAGGCGAAGTTGCCGCCCGTGCCGCGGGAGGAGTCCAGCTCCTCGACGGCGTCACGCAGCTGCTTGAACGCCGTGTCGTCGTCGAAGTCGCCGGGGACGAACCGCATGCCCTCGGCGAGCTGCTGCCAGACCTCCTCGCGGAACGGCGTTCGGGAGTGCTCGCGCACCGCGTCGTGGACGACCTGCGCGAAGTCCTGGTCCTCCCAGTCGCGGCGGGCGAAGCCGACGAGCGAGAAGCCCGGCGGGAGCAGACCGCGGTTGGCCAGGTCGTAGACCGCCGGCATCAGCTTCTTGCGGGACAGGTCGCCGGTCACGCCGAAGATGACGAGGCCGGAGGGGCCGGCGATGCGGGGCAGGCGCCGGTCACGCGGGTCCCGCAGGGGGTTCTCCCAGGCCGCGCCGAGACTGCTGGTGCTCATTCCGCGTCAACTCCCTTGCTCATCAGCGACTTCGTGACCGCGTCCAGAAGGTCCTGCCACGCCACCGCGAACTTGGCGACACCCTCGTCCTCCAACTGGGTGACGACCTCGTCGTAGGAGATGCCGAGCGCCTCGACGGCGGCGAGGTCGGCATGCGCCTGGGCGTAGCCGCCGGTGACGGTGTCACCGGTGATGTCGCCGTGGTCGGCGGTGGCGTTCAGCGTGGCCTCGGGCATGGTGTTGACCGTGCCCGGGGCGACCAGATCGTCCACGTACAGCGTGTCCTTGTATGCAGGATCCTTCACACCGGTGGATGCCCACAGCGGACGCTGCTTGTTCGCTCCGGCCCCGGCGAGCGCGGTCCAGCGGTCGCCCGCGAAGACCTCCTCGTACGCCGCGTAGGCCAGCCGCGCGTTGGCGAGCGCCGCCCTTCCCTTCAGCGTGCGGGCCGCGTCGGTGCCGAGCGCGGTGAGCCGCTTGTCGATCTCGGAGTCGACGCGGGAGACGAAGAAGGAGGCGACCGAGTGGATCGTGGACAGGTCCAGACCCCTGGCGGCGGCCTTCTCCAGGCCCGCCAGATAGGCGTCGACGACCTCGCGGTAGCGCTCCAGCGAGAAGATCAGCGTGACGTTGACGCTGATGCCGAGGCCGATGACCTCGGTGATCGCCGGCAGGCCGGCCCGCGTCGCGGGGATCTTGATCATGACGTTGGGGCGGTCGACGAGCCAGGCGAGCTGCTTGGCCTCGGCGATGGTGGCGTCGGTGTGGTGGGCCAGACGGGGGTCGACCTCGATCGAGACCCGGCCGTCACGGCCACCCGTCGCCGTGTATACAGAATGCAGGATATCGGCTGCGGCCCGCACATCGGCCGTCGTCATCATCCGTACGGCCTCGTCGACCGTGACCCCGCGCACCGCCAGGTCGGCGAGCTGCTCCTCGTAGCCTTCGCCGGAGCCGATCGCGGCCTGGAAGATGGACGGGTTGGTGGTGACGCCGACGACGTTCTTCGTCTCGACGAGTTCGGCGAGGTTGCCGGAGGCGATCCGCTCGCGTGACAGGTCGTCCAGCCAGATGGAGACGCCTTCGGCGGAGAGGCGCTCCAGTGCTCCCGCGGTCGCGGTTGCTTCGGTCACTTCGATCATCTTCTTTTTCTTTCTGGCGGTCGGATCAACCACGCGCGGCGGAGAGGGATTCCCGGGCCGCGGCGGCCACGTTCTCGGCGGTGAAGCCGTACTCGGCGAACAGGGTCTTCGCGTCGGCGGAGGCGCCGAAGTGCTCGAGGGAGACGATGCGTCCGGCGTCCCCCACGAACCGGTGCCAGGTGAGCCCGATGCCCGCCTCGACCGCGACGCGGGCCTTCACCGACGGCGGCAGGACGCGGTCGCGGTACGCACGCGGCTGCTCCTCGAACCACTCCACGGACGGCATCGACACGACCCGGACGCCGATTCCCTCGGCCTCGAGCGCCTCGCGCGCGGCGACGGCCAGCTGCACCTCGGAGCCGGTGGCGACGAGGACGACGTCGGGGGTCGCGGTCGAGGACTCCGCCAGGACGTAACCGCCCTTCGCCGCGTCCGGGTTCGGCGCGTACGTCGGCACGCCCTGCCGGGTGAGGGCCAGACCGTGCGGGGCCGGCCGGGTGGCGTGCCGCTTCAGGATCTCGGCCCAGGCGATCGCCGTCTCGTTGGCGTCGGCCGGGCGGACGATGTTCAGGCCCGGGATGGCGCGCAGCGAGGCCAGGTGCTCCACCGGCTGGTGGGTCGGCCCGTCCTCGCCGAGACCGACGGAGTCGTGCGTCCACACGTAGGTCACCGGCAGCTGCATCAGCGCCGACATCCGCACGGCGTTGCGCATGTAGTCGGAGAACACCAGGAACGTGCCGCCGTAGACACGGGTGTTGCCGTGCAGCGCGATGCCGTTCATCTCCGCGGCCATCGAGAACTCGCGGATACCGAAGTGGACCGTACGGCCGTACGGGCTCGCCCCGGGCAGCGGGTTGCCCTCGGGGAGGAAGGAGGAGGTCTTGTCGATGGTGGTGTTGTTGGAACCGGCCAGGTCGGCGGAGCCGCCCCACAACTCGGGCAGGACCGCCCCGAGCGACTGGAGCACCTTGCCGGACGCGGCGCGGGTGGCGACCGGCTTGCCGGGCTCGAACACCGGCAGCGCGTCCTCCCAGCCGTCGGGCAGCTGCCCCGCGAGGACCCGGTCGAACAGCTGGGCGCGCCCGGGGTCGGCGCCGCGCCACTTCTCCAGCTGCTTGTCCCAGGCCGCGTGGGCCTCGGCGCCCCGGTCCAGGGCGGCGCGGGTGTGCGCGAGGACCTCGTCGGAGACCTCGAAACCGCGCTCCGGGTCGAAGCCGAGGAGACGCTTGGTGGCGGCGACCTCCTCCGCGCCGAGGGCCGAGCCGTGGGACGCCTCGGTGTTCCGGGCGTTCGGCGCGGGCCAGGCGATGATCGTGCGCAGCGAGATGATCGAGGGGCGTCCCGTCTCGGCCTGCGCCGCCTTCAGAGCCGCGTACAGGGCGGGGACGTCGACGTCGCCGTCCCCGGTCGGCTCGACGCGCTGCGTGTGCCAGCCGTAGGCCTCGTACCGCTTCAGCACGTCCTCGGAGAAGGCGGTGGCGGTGTCGCCCTCGATGGAGATGTGGTTGTCGTCGTAGACGAACACGAGGTTGCCGAGCTTCTGGTGGCCGGCGAGCGAGGAGGCCTCGGCGGAGACGCCCTCCTCCAGGTCACCGTCGGAGACGATGCCCCAGATCGTGTGGTCGAACGGGGACTCGCCCCGCGGTGCGTCGGGGTCGAACAGGCCGCGCTCGTAGCGGGCGGCCATGGCCATGCCGACGGCGTTGGCGACGCCCTGGCCGAGCGGTCCTGTGGTCGTCTCGACACCGGCGGTGTGCCCGTACTCGGGATGACCCGGCGTCTTCGAGCCGTGCGTACGGAAGCTCTTCAGGTCCGCCAGCTCCAGCTCGTAGCCGGAGAGGAAGAGCTGGGTGTAGAGGGTCAGCGAGGTGTGGCCGGGGGACAGGACGAAGCGGTCGCGACCCGTCCACTCGGGGTCCGCCGGGTCGTGTCGCATCACCTTCTGAAAGATCGTGTACGCGACCGGGGCCAGGCTCATGGCCGTTCCGGGGTGCCCGTTGCCCACCTGCTGCACGGCATCCGCGGCCAGAAGGCGTGCGGTGTCGACGGCACGCCGGTCACGTTCGGTCCACTCGAAATCGTTCGGTGTCTGCGTGCTCATCTTCAAGAAATCCTCGATCGGAGCGGGTCATCTGCTCTGTTGTGTTCAAACCTAAAAGTCTGACTTTTACGAAGGAAGGTCTCCCTGTGTCAGCCTGTGGTGAATGTGGGACACCCGTCGGCGACACATGAGCGCCACGGGGCGGCAACTGGGCGGCACGGACAGGACATGGTGGACACAAGTACCCAAGACGGCGCCGGTGAGGGCATCAGAACCTTTCCCTTTCCCGTCGAACTCAGCGTCGGCGGCGTCGGCATGCAGGTGGGCCCGATGGGCACCGGCCGCACCTGGCACACCGACGCGCCGCTGGACCGTGTGCACCGCATCGACTTCCACGTGGTGATGCTCTTCGACGACGGCCCCGTCCGCCACATGATCGACTTCGCCGAGCACGAGGCGAGGGCCGGCGACGTGCTGTGGATCCGCCCGGGCCAGGTCCACCGCTTCTCGAAGTCGAGCGGGTACCACGGAACGGTCCTGACCATGCAGCCCGGCTTTCTGCCACGCGCCACCGTCGAGGCCGCGGGCCTGTACCGCTACGACCTGCCGCCGCTGCTGCACCCGGACGAGCCCCAGCTCGCGGGCCTGCGCGCGGCGCTGACGTATCTGCGCGGGGAGTACGACGACGGCGGCGCCGACGGCACGCTGCCCCTGAGCCTGCACACGGCGGTGCTGCGGCACTCCCTCACCGCGTTCCTGCTGCGGCTCGCGCACCTCGCGGCGAGCAGCGCGGAGGCGGCGCGCGGCCGGGCCGACACCACGTTCACGCTCTTCCGGGACGCCGTGGAACGGGACTTCGCCACCAACCACAGCGTCAGCGCCTACGCCGACGCGCTCGGCTACTCCCGCCGCACCCTCGTGCGCGCGGTCCGCGCCGCCACCGGCGAGACGCCCAAGGGCTTCATCGACAAGCGGGTCGTCCTGGAGGCGAAGCGGCTCCTGGCCCACACGGACCTGCCGATCGGCCGGGTCGGTGCGGCGGTGGGCTTCCCCGACCCGGCGAACTTCTCCAAGTTCTTCCAACTGCACACGGGAAACACCCCGGTGGCCTTTCGCGCGGAACTGCGCTGAGGCGACCGGGGCGCGTTTCGATCGAGGGCGTCAGAGGTGGGCGGCGCCCTTCCCGGCGCCGCGGGGCCGTCGGTCAGTGGCCGAAGGTGAACCAGTTGACGTTCACGAAGTCCGCGGGCTGGCCGCTGGTGAAGGTCAGATAGACGTCATGGGTCCCGGCGACGGAGCTGATGTTCGCCGGGATCGTCCGCCACGACTGCCAGCCCCCGGTGTTGGCCACCGCGAAGCTGCCGACGGGCGTGGCGGTACGGCTGTCGAGGCGTACCTCGACCAGGCCGCTGACCCCGCCGGCCGCACCGCTGGCGACCCGCGCGCTGAACTGGGTCGCCGCCGAGGAGCCGAAGGTGACGCCCTTGTACACCGCGTAGTCGCCGTTCGCGAGGGAGCCGATGTCCTGGCCGCCGCCGGTGTCGGTGGTCGTCTCGGTGACCGTGCCGGAGTGGCTGTCGTACGACTCGGCCTGGATCGTGCCGTAGGCGTCACGGCTGCCGGTCGGCGGGGGACTCGTGGTGCCGCCCCCGCCGCCCGCGGCCTGCAGCACCTGCACGTAGTCGACCACCATCGGGTGGCCCGGCTGGGTGTCGCCGTCCAGGCCGCCGCCGAAGGCGTCCGGGAAGCCGCCGCCCATCGCGACGTTCAGGATGACGAAGTAGCCGTGATTCGTCGCGTTGGTCCACGTCGCCGCGTCGACCTGGTTCGCCGTGACGGTGTGGTAGTTGACGCCGTCGACGTAGAACCGGATCGCCTCCGGGCTCACCGAGCGGTCCCACTCCATGCTGTAGGTGTGGAAGCCGGACTGGCAGGTGGTGTTGGGACACGCGACGGAGTTGCCGATGCCGGTGGTCTCGTTGCACGGGCCGCCCGGGTTGGTGCCGCAGTGCATCGTCGACCAGACCTTGTTCAGGCCCTGGACGTTCTCCATGATGTCCAGCTCGCCGACGCCCGGCCAGTTCTGGTAGTTGCCGCGGTAGGGCGAGCCGAGCGCCCAGAACGCGGGCCAGTAGCCCTCGGCGGCGGTGCCGGTCACGTTCGGCATCTGGATGCGGGCCTCCACCCGCAGCTTGCCGCCGGACGGGGGCTGGAAGTCGGTGCGGGTGGTCTCGATGCGGCCCGAGGTCCAGCGGCCGGCGGAGTCGCGCAGTGGGGTGATGCGCAGGTTGCCGCTGCCGTCGAGCGAGACGTTGCTGGTGCTGTTGGTCATCGTCTCGACCTCGCCGGTGCCCCAGTTGGCAGGCCCGCCCGGGTACGAGGTCCCGGTGCTGTACTGCCAGTTGGAGGTGTTCACCCCGGTGCCGGCGGCGCCGGTGAAGTCGTCGAGGAAGACCTGCGACCACCCGGTCGGGGGCGTGGGAGCGGAGGCGTTCGCGGGCAGGGTGACGGCCGCCGCGGCGGCGGCCGCGAGGCCGAGGGTGCTGAGCACGGCGACCAGTGCGCGTCGCCGTCGGGGTATGCCGGAGGTTGCACTCATGGGGGTGGGCCTCTCGGGTACGGAGTGATGGGCGCGGGTGCCCTCGAGAGCCTTGAGAGCGCTCTCAAAGTGGGCCCAATGTGCTCTCCGTCCCGGAGGCCGTCAAGACTTAAAGCAAGGAAAGTCCTTTCAGGGCAAGGAAGTTCATGGCTTGAACCACGCAAACGTGCTAAAGCGCGCTGCCCGCGGTCCAGTCCGCCCAGGAGAGGTTCCAGCCGTTGAGGCCGTTGGCCGCGTCCACGGTCTTCTCGCCGGAGTTCTCGACGATCACCACGTCGCCGAGCATCGAAGCGGCGTAGAACTCGTAGCCCGCGACGGAGCTGTCGTTCGCGCCCTTGGCGTCGTGCAGGCCGACGCAGCCGTGGCTGGTGTTCTGGCTGCCGAATATCGAGGTCGAGGCCCAGTAGTTGCCGTGGATGAAGGTGCCGGAGGTGGTCAGACGCTGGGCGTGCGGGACGTCGGAGATGTCGTACTCGTCGCCGAGGCCGACCGTGGAGGACTCCATCCGGGTCTGCTTGAACCGCTCGCTGATCACCATGATCCCGGACCAGGTGGTGTGGTCGGAGTCGCCGCCGGAGACCGGGTAGGTGGCCAGGGTCGCGCCGTCCCGCTTCACCACCATCTTCTTGCTCGACAGATCCACGGTGCTGATCTGTGCGCGGCCGATGTGGAACGTGACGTCCTTCGACTGCATGCCGTATACACCATTCGTTCCCTCGACGTCCTTCAACCGCAGACCGAGGGTGATGGTCGTCCCGGCCGCCCAGTACGTCTTCGGCCGGAAGTCCAGCCGGGTGGCGCTGAACCAGTGCCCGACGATCTCCACGGCCGGCTCGGCGGTCACCGTGATCGCCTTCTCCACGGCGGCCCTGTCGGACACGGCGTGCGAGAAGTTGATCGAGACCGGCATCCCCACGCCGGAGGTGGAGTTCGCCTCGGGGGTGAAGTACCCGACGAAGGTCTCGCCCGGGGACTTGGTGGTGAAGGTGGCCGTCTGCGCGTCGGCGCCCTCCAGTTGGGCGGTGACCGTGTACTTCGTCCCGGAGTACGGGTTGGCCGAGGACCTCCACGTGGTCCCGGCCGCGTCGAGGGAGCCCGCGAGCGTCGAGCCGTCGTTGCCCGTCACCTTCACGGAGGCGAGCGTGCCGTCGGTCACGGTGACCTCGACGGGACTGGTGAAGGCCGCCTTCTTGGTGCCGTCGGCGGGGGTGACCGAGATCACCGGCCGCTTGGCGGCCGCCGAGGCCTTCGTGGACGCGGAACCCGACGTGCCGGTCCCGGCCGTCGTGTTCTCCGAGGCGTCCGCCGATCCGGAGCTGCACCCGGTCAGCGCGACGGCCGGGACGGCCCCGAGCACGCCCAGGATCCCGCGCCGGGACCAGCCCTCCGGCTGCTGTTCGGACCGGTTCGATATGTGCGAGACGCCCACGGCACGCCTTCCTGAGTTGTCCACCTTTGCGCGTGCATCGTGCGCCTCCTAGATGGGGCGATCCTTTGAAACCCCGGGTCGAAACCTGAGATTCCTGTGAGGACGACCTGAGAGACGCCGCCGGCCGCGGGGGTGACACCCCGGAGTCGTCTGCCGGGGGCCGGGGGTGTCGGCAGTCCGGCGGGGCCGGCGGTCCGGCGCCGGATCGCCGGAGGGGAGGGGCGAGGCTCGTTGGTACGGGAAGGAACCGGCGCGGCTCGCCGGCGCGGGGGAGGGGTCGACCCGCCCGCGTCCAGCCTGGCGGTCGGGGCTGCGCCCGACTCCAGGGCCTGCGTCCGGAGGCCTGCGCCCGGTCTCCGGGCCTGTGCCTGGCGCCGGGCGCCCGGGCCCGGCGCCCGGGCCTGCGCGCGGCTCCCGGGCCCGTTCCCGGGCCGTGTCGCGCTAGGAGAGCGGGTAGTCGTAGCGGATGAAGCCGTTGAAGGTCGCGACCTTGTCGTACAGGGTGCGGGCGGTGGTGTTGTGCTGCTGGGTGGACCAGTACAGCCGGGCGGCGCCCCGCTCCCGCGCGGCCTCGGCCACCCGCTCGATCAGTGCCCGTGCCACCCCTCTGCCGCGTACCGCCTCGTCCACGTAGAGGTCCTGGAGGTAGCAGCTGTCCGCCATCCAGCCCGAGGCGTGGAACAGGTAGTGGGCGATGCCCACCAGGTTCCCGTCCGTCCGGGCGCCGAGGGCGTGCACCTGGCGGCCGTCCTGGAGGTGCCGCCACATCTCCTCGTACCCGTGGTCGGGCACCTCCGTGCGGTAGAACGCCTTGTAGCCGCGCGCCAGCACTTCCCAGGCGGCGCGGTCCTGCGGGCCCAGTGGGCCGATCTCCGTCATGGTTGCGCATTCTCGCCGGGGGTCCCCGAGCCGCCAACCGGGTTTCACCCGGCCCGGCCGTCGGGCTGCCAGCCCAGGGCCCGGGAGATCCCGCGTGCCGCGAGCCGTACGGCCGGTGCCAGCACCGGTACCTGTGCGTCGGCGTGCGGGACGACGACCGACACGGCGGCCGTCACCGCACCGCCCGGTCCGCGCACCGGGGCGGCCACCGACAGGGCGTCCTCGGTGACCTGACGGCTGCTCACCGCGACGTCCGCGCGCCGGACTTCGGCCAGTACCCGGCGCAACCGCGCCGGATCGGTGATGGTGTGAGCGGTGTAGGAGGCCAACGGGCCCGCGCAGTAGGCCTCTTGGAGCTCGAAGTCGCTGTGCGCCAGCAGCGCGAGGCCCACGCCGGTGACGTGCAGCGGCCAGCGGGCGCCCACCCGGATGTGCACCCCGACCGCCGAACGTCCCGACAGCCACTCGGTGTAGACGACCTCGGACCCGTCCCGCACCGCCAACTGCACGTTCTCGTGGGTGGCTTCGTACAGGTCCTCCAGGAACGGCAGCGCGACCTGTCGCAGCGCGAGACCGCGCGGGGCCAGCGCCGCGACCTCCCACAGCCGCAGCCCCACGTGGTACACGCCGGACGGGTCCCGTTCCAGGGCGCCCCACTCGGTCAGGGCGCTCACCAGCCGGTGCGCGGTGGTGAGGGTCAGGCCGGCGCGGCGGCTGATGTCGGTCAGGGACAGCGCGGGGTGCCTGTGGTCGAACGCGGCGAGCACGGCCAGCAGCCGGCCGGGCGCGGAGCGGGCGGTCCCGGCGAGTGCGCCCTGGTCCATCGGGTCCTCCTCACGGCGTCAGGGTCCTCCTCGCGGCGTCAGGCGAGTCCGTCCTCGGCGATCCGCCGCAGCAGGGTGTGCAGCGTCTCGCGTTCGGCCGGTTCGAGGGGGTCCAGCAGTTCGTTCGTCACCCGCAGGCCCGCCTCGTCGGTGCCGCGCAGGAACGCGCGGCCGTCCTGGGTGAGGGCGACGATCCTGCTGCGGCGGTCGTCCGGCGCCGGGCGGCGCTCGGCGAAGCCCAGCTTCTCCAGGTCGTCGACCAGGCCGACGATCGCGCTGGGGTCGTAGCCGAGCCGGGTGCTCAGCTCCCGCTGGAGGGAGCCCTCGGAGGTGGCGAGGAAGCGCAGCACCGCGTAGTGGCGCAGCCGTACCCCCGACTCCTGGAGGAACGTGTTGAACAACTGTCCCGAGCGCAGTCCCAGGCGGTACAGCAGGTAACCCGTGTCCGCGTGCAGCCCGCGCATCCACGGTTCGTCCGCGTCGATCGGGGCGGCGCTGCTTGCGTTGTCCTGGCGGGCGATGGCGGGCTCCCTGGGCTAGGTCCCCTTCCGGGGGTGGTGCGACGTACAGGCGTACAGACGTACAGATTCCAGCATGACGCACCCGTAGGACGACAACAACTATTGACGACAACAATTATTGCTCTTAGCTTCGATCTCGTAGTCGTGCTCCATGCGACACGAAGTCGCACCCCATGTGAAGGGACACCGTCGTGCCCAGCATCGATCTCACCGGCAAGGTCGCCGTCGTCACCGGCAGCGGCCGGGGCCTCGGCCTCGCCTACGCCCATGCCCTGGCCGCCCGCGGCGCGTCCGTGGTCGTCAACGACGTCGACGAGGCCGTGGCCGAGCAGGCCGTGAAGTCCCTCGTCGAGGCCGGCGGCAGGGCGGTCGCCGAGGTGGTCCCGGTCGGGACGACGGAGGCCGCCGACCGGCTGCTGAACCGGGCCGTGGAGGAGTTCGGCCGGCTCGACGTCCTGGTCACCAACGCGGGCATCCTGCGCGACAAGGTGCTGTGGAAGATGACCGACGACGACTTCGACGCGGTGATCGCCACCCACCTCAAGGGCACCTTCACCTGCGCCCGCGCCGCCGCCGTCCGGATGCGCGAGCAGGGCGAGGGCGGCACGCTGATCCTCGTCGGCTCCCCGGCCGGCCAGCGGGGCAACTTCGGCCAGACGAACTACGCGGCCGCCAAGGCCGGCATCGCCGCCTTCGCCCGCACCTGGTCCATGGAGCTGGGCCGCGCGGGCATCACCGTCAACGCGATCGTCCCGGTCGCCGCGACCGCGATGACCGAGACCATCCCCGCCTTCGCCCCCTACGTCGAGGCCCTGAAGAACGGCGAGCCGTTCCCGGACTTCCTGCGCAAGGGCGAGGGCTTCGGCACCCCCGAGGACTGTGCGGCCCTGGTGCCCTTCCTGGCCTCCGAGGCCGCCCGGGGCATCACCGGCCAGGCCATCGGCATCGGCGGCGACAAGGTGGCACTCTGGTCGCATCCGCAGGAGATCCGCGCGGCCTACGCCGACGGCGGCTGGACGCCCGAGGCGCTGGCCGACGTGTTCCCCACCTCGGTCGGTGCCGAGCTCCAGACGGTCGGCATCCCGGCCCCCAAGTTCCCGGAGGCGTGATGAGCCCCTCCACGACCCCCGCCGCCGCCCCCTCCATGAACGTCGACGAACTGGTCGCGATCGACGTCCACACCCACGCCGAGGTGTCGTCCCAGGGCCACTCCTCGCTGGACGACGACCTGCACGACGCCTCCTCCGCCTACTTCAAGGTCGAGGGCAAGCGGAAGCCCACCCTGGAGGAGACGGCCCGCTACTACCGTGAGCGGAAGATGGCCGCCGTGATCTTCACGGTGGACGCCGAGTCCGCGACCGGCACGGCGCCCGTCCCGAACGAGGAGGTCGCCGAGGCCGCCGCCGCCAACGCCGACGTCCTCATCCCGTTCGCCTCCATCGACCCCTTCCGGGGGAAGGCGGGCGTGCGGCAGGCGCGGCGCCTGGTCGAGGAGTACGGGGTGAAGGGCTTCAAGTTCCACCCCAGCATCCAGGGCTTCTTCCCCAACGACCGCTCGGTGGCGTACGACCTGTACGAGGTGATCGAGGAGACGGGGACCATCGCCCTGTTCCACACCGGTCAGACGGGCATCGGCGCCGGAGTCCCGGGCGGCGGCGGGATCAGGCTCAAGTACTCCAACCCGCTGCACGTGGACGACGTGGCGGCCGACTTCCCGCACCTCAAGATCATCCTGGCGCATCCGTCGTTCCCCTGGCAGGACGAGGCCCTCGCCGTGGCCACGCACAAGCCGGGCGTGCACATCGACCTGTCCGGCTGGTCGCCGAAGTACTTCCCGCCGCAGCTCGTGCAGTACGCCAACACGCTGCTGAAGGACAAGGTCCTCTTCGGCTCCGACTTCCCCGTCCTCACCCCCGACCGCTGGCTCGCCGACTTCGACAAGCTGACGATCAAGGACGAGGTGAAACCGAAGATCCTCAAGGAGAACGCCGCCCGTCTGCTCGGGCTGACCACACCGTAAGGGGCGTGGAAGATGCGCAACGAGGGACTGGGGTCCTGGCCCGCACGCCGGGCCCGTAAGACCCCGCACCGCACCGCCCTGGTCCACGGTGGGCAGTCGACGGACTATCGCACACTGTATGCACGCACCACGCGCCTGGCCCACGCCCTGCGCGCCCGGGGCGTACGGCGCGGCGACCGCATCGCCTACCTCGGCCCCAACCACCCCTCCTACCTGGAGACCCTGTTCGCCGCCGGCACCCTCGGCGCGGTGTTCGTCCCCCTCAACACCCGCCTCGCCGGCCCCGAGATCGCCTACCAGCTCGCCGACTCCGGCGCCAAGGCGCTCGTCTACGGCCCCTCGCACGCCGGCCTGGTCGCCGGACTGCCCGGGAACACGGACGTGCGCAGCTACCTCGAGGTCGGCGCCGAATACGAGGGGGAGCTCGCCGCCGCCTCCGACGAGCCGATCGACACGCCGGTCACCCCGGACGACACCTGCATCATCATGTACACCTCGGGCACGACCGGCCGTCCCAAGGGCGCCATGCTCACGCACGGCAACCTCACCTGGAACGCGGTCAACGTCCTCGTCGACACCGATCTGACCGCCGACGAACGCGCCCTGGTCTCCGCGCCGTTGTTCCACACGGCCGGCCTGAACATGCTCACCCTGCCGGTGCTCCTCAAGGGCGGCTGCTGCGTCCTGGTCGAGGCCTTCGACCCGGAGGCCACCTTGGGCCTGATCGAACAGCACCGGATCACCTTCATGTTCGGGGTGCCGACGATGTTCGAGCAGGTCGCCCGGCACCCGCGCTGGGCGGGCGCGGACCTGTCCAGCCTGCGGATCCTGACCTGCGGCGGCTCCCCGGTGTCGACGCCGCTGATCGCCGCCTACCAGGAACGCGGACTCACCTTCCTCCAGGGCTACGGCATGACCGAGGCGTCCCCCGGCACGCTGTTCCTGGACGCCGAGCACTCCGTCAGCAAGGCGGGCTCGGCCGGCGTCCCGCACTTCTTCAGCGACGTACGCGTCCTGCGCCCCGACCTCACACCCGTCGAGGTCGGCGAGACCGGCGAGGTCGTCGTCCGCGGGCCGCACGTCATGCCCGGCTACTGGGGGCTGCCCGAGGAGACGGCCGCCTCCTTCGCCGACGGCTGGTTCCGCAGCGGGGACGCGGCCCGGGTCGACGAAGACGGTTACGTGCATATCGTCGACCGCATCAAGGACATGATCATCTCCGGTGGGGAGAACATCTACCCCGCCGAGATCGAGGACCTGCTCCTCGCCCACCCCGACATCGTGGAGTGCGCGGTCATCGGCGTGTCCGACGACAAGTGGGGCGAGGTGCCGCGCGCGGTCGTCGTGCCCCGCGAGGGCGCCTCGCTCGACCCCGACGAGGTGCTGGCCTCGCTGTCCGGACGGCTCGCCAAGTACAAGATCCCCAAGTCGGTGGTGGTGGCGGACGAACTCCCGCGCACCGCTTCCGGAAAGCTCCTGAAGTCCCGGGTGCGCTCCCGGTTCGGCACCGACTCCTGAACGACTCTCCTGTGAACCCTTCTGTGAACTCTTCTGTGAACTCTCTTGTGAGGAACGGCATATGAGCATCACCGTCAACGGTCTCGACGAGCTGAAGAAGCTGGCCGGAAGCGACCTGGGCACCAGCGAGTGGATCGAGGTCACCCAGGAGCGCATCGACACCTTCGCCGACGCGACCGGCGACCACCAGTGGATCCACGTCGACCCCGAACGGGCGAAGGAGGGCCCCTTCGGCGCCCCCATCGCCCACGGGTACCTCACCCTCTCCCTCTTCATCCCGCTGTTCACCGAGCTGCTGGACGTCCAGGGCGTCACGA
Source organism: Streptomyces sp. NPDC102259 (assembly GCF_044766465.1). NCBI lineage: Bacteria > Bacillati > Actinomycetota > Actinomycetes > Kitasatosporales > Streptomycetaceae > Streptomyces > Streptomyces sp. NPDC102259. The sequence continues at coordinate 119,159 of NZ_JBIWMA010000016.1, read as the reverse complement.
CGAAGGTCAACTACGGACTGAACAAGGTGCGGTTCCCCTCGCCGGTCAAGGTCGGCTCGCGGATCCGCCTGGTCGCCAAGCTGACCGAGGTCGAGGAGGTGCCGGGCGGGGTGCAGATCACCGTCGACGGGGCCATCGAGATCGAGGGCGGCGCCAAGCCCGCGGCGGTGTTGCAGAGCCTGTCGCGCTTCTACGCGTAAGGCTCCGCCGGCCGGGCCAGGACTGCGCCGTCCGGCCCTCAGGGCTTGTGCCGGGTGAGGAAGGGGAATCTGCGGGACCGCCGCGGCCGGTCGCGCAGATCCCCGCGCCCCTTTCGGGGCCGCGTCAGCCGACGACGTCCACGAAGATCGGGTTGGAGTAGAACCAGGTGTCCACCCACGGGTCGCCGTTGCCCGGCTCGTGGGGGATCGGGCCGTGCGGGTCCACGGAAGCACCGAGGTAACCGGTTCCGTTCCGGTTGCCGTCGCTGCCGCGCAGACGGAGGTAGCAGGACTCGTCGCCCACCGTGACCGGTACGCGCAGGGTGTAGGTCCCCTTGCGGCCGCTCACGTCCGTCGTGCGGACGACCTTCGTGTCGGGAGCCCGCCAGGTGTCGCGGTCGGACACCGCACCGCGCACCGCGCCCCGGATCACGTCCACGTGCGCCAACTGCGGCAGGATCCCCTGGGGGTTGGGGCGGGAGGCGCTGGTGACCGTGATCTCCAGCGTGAGCTTCTCGCCCTTGCGCACCCGCAGCCGGCCGCCGAGCGTGACGCCCCGCCCGTTGCCGTGCTCCCGCCGCAGCCGGACCTCCAGGCCGTCGAGCAGATGCCCGTGGTCCAGCCAGACCCGGCCCTCGCGCAGACCCGTCATCACCGCCCGGTAGCCGTAGCGGGTCACGCCGACGTGGGTGCGGCTGAACTGCCCCGGCCAGAAGTCGCTGCCGGGCTGCGGGGTGTCGGTGTTCACCGGATCGGGCAGCCTGCCGGTGTTGTCGAAGTTCTGACCCGCGGGCCAGTCGCCGTTCTTCCAGGTGTCGAACACGGTCCGGTGGTTGTCGGAGTTGGTGGTGACCGAGAACAGTCGGCCCTCGGCCAGCATCGAGTCCCACAGGCCGCCCACGGTCGCGGTGGCCCAGTCGAAGCCGCCGTACGTGAGGTAGGCGTCCGCCGGGTAGCCCGCCCAGGACTGGGCGGACGGCTTGTTCTCGTACTCGCCGCGGAGGGACGTGGCACCGCGCCAGCCGGGGATCGCCGCGCCCTGGGCGCCCGGCGCGCCCTCCATGCCGATCATGATCTCGGGTGCCGCGTCGCGCCAGTTGCGCAGCTCGTGCGGGGAGTCGATGCCGAGGCGCAGCGGGTGGTTGGCGAAGACGAGGACGTCGTCGACGTGGCCGGTGCGGCGCTGCTCGGCCAGCCATCTGACGGCCTTGACGGCGTGCGCCTCGTTGCGGGCGGTGTCGGCCGCGCCGGCGGCGCCCTCGGTGTACCCGAGCAGCTTGCCGTCGTAGGCCAGCTCGAACTTCGTGAGCAGATCGGTCTCGTGCGGGCCGGGGGCGGCGAACACGGTGCAGTGCTCGGCGGCCGGGATGTACCACTCCAGGCCCTGGAAGATCAGCTGGCGCGGGTTCGCGGCGCGGGCCTCGAGGATCTCCTTGTGTTCCAGCGCGGCGCCGTAGGAGGCGTGCCCGAAGTTGGAGTGCTCGTTGAACACCATCCAGTCGAGGCCGTAGCGGGCGGCGGCCCTGGCCTGCTGGGAGAAGGTGTACTTCGCGTCATGGCTGTAGACGGAGTGGACGTGGTGGTCGCCCACCAGGTAGGCGAGACGCGGGTCCTCGCCGCCGTGGCCGCGGCCGGCGGCGGCTACGGCCGGGGTGGCCGCGCCGCCGAGGGCGAACGCGGCGCCGAAGAGGCCGGCGCGGCGCAGAAGTCCGCGCCTCGACACGCCCTGCGCGTCGAGAACGGCGGGCGAGACGGACGGATCGGCCCAGGCGGGCAGTTGCTGCTCGGTCACGGTGATCCTCGTGAAGAAGGTCAGTGGTTCATGAAGGAGGTGACGGGCAGCGCCCGCGAGACGATCCGGACGTCGCCGAGGCGGCCGTGCAGGATCTGGTCGATCTGTCCGCCGTACTCGTAGCCGCCGAGCAGCCACGGCAGCCCGACCGAGGCGATGCCGGCGGACGCCGCCTTCGGGTTGCGCACGGTCGGGCAGCCCTCGACGTACAGCGTGGTGTGCCGGCCGTCGTTGACGACCGCGAGGTGCCACCAGGTCTCCAGCGGGGTCTCCTGACCCCAGTTGGTGGCGATGCCCTCCTGGTTCAGCGGACGCATGGCCCACTGCGGTTCCCGGTCGTTGGACAGGGAGAGGGTGGCGAGCGGCTCGTCGGGGTCGTCGCCGGTCTTGCCGACCGCGCCGCCCGTTCCGGTCCGGCTGACCAGCCCCGACCAGGCGTGGTGCGAGGGGTCCCAGTCGGTGGGGAGGCGGTAGAACGCCTCGATGGTGTAACCGTTCCTGAAAGTGGCCGAGTTGAGCGGGGCGCCGTCGACCGTGCGCAGATAGGCGCCCTTCAGCGGGGACTTGTGCCCCTGGAACTCCAGGCTGCCGTGGCCGGGTTGGTCGGGATGGTGGTCGGACGACCAGTTCAGCGCGCCGCCGCCCACGGTCACCAGGGTGAGGTCGTTGCCGCGCCCGGACAGGTCGCGTACGGTGCCGCCGACCGCCGTACCGTCGTCGTGGCCGTCGAACCGCCAGTAGGCGACCGTGTCGCGCACCAGCACCTTCGACACGGGACGGGCGGGACGCGCGGGCACCGGATCGAAGCCCGCGAAGCGCTCGGCGAAGTCGATGTCGACCGTGAACCGGTCGGCGTCGCCGCTCAGTTCGATCTCCTGCCGCTCCAGCTCGTTGAGCCCCTTCGCGGCCCGGCCGAGGATCCATGGGGAGACCGTCTCCACGTCGATGACGTTGCGGTCGAGGTCGAAACGGTAGAGGCGGATCATCGCCGCGCCGCCGAAGTACCGGTTCTGATAGTTCGTCAGATGCAGGTGGACGTCATGCCCGGCCGAGTTCCTGCGCGTCGCCCGCCCGGCGGGCCAGTAGTGCCCGTTGAGGGTGAGGAAGATCTGGTCGTGGTCCTCGATCAGCCGGTCCCACAGCTGCTGTCCGTACGCCGACAGGGAGTCGTCCTCGACGACCAGCTCGTGCGTGGTCAGGACGACCGGTGTCCTCGGGTGCCGGGCGAGGACGTCGGCCGCCCAGGCGTACCCCTTCTCCGACAGCCGCCAGTCCAGCGCCAGCACCATCCACTCCCGGCCGCCCGCCCGGAACAGGTGGAAGGTGTTGTAGCCGTCGGGGGAGGCCCCGCCGAACGTGGACTTCCCCTGGAAGCGCCGCGGACCGAAGGCGTCCAGGTACGGGGTCGCGCCGCGCTGGTCGGTCGTCGACGACTTCACGTCGTGGTTGCCGGCCAGCACGCTGTAGCCGACCCCGCGCCGGTCGAGCAGCCCGAACGCCTCGCTGATCGCGGTGACTTCGTCGTTCGCCCCGTTCTGGGTGAGGTCGCCGAGGTGGGACAGGAACACGAGGTTCTCGGCGCCGTCCTCGTCACCGCGCTCGAGCAGGTAGCGCAGGGACGCCTCGACCGGCGCCTTGTCGATGCTCGGGCCGTCGAAGAGGTACTGCGTGTCGGGCATGACGGCGAGCGTGAAGCGGCGGCTGTCGGGGTCCGGTCGCCACGTGGCGGAGGACGTCTCGGCGGCAGCCGCCTGTGCCGTGGCGGGCAGCGCGAGGCCGGCCGTGGCGGCCGCGCCGAGCAGCGCGGTGGCCCGGAGGAAACCGCGTCTTCCGGCACCGGCCTGCGCGGCCTCGCCCTGTTCGTGGGCATGCGAAGTACACACGTGTGCTCCGTAGGTGGGTCCGTTGCGGGGAAAGGGGGTTCAGAGGACGCGCAGGGTCCAGCTCCAGCGGTGGACGCCCGGTGCGACGAGGTAGGAGGGGAAGGTGTCGGGGCCGCACGACGCCGTGCCGAGGCCGCGGTGCGCCGCGTCGAGGTGCACCACGCAGCCGGCGCGCGGGACGAGTTCGTCGTGGTGGGTGACGGCCGCCAGGTCCTCGGCGCGGTGGCGCGTGACGGAGACCTGGCGCGGCTCGTCCAGCGTGACGGCGAGGCCGGTGGCGTCCGGCGCGGAGAGCGTGAAGCGCCGCACACCGTGCCGGCCGCCGCTCTCCTGCGGACGCAGATAGGGAGTGAACAACTCGTCGACAGAGGCGCGGTGATGGCCCACCGGCGCGCCCGCGCTACGGTCCGGGTACGACTCCCAGGGCCCCTGCCCGAACCATTCGAGCAGGTCGAGCCCCGCGACGGTCTCGAAGACCGAGCCGACCCGCGCCACGTCGTCGAACTCCTCGGGCAGCTCGGCCTGTTCGTCGATCCGGATGCCGCCCTCGACCGGCGTGAACACCTGCCGGTGCCGGACGACCCCGGTGGCGCCCGCGTACTCGGCGAGCACGATCACCCCGTCGCCCTCCTGGCGCACGGACACCGGCTTGCGCACGAGGGCGTCCAGGCCCCACGTCCGCCAGCGCAGTGCCGACCCGCCCAGCTCGTCGTTGTCGGTGGGCGCCCGCCACAGCGACAGCGCGGGCGCGGAGGTCAGCAGGGGGTGGACGAGGAGTCCGTCCGCGTCGATCTCGACGCGGCCGGAGCCCCCGCGACCGGAACCCACCGGGTCCTCGACGGGCGCCGGCGCCCGCAACCGCACCTGCGGCGCGCACACCTCCGTGCCGCGCGGGGCCCACGGCAGGTCCTCCGCCGTGGTCACCCGCAGTGTCAGCCACGCCTCGCCGCCGTCCTCCGGCAGCGCGAACGGCAGCGGCACCACGGCCGTCTCGCCCGGTCGCAGGTCGGGCAGTTCGGCCGCCGCGGTGAGCGTGCCGCCGTCGGCGAGCGACAGCTCCCACTCGCCCGCGAGCCACTCCAGGCCGCGGAAGTGCTGATGGTTGGAGAGGACAAGCCCTTCGTGCCGCAAGCCCTGGAGCCGCAGGGGCGCGGCGAGCTCCCGGTGCTCGTACATCACCGGCTTCGGGGTGCGGTCCGGGAAGACGACGCCGTCCGCGACGAACGCGCCGTCGTGGTCCTTCTCGCCGAAGTCGCCGCCGTACGCCCAGCGGTGGCCGGGCGTGGCGACACCGTTGTCATAGAGTCCGGCGCCCCCACGCCCGACAGGTCTTCCGTCGTTCACACGCTGGAGGATGCCGTGGTCCCAGAACTCCCAGATGAACCCGCCCTGAAGACCCGGGGTGGCCTCGATGGCGGCCCAGTGGTCGGCCAGCGTGCCGTTGCTGTTGCCCATCGCGTGGGAGTACTCGCACTGGACGAGCGGCTTGGTCTGCCGCCCGGACAGCGCGTGCGCCACGCAGTCCGCCAGGGGCGCGTACATCGGGCAGGCGATGTCGGAGGCGATCTCCGGGTCGGCCCAGCCGCGCTTGGCGGCCCCCTCGTACTGCAACGGCCGGGTCGGGTCGTGCCGGCGCACCCAGCCCGCGGCGGCGTCGTGGTTGGCGCCGTAGTCGGACTCGTTGCCCAGCGACCAGATGATGACCGACGGGTGGTTCTTGTCCCGCAGCACCATCCGCGAGACCCGGTCGACGAAGGCGTTCAGATAGCGCGGGTCGTCGGCGATCTCGTGGGCGTGGTCGTGGGACTCGATGTCCGCCTCGTCGACGACGTAGAAACCGATTTCGTCGGCGAGGTCGTACAGCGTGGGGTCGTTCGGGTAGTGCGCGGTGCGGATCGCGTTGAAGCCGAAGCGCTTCAGCAGGACGAGGTCCGCGCGCATGTCGTCGTACGACACCGTCCGCCCCGTCAGGGGGTGGAAGTCGTGCCGGTTCACCCCCCGGATGAAGATCCGCTCGCCGTTGACCAGCAGATCCCGGCCGACGATCTCCACGTCGCGAAAGCCGATCCGGTGGCGGGAGGCGTCGGCGACGCTGCCGTCGGCGCGGTGCAGCCGGACCGTCAGGTCGTACAGCTCGGGCGTCTCGGCCGTCCAGGTGCGGACCTCGGGCACGCGCGCGTGCAGGCGGGCCTCGCCGAGGAAGGCGGAGACCCGCTCGTCCTCGGCGTTGAAAAGGTCGAACTCCGCGTCCTGGGCCAGCGGCAACCCGTCCAGTTCCCCGCTGACGTACCAGCCCGCGGGCAGCGCTCCGCCCGCGTCGCGTACCAGGCAGTCGACCCGCAGTTCGCCGTCCCGGGCGGCCCGCACGGTCACGTCGGCCAGCCGCAGCGGGTCGGTGGCGTACAGCAGCACCGAGCGGGTGATCCCGGCATGCCACCAGTGGTCCTGGTCCTCGATGTGCGAGGCGTCCGACCACTTGACGACCGTCAGCCGCAGTACCGAGCGGCCGCCGGGGCGTACGACGCCCGACAGATCGAACTCGGCCGCCAGATGCGAGTCCTTGGAGATGCCGACGGGCCGCCCGTCCACATGCACCAGCAGCACGCTCTCGGCGGCCCCGACCTGGAGCACGACGCGGCGCCCGGCCCACTCGGCGGGGACGTCGATCTCCCGCTCGTACACACCCGTCGGATTGTCGGCGGGCGACAGTGGGGGGAATTCTGTATACGGCATACGGACGTTCAGATACTGCGGAAGGTCGTCCGTGCCCTCGATGGTCTGCATGGTCCATACGCCGGGCACGGATGCCGTCGACCAGGGACCGCCGACCGGCGCGTCCGGAGCGGACAGCAACTGAAACCGCCAGTCGCCGTCCAGGGAGTTTGCTCCGGAGCGCCGGTCGACGGCGTTCATGGGCAGCCGTCCCCACGAGGTCACCTCGGGCGCCTCCCAGGGACGGAGCGCCAGCAGCGGATCCGTCACTTGATCGCGCCCTTCGCGAGGTCCCCGATCATCTGGCGGGCGCCGATCGCGAACACGATCAGCAGGGGGACGAGGGCGAGCAGCGCGCCCGTCATGACCATGCCGTAGTCGGTCGTGCCGTGGGTGCCGTTGAGCTGGGACAGCGCGACCTGGAGGGTCACGTTGTCCGGGTTGGTCAGGGCGATCAGGGGCCAGGCGTAGTCGTTCCACTGGCCCATGAAGGTGAAGATGCCGAGGAAGGCCAGACCGGGCCGGACCACCGGGAGGGCCACGTGCCAGTACTGGCGCAGGAAGTTCGCGCCGTCGATGCGGGAGGCGTCGAGGAGCTCGTCGTGGATCGCGCCCTTCATGTACTGGCGCATCCAGAAGATGCCGAACGCGTTGGCGGCCGCCGGCACGATCAGTGCCGTCATCGAGCCGATCCAGCCGAGCTTCGCCATGATGACGAACTGGGGGATGGCCTGGAGCTGCGCCGGAACCATGAAGATGAACATGAGCAACACGAACAGCAACCGCTTGCCCGGAAACTCGAACTTGGCGAAGACGAAGGCGGCCAGCGAGTCGAAGAACAGGACCAGGAAGGTCACCGATCCCGCCACCAGCAGCGAGTTGAACATCGAGCCGAAGAAGTCGATGTTGTCGAAAAGGCTGCGGACGTTTTCCAGGAAGTGCGTGCCGGGCAGCAGCCTGGGCGGGTAGGAGAAGATCTCCGACGACGTGTGCGTCGACATGATCACGGCCCAGTAGAACGGGAAGGCCGAGAGCAGGACGCCGACGACGAGGGCGGCGTGCAGCCCGATCCCTCTGCGGCGGGACCCGTCGATCCTCTTGGTGCGCCGTGTTTCTTGGGTGGATGCCATGGTGTGCGGGCCTCCCTATTCTTCGCCCCGGCGCTGCACCAGCCGCCAGTTGATGATCGAGAAGAGGACGACGACGAGGAAGATGCCCCACGCCACGGCGGCGCCGTAGCCGAAGTCGTTGTTGTCGAAGGTCTGCTGGAAGAAGTAGAGGACCATGGTCCGGCCGGCGTGGCCCGGACCGCCCGAGAACGTCGAGTCGTTCGAGGTGTTCTGGAGCAGCACCTGCGGCTCGGAGAAACTCTGGAGGCCGGTGACCGTGGACACGACGAGCACGAACAGCAGCACCGGCCGCATCATCGGCAGCGTGATCCGGAAGAAGGTCTGCACCGGCCCCGCGCCGTCCATGCGCGCCGCCTCGTACAGCTCGCTCGGGACGGTCTGGAGCCCGGCGAGGAAGATGATGGCGTTGTAACCGGTCCACTGCCAGGTCATCAGCGTCGCGATGGCGATCTTGATGCCCCACGGTGTGTTCAGCCAGGCGATCTGGTCGAAACCGATTGCCTGGAGGAAAGCGTTCACCAGGCCGAAGTTGGTGGAGAAGACCGAGCCGAAGATGATCGCGATCGCCACGACCGAGGTGACGTTCGGCAGGAAGTAGGCGACGCGGTAGAGGTTCTTGAAACGGACCGCCGAGTTGAGCATCACGGCCGTCACCATCGCCAGGAAGATCATGGGGAAGGTGGCCAGCGCCCAGATGACGATCGTGGTCCCGATCGAGCTCCAGAACTCGGAGTCGTTCAGCAGGTACTGGTACTGCGACAGCCCCGCCCACTCCATCGAGCCGAGGCCGTCCCAGCGGTGGAAGGAGAGGTAGAGCGAGAAGCCGACGGGGATCAGGCCGAAGCAGAGGAAGAGCAGGTAGAAGGGGGAGATCGCGGCGTAGAGGTGCCAGTACTTCCTGAAGCCCTGGCGGGGGCGGGCGACGGGGACGTCCGCCACGACCGCCGGGGGCTTCTCCAGCGTGGGGAGGGTGGCCATCAGTAGCTCACCCCCAGGTGCTTCGCGATGCGCCGGCATTTGCTCATGGCGTCACTCCAGGCCTGCTCCGGGTCCTTGCCGAGGACGCCGACGTTCTTGATCTCGTCCTTGATGGGCTGCCCGAGCGCGACGTCGAACGGGCTGTTGTAGGCGACCACGATCTTCTGCGCGGCCGGACCGAAGACGTCCATCGTGACCTGCCCGCCGAAGAACTCGTCCGGCTCGCGCACCTGCTTCAGGCCGTACGAGGCGGGGGTCGAGGGGAAGAGCCCCGCGTCCACGAATCCCTGCGCCTGGTTGCCCGCGTCGAGCATCCAGCTGATGATCTGGAACGCCCGCTCGGGTTCCCGGCACGCCTTGGTGACCGACAGGAAGGAACCGCCGTTGTTGGAGGGCCGCACGGGCATGTCGGCCACCCGCCACCGGCCCTTGGTCTTCGGCACGCCGTTCTTGAGGTCGCTGGTGGCCCAGGAGGCGCCCAGCTGGCTCGGCAGCTTGCCGTCCTCGACGGCCGACAGCTGGTCCGGGGTGCCGTTGACCAGGTTCGACACGATCTTGCGCTGTTTGGCCTCCACGGCGAGCGCCCAGGCGTGGCGCACATGCTCCCGGTCGCCGATGAAATGGCGGTCCTTGTCGACGTAGCGCGCGCTGCCCTGCTGCACCACGTTCTCGAAGACGCTGTTGACGTCGGTGAGCAGGAAGGTCCCCGGTATCCGCTGCCGGAGCCGCTCGCCCGCGGCGAAGAACGTCTCCCAGGTGTCGAGCTCCTTCGACACGTCGGCGGGCTCGTAGGGCAGGCCCGCCTTCCGGAAGACGGCGTACTGGTAGAAGTGCGCCACCGGCCCGCAGTCGATCGGGAAGCCGACCATGGTGCCGTCGTCCGCGATGCCCTGCTCCCACTTCCAGGGCAGGTACCGGGACCGGTGCTTGTCCGCGCCGAGCGTGCGCAGGTCCACGAACTGGTCGGCGTTGGGCAGGTAGGACGCCATGTCCTCGCCCTTCAGACCCGCGATGTCGGGGACGTGGGCGCGGCCGGCCATCGTGGTGATCAGCTTCGACCGGTAGTAGCCGCCGATCTTGATGGCCTGGAGGTCGACCGCGCTGTCGTATCGGGCCCTGGCGTTCTTGACGACCGTGTCGCCCAGGCCTCCGTCCCAGTACCACAGGACCATGTTCCGGCCGGTCGAACCGGCCGGAACGGCACAGCCGGACGCCAGGCCGCCGAGCGCCGTGGCGGCCGAACCGGCCAGGCCCGCACGGAGCAGGCCTCTACGTGAGAGCCGCACAGCTCCCACCGCCTTTCGGATCTGTTCGCGTCTTCGCAGACGGGGTGCAGACGGGGTGCAATTCGAGGGGTACGCGTGGGTTCGTCTTCTGGATGCGGGTGCGGTCAGTGCCGCGGGGCGGGCGGGGTGACCGGCGCGTATCGCACCGGCGGCCCCACGTCCGCCGGGATGCGGTCGGCGAGGAAGCCGTACGCCCGCACGAGCTCGGGGTCGCGCAGCGCGCGCCACCAGCGGTCGACGCCGTACCAGCCGGGCGCCGCCAGCGCCCCGCCGTGGTGCTGTACGGAGAGCCCGGCGGCGAGGACGGCGAACCGCAGCCGTTCCACCAGCGGCCAGCCGCCGAGCGAGGCCGCCACGAAGCTCGCGCCGAACACGTCGCCGGCGCCCGTCGCGTCCAGGACATCGATGTCAAGGGCGGGGACCTCGGCGTACTCGCCGGTCGTCTGATCGACCGCGATCGCGCCGTCGGCGCCCCGGGTGATCACCGCCACCGGAACCAGCTCCGCGAGCGTGCCGAGCGCGGCGAGCGCGCTGTCGGTGCGCGTGTACGCCATCGCCTCGATCTCGTTGGGCAGGAAGGCGTGGCACAGGGCGAGTTGGTCGAGCAGGTCGGTGGACCACTGCCGGGTGGGGTCCCAGCCGACGTCGGCGTAGATCTGGGTGCCGTTCGCGGCCGCCTTGGCGAGCCAGGCGCGTGGTTCGGCCTCGAGGTGTACGAGTGCCGTGCGCGCCTCGGGCGGGTCGCCCATCAGCGCGTCCTGCGAGTACGGCGGTTCCTGGCCGTGGGTGACCAGGGCCCGGTCGTGGCCGCGCGCGAGGGCGACGGTGACCGGCGTGTGCCAGTCGGCGGCCACGCGGGACAGGCCCAGGTCGACGCCCTCCTGACCGGCGAGGACCTCGTGGCAGTGGGCGCCGTAGAAGTCGTCGCCGAAGACCGTGGCCAGCGAGGTGCGCAGGCCGAAGCGGGACGCGGCCACCGCGAGGTTGGCGATGCCGCCGGGGCCGCAGCCCATGCCGGCCGTCCAGATCTCCTCGCCCGGCGTCGGCGGTCCGCCGAGCCCCGTGAGGACGAGGTCGTAGAAGAGCAGCCCGGTGAGCAGCACCTCGGGCCGGTCGTCGTCCACCGCACATCCTCCTCGCCGCGGGAGCTCGTCCCGTCGGGGGGAGCTCGTCAAATCTCTTCAATTCGGTGACCGGAATCGTGCGCCCCTCGGCGACATTGGTCAATACCTCAGCAGAAGTGAGCATGGATTTGATTGAAGATGACGAGTAGTGTTCACGTCGTGCTGGCAGAACGACGACATCAACTCATCCTGCGGGCCCTGCGCTCCGGTGGCCCCGCGGCCGTGACCGATCTCTCCGAGCAGCTGGGCGTGAGCCCCGCCACGATCAGACGTGACCTGGTGAAACTCGAGGAGGACGGCCTGCTCACCCGGGTGCACGGCGGCGCCGTCGCGGAGGACGGCGACCAGCCCTTCGCCGAGGTCGCGGAAGTGCGGGTGGGCGAGAAGGACGCCATAGCCGCCCACGCGGCGGCGATGGTCGCCGACGGTCAGTCGGTCCTCCTCGACATCGGAACCACCGCCTACCGCCTGGCCCGGCAGCTGCACGGCCGCCGGCTGACGGTCATCACCAGCAACCTCGTGGTCTACGAGGAGCTCGCCGACGACGAGGGCATCGAGCTGGTCCTGCTCGGCGGCATGGTCCGCCGCGAGTACCGCTCCCTGGTCGGTTTCCTCACCGAGGACAACCTGCGCCAGCTGCATGCCGACTGGCTGTTCCTGGGCACCAGTGGAGTGCGCCCCGGCGGGCAGGTGATGGACACGACGGTCGTCGAGGTGCCGGTGAAACGGGCCATGATCAAGGCCGGTGACAAGGTCGTCCTGCTCGCCGACGCGGCGAAGTTCCCGGGTACGGGCATGGCGAAGGTCTGCGGTCCCGAGGACCTGGACGTGGTGGTGACGAACACGCCGGTCGATCCGGCGACCCGGTCCTCCTTCGAGGAGGCGGGCGTCGAGGTGGTCGTGGCAGGAAAGGTGCAAGCGTGAAACTGACGATTCTGGGCGGCGGCGGGTTCCGGGTGCCGCTCGTGTACGGGGCGCTCCTGACGGACCGCGCCGAGGGCCGGGTCACGGAAGTCGTTCTGCACGATCTGGACGACAGTCGGCTGTATGCAGTCGCCCGTGTACTGAATGAGCAGGCGGCCGTCGTCCCCGACGCGCCCCGGGTCACCGCCACCACCGACCTCGACGAGGCCCTGCGCGGCGCCGACTTCGTGTTCTCCGCGATCCGCGTCGGCGGCCTCGAGGGCCGTGCGAACGACGAGCGGGTGGCCCTGGCCGAGGGTGTCCTCGGCCAGGAGACGGTCGGCGCGGGAGGCATCGCCTACGGTCTGCGGACGGTTCCCGTCGCCGTCGACATCGCCCGACGGGTGGCCCGCCTGGCCCCCGACGCCTGGGTCATCAACTTCACCAACCCGGCGGGCCTGGTCACCGAGGCCATGTCCCGTCACCTCGGCGACCGGGTGATCGGCATCTGCGACTCGCCGGTCGGGCTCGGCCGCCGGATCGCCCGCGTGCTCGGCGCGGACCCGAAACAGGCGTGGATCGACTACGTCGGTCTCAACCACCTCGGCTGGGTCCGCGGTCTGCGGGTCGCCGGCCGCGACGAGCTCCCGCGGCTGCTCGCCGACCCCGACCTGCTCGGTTCCTTCGAGGAGGGCAAGCTGTTCGGCGTCGACTGGCTCCGGTCGCTCGGCGCGATCCCCAACGAGTACCTGCACTACTACTACTTCAACCGGGAAGCCGTACGGGCCTACCAGCAGGTCGAGAAGACCCGCGGCGCCTTCCTGGCCGACCAGCAGGCCCGCTTCTACGAGGAGATGAAGCGCCCCGACGCCGCGGCCCTGACCGCCTGGGACCGCACCCGCGCCGAACGCGAGGCCACCTACATGGCCGAGAACCGGGAGACGGCCGGCGCCGGCGAGCGCGACGCCGACGACCTCTCCGGCGGCTACGAGAAGGTGGCGCTCGCCCTGATGCGGGCCATCGCCCGGGACGAGCGCACGACCCTGATCCTCAACGTCCGCAACCAGGGCACCCTCTCGGTGCTGGACGCGGACGCCGTCATCGAGGTGCCGTGCCTCGTCGACGCCAACGGCGCGCATCCGGTGGCCGTGGCCCCGCTGCCCGACCACGCCACCGGGCTGGTCTGCGCGGTCAAGGGGGTCGAGCGCGAGGTGCTGGCCGCCGCCGAGTCCGGCTCCCGCGCGACGGCGGTGAAGGCGTTCGCGCTGCATCCCCTGGTCGACTCGGTGAACGTGGCCCGCAAGCTGGTCGAGGGCTACGCCGACGTCCATCCGGGGCTGGCGTACCTTAGGTGAGTCCTGGAGGGAAAGCGCTTTCCCCGCCTCCCTCCGGTCAGCTCGCCCCCGGCCCTCCGGCCGCCCGGCCCCCCGGCCTCCCCGCCCTTCGTGGTCCCTCTCTGGAGATTCCCCATGCATGACGAACGCCGCCGCATCGAGGAGCGCGTCGAGCGCGTCCACAACCAGCGCGTCAAGCCCGCGATCTACGCGGCCCGCGTGAACTTCGAGGTCGAGGCCTGGCAGGCGCCGGGGGAGCCCGTCCCCTTCGCTGAGGCCGCGGCCGCCGTCTACGAGCCCTTCGCGATGGACACCCCGTGGGGGCCGCCGTGGGGCACCACCTGGTTCCGGATGCGCGGGCAGGTGCCCGCCGAGTGGGCCGGCAAGCGCGTCGAGGCCGTCATCGACCTCGGCTTCGTGGGCGACTGGCCCGGCAACCAGGCCGAAGCCCTCGTCCACCTGACCGACGGGACGCCGCTGAAGGCGGTCAACCCGCTCAACCAGTACGTGCCGATCGGCAACCCGGCGACGGGCGGGGAGACCATCGACTACCTGGTCGAGGCGGCCTCCAACCCGGACATCCTGGCGAACGACTTCGCGGGCCCGACCCTGCTGGGCGATGTACTGACGGCGGGCGACCGTCCACTGTATACATTCCGCCGTGCCGACATCGCCGTCCTCGACGAGGAGGTCTGGCACCTCGACCTCGACCTCCAGGTGCTGCGCGAGCTGATGGTCCACCTCGGCGAGCACGAGCCGCGCCGCCACGAGATCATGCACGCCCTGGACCGAGCCATGGACGCCCTCGACCTGGACGACGTCTCCGGCAGCGCCGCGGCCGTCCGCGAGGTCCTCGCACCCGTGCTGGCCAGCCCCGCCCACGCCAGCGCCCACACCATCTCCGGCGTCGGTCACGCGCACATCGACTCCGCCTGGCTGTGGCCGATCCGCGAGACGAAGCGCAAGACCTCCCGCACCTTCTCCAACGTCACCTCGCTCGCCGAGGAGTACGACGACTTCATCTTCGCCTGCTCGCAGGCCCAGCAGTACGAGTGGGTGCGCGACAACTACCCCCAGGTGTGGGCGCGCATCCAGGAGTCGGTGAAGAAGGGGCAGTGGGCGCCGGTCGGCGGCATGTGGGTCGAGTCCGACGGCAACCTGCCCGGCGGCGAGGCGATCGCCCGCCAACTGGTCCACGGCAAGCGGTTCTTCATCGAGCACTTCGGCATCGAGACCAAGGGCGTCTGGCTGCCCGACTCCTTCGGCTACAACGCGGCCTACCCGCAGCTCGCCAAGCTCGCCGGGAACGACTGGTTCCTCACCCAGAAGATCTCCTGGAACCAGACGAACAAGTTCCCCCACCACACCTTCTGGTGGGAGGGCATCGACGGCACCCGCATCTTCACGCACTTCCCGCCCGTCGACACCTACAACGCGCGGTTCAGCGGCGAGGAGATGGACCGCGCCGTGCGCAACTACTCCGAGAAGGGCGGCGGCACGCGTTCGCTCGCCCCCTTCGGCTGGGGCGACGGCGGTGGCGGCCCCACCCGCGAGATCATGGAACGGGCGCGCCGGCTGGCCGACCTGGAGGGCTCGCCCAAGGTCGTCGTCGAGCACCCCGACGCGTTCTTCGCGAAGGCCCGCGCGGAGTACCCGGACGCCCCCGTCTGGGTCGGCGAGCTCTACCTGGAGCTGCACCGGGCCACGTACACCACCCAGGCCCGCACCAAGCAGGGCAACCGCCGCAGTGAACACAAGCTGCGCGAGGCCGAGTTGTGGGCGACGACGGCCGCACTGCACGCGCCGGGCTACGCCTACCCGTACGCGAAGCTCGACCGGCTCTGGAAGACGGTGCTGCTGCACCAGTTCCACGACATCCTGCCGGGCTCCTCGATCGCCTGGGTGCACCGCGAGGCGGAGGCCGAGTACGCGCGGGTCGCCGATGAGCTGGAGGCGCTGACGGCCGAGGCGGTCGCCGCGCTGTCCGGCGGGCGGCGGAGCGGCTCGCTCCGGGTGTTCAACACCAGCCCGTACGGCCGTGCCGAGGTGGTGCGCACGCCCGAGGGCGCGCCGGCGTACGTCGAGGTGCCCGCGAGCGGCAGCGCGCCGCTGACCGGCGCCGAGCCCCCGCGGCCGGTGACGGTCTCCGGGCGTGTCCTCGACAACGGGCTGGTGCGTGTACAGGTCGCGGAAGACGGCACACTGTCGTCCGTATACGATCTGCGGGCCGACCGTGAAGTCCTCGCCGACCAGGGCAACCTGCTGCGTCTGCACACCGACCTCCCGAACTACTGGGACGCCTGGGACATCGACAAGCACTACCAGAACCGGTACACCGACCTGCTGGAGCCGGACGCGGTGACGATCGTCGAGGAGGACCCGCTCGTCGGCGCGATCCGGGTCACGCGCTCCTTCGGCAAGGGCTCGACGATCACCCAGACCATCACGCTGCGGGCCGGCAGCCCCCGCGTCGACTTCGAGACCGACATCGACTGGCACGAGGCGGAGAAGATCCTCAAGGCGGCCTTCCCGGTGGACATCCGGGCGCCGCACTCCTCCGCCGAGATCCAGTTCGGCCACATCCAGCGCCCCACCCACACCAACACCAGCTGGGAGGCGGCCCGGTTCGAGGTCTCCGGCCACCGCTGGGTGCACATCGGCGAGCCCGGCTACGGCGTCGCCGTCATCAACGACTCCACCTACGGCCACGACGTCTCCCGCACGGTCCGCGAGGACGGCGGCACGACCACCACCGTGCGCCTCAGCCTGGTCCGCGCCCCGCGGATCCCGGACCCCGAGGCCGACCAGGGCCGGCACCGCTTCACCTACGCGCTGCTCCCCGGCGCGAGCATCGAGGACGCGGTCGCCGAGGGGTACTCCCTCAACCTCCCGCTGCGCGTGGCCGACGCGGCGGACACCACCCCCGAGCCCGTCGTCTCGGTGGACGGCGAGGGAGTCACCGTCGAAGCGGTGAAGCTCGCCGACGACGAGTCCGGGGACGTCGTCGTCCGGCTCTACGAGTCACGCGGCGGCCGCTCCACCGGCACCCTGCGCACGGGCTTCCCGCTCGCGGGCGCCCAGGTGACCGACCTGCTGGAGCGGCCGCTGGAGCCCGCGGTCGTCGGCGAGGACGGCACGGTCGGCGTCGTACTGCGGCCGTTCCAGATCCTGACGCTCCGCCTGGAGCGCGCCGCCACCGGCCGCTAGCGGCGGCCCCCGGGGCGGGCGCGACCCGGCGCGCGCCCGCCCCCGCCCCCGAAGTGCTCTGCTCTGCTGAGGAGTTCAGCCGTGCCCATGCAACCCTGGTTCACCGACGCCAAGTTGGGGATCTTCGTCCACTGGGGCATCTACGCCGTCGACGGCGTCCAGGAGTCCTGGTCGTTCTACGACGACATCGTGCCCCACGACCGGTACATGTCCCAGCTGGACCGCTTCACCGGCGCGCAGTACGATCCGCGGGCCTGGGCCGACCTGTTCGCCCGCGCCGGAGCCAAGTACGCCGTCCTCACCAGCCGTCACCACGACGGCGTCGCCCTGTGGGACACGGCGTACGGGGATCTGAACCTGGGCCGTGACCATCTCACCGGCTACGCCGAGGCCCTGCGCGAAAAGGGCCTCAAGGTCGGTCTGTACTACTCGCACTCCGACTGGAACCACCCCGACTACGCCACCACCCGCAAGCCGGGCCGCCCGCCGGAGATGGAGGACAACCGCTACTCCGAGTGCTCCGCCGAGGACGAGGACCTGCCGGCCTGGGAGCGGTTCCTGGCCTACCGGGACGGTCAGATCCGCGAGCTGGCCTCCCGCTACCGGCCGGACCTGATGTGGTTCGACGGCGAGTGGGACCGCAGCGAGGAGCAGTGGCGCATCAAGGAACTCGCCACGCTGATCCGCTCGTACTCCCCGGACGTGGTCTTCAACGCCCGCATGCTCAGCGAGGGGGACTACGCCACCCCCGAACAGGGCGCCCCCATCGAACCCCCCGACGGGCCCTGGGAGTTGTGCCTCACCATCAACGACTCGTGGGGATACCGGCACCACGACCGGAACCACAAGTCGCTCGCCCAGCTGATCCGCTACTTCACCGAGACCATCGGCGGCGGCGGCAACCTGCTGCTCGACGTCGGCCCGAAGGAGGACGGCACCATCCCGCAGCCGCAGGTCGAGCGCCTCGAAGGCCTGGGGGAGTGGATCCGCAAGCACGCGGAGGCCGTGTACGGGACGGTGCGGGGCCTCCCGGCCGGGCACCACTACGGGCCCAGCACCCTTTCCGCCGACCGCCGCACCCTCTACCTCACCCTGTTCGACATCCCGCGTTCCGAGATCGGAGTCCGGGGTCTGGTCACGCCGGTCCGCAGGGTCACCGTGCTCGGCACCGGAACGGAACTCGGCCACCGTGTCGTCGGCGGACTGCACGAGGCGGTCGGCGTGCTGTGGATCGACCCGCCGGCCGGTTCCGATCTCGACCCGCACGCCACCGTCCTCGCCCTGGAACTGGACGGCGAACTGGAGCTGTACCGGGGGGCGGGACGCTTCTGAGGCACTCCGGCGCGGGTGGTCGGGACCCGGCGAGCGGGAGGGCTGCCGAGTCGGCCGAACGGCCGGGCCGAGCACAACGGTTCGGGTCGGCCGGTCGCTCCCCGTGACAGCGGCCGACCGACCCGATCCCCCGTACCGCCGGGAATCCCCCGTCGATTCCCGGTCTTTCCCCCGTTGATCCCTGTGCTTCCCCCTGGAGCCCCGTGCTTCCCCGGTTGCTCCCCCGTGGGGCCCTTCCCTCTTAAGAGCGGGTCCTCCGGATCCTGATACACCCGTCGCCGAAAAAGTCCCCCGGACCGTGGTCCGGGGGACTCTCGCTCGCGTCCGGGGGCGCTCAGCCGGTGAAGCCGGCCGTGATCGAGGTGAACTGCCAGGTGCTCTGGCTGATGCCGGAGCAGTTGCTCACCACGCCACCGCCCGGGCAGGGCCGGTCGCGGTTGACGGCCCAGTAGGCGAGCCGGGCGATGTGGTGGCTGTTGGACCAGTCACGGATCTGGGTCCAGATCGCCGGAGTGGTGTTCTCCTGCTGGTCCGACAGGCCGTTCATGCCGGAGATGCCGATGTGGGCGTAGGCGGTCGCGTCGTCCCAGCCGAAGGTGGACTTCAGCTTGTTCTTCAGCCCCTCGGTGGCGTTCACGGTGTTGCCGTACATGTCCGAACCGCCGCCGAAGTCGAACGGCATGATGGTGAAGACGTCGATGTCGGCGCCGAGCGACTTGGCCTGCTCGATGAGACGGTTGCCGTAGTAGGTCGGTCCGGTCGTGGACGTCCCGAAGGTGACGATGGTCTTCAGGCCGGGGTTGTTGGCCTTGACCGTCTTCAGGGCGGTGAGGATCCGCGCCTGCACGGCCTCGTTCTCGAACTCGTCCGTGTTCTCGATGTCCATGTCGATCGCCTTGAGGGAGTAGGCGTCGATCACCTTCTGGAGCGCGGCCGCCAGCGCGCCGGCCGAGGAGCAGTTGGCGCCGAGCTTGCTGCCCTGCCAGCCGCCGAACGAGGGCACGATGTCACCGCCCGCCGAGCGGACCTGGTTGATGACGCTCTGGTCGACCCCGCCGGTCAGCGGCCGGTTGCCGTCCCACATCGGGTTGCACCCGCCGCCGTCCAGCACGAACGCCATCGTGAACCACTTGACGCCGGTCGAGCTCATCACCGTGGACACGCTCGGCGGGTCGCCCCAGCCCTCGAACAGGTAGGGCGCGGCCTGCTTGAACCCGGTCCCGCCTCCGCCGCCCGCGTTCGTCGTGACACTCACGGAGTTGGAGGCGGCGGAGGTGTTCCCGGCGGCGTCGCGCGCCTTCACGGTGAAGGTGTACCCGGTGCTCGCGGACAGCCCGCTGACCGTGGCCGCCGTGCCCGACACGGTGAGGACCTTCGTGGACCCGCTGTACACGTCGTAGCCCGTGACGCCGACGTTGTCGCTCGCGGCGTTCCAGGACAGCGACACGCTGGAGGACGTCTTGCCGGTCGAGGTCAGCCCGCCGGGCGCGGTCGGCGCCTGGGTGTCGGAGCCGCCCCCGCCGCCCGGCCCGTCCAGGCTGATGTCGTCGGCGTAGTAGGTGCCCTGGGCGTACCAGCCGTGGACGTAGATCGTGGCGCTGGTCTGCGAGGCCCCGGTGGTGAAGGACACCGACAGCCGGCCGTAGGCCGACGGCGAGGACGTCCAGGTGGAGGCGCCGCCGTCGACGCCGAGGTAGACGTAGGAGCCGCGGACCCAGCCGGTCAGCGCGTACGTGGTGTTCGGCTGGACCGGGACGGTCTGGCTGCACTTGGCGATGTCGCTCGAACTCACCGCTCCCGCGAGGGCCTTGGAGCCGCCGTGGGTGGGCGAGGAGACGACGGAGCCTAGGTTGCCGGTGCAGGACCAGGGCGCGAGGGCGCCCGACTCGAGACCGGGGTTGGTGAGGATGTTGGCCGCCTGAGCGGTGCCCGGCAGGGCCACGGCCCCGGCGAGGGCGAGACCGGCGGTGCCGAGCAGGGCGAGGAAGCGACGCCATGGGCGTCCGAGGGATGTGGTGCGCACGCGATCTCCCTGAAGGAATGGGGGTGTTCGGGAGTGCAGGGGAGTGCAAGGGGGTGCGCAACAAAGTTGGTATGGACCAATCCGCCTGTCAAGACGAGAGGCGGAATTGGTCCATACCGGTGGGGTGAATGTCCTGCTTGGTCTTGTCCGGAGCGCTTGGTCCTACCTAGAGCGGCAGGGCCTGCGCGGCGCCCGCCGTGGTCACCTCGACGGAGTCGGCGGGCGCGGGCACGGCCGACAGCAGCGGCTCGGCGGTCTCCTCCATCCGCTGGTGCGGCAGTGTGACCGCGCGCAGCGGACGCGGCCCCGACACCACCGTGTAGTCCTGCCCCAGGAACGGCGGCACGATCTCGCCCGGGTCCTCACCGAGCGCCAACTGCACAGCCGCCCAAGGGGCGTTGACGCCGCACAGCGAGAGCTGGTGGAGTCCGCCGGCCGGGCGGGTGTTGACGTCCATCAGGACCGGGCGGTCGCCGAACATCCGGAACTGGATGTTGGACAGGTAGTGCAGCCCGAAGCCCTCGGCGATGAGACGGGCCGGCTCCAGCCACTGCTCGTGCAGGGTGAACCCCCGGCGGCGTCCGTTCTTCGTCCGGCCGATGGCCATCCGCAGGATGTTGTCCGGGCCGGTGAGGCAGTCCACGGACACCTCCGGCTGCTCCAGGCGCGGCATGACCAGCCAGTCGATCTGCTCCTCGCCCTCCTCCTCGGCCCGCTTCAGTGCCTCGACCACCATGTCGAGCTGGACGTACGGGCTCGGGAAGCCGCTGAGGTGCATCAGCGAGAAGGGGGTGCGGGTGATCACCCGGAAGCCCACCCCGCCCGCGCCGGACGCCGGCTTGAAGCACGCCCGGTGCCCGGCCTCCTCCAACTCCTCGACGGCGGCCACGAGTTCGTCCGCCGTCCGGGCCCGGAACCACGGCGGCACGGGCACGCCGATCGCCTGCACGGCCTCGTACGCGATCACCTTGTCGTGGAAGACGGCGACGGCCTCCGGCGGCGGCGCCAGCAGGGCCGTGCCGATCGCGTCGAAGTCGGCGCGGTGCGCCACGACGGCCGCCTGGTGCAGCCGGGGCACGAACACGTCGATGCTGCGGCGCTTGCACTGCGCGAGGGCGTACTCGACGTACGCGGCCGGGGAGAGGCCCTCCGGCTCCAGCTCGGCGGTGTCGGCGGCGGCCAGTACGGGGGAGTCGGCGTCACCGTGCGTGGCGTGGATCTCGACCGCGCGGTCGCTGGGATTTCGTCGCAGCTGATCCGAGAAGAACACGTTCTCCGCGTACGTGCGGTTGAGCCAGACGCGTACGCGAGAGACCATGCAGGCCGCCTTTCACGGTTCGCGGGCAGGGCAAAGCGGGCCCGGCCCGGGCAGGGGGATTGGTGGGTCACCAAACCGCCCTGCGGAAGGGACGTCCATGGCGGTGGTGTTGGGGCGATCATACGGCTTCCCGGGGGTGCCGCGTGCAACGCGCGTGTTACGGAATTTCCGATCTTGTTCACGTGAGGCGCATGTTCGGGTAGGGGCGCGCTACGGCGCAGGTGGGACCGTGTCCGGACCCGGCGCGCGGCCCGATTCGACCTTGTACCGCACGCGTGAGTGTGTTCTCGTGGTGGCACTGGTGTATTCGTGAGGATGCGGAGAGTGGGCTCGTGAACGGGGGCGGAAGGTGACGTCGACGGGCGGCGGCGGGGGGCGGTCGACGGCCGGTGGTGCCGGGCGACTGCTGGCCATCAGTGATCTCCACATCGGTTATCCGGAGAACCGTGCTCTGGTCGAGGCCATGGCCCCGGAGTCGGACGAGGACTGGCTGCTCGTCGCCGGCGACGTCTCGGAGAACGTGGCCGACATCCGCTGGGCGCTGAAGACCCTCGCCGGCCGTTTCCGCAGGGTCGTCTGGGCGCCCGGCAACCACGAGCTGTGGACCCATCCCACGGACCCGGTCACCCTGCGCGGAGTCGCCCGCTACGAGCACCTCGTCGAGGTCTGCCGCGACCTGGGCGTCACCACGCCCGAGGACCCCTACCCGGTGTGGGAGGGCCCCGGCGGCCCGGTGGTCGTCGCGCCGCTGTTCCTGCTGTACGACTACTCCTTCCTCCCGGCCGGCTGCGCCACCAAGGAGGAGGGGCTGGCGTACGCGGAGGGCACCGGCATCGTCTGCAACGACGAGTACCTGCTGCACCCCGACCCGTATCCGAGCCGCGAGGCCTGGTGCCGGGCCCGCGTCGCCGAGACCGAGCGGCGGCTCGCGGAGATCCCCGACGACCTGCCCGTCGTCCCCGTCAACCACTATCCGCTGCACCGGCACCCGATGGACGTGCTGTGGCACCCCGAGTTCGCCATGTGGTGCGGCACCGGGCTCACGGCGGACTGGCACCGCAGGTTCCGGATCGAGACCATGGTCTACGGCCACCTCCACATCCCGCGGACCACCTGGCACGAGGGCGTGCGCTTCGAGGAGGTGTCGGTGGGCTACCCCCGTGAATGGCGCAAGCGGACGCAGCCGCCGGGACGACTGCGCCGCATCCTGCCCAGGGAGGCCGGGACCGAGTGATCGAGGACCTGTTGCCGGAGTCGGTGGTGGCGGTGGAGGCCTTCGGCGAGGAGGGCGTCCGCGAGTTCGGGAGCGCGCCGCTGTACCCGCAGGAGGAGGCGCTGGTGGCGCGGGCGGTCGCCAAGCGCCGCCGCGAGTTCACCGTCGTACGCTCCTGTGCCCGGCGCGCCATGGAGAAGCTCGGCGTGCCCGCACAGGCGGTGCTGCCCGGCGAGCGCGGCGCCCCGCAGTGGCCTGACGGCCTGACGGGCAGCATGACCCACTGCGCGGGCTACTGCGCGGCCGCCCTGGTCCGGGCCGCCGACCTGGCCTCCCTCGGCATCGACGCCGAACCCCACGAGCCCCTTCCCGAGGGCGTCCTGTCCGCGGTCGCCCTGCCCGCCGAGGCGGAGCG
This sequence comes from Streptomyces sp. NPDC102259, assembly GCF_044766465.1. NCBI lineage: Bacteria > Bacillati > Actinomycetota > Actinomycetes > Kitasatosporales > Streptomycetaceae > Streptomyces > Streptomyces sp. NPDC102259. Next base: position 96,309 of record NZ_JBIWMA010000016.1, on the reverse strand, counting down.
GCTCGGCGCGCTGGCCGCGGGCCGTCCCGAGGTGCACTGGGACCGGCTGCTGTTCAGTGCCAAGGAGTCCGTCTACAAGGCGTGGTTCCCCCTCACCCGCAAGTGGCTGGACTTCAGCGAGGCGGACATCGACGTCATCCCCGTCACCGGCCCCGCCGGGGACTCGCACGGCGTCTTCCGCGCCCGGCTGCTCGTCCCCGGACCGGTGGTCGGCGGCTACCGGCTCGGGCACTTCGACGGCCGCTGGACCGTCCGGCGGGGGCTGGTGGCCACAGCGGTCACCGTGCACCACGGCTGAGGCGGCGCACCGCACCCGGGGTCACTTCCCCGGGCACCAGCTGTGCAGCAGCCGGAAGAACTCCTCCTCGTTGCCCGCCAGGCCCGCGGCGGCCAGGGCCTGTTCCGCCTCGGCCAGGACGGCGGGCGGGACCACCGGGGGCAGCCGGTCGTGCGGCGCAGCGGGCGCGCCGACGCCTCTGTCGTCCCCCTGGTCCCCCTCGTCGCCGAAGGCGGCACGGACGGTGTGCAGCAGCCGCAGGTAGGCCTGTACGGCGGTGCGCTCGCGGTCGGTGAGTACGGCAGTGGGCATCGGTCGGCTCTCCCCGTGTCGGCGTCGTGTCCCCCGCGCCCGACGGCGCGTACGCCCCCGTGCGGCGGCGCACCCCCCAGCTTGCCGCCCCCCACTGACAATCCGGCCTGACCCGACCTCGGTTCGCCCGCTTAGCGGAGGCGAAACCTCCTTGAAATCCCCTGGCGGAAACGGGTCCTACGCTGAGGTGAAGGGCTTTCGGCGGACGGCCGGCGGCCAGGGAATCAGGAGGCGAGCGGGTGGTCGACGTCCCGCGGTGGCGCCCGGCGCGCGGCACTCGGCTGCGCCGGGTGGGCGACGCAGAACTGGAGTTGCGTTACCGGGTCGTGCACGGTTACCGGCGTGCCTTCCGGATGGCCGGCGAGGGCCCGGCGCTGGTCCTCGTCCACGGCATCGGCGACTCCTCGCGGACCTGGGCCGAACTGATCCCCGACCTCGCCCGCACCCATACCGTCATCGCCCCCGACCTCCTCGGTCACGGCGCCTCCGACAAGCCCCGCGCCGACTACTCGGTGGCCGCGTACGCCAACGGTCTGCGTGATCTGCTCAGCACGCTCGGCATCGAGTCGGCGACCCTGGTGGGGCACTCGCTGGGCGGGGGAGTGGCGATGCAGTTCGCCTACCAGTTCCCCGAGCGCACCGAACGGCTGATCCTCGTCAGCGCGGGCGGAGTCGGCCGGGAGGTCAACCCCGCCCTGCGGCTGGTCTCCCTGCCGGGCGCCCATCTGGCGCTGTCCGCCCTCCGGTTGCCGGGCGCGCGCTTCCAGGTCGGCCTCGCCGTCGGTCTGATGAAGCTGCTGGACACCGATCTCGGCCAGGACGCCCCCGATCTGCTGCACCTCGTCGACGCCCTGCCGGACGAGACCGCGCGCAACGCCTTCATCCGCACCCTGCGCGCGGTCGTCGACTGGCGCGGCCAGGTCGTCACCATGCTCGACCGCTGCTATCTGACGGCCGGCATGCCGACGATGCTGCTCTGGGGCGACCGGGACAGCGTGGTGCCCGTGCGGCACGCGTACGGCGCCCACGAGGCGATGCCCGGCAGCCGGCTGGAGATCTTCGAGGGGGCCGGCCACTTCCCGTTCCACAGCGACCCCGCCCGGTTCCGCGCCCTCGTCGAGGAGTTCACCCGCACCACGGCCCCGGCCGACTGGAGCCGCGACCACTGGCGCCGGCTGCTGCGCGAGGGCCGGCCCGGAACGGGGACGGCGGGTACGCCGGACGGCGCGGCACGGGACCTGCGCGGGGCGAGCGAGCGCAGCGCCACCTGACGGCCGTACGAGCGGGCCCGGAACGCGCAGCCGCCCAGGCATGCGGTCCAGCCCCGGGCATGCGTCCTACGGCCCCAGATAGCCGAGCGACGCCTCGATGCGGCCGGCCAGGTGGTCCCGCTGGCCCCGTTCGCGCGGTGACGAACCCGGCAGCCAGGTACGGCACTTGCTGGCCAGCAGCAGGCCGAAGCTCTCGGCCTCCTTCTCGTCGGTCAGGTCGAAACGGGTGCGCGCGGCGACGCTGCGCACCGTGGCCTGGAGGTCCGCCCCGTCGCTGAGTAAACGGGCCGCGACCGCGGCGCCCTCGACGTGGTGGCCGCAGTGGCCCGCCTTCATGTGCCACAGCTCGTGCCCCAGGATCACCAACTGGTGTTCCGGCGCGGTGCGTTCCTCGATGACGACGAGGTCCTGGTCGGCCATGTCGAGCCACAGCCCGCTGGCCGTGTCGGCCGGGAAGGAGGCCATGCGGAAGTGCACCGGGCGGCCACGCCGTCTGCTCATCCCGTCGCACAGGGCGGTGTACAGGTCGGCCGGCACGGCGGGGGCCGGCAGGGTCAGTTCGGCTACCAACTCGCCGCTGAGGCGGCGCATTTCCCTCGCGATGCTCACTGTTCTCCCCCGGATCACGACTCGGGCCGCTTCACGCTCTCCAGGAGCATGTCCAGCCACTCGGCGACCTTGTCGCGGTGCTGGTCGGTGGGCAGCTGGGCGGCCCGCCACGCGATCCCGCGTACGCCGTGGTCCTGCAGCAGCCGCTCCAGCGGGTCCTCGGCCGCCGCGGCCGCCTCCCGCGCGGCGAGCTTCTGAAGCAGCTCCTGCTCGATGTGTTGCAGGGCTCCCGCGAGCGCCTCCGGGTCCTCGGCCGTGAGGAAGCCGGCGTGCACCCGGAAGAAGCGCTGGAGGGCGTCGCAGTGCTCCATCGTGGGCCGTCGGTCGCCGTTGATGAGGGCGCCCGCCTGCTGGCGCGACATGCCGGCGCCGTCGGCGATCTCCTGCTGGGTGTACTTACGGCCGTTCGGCTTGAGCCGGGTACGGCGCAGCAGGTCCAGCCGCTGCAGGAAGCGGGCCTGCACATCGGGCTCACCGGCGGGCCGGCCGCTCAGCAGGGCCTTGACCACCGACTCCGGGACACCGGAGGCGACCGACAGCCGCCCGGTGCCGAAGACCTCCGCGTGCGGCACGCCGAGCCGGTCGGCGAGCGCGGCGACCCGGGCGACGACGGCCGACATCAGCACCGTCGCCGCGGCGCCCGGAACCTCGAAGCCATCCTCCGCCACCGACAGGTCTCCTAGGTCTCTCACGTCCCTCTCACAGGCACACGATCACCAAAACGGACGGTCGCCTGAACTGCGTGGAGAGTAGCCGGTCTTTCGAACTCACATCCAGGTCTCGCCACAACTGTGGCCAATTTCAGCCGTCAACCAGCACGGAATGCCACGATAGTTGACACCGCTCGCGTCGGGGCAGCAGGATCGGGGCGCCGCGTGAAGGCCGCATAGGCAAGAGGGGTGACCTCCCGATGGCGTATCAGGCAGGAGGGCAGCGGTCCGTACCGCGGCCCGTCCCCGAGAGTCTCGAGGCCCAGGCGTATCTTCAGGACTACGCCACGTACCTGGAGGCCGTCCCCTTCCCGTCCGTCGTCCTCGACCACCGCTGGGACGTCGTTCTCTCCAACGACGCTTTCGCGTCACTTTTCCGGGACGTGGGCCCACACCCGACGGCCCTGCCCGGCGACAACTTCCTGCGTTTCGTGCTCTTCCACCCCGACGCCCCCTCGGTCCTCGGCGACCATGAGCCCGGCTGGTGTCTGCCGATGCTCGCCCGCTTCGCCGCTGCCATGGAACGGCACGGTCACGACCACGGGCTCCAGGCGATCCGCCGCGACATCGCCCAGGATCCGATCATGGAGGCCGCCTACCGGCACGGGCTGCCGCACTGGATCCGCGCGGTCGGCGAGGACGCCGTCGAGCACGACGGGGCGGTCCGCCCCCTTCTGCACCCCGACCCCCGCTGGGGCGCCACGGAGTGCCGCATCGTGGGCGACACCCCCAGGACCCTGCAGGACATGGGGTACACCCGGCTGACGATGGTGCTGCGCGCCACCCGCCCGGCCCCCGTGCCCCGCAGAACGCGCGGCGTGCGCCGTACCGCGAGTCACCTCAGCGTGGTCCCGGCTCCCGAGGCCTGACCGGGCACCGTCGGCGTTCGGGTCGCCGACGGCGCCCTGGTCGGCGCGGCGCACGGTCAGCGCGGTGGAGGCGTGTCCGACTTCGTGAGGCGGTCCACGGGAGTCCCGCGCTTCGCCGCCTGGATCTGCTCGTACACCTGGGTCCGCAGCTCCGCGAAGCGCGGGGCCACCCGCGTGTGCAACTGGTCGCGCTCCGCCGGGAGATCGACCTTCAGCTGTTCCCGCACGACCGTCGGTGAGGCGGACAGGACGACGACCCGCTCGCCGAGGTAGACGGCCTCGTCGATGTCGTGGGTGACGAACAGGATGGTGATCCCGCGCTCCCGCCAGAGTCCCCGGACCAGGTCCTCCAGGTCGGCGCGGGTCTGCGCGTCCACCGCCGCGAACGGCTCGTCCATCAGCAGGACCCGGGGCTCGTAGGCGAGCGCCCGGGCGATCGCCACCCGCTGCTGCATTCCGCCCGACAGCTGCCACGGGTACGCGGAGAGCGCGTCCTCCAGGCCGACCGAGCGGAGGGCGTCCGCGACCAGCTCCCGCCGCCGTGTCTTGGGCAACCCCTTCTGTCTCAGGGGCAGTTCGACGTTCTCGCCGACCCGCATCCATGGGAAGAGGCTCCGCCCGTACTCCTGGAAGACGAACGCCATGTCCGGCGGTGGTCCGGTCACCTTCCGTCCCTCCAGGAGCACTTCGCCGGAGGTCGGCGTGAGCAGCCCGGCCATGCACTTCAGCAGGGTCGTCTTGCCGCAGCCCGACGGGCCGACGAGACACACCAGTTCACCCGCCTCGACGGTGAAGGTCAGGTCGCGCACCGCCTCGACCCGGCGTCCGGACCCCTCGTAGACCTTCCGCAGGCCGGACACTGCAAGACGCGGGTGCATGGAACGCCCTTTCACGAGGGTCACGGGGACCGCCGGGTGGATGCGCGCAGACCGTGGTACCAGCCGAGCACCCGACGCTCGACGATCTGGAAGAGCACCGACAGGACGAAGCCCAGGAGGCCGAGCACCAGGATTCCGGTCCACATGTCGGGGATGGCGAAACCCCGTTGGAACTGCACGATGGTGAAGCCGAGCCCGTTGCTCGCGGCGAACATCTCGCTGATGACCATCAGGATGATGCCGATCGACAGCGCCTGGCGCAGCCCCGCGAAGATCTGCGGGCTCGCCGACGGCAGCACCACGCCGCGCAACCGGGCGACGCCCGTGATGCCGTACGACCGTGCCGTCTCCGCCATCACCGGGTCGACCGCCCGCACGCCCTCGACCGTGTTGAGCAGCACCGGCCACACACAGCCGCTCGCGATGACGACGACCTTCATCGTGTCGCCGATGCCCGCGAACAGCATGATGACCGGCACCAGCACGGGCGGCGGCACCGCCCGCAGGAACTCCAGGACCGGCTCGCACACCGCCCGCACCCGCCGGTAGGAGCCGATCACCGTGCCGAGCGCGACCCCGACGACGCCGGCCGTCGCGTAGCCCGCGAGGAGCCGCAGCACGCTCGGTCGCACGTCGGTGCGCAGCCGCTCTCCCGTCCACACGTCGGGGAAGGCCTTCAGGATCGTGCGCAGCGGCGGCCAGTACACGTTCGTGCTGCCGTCGGAGGCCACCCACCACGCGGTGAGCAGCACGGCCGGCAGGGCGAGCGTGAAGAGCAGCCGCAGCAGCGCGCGCCGCCAGGCTCCCGACCCCGCTCGGGCGGGGGATGTCCCGGTCACACCGCCACCTCCCCGCGCACCGACTGGTGCCAGGCCAGGGCGCGCCGCTCCACCGTCCGGGCGCCCACGTTGATCAGCAGCCCCAGTGCCCCGGTGACGACGATCAGGGCGTACATCTCGGGGACCGCCTGCGAGGTCTGCGCGACGGCGATGCGGGCACCCAACCCCGGTGCTCCGATGACCAGTTCGGCGGTGATGACGAGGACCAGCGCGACGGCCGCCGCGAGCCGCACGCCGGTCATGACGTACGGCAGCGCGGTCGGCCACAGCAGGTGCCGGACCCGCGCCCAGGTGCCGAGCCCGTAGGAGCGGGCGGTCTCCTCGGCGACCGGGTCGACGTCCTGGACGCCGTACAGGACCTGGATCAGGATCTGCCAGAAGGAGGCGTAGACGACCAGCAGCAGGACCGAGCGCAGTTCGGTGCCGTACAGCAGCACGGCGAGGGGGATCAGGGCGACCGACGGGATCGGGCGCAGGAACTCGATGGTCGAGGCCGTCGCCTCGCGGAGGTGGGGGACGACGGAGATCAGCACGCCGGCCACGATCCCGGCGCCCACCGCGATCGACAGCCCGAGCGCCCAGCCGGTGAGGGTGTCGCCGAGCGCCGTCCAGAAGGCGGAGTCGGCGAGTTCGTCGGCCAGCGCGCCGGCGATGCGGCTGGTCGGCGGGAAGTAGGCCTCCTTGACCAGGCCGAGCCGCGGCACCGCCTCGCCCAGGGCGAGGAAGGCCGCGAGCCCGGCCGTGCCGAGTGCGAGGTTCGCGCCTCTCACGGCAGCAGCTTCTCCAGGTCCGGGGTCGACTTGAAGAGCTCGTCCTGCTCGCCGAGCTTCTCCAGCGCCTCGATCGACGAACGGTTCGCCTCGGCGGGCCACTTGGGCAGCGTGACCTGCGCCAGCACCGACGCCGGGATCTTGGTGTACGTGGTGACGATCTGGCGGACCTCGTCCGGGTGCGCGTCGGCGTAGGCGAGGGACTCGGCGGTGGCCTCCTGGAACTTCTTCACCAGGTCCGGGTTCTTCTGCGCGTACTGCGTGGAGGTGAAGTACATGGCGACGGTGAGGTTCGGGGCCACGTCCACCAGCGGCGAGGCGATCTCCGCACCGCCCTGGCTCTTGACGGTCGCGAGGGCCGGTTCGACGACCATCGCCGCGTCGATCTGCCCGCTGTCCAGGGCGGCGGGCATCTGGTCGAAGGCCAGCTCGACGAACTTCACCTTGTCCGGGTCGCCGCCCGCCTTGCGCACCGACTCGCGCACCGCGGTCTCGTTGATGTTCTTCAGGGTGTTGATGGCGACCTTCTTGCCCTCCAGGTCCTTCGCGGACTTGAGCGCGCTGCCCTTCTTCACCGTGATCGCCCCGAAGTCCTTGCCCTGCACGCCCGTTGAGGCGATGCCGTTCGAAACGGCCCGCACGGGGACGTTGTTGGACTGCGCGACCATCAGGGAGGTCATGTTGCTGAAGCCGAACTGGAACTGTCCGCTGACGACTCCGGGCACGATCGCCGCGCCGCCCTGTGCGGTGGTGATCGACAGCTTGAGGCCGTGCTGCTCGTAGAAACCCTGTTTCACGCCCAGATAGACGGGCGCCACGTCGACGATGGGGATGAGTCCGAGTTTGACGGTCGTGGTGCCTTCGGACGACGAACTCCCGGTGGACGTACCGGAGTCGTCGGACGAGCCACAGGCCGCCGTGGCGAGCAGGAAGGTGCCGGCCGCGAGACCGGCGAACAGACGACGCAAGGCTCCTCCTGTGCAGACAACGGTGTTCCGACAGGCTGTGCGCACATCGCACAGTAGTGCTCCATTGGCGTGCAGGGAACGTAGAGCCCGCCGTCCGACGGGGTCAATGGGTTTGGCTGACGAAATTGTTGACAGTCGGGGAGGGTGGCATGTCCACCGTCGCCCGAGCACTGCATTTCGTGAGGCCCTTCGAGCGGGGCCTCGCGGTCATCCGCTGCTGGAACGTCGCACAGGTGAAGGAATCCTCTTCGCTGTGCGTCCTGGACGGCGACGACATCCTCTACGTCGCCCGGGTGCCGACCACCCGCATCACGCCGGCCGCACCTCGGTCGCCGCCGTCCGCCGGGATCTGCTGCCACCGTTGCCGGCGGCCGTGGCACGGATCGAGGCCGACCTGCGGATCACCGACCCCGCGGGCGGCGCCACCGCGCCTCGGGCCACGGATCCGGTCACAGATCCAGGACGAGTCTCCGCCCCCGGCACCGGGACACGCAGATCATCATCGTCTCCCCGGCCTCCCGCTCCTGCGGACCGAGGACGGAGTCCCGGTGCTCCGGCGTGCCCTCGAGCACGTCGGTCTCACAGGTGCCGCAGGTGCCCTCCGTGCAGGAGTAGAGCACCTCGACCCCCGCCGCGCGCACGGCGTCCAGCACGGACACGCCCGCCGAGACGGTCAGCGTCCGGCCGCTCCGGGCGAGCTCGACCTCGAACTCGCCGTCCTCACCCGCCGGTTGCTCCCTCGCCTGGAACCGCTCGACCTGGAGCGCGTCGGCCGGACAGCGCTCCTCCACGGCGTCCAGCAGCGGGCCCGGGCCGCAGCAGTAGACGAGGGCCCCCTCGGGCAGCGCGTCGAGCACGGAACCGAGGTCGAGCAGACCGCTCTCGTCCTGCGGGGCGACGGTGACCCGGTCGCCGTACCGCGCCAGCTCCCCGGCGAACGCCATGGACGCGCGGGTGCGGCCGCCGTAGAGAAGGCTCCACTCGGCGCCCGCCGCCTCGGCCGCCGCGAGCATCGGCAGGATGGGGGTGATCCCGATGCCGCCCGCGACGAAGCGGTAGCGGGCTGCCGGGCGCAGCGCGAAATGGTTGCGCGGGCCGCGCACCCGCACCTTGTCGCCCGGCCTCAACTGCTCGTGCACATGGGCGGATCCGCCCCGTCCGGCCGGCTCGCGCAGCACGGCTATCCGCCACGCGGACCGGTCGGCCGGATCGCCGCACAGCGAGTACTGGCGCTCCAGCTCGGGCCCGAGGACGAGGTCCACGTGGGCGCCCGGCTCCCACACCGGGAGCGGCTCGCCCAGCGGGTGCCGCAGGGTGAGGGCGAGCACCCCGTCGGCGGCGAACTCGCGGCCCGCGACGACCAGTTCGGTTTCGTACACGCTCATCAGTCGTTTCCTCGCGGCCGGTGTCCTTCGGGGTGGCCGAGCATCCACTCCCACATCTCGATCGGGTCCTGGGAGGTGTACTCGGCGCCGCAGTGACAGGTGCCGTGCAGCACGTCGGTGCCCGGCAGCCAGTCGATGCGGTAGATCTCGCCGGTGGGGCCGGTGCTCACAGGACCTTCTCCACGGGCTTGTCGCCCTCCTCCACCAGCCGGGCGAGGATCCGGCGTGCGGCCAGACCGCCGGTGTCGATGTTGATGCTCAGCTCCTGGTAGCCGGTGCGTTCCGAACCGAGCGTCCGCTGCAGGAGGTTGAGCGCGTCGACGTCCTGCATGACCACCGTGTGGTTGTTGCCCCGCAGGAACGCGGTGACCTCGTCGTCGTCCGTCGCCCAGTCCCGCGAGACCATCCAGAAGTCGTACACCTTGCCGTCGTCGGACGGCGTGATCGCGTAGGTGATCTCGGTGTGGAAGCCGTTCGGGTCGCTGCCGTCGGCCTCGGGCAGGACGCCCACCGGCGCGATGCGGCTGTGCAGCAGATACAGACAGGGCGCGTGGTACTCGATGTCCTGCCAGCGGGTGATCCTGCCCTCGATGCCGGTCGAACGGGCGTAGAACGGCGGGCACTCGGCGTCGTCCATGTGCCGGCTCACCCGCACGATCCCGGCGCCCTCGTCGACCTCGGTGGTGATCGGCGTCTCGGCGACCTCGGGAGTGCCGATGTAGCCGCCGTGCAGATACGTCTCGTGGGAGAGGTCGAGGAGGTTGTCGACGAGCAGCCCGTAGTCCGCGTCGATGGGCTCCATGCCCCGGACGGTGGTCCAGCCGGGGGCGTCGAGGTGCCGGGCGCGCGGGATCGCCCGCGGATCGGCGAGCGTCGGGTCGCCGATCCACACCCAGACCAGCGAGTCCTGCTCGACCACCGGGTATGAGGTGACCCGGGCGGTGCGCGGGATGCGTTTCTGCCCCGGCACGTACACACAGGCGCCGGTGGTGTCGTATGTGAAGCCGTGGTAGCCGCACACGATGCGGTCGCCGTCGAGCCGGCTCTCCGACAGCGGGAAGCGGCGGTGCACGCAGCGGTCGTGCAGCGCGACGGGCGTCCCGTCCTCCTCGGTCCGGTAGAAGACGAGCGGCTCACCCAGAATCGTCCGGCCGAGCAACTCCTCGCGCCCGACCTCGGTGCTGTAGGCGGCGACGTACCACTGGTTCCTGGCGAAACTGGTCGTATGGGGCATGGTGTTCGGCTCCCGTCTCTGGCTCGTGGCGACATCGTCCGCGGGGGCCTCGCAAGGCCGCAATACGGCTTCCGTGTCACGGAAGAGCGCTTGGAAACACCCTGGTGGGAACAGTGATGCGAGGCGCCGTGCCGCTGGCCGCCGGCGATGGAGCCAGCGGTCATGCCGTCGGCCTGCGGGAACTGGTGCGGATCGTCGGCGCTCGGCCTCGCGCCAGCCGTACCGCTCGGTCAGCGGCCCGTCGTCATCGCCGAGTCCCTTGGGCTTCCTGGGCGGGGCCGCTCGCGGGCACCGCCACGCCGGTCATGGCGTCCGGACTCGCACCGTGCCTCCCAGCGCGGAGCGAGTTCCGTGGCCAACTAGTTGAGGTGTTGGTTCGAGACGCCACAGAAGGCGGGATGGAACATGGCCGTACGCGCCTGGATCCACATGTCCCCACCCATGACGATGATCACTCGCGCGTCAGCCCGCTACTTGGAAGCCATGGGAACCCGATTGAACAACCGGCCGGCGAGGTCGACCCCGGTGATCACACCGCTCTCGTCGCGGGTGAAGAAGCCGCGTTGCCCCTTCAGACCTCCACCGGTGATGATGTATTCGTCCGCCTCGCCGGGCAGCAGGCCGAGCTCGGCCTGCGGGAGATCCGGGGGCAGTTCGGTGTCCGCCGCCGCGCGAATCTCCGGTTTGATCCCGCACGCGATCGTCAACCTGGCCCCATCTGTGGCGATGGTGAGCGTCATCATGTCGTTCGCGTAGCTCCCGACGAGTTCCCGGGCCTGCTCCTCGTCGTAGGGGCGCGGCTCCGGGTCCCGGTCGGCGACCCCGAGGTAGTGCTCGAGCGCCCACCGGACGACGGCCTGGTTGAAGGCGAGGCCGCCATCCGGGCCCGCGTTGGACAGTGCGACGACAGCGAAGTCGCGTTCGGGCACGATCAGCAGCTCAGTGAACTGGCCGTTGGCCGATCCACCATGGCCGACGGTGCGAACGCCGTCCACGTCACGCAGGAACCAGCAGATGCCGAAGGCGTCGCCGAGCGTGCTGCCCCGCAATTCCACAGTCTCCACTTGCATCTGCCGCAGAACCTCGGCGGGTAACACCTGGGCACCGTCCTGTGCGCGGCTGTCACCGAGATGGAACCGGGCCCAACGAAGCATGTCCGTCACCGAGGACGCGGCGCCCCCGCCGGGGTTGTTGCCGCGACTGTCCTTCCACTGCCGCGCGACGGCCAGCGTCCCGTCCTCACCCACGTTGTGCCCCACCGCGAACCGCCGTGTCATGACGTCATTCGTAGCGAAAAAAGTGTGCGAAAGACCCAACGGCTCGAACAGAAGCGAGGCGATGGCCTGCTCATAGGTCAGACCCGTAACCCTTTCTATGATCCGCCCAGCCAGGTTGTACCCCACCTGGCTGTAGGAGGCCCGGGCGCCAGGCGGCGCGATCAGCTCCGACTCGGACATCCTTGCCACATACGCGGCCAAGGCATCGTCCCCCTCGCCGGTGTCGACGCTCATCCTCCAGTCAAGGCCCGCAGTGTGGTTGAGCAGCTGCAACACGGTTATCTCCGCCGCGGCCCGCTCATCCGGGCGCGCGAGCTCGGGAACATACCGGCGCACCGGCGCGTCCAGCTCGACCCGCCCCTCCGCGACCAGGCGCATCAGCGCGGTCGCCGTAAAGGACTTCGTGACCGAGCCCAACACGAACAGCGTGTCCTGATCGACGGGCAGCGGGTTCTCGACGCTCGTCACGCCGTGGCACCCGTAGACCTCCCGGCGGTCCACCCACACCCCAACGGCAACACCAGCCACCCCGAACTTCGTGGCCGTCGCCTCGACGAACTCTGACAGCGTGTCCTGCTCATCGCCCATGACAACTCCCTCATCGAGGAAGGGGAGGGATTCCCCTGTCTTCAGCCATGATCCTTGTCTGTCCACGGCGTCGGCGGCTGGAAGATCGGGGAAGACGCGGGGCTGTTCTGAGCAACCGGTCGGCACGATGTGTGGCCCACCTGCCGGGAATTGCTTGGCCCGGGAGCGCACCGAGGGCGGCCGGCCAGCGTCATCCCCCCGCCGGTCGGCATCCCCCTGCCGAGGCGGTGGCGCTCCGGTGCAGGCCGAACTCGCGCCAGTTCCGACCTCAACAGCGCAGACATCCTCGAGCCGGAGATGAAGCAGATCCGGGTCCGAGGTCGGCGTCCTTGCCGTAGAAAGATCGTGCGTATCGACTGACAGTTGGATCAAGGGTCTCCTGCGGCTCGGGATCGCGAGGCGACCGAGTGGCAGGAGGCCCTGGGGCACCCGTCCCCTACGTACGTGATCGGTACGGTGGTACCGGGACGACGAGAGGGGCAGCACGGCTGTGGATGGGGAAGTGGAGATCAGGACGGCGAAGGAGGCCGCCGACCATGAGCTCATCCTGGCGTTCGGACGGCTGCAGGGAGCGGCGAACCGACTGGAGTACATCCTCGGCCGGGCCCTTGAGGTGGAGTGCGGCATCAGCCACCTGGTCTTCGAGGTGCTGCTGATCCTCGGCCGGGCGAGTGAGCCGGGGCTTTCCATGCGGGCTGTCGCGCAGGAGCAGGTCCTGACCACCGGCGGCGCCACCCGGCTGGTGGACCGCATGGAGACGGCTGGTCTCGTGACGCGCGTGGAGTCCCCCGGCGACCGGCGCGGAAAGCTGGTGCGGCTGACCCCGCTGGGCGAGGAGACGGCCGTACGCGCTGCCAGGGTGCACCTGGAGAACATCAAGCGGTACTTCGTGGAGCCCCTCCCGGCGGCCGACCGCGCGCGGTTCGCGGAGGATCTGCGCATCCTCAGCCACACGGCCCGGGGCGTACTGCCTCGACTTCCCTGACCTGCGGACCGGCGGTAGCGCAGATCTCATGGCATTGCGTGCTCGCATGTGCCCCAGATCACATGGGTCGAGAAATATCTGACGAGTCAGTTACTGTTTGATCAGGTGAATCGCTCGCAGTCGGCGGGCGCCCCTCTCTGCCGAGGTCCTCGATGAAGCTCGTCTACGTCTTCGACGCCTATTGCGGCTGGTCGCACGGATTCACCGCGACCCTGCGCGAGATCACCACGCGCCACCCCGACCTGCCGGTCGAGGTCGTCTCCGGTGGTCTGTTCACCGGCGGCCGCCGGGTCCCGATCCGCGAATTCGGCTACGTCCAGGGGGCCAACGCCCAGATCGCCGAGCGGACCGGTGCCGAGTTCGGCGAGGCCTACGAGCGGCTGATCGCCGACGGTTCGTTCGTGATGGACTCCGAGGCCGCCGCCCGTGGCGTCGCAGCCCTGCGTCAGGTGGCCCCCGACCGCGCGACGGAGCTGGCCACGGCCGTGCAGCACGCCTTCTACGTCGACGGCCTGAGCCTGTCGGAGGCGGCCACGTACCGTTCGGTCGCCCGGGCGGCCGGGCTCGACGCGGACGCCGTCGTCGCCGCCTTCGAAGCGCCCGAGGCGCAGACCGCGGCCCGCGCCGACTTCCGCCGCGCGGCCCGGCACGGGGTCTCCGGCTTCCCCACCCTCCTCGCCGTCGACGGCGAGCACGTCACCCCGCTGGCCCGCGGTCACGCCACCGCCGACGAGGTGGACCGGCGTCTCGCAAGCCTCTCCTGACCCCCCGACCCTCCACCCCTGCAAGGAGCCATGAGCATGAGCGCCCTCGACTTCACGATCCTTGACCTCGACTTCCCCGCCGGATCGAAGAACAAGACCGCCACCCTCGTCACCGGCGAGACCGACGCCCTGCTGGTGGACGCCGCGTTCACCCGCGCCGACGGCCACCGCCTGGCCGCCGCGGTCCTCGACTCCGGCAAGAAGCTCACCACCGTCTTCGTCTCCCACGCCGACCCCGACTTCTATTTCGGCGCCGAGGTGATCGCCGACGCCTTCCCCGACGCGGTCTTCGTCGCCACCCCGATCGTCATCGAGCACATCCAGCACTCCTACGAGGGCAAGCTCAAGGCGTGGGCCGCACTCGGCCCGAACCTGCCCACCCGCCTGGTAGAGCTCACCCCGCTGACCGGCGACCTCACCCTGGAGGGTCACCGCTTCGAGCTCAAGGGCGGCCCCGCGGGTCTGCCCGACCGCCACTACCTGTGGCAGGCGGAGTCCCGCGCCCTGCTCGGCGGCGTCCTGCTGTTCCAGCAGGAGCACGTCTGGGTCGCCGACACCCCCACCCCCGGCGACCGCGCGACCTGGATCGACCTGCTCGACGAGATGGCCGCCCTCGACCCGCAGCTCGTCGTCCCCGGCCACCGCCTGCCCGCCACCGCTGCCGACGCCTCCGCCATCACCGCCACCCGCGACTACCTGCTGGCCTTCGAGGAGGAACTCGGCAAGGCGGCCGACGGCACCGCGCTGACCGAGGCGCTCGTGGCCCGCTACCCGGACAACGGCATGCTGATCGCCGCCCAGATCGGCGCGAAGGTCGCCAAGGGCGAGATGAAGTGGGGCTGACCATGAGCGAGTTCGCCACCTCCACCGCACCCGCCGACGTCGTACGGCGGCAGTACCTGGCCTCCGCCGCCGCAGACCTCGAGGCCCTGCGCGCCACCCTCGCCCCGGACGTGGAGTGGACCGAGATGGCCGGCTTTCCGCTGGCCGGCACCTACCGCACCCCCGACGGTGTCACCTCCCACGTCATGGAACAGCTCGGCAAGGACTGGGAGGACTGGACCGCGCACGACGACACCTACGTCGTCGACGGCGAGAACGTCGTCGTCCTGGCCCGCTACACCGCGACCAACAAGGCCACCGGCAAGCCGATCGACGTACGCGTCGCGCACCACTTCGTCGTACGCGGCGGACTCATCGTCCGCTTCGAGCAGTTCGTCGACACCGCGCTCGTCCGCGACGCCATGACCGGCTGACGCGTTTTCGTTCCATCCGCATGGCAGGGGAACAGCATGTCCGCTGACGGCAACAAGGCGCTCGTGATCGCCTTCTACGAGCAGGCCTTCAACGACTACCAGCCGGAACAGGCCGCCGAAGCCCACCTCGGAGAGAGCACCATGTTCTGAGGTCCGCGGTGGCATCCGCGCCGGGATCCGGTGCGGATGCCACCGGGATCTTCGGCCCGCCGCGGCAACGGCCCACTGCGCGGCGTGACTTCCCGCGCCGCGCAGGTGCCGGCAGCAACCCGGTGCCTTGCACGTCTCGACGCGCTGTGCCGGCGCCACCGCGTCGACCGGCTCGTCCGTGGCGCTCCGTTCGGGCTCAGAGGGCCTGGTGCCAGGAGCGCCGGCGATCCGCTCCCTCGTTTCAGCGGAGACGTCCCTCGCAGGCGGCTGCCTTGTGCGGCGGCCGTGGTGTACGCGGTCCGGGCAGCATCAGCCGGTTGTTCGAAGGCGTGGCGCGCGCCGCGTCGAGCGGCGGCGGGCCGGGTGGGTCTCCTCGCGGGGTCCCGCTGAGCGGTGCCCGGGGGCCGGCCGGTGCTACCCGGTGATGTCGCGGCCGAAGATCTGGCGGGCGATGACCCATTTCTGGATCTCGTTGGTGCCTTCGTAGATCTCGCCGATCTTGCTGTCGCGGTAGAGGGCCTCGATGGGGCAGGGCCGGTCGTCGGCGCCGAGTTCGCGGGCGAATCCCAGCCCGCCGAAGGCTGGACGGCGTCGCGGGCCATGTCGACCGACAGACGGGTGGCGTGGTGCTTGGCCATGGCGGCCTCGGGCTCGGGGAAGGGGTTGCCGGCGTCCAGTCGCAGGGGGCGCGAGCGGTTGCGCGTGTGGCGCGATGCCGGAGTCGACACCGTTCGCTTCTATCCCGCCGGAGAGACCCTCGGTGCCCGAGTCGCCACGCTGGGCCGGGCCATCCAACTGGTCCGCGACATCGAGGACGAGACGGCGGCGCGTTAGCCACACGGCCGTCCCGCCGAGAAGGAGTGCTTCGCGGCGGCGCCGTCTGCGAGTACCCGGGTCCAGGTCGGCCGGGGGTGCAGATGATGCCGGCCGCCAGGCCCGACAGCAGCAGGGTGATCGCCCGGAACGTACAGAAACAGGAACGCGGGCCCGGCTCGGCAGGTTGTCCCTTTCGTCCACTGAGGCGAAAAGGTCGATGCCCGACCCCGAGTCGGCGGACCGGAGCTGTTTGGGGATCCCTTGGCCGGTCGCACACCCCTCGTACCGTCGACCTTCACGCCGACGTCATCCGGCCCTTCCCTGACGTTCGGTGCCCTTGAAACACTCCTTGCGCGCGCATTGCGTCACGAACCGGCAGGCGCAGCCCCTTCCGTACGAGAGGTGCCTCACCCATGCCCGAGGTCAACCGGCGCCGATTCCTCCAACTTGCGGGCGCCACCACGGCGTTCACCGCTCTCTCCGGCAGCATCGAACGCGCTGCCGCGCTGCCCGCGAACCACCGCACGGGGTCGATCGAGGACGTCGAGCACATCGTCGTCCTGATGCAGGAGAACCGCTCCTTCGACCACTACTTCGGCAAGCTGAGAGGTGTCAGGGGCTTCGGCGACCCGCGCCCGGTCACCCTCGCGAACGGCAAGTCGGTCTGGCATCAGACGGACGGCGCCGGCAAGGACGTCCTCCCCTTCCACCCCGACGCCGACGACCTGGGTCTGGCCTTCCTGCAGGACCTCCCGCACGGCTGGAACGACGGCCACGCGGCCTTCCACGGCGGCAAGTACGACGGCTGGATCGCGGCCAAGTCCGCCACCACGATGGCGTACCTGAACCGCAAGGACATCCCCTTCCACTACGCGCTCGCCGACGCCTTCACCATCTGCGACGCCTACCACTGCTCGTTCATCGGCTCGACCGACCCCAACCGCTACTACCTGTGGACCGGCTACACCGGCAACGACGGCAAGGGCGGCGGCCCGGTCCTCGGCAACGACGAGGTGGGCTACAGCTGGACGACGTACCCCGAACGCCTGGAGGCGGCCGGGGTCTCCTGGAAGATCTACCAGGACGTCGGCGACGGCCTCGACAAGAACGGCAGCTGGGGCTGGATCCAGGACGCCTACCGCGGCAACTACGGCGACAACTCGCTGCTGTACTTCACCCAGTACCAGAACGCCCGGCCCGGCGACCCGCTGTACGACAAGGCCCGCACCGGCACCGACGCCCGCAAGGGCGAGGGCTTCTTCGACCGGCTGAAGGCGGACGTCAAGGGCGGCAAGCTGCCGAAGATCTCCTGGGTCGTCGCCCCCGAGGCCTTCACCGAGCACCCCAACTGGCCGGCGAACTACGGCGCCTGGTACATCGCCCAGGTTCTCGACGCGCTCACCTCCGACCCGAAGGTGTGGGCGAAGACGGCCCTGTTCGTCACCTACGACGAGAACGACGGCTTCTTCGACCACATGGTCCCGGCGTTCCCGCCGGCCTCCGCCGCGCAGGGCAGGTCGACGGTCGACACCGGCCCGGACGTGTTCGCCGGCGACAGCGGCCATGTCGCCGGCCCCTACGGCCTCGGCCAGCGTGTCCCCATGCTCGTCATCTCGCCCTGGAGCAAGGGCGGTTACGTCTGTTCCGAGACGCTGGACCACACCTCGGTCATCCGGTTCATGGAGCGCCGCTTCGGCGTTCACGAGCCGAACATCTCGCCGTGGCGGCGCGCGGTGTGCGGCGATCTGACCTCCGCGTTCGACTTCTCCCGCGCCGACGCCCGGCCGGTCGCCCTGCCGGACACCGACGGCTACGAGCCCCCGGACAAGGTCCGCCACCCCGACTACGTGCCCACCCCGCCGGCCCACCCCGTCCTGCCGAAGCAGGAGCGCGGCACGCGGCCCACCCGTCCGCTCATGTACGCGCCCAGCGTGCACGGTTCGGTGGACCCGACCGCCGGGACCCTCACCCTCGCCTTCGCCTCCGGGGCCAAGGCCGGCGCCGCCTTCCTGGTCACCTCCGGCAACCGCGCCGACGGACCGTGGAGCTACACCACCGGGGCGGGCGCCACCGTCTCCGACACCTGGAACTCGGCGTACTCGGGCGGCGCGCACGACCTGACCGTGCACGGCCCGAACGGCTTCCTGCGCGTCTTCGAGGGAGCGGGCAAGGCGGCCGGGCCCGAGGTGACCGCCCGGCACGTCGACGACGGTCTCGAACTGACCTTCACCCACCGGGGATACGGCACGGTGGAGCTGAAGGTGGCCGACGGCTACGGCGGCAGGCCCACGACCGTCAAGCTGCGGCCCGGCGGATCGCTCAAGCGCACCCTGGACCTGCGGGCGAGCCGCCGGTGGTACGACGTCACGGTCACGTCCGGCGCCGACCCGGCGTTCCTCAGGCGGTTCGCCGGACACGTCGAGAACGGCCGCCCCGGTGTGAGCGACCCGGCGATCGTCACGGAGTGACCGGCTTGGGCCGGCGCCACGGCAAATGCGCGGTGAACACCGCATCGTGGGGGCTGGTCAGGTCCCGGTCGGCTCCGGGTATTGTGCCCCGGTGACCACGCATTCGAACACACCTTCAGGTTGGTACCCGGACCCGCACGGGGCGGCCCAGACCTTGCGTTACTGGGACGGCGCCCAGTGGACCGAGCACACGCACGCGGACGGCAAGGGCCAGGCCGCGCCGCAGGTGCCCCAGCAGCAGACGGGGCCGGACGAGCGGGTCCAGCGTCAGGTGCAGCAGCAGGCCGGGGTCGCCTCGAGCGGCCCCGGCGGCGGCACGCTGTTCAGCGAGCCGGTGCTGGTGGTGAACCAGAAGGCCAAGCTGATCGAGCTGACCAACGAGTACAAGGTCATGGACCAGCAGGGCGGTCAGCTCGGCTCGGTCGTCCAGGTCGGCCAGAGCGCGCTGCGCAAGATCCTGCGCTTCGTCGTCAGCATCGACCAGTACCTGACGCACCGGCTGGAGATCCGCGACGTCCACGGGCAGCCGGTGCTGCTGCTCACGCGTCCGGCGAAGTTCCTCAAGTCACGGGTCGTCGTGACGCGCCCCGACGGGCAGCCGGTCGGCGAGATCGTCCAGCAGAACGTCATCGGAAAGATCAACTTCGCCATCAACGCGGACGGCCGGAAGGTCGGCGCGATCAAGGCGGAGAACTGGCGGGCGTGGAACTTCGCGATCGTCGACCACGCCGACAACGAGGTCGCCCGGATCACCAAGACCTGGGAAGGCCTCGCCAAGACGATGTTCACCACGGCGGACAACTACGTCCTCCAGTTCCACTACCAGCTGCCCGAGCCGCTGCTGAGCCTGGTCGTCGCCACGGCCCTGACCGTGGACACCGCGCTCAAGCAGGACGCGCGCGGTCTGGGCTGACGCCCTGTGCGACGGGTGACACCCCGCGGTGTCACCCGTCGCACCCGCGCTACAGCGGAGTGAGGTGCTCGGGCCCGGTCGTCGGCCGGGGCAGCAGCGCCGGTTCGGCCGACGCCGTCTCCGGCCTCAGGGCCAGCACCGCCGCCACGGGGTGATCCTCGTCCTGGTCGGCACCGGATTCCGGCGCGGCCCGGGACAGCAGCACCACGCCCCAGCCCGCGACGCCCGCTCCCGCCAGCGCCAGGAGCACGCCCGCCGCCCCGCCCTGCAGGCGTTCGCCCAGGAGCGCGAGGCCGATCGCCGCGGCGGCCACCGGGTTCGCCAGGGTCACCATCGCCAGCGGTGCGCCGAGGCCACCCCGGTAGGCGGTCTGCGACAGCAGCAGTCCGGCCGTCGCGAAGGCCGCGACCAGCAGCGCCACCCCGATCACCTGCACGCTGAGCAGCGGGCCCGAACGGTCCGTCGCGGCCACCGTCACGGTCTGGGTGAGCGCCGAGGCGACGCCCGAGGCGAAGCCGGACGCGGTCGCGTGCCGCAGTCCCGGCCTGGCGCCGCGCCGGGCCAGCAGCCCGATGAGCGTCGCGGTCGCCCCCGCCACCGCGACCGCCTCCGGCATGCTCAGGACGTCCTCGGGAGCCGGGCCCGACGCGGTGACCAGGATCGCGGCCAGGCCGGCCAGGGTGAAGGCGGTGCCCCGCCACTCGGCGGCGCTGACCTGGCGCCCGGCGACCCGCGCGCCCATCGGCACCGCCGCGACCAGGGTGAGCGCGCCGAGCGGCTGCACCACGGTGAGCGGTCCGTACTTGAGGGCGACCACGTGCAGCAGCGCGGCGGCGGCGTTCAGCCCGACCGACCACCACCAGGCGGCGTTGCCGAGCAGGCGCAGCAGGCCGGTGCCGGGGTGTTGGGAGGCCAGCCGTTCCTGGGCGACGGCGGCGGCCGCGTAGGCGACGGCCGAGAAGAGGGACAGGACGACGGCGACCAGGGTGGCGTTCATCGGCCCGCTCCCACGAGGACCGGCTGCTCCGCCGGGACGAGGACGGGCGCTCCGCGTCCCGCCGTCGTGGACTTGCGCCGGGGGGCGTGGATCAGGACGAGGGCGAGGCCGAGCAGCGCGCCCGCCACGACCGCGTCGAGCCAGTAGTGGTTCGCCGTGCCCACGATCACCAGCAGGGTCAGCAGCGGATGCAGCAGCCACAGCCACCGCCACCGCGACCGGGTGGCGACGATCAGGCCGATGGCGACCATCAGGGCCCAGCCGAAGTGCAGCGAGGGCATCGCCGCGAACTGGTTCGACAGGTGGTCCGTCCGCGGCGGCCCGTACACCGACGGCCCGTACACGCGGGCGGTGTCGACGAGTCCCGTCGCCGCGAGCATCCGCGGCGGGGCGAGCGGCAGGGCGAGGTGCAGCACCAGGGCCGCGGCGGTGACCGCGGCCAGCACCCGGCGGGCCCACACGTAGTGGGCCGGGCGCCGCAGGTACAGCCAGACCAGGAAGGCCAGGGTGGCGGGGAAGTGCACGGTCGCGTAGTAGGTGTTCGCGACCTGGACCACGGTGTCGCCGTGCAGCAGCAGGGCCTGCACGGAGCCTTCCTGGGGCAGCCGGAGCAGGCGTTCGACGTGCCACACGTCGCGGGCGTTGCGGAAGGCCTCGCCGGTGTGGCCGGCGGCCAGCTGCCGGCCGAGCTTGTAGACGAGGAAGAGCCCTGCGACCAGCAGGAGCTCTCGGACTATGGGCGGCCGCGCCGGTGTGACCGGCTCCGCTTCCCCAGGCTCGGTGCGGGCATTCATCCCCCGGCCCCTTCACTGACGGTGGTGCGTGTGGGTGGTGCTGCCGTGCTCGTGACTCGTGCATTCACCATCGATACGATTTAGTACCGATACGCCAGTGTACCGATACGAGCGCGTACCGGTACACTGGCGTATCGATTGATGTGCGCCACACTGGACAGAGGCTCTCGCACGGGCCTCGAGGCAAGCCTCAGAGACGGAAGAGAAGCGAGGGGACGGCAGATGATGTCGCAGGCAGCGGACGGGCCCGAGTCGGTCGCCGCCACGAGCCGCTCCAAGCTCACGCCCGAGCGTGAGCAGGAGTTCTTCGACGCCGTTCTGAACCAGGTCCGCGAATGCGGCTACGAAGCCGTCACCATGGAGGGCATCGCCGCCAGCACCAGGTGCAGCAAGTCCACGCTCTACCGGCAGTGGAAGACCAAGCCCCAGTTCGTCGTGGCCGCCCTGCGCTCCCGCCGCCAGGCCCGGCTCACCGGCATCGACACCGGCTCGCTCGCCGACGACCTGCGCGAGGCCGCGCGGGCCACCGGTCGCTGGTCCACGAACGACACCAAGCTGCTGCAGGCCCTCGGCCACGCGGTCACCGGCGACGAGGACCTCGCGCTGGCGCTGCGGGAGGCGATCATCACCCCCGAGATCGAGGCGCTGCGGGAGATCCTGCGCCGCGGGGTCGAACGCGGCGAGGTCGCCCGCGACCACCCGGCGCTGGAGTACGTCCCGGCGCAGATGTTCGGTGTGATCCGCGCCCGGCCCGTCGTCGACGGGGAGTACGCGGACCAGGAGTACCTGGTCCGCTTCGTGGAGGCGGCCGTACTGCCGGCGCTCGGCCTCACCTAGGGACCGGCGCGGAGACCGACACGGAGAACACCACATGGCTCAGGCCGCCGTCCACGGGATGACTGGACGGTGACCTGTCTCGCGCCGCACCGTGGGGACGGGGGCGGCGCGCACCACCCGGCCGGGCGGGGCCCCCTTGAGCGGAGGGGCGCCCCACCCGGCCGACCGTGTCAGACGTCCTGTCCGCTGCCGCCGCCTGTCGACACCTTGATGCCCGAGGTGATCGTGTCGATGACCGACACGCTCTGGTCCGCGTCGACCCCGAAACGGAGCACCACGATCCGCTTGGTGTCCGCGGGCGCCGGGAACGCCAGCGACTCGACGTACCCGTCCGCGCCCTTGCTCGTGACCGCCTTCCAGCGCACCAGGTAGCCCTTCTGCCCGGCCACCGTCACCGCCTTGGAGGCGAGCACCTGGTGCGAGGTGATCGCGCCGTACGTCGTGCCGCCGTAGGACTCCTCGGCGTTGGCCGGGATGTCCGCCTTCGCGACCGCCTCGGCGGTCTCGCCCTTGGTCTCCAGCACCTCGACGGGCGCCGAGTACACGCCCCCCTTGGTGCAGGTCTTGGACGTGTCGCCGGGGCACTTGTAGGAGGAGTCGGAGGTTAGCTGCGCGCCCACGCTCAGCTCCTGGCCGGTCCAGCCGTCCGGGATGGGGATGGTGATCCCGTTGAGGGCGTCGGTCACCGCACCGCTCTTGATCTTCGGCGCCTCGGACTCCCCGGGCGAGGGAGACGCCCCGCCCGAACCCCCGGAGCCCCCCGAACCCCCGGAGCCTCCTGAACCGCCGGAGTCGCCGAAGGGCCCGCCCTGGCCGCCGCCGTCCTGTCCGCCCGCGCCGCCGGGCCCGCCCTGCCCGCCCGGTCCCTGGGCCGTGCCGCCGCCGCCGGAGCCGTCGTCCTTGGCCAGCGCGTACACGCCGACCCCGATGCTGGCGAGGACCGCCACGGCCGCGGCGACGGCTATGCCCGTCCGCAGCCCGCGCCGTCGTCCCGTGCCCGCCCGCGCCGCGGGATACCCCGGATACCCCGGATACCCGGGATACGCCGGGTACGACCCGTCCGCCGGGGTCTGCGCCGGCGGACCCCATACGGCGGCCGAGCCCGCGGCGCGGGTCTGGTCCGTCCATGCCTTGCCGTCCCACCAGCGTTCGGTGGCGGGACCGTCACTTGTCTGCCCCGGATCGGGATACCACCCGGGAGGAGTCACCTGCGTCATGTCCCCACCGTATGAGGCGTCGGTGAAAGCCGGATGAGAGGGAGGGCACTCCGTGGAAATCCGTTCCGGGCGCCCGTCGCCCGGCTGGCGTGAATTCGACGTCAATTCGGTGCCCGTCACTCGCCGTTGACGTCAGGGGACCACTTCCGCAGGCCCGCCGGGGGTCCCGGACCGTCGCCCGTCACTCGTGAAGGCGGGACCTGCCCGGACCGCCCTCCGCGCGGGCCCCCGGAAGGCTACGCTCGACGTCGGTACGTCGTTCGGGCGACTTGGGGAGGTAGCGGGATGACGGAGGTCAGGCCGGCGGCGGCTGCCTCGGCTTTCCTGTGGGAGCGCGAGCGGGAGGTCGCCGCCATCGCGGAGGCGGTGGAGACGCTCTGCGCCGACCGGTCGTCGTCGGGTCACCTGCTGGTGCTCCGGGGCGAGGCGGGATTCGGGAAGACCGCGCTGTTGGCCGAGACACGCCGCATCGCCGAGAGCCGCGGCTGCGCGGTCTGGTCGGCCCGCGGCGGCGAGACACTGAGGTCCGTTCCCTTCAACGTGGTACGGCAGTTGCTTCAGCCCACACTGCTGTCCCTGCACCCGGAGGAGTCCCGCGAGTACCTCGGCGACTGATACGACATCGCCGGCCCCGCCCTCGGCATATTGGAACCCGGCGAGGGCCACGCCGACCCGCAGGGCGTGTGCGACGGCCTCGTCGCCGCCGTGACCCGGCTGGCCCGGCGCGACTACCCGCTCGTCCTGCTGATCGACGACGCCCACTGGGCCGACCAGGAGACCCTGCGCTGGCTCGTCGCGTTCGTGGAACGCCTCGACGAACTCTCCGTCCTGGTCGTCGTGGCCCGCAGGCCCGGCGAGGTCAAGGGCGACGCCGCCCGCCACCTCGACGCCATCGGCCTGGCCGCGGGCCGCGCCGTCACCAGCCTCAGCGCCCTGACCCCGCCCGCGGTCGCCGGCCTCACCCGGGCCACCCTCGGCCCGCAGGCCGACGCCGCGTTCTGCCGCGAGGTGTGGGCCGTCACCGACGGCAACCCCTACGAGACCGTCGAACTCCTCGCCAAGGTCCGCGACAGCGAACTGGAGGCGAGCGAGTCCTCGGCGGGCGAACTGCGCGCCCTGAACCGCGCGGCCCGCGGCGGCGGCCTCGTCGACCGCCTGGAGAAACTGGGCGTCGACGCCACCAAGTTCGCCATGGCCGCCGCGATCCTCGGCGCGGACATCTCCGTCGACCAGGCGGCCCTGCTCGCCGGACTCGGCCGGAACGACGCGGCGCGCTGCGCCGAACTGCTGCGCAACGCCCGCATCCTCACCGAACCCGTCCCCGGATCCGTCCCCGCGGGCGACGGCGATCTGGAGTTCGTCCACCCGCTGATCGCCTCCGCCGTCTACGACTCCATCCCCACAGGCCTGCGCACCGCGATGCACGGCATCGCCGCCCAGGTCGTCACCGACGCCGGCAAGGGCCTCGCGGCCGCCTCCCGACACCTGCTCCAGGTACACGCGGAGGGTGACGAGGAACTCGTCGAGCAGCTGCGCGAGGCCGCCCGCGAACACCTCGCGGTCGGCGCCCCCGACGCGGCCCGCCGATGCCTCGAACGGGCCCTGGACGAACCGCCCG
The DNA here is from genome assembly GCF_044766465.1 of Streptomyces sp. NPDC102259. NCBI lineage: Bacteria > Bacillati > Actinomycetota > Actinomycetes > Kitasatosporales > Streptomycetaceae > Streptomyces > Streptomyces sp. NPDC102259. Next base: position 71,507 of record NZ_JBIWMA010000016.1, on the reverse strand, counting down.
CCCCCGAGGTCCACGCCCACGTGCTCTACGAACTGGGCTGCGCCACCCTTCTCACCGCCCCCGCCAGGACCATCGACCACCTGCGCACCGCACTCGGCATGCCGGGCCTCGACGGCACCGAGCGCGTCGACGCCGTCTACCGCCTCTCCCAGGCGCTCCTGCACAACGACCAGCTGGAGGAGGCCGTCCGCACGGTCGAGGCGGAGGCCGCCCGGCACGCCCCCGGACCCGCGCGGCTGCGGCTCCAGGCGGTGCAGTTCATGTGGGAGGGCGTGCACGCCGGGGAGACGACCACACCGCGCCGCTCCGAGAGACTCGCCGAGCTCGCCGCGACCTGTACCGGCCGGGACAACGCCGAGCGCGCCCTGCTCATCCTGCGCGGCTTCGACGCCATGACCCACGGCGAGAACGCCGAGGAGGTCGCCGAGTTCTGCGACCGCGCCCTCGTCAACGGCGGCCTCGCCCCCGGGCTCGGCTGGACCGACCAGGAGTGGGGCATCGAACTGCTGATGATGCTGGCCAGCTCCTACGCCTACACCGACCGGCTGGACCGCGCCGTCGCCCTCTTCAACGAAGCCCTGCGCGCCTACACGTCCGCCGGCTGGAGCGGCGGCCACCTCGCGCTGGCCCACGCCTACCTCGGACTGGGCCTGCGCCGCCGGGGCCGTCTGAAGGAGGCGGAGGAGTCCCTCAGGGAATCCCTGCGGGTCGCCGAACGCGTCGGCCGCGGCCTGCCCCTGTACTGGTCGGCGACCTGCAACCTCGTCGACACCCTGCTGGCCCGCGGCCATGTCGCCGAGGCCTGGGAGACCGCCGAACAGTACGGTTTCGCCCCGCCGTACCCGTCGACGATCGTGCTGCCCGACCCCCGCTCGGTGCGCGGCCGGCTGCTGCTGGCCGTCGGCCGGGTCAAGGACGGCATCAACGAGCTGGAGGCGGCCGAGAAGGCGGCCGCCGTGCGCGGCCACCTCAACCCCGTGATGGTCCCCTGGGCCGTCGAACTCGCCCGGGCGCTGGCCACCGAGGATCCGGACCGGGCGAACCGGCTCGTCTCCGAGGCACGCCGTCAGGCCGAGCGCTTCGGCACCGACACCGCGATCGGGGAGGCCCTGCGCTGCGCCGCCGCCCTGGAGACCGGTCAGCGCGCGGTCCGGCTGGCCCAGCAGGCGGTCACCTTTCTGGAGGCCTCGCCCTGTCTGTACGAACACGCGGCCGCCCGCGTCGAGTACGGCATCCTCTCCCGCTCCGTGTCCGAACTCGGCCGGGGCCTGTCGCTGGCGCGTTCCTGTGGAGCGGACGGCCTGGTGGACAAGGCCCAGCAGGCACTGCGGGGGATGGGCGCGCCGCAGGTGGGCCTGGTACCCGGACAGACACGCCGGTAGCCGCGGCGGGCCGCCGGTGGAGGTGACACCGGCGGCTTCCCTCGGCGGCCCGCGGCTTCCCTCGGCGGCCCCTCGCCGATCGGCAAAGGCGTCCGCCGTCAGGCGCCCAGCAGCTCCTGCGTGAGCCGCTCGAGCCGCGCCCGGACCTGCGGGTCGTAGGTCGCCTCGTGCGCCCGCGCCGGACGCGTTCCGTCGAAGTAACGGCCCGTCCCCGACTCCCGGGTGGCCAGCGCCAGGACGCCCGGCGCGCCGTCGGCGACCGTGCTCCAGGGCGCCACCCCGCCCTCGCGGACCATCGCGGTGTCCATGAACGTCGCCGGATGGAGCACGTTCACCGACACCCCGCTGCCCGTCAACTCCTCGGCCAGGCCGAACGTATGGGCCGCCAGGGCGAACTTGGCCCGGCAGTACGCGGCGAACCCGTCGTAGCCGCGGGTGAATCCGGGGTCGTCGAAATCGACGGGTTCCTGACCGGCCGAGCCGACGTTGACGATCCGCGCGGACGCCCGCGCGCGCAGGGCCGGCAGCAGGACGCGGGTCAGGGCCACCGGCGCCAGGTAGTTCACCGCCAGCCGCAGTTCGTGGCCGTCGGCGCTCACCTCACGGCCCGAACCGGGCGAACCGGCGCCCACCCCCGCGTTGTTGACGAGCACATCGAGCGCGGGGTGGGCCTCGGCGACCCGCGCGCCCAGCTCGCGCACCTGCGCCAGCGAGGCCAGATCGGCGACGAACCCCGCCGCCTGGCCCTCGGCCCGCAACTCGGCGACGAGCCGCTCCGTACGGCCGTGGTCGCGGCCGTGGGCGAGGACGAGGTGGCCGGACCGGACGAGCGCGAACGCGACGTACCGGCCGAGACCGGAGGTGGCGCCGGTGATAAGGATGGTGGACATGCCCCCCACCGTAGGCACGGGACACCGGTTCGGGGGTGACCCTGCCGGAGCCACCACCGGCAGGGTCACCCTCGGCCGTACTCGTCTCAGCCGGTCCCGTCCTCCTCGGCCAGCACCCGCTGGGCCGTCGCGAACGCCGAGTTCGCCGCCGGCACCCCGCAGTAGACGGCCGTCTGCAACAGGACGGCGCCGATCTCCTCGGGCGTGAGCCCGTTGCGCCGGGCCGCCCGCACATGCATGGCCAGCTCGTCGTAGTGGCCGTGCGCCACCAGCGCCGTCAGCGTGATCATGCTGCGCTCGCGGCGGCTCAGCGTCGGGTCGGTCCAGATCTCGCCCCAGGCGTAGCGGGAGATGAAGTCCTGGTAGCGCGCGGTGAACGCGTTCTGCCCGGCCTGCGCCCGGTCCACGTGCGCGTCCCCGAGCACCTCCCGGCGCACCTCCATGCCCCGCTTGGCCCCGCCGTCGAGATGGGCGCGCAGCGCGGTCAGCACGGCCTCGGGGCACTCGGCGGGCGCGAGGTGGGAGGCGCCCGGGAGCTCGACCAGCGTGGCGCCCGGCACCGCGTCCGCGATCTCCCGCAGATGCGCCGGCGGCGTCGCCGGATCCTGGCGCCCGGCGATCAGCAGGGTCCGTACGGCGATCTCCGGCAGCCGCTCGCGCAGATCGAACGCGCCCAGCGCGTCACAGCACGCCGCGTAGGCCTCCGGGTCCGCGTCGCGGTGGTCGGCTACCAGCCCCGGCACGGTGAACCCGGGTGTGAACCAACGGGCGTTCGCGCCCTCGGCGAGCCCCGCCAGCCCCTCGCGGCGCACCAGCGCGGCCCGCTCCTCCCACGGCTTGGACCCGTTGAAGTGGGCCGACGAGCAGATGACAGCCAACGACGACACCCGCTCCGGGTGGTGCAGCGCCAGCTGCAGACCCACCGCGCCGCCCAGGGACACGCCCGAGTACGCGAACCGCTCCAGGCCGAGCGAGTCGGCCAGCGCCAGCACCAGGCCGGCGAGGTCGGCCATGGTGGCCCCGGGGCCGATCAGGTCGGCCGCCGAACCCCCGTGCCCCGGCAGATCCCAGCGGACCACCCGGTGCGTGGCGGACAGCTCCGGAGCGACCTTGTCCCACAGGGCGTACGAGGTGCCCAGCGAGGGCCCGAGCAGCAGCGGGGGAGCGGAAGTCGGACCCTCGGCACGGTGGTTGAGCAGCTTCTCGGTCAACGTCGCTCCAGCGCACGGTCGGTGAGGCTCCCGGCGGAGCCGGTGTAGCGGGCGGGGTCGGTGAGGTCGCCGAGGTCGACGTCCTTCACATCGGGCTCCATGGCCAGGAGTTCGCCCAGCGGACGGTCCTCGGCGTAGCTGCGCCGGGCGAGTTCGGTGAGCAGTTCCTTGGCGCGGGCCCGGCCGAGCGCGGCCGACAGCGCGGCGGACAGCCGCTCGGAGACGATCAGCCCGTGGGTGAGATCGAGGTGCGCCCGCATCGCGTCCGCGTCCACCCGGAGCCCCTCGGTCAGCTCGGCCGCGTCCCGGGCGGCCCCGCCGGCCAGCCGCAGCAGGTCTCTGAGCGGCTCCCACTCGGCGTGCCACGCCCCGGCCGGCCGCTCGTCCTCCGCCGCCAGGGACCCGTACAGCGTGGCCGCGAGCTGCGGGGCGCGCCGGGCGGCGGCCGCGATCAGCGTGGACCGCACCGGATTGGCCTTGTGCGGCATGGCCGAGGAACCGCCGCCGCTGCCCTCCGTCACTTCGGCGATCTCGGTGCGGGCGAGGGTCAGGACGTCCGTCGCGACCTTCCCCAGCGCGCCCGCCGCGAGGGCCAGACAGCCGGCCAGGTCGGCGATCGGCGTGCGCAGGGTGTGCCACGGCAACAGCGGTGCCCGAAGCCCGAGTTCACCGGCGAAGGCGGCGGGCAGGGCGGTCGCGTCGGTGGCGCCGTACGCCGTGAAGGCCGCCAGCGTCCCGGCCGCGCCGCCGAGTTGGGCGGGCAGCGAGTCCCGGACCGCCGTCACCCGGTCCCGCGCGTCCAGCACCAGAGACCGCCAGCCGGCCGCCTTCAGTCCGAAGGTCGTCGGCACGGCGTGCTGGGTGAGCGTCCGGCCCGGCATCGGCGTGTCGCGATGCGCGGCGGCCAGTCGGGCGAGGGCCCGCTGGACGCGGTCGAGGTCGGCCAGCAGGATGCCGAGGGCGCGCACCGCGACCAGCATCGTCGCCGTGTCCATGATGTCCTGGCTGGTCGCGCCCCGGTGGACGTACGGGCCGTACTCCCCGCCGACCGCCTTCGTCAGATCGGCGACCAGCGGGATCACCGGGTTCCCGCCGCCGCGGGCCCGCTCGGCGAGGGAGCGCACATCGAAGTCGCCGTCGGCGGCGGCCGAGGTGACCGCCGCTCCGGCGCCCCGCGGGGCCAGCCCCAGCGCCTCCTGGGCGCGGGTCAGTGCGGCCTCCGCGTCGAGCAGCGCCCGCAGACAGGCGCTGTCGCCGGTCGCGGCCGCGGCGGGGGAGCCGGTCCACCCGGGGGCGAGCAGACCGGCGTCGTGGTGAGCAGTTGTCACTGGAACTCCAGGAAGACCGTCTCGCCTTCGCCCTGAAGGCGGATGTCGAAACGGTAGGTCCCCAGCTCGCCCCGCGTGGCGATGAGCGTGCCGCGGCGCGCCGGGTCCACCCGCGTCAGCAGCGGGTCGGCGGTCAGCGCGGCCTCGTCGTCCGGCAGATAGAGCCGGGTGAACAGGTGCACGAGGAGCCCGCGGGCGAACACACAGACGCTCAGGTACGGGGCGCTGTGCCCACGCGCGCCCGGTCGCAGGGTCCGCGCGGACCAGTGGCCGTTGGCGTCCGTCTGGATACGGCCCCAGCCGGTGAACTCCACGCCGTTGCGGCCGAGGAAACCGCCGCTCGACGGGTCGCGCCGCATCGAGCCGTCCACCTGCGGCACATTGCCCTCGGGGTCCGCGCCCCACAGTTCCACAAACGCGTCCGGCAACGGGTTGCCCTCCCCGTCGTACACATAGCCCTGGAGGGCGATCGTGTCCGGGTGGCCGAGCGGGGCGATGTCACCGCCGCCGGGGAACGGCAGGGCGTGGCCGTAGAACGGGCCGACCGTGTGCGACGGAGTGGGGAGCACGGTCTCCGGACGGCTCGTGTCGATCTTCGTCATGGCAGGTCAGCGTCCTTCTTCGATCCAGGTGGCGTGCGGCCCGTCGAGCACGATGTCCCAGTGGTAGCCCATGGAGAACTCCGGCACCGACAGGTTGTGGTCGTAGGTGGCGACCAGCCGCTGCCGGGCCGCGTCGTCCGTCACCGACTGGATGATCGGGTCGTACGGGAACAGTGGGTCGCTCGGGAAGTACATCTGCGTCACCAGCCGCTGGGTGAACGCCGTGCCGAAGAGCGAGAAGTGGATATGGGCCGGCCGCCAGGCGTTGACGTGCTGACGCCACGGGTAGGGGCCCGGCTGGACGGTGGTGAAGCGGTAGAAACCGCTGTCGTCCGACAGTGTGCGGCCGACACCCGTGAAGTTCGGGTCCAGCGGGGCGTCGTGCTGCTCGCGCTGGTGGGCGTAGCGGCCCGCCGAGTTGGCCTGCCAGATCTCGACCAGCTGACCGCGGATCGGACGCCCGTCGCGGTCCAGCAACCGGCCGGAAACCGTGATCCGCTCACCGATCGGCTCGCCGTTGTGCTGCCGGGTGAGGTCGTTGTCGATCTCGGTGATGTCCCGCTCGCCGAAGGCGGGGGACGCCAGCTCCACCAGCTCCGGGTCCTTGCTGACGTCGATGGCGACCGGCGGCTGTTTCGGGTGGCGCAGGACGGAGGAGCGGTACGGCGCGTAGTCGCGGCGCGGCTGGTGCTCGACGGGCGCGCCGCCGGCGAGCCGCTTCTCGTACGCGGCGTGCTCGGCCGCGATCTCCTGGTCGATGTCGGCTTGCGTGAGAGTCATGGGACTTCCTGGGTTTCTTATCGTTCGAGGACGAGGGCGAGGCCCTGGCCCACGCCGATGCAGAGGGTGGCGACGCCGACGCCGCAGCCCCGACGGGCGAGCTGGTGGGCGACCGTGCCGGCGAGACGGGCGCCGGAGGCGCCGAGCGGATGACCGAGGGCGATCGCGCCGCCCTGCGGGTTGAGGACCGCCGGGTCCAACTCGGGCCACTCGGCCACACAGCCGAGCACCTGGGCCGCGAAGGCCTCGTTCAGTTCGAGCACCGACAGATCGGCGAATCCCCTGCCCGCCTTGGCGAGCGCACGGTTGACGGCCTCGACGGGAGCCAGTCCGAAGTACTGCGGATCGATCGCGGACACCCCGGTGGCACCGACCCGGGCGAGCGGCTCACGTCCGGTGGCCTTCAACCCCTCCTCGTCCACCAGCAGCAGGGCCGCGGCGCCGTCGTTCAACGGCGAGGCGTTGCCCGCCGTCACCGTCCCCTCCTCCGTCCGGAACGACGGCCTGAGCTTCGCCATCGCCTCCAGCGAGGCGTCCGCCCGTACGCACTCGTCGGCGCCGAACACCACCGGGTCGCCCTTGCGGCGCGGGATCGACACGGGCGCGAGCTCGGCGTCGAACAAGCCCGCCTCCTGGGCCGCGGCGGCCTTGCGGTGGCTGGCGAGGGCGAACTCGTCCTGCTGCTCGCGGCCGATCTTGTGCTTGTCGGCGATCAGCTCGGCCGACTCGCCCAGCGGGATCGTCCACTGCGGGTCCATCCGCGGATTGACCATCCGCCAGCCCAGCGTCGTCGAGTACAGCTCGCTGTGCCCGGCGGGGAACGCCCGGTCCGACTTCGGCAGCACGTACGGCGCGCGGGTCATCGACTCCACACCGCCGGCGACGGCGATGGAGGCGTCGCCGACCGCGATGGCGCGGGCCGCCTGGATGACCGCCTCCAGGCCGGAGGCGCACAGCCGGTTGACGGTGACCCCCGGCACGGAGGTGGGCAGGCCCGCGAGCAGCGCGCCCATCCGGCCGACGTTGCGGTTCTCCTCGCCGGCCCCGTTGGCGTTGCCGAAGTAGACGTCCTCGATGCGGGAGGGGTCCAACGCGGGGGTACGGGCGATGAGTTCACGGATGGCGTGCGCGGCGAGGTCGTCCGGGCGGACCGAGGCCAGCGTGCCGTTGTAGCGGCCGATCGGGGTGCGGACCGCGTCGACGACGTACACGGTCTTGAGGCGGTTGCCGTTGTCGCTCATGACGGGATCTCCTCGGCGAGACGGACCTTGGCGGCGGTCTTCGTCACGATCTCGTCGGCGGTGACGCCCGGTGCGGTCTCCACCAGCACCAGCCCCTCCTCGGTGACGTCCAGGACGCCCAGGTCGGTGATGATCCGGTTCACGCAACGCTTCCCGGTCAGGGGCAGCGCGCAGTCGGTGAGGATCTTGGGGCTGCCGTCCTTGGCGGTGTGGGTCATGACGACGATGACCGTACGGGCCCCGTGCACCAGGTCCATCGCCCCGCCGATCCCGGTGATCAGCTTGCCGGGGATCGCCCAGTTCGCCAGGTCGCCGCGCTCGGACACCTGCATCGCGCCGAGCACGGCGACGTCGATGTGCCCGCCGCGGATCATGCCGAAGGACAGCGCCGAGTCGAAGAAGGACGCGCCCGGCAGTACCGTCACGGTCTCCTTGCCGGCGTTGATCAGGTCCGGGTCGACGGCGTCCTCGGTGGGATAGGGGCCGGTGCCCAGGATGCCGTTCTCGCTCTCCAGCACCACCTCGACGTCCGCCGGGAGGTAGTTGGGGATGAGGGTCGGCAGTCCGATGCCGAGATTGACGTACTGGCCGTCCTCCAGCTCGCGCGCGGCGCGGGCGGCCATCTCCTCACGTGTCCAGGCCATCACTCGCTCACCGTTCCCTCTGCCGCGGGCGCGGAGACCGTCCGCTGCTCGATCCTCTTGTCCGCCGCCTGCTCCGGCGTCAGCGCGATCACGCGCTGCACGAAGACGCCCGGCAGATGGACCGCGTCCGGGTCGATCTCACCGGGCTCGACGAGCTCCTCGACCTCGGCGATCGTGATCCGTCCGGCCATGGCGGAGAGCGGGTTGAAGTTGCGGGCGGACTTGTTGAACACCAGGTTGCCGTGCCGGTCGCCCTTCGCCGCCCTGACCAGCGCGAAGTCGGTGCGGATACCGTGCTCCAGCACATACTCCGCACCGTCGAACTCCCGGACCTCCTTCGGCGGCGAGGCCAGGGCGACGCCGCCCTCGCCGTCGTAACGCCACGGCAGGCCGCCGTCGGCGACCTGGGTGCCCACGCCCGCGGGGGTGTAGAAGGCGGGGATCCCGGCGCCGCCGGCCCGCAGCCGCTCGGCCAGCGTGCCCTGCGGGATCATCTCGACCTCGAGCTCACCGGAGAGGTACTGGCGGGCGAACTCCTTGTTCGCGCCGATGTAGGAACCGGTTACCCGGGCGATCCGCCCGGCGGCCAGCAGCACCGCGAGGCCCGACTCCATCGCGCCGCAGTTGTTGGAGACGACCGACAGTCCGGTGACGCCCCGTTCGTACAGCGCCTGGATGAGGACGTTCGGCACGCCGCTCAACCCGAATCCACCCACTGCCACAGACGCGCCGTCGGGCACGTCGGCCACCGCCTCCAGGGCCGTGGCGACCACCTTGTCCATCCGTGAAGCCCCATCTCTTCCACGCGCCCCCGGCCGTCAATTAATCAGGGCACTGATTATTTCTCCGAGGTTTCCCACACGCTGCCACCGCAGCATGGAGCAGTCAAGACCCCAGGCCGCAGGTCTGACAAGGGTCACTCAGCCACGAGACTCGATCGGTCACACGCGGTATCGTTCAGTGCACCGACGAAATCTCACGCTGAGGAGCGCACATGGCCGCGGTGGATCTCACCAGCCACCCCGGGCACCTGGCCCGGCGGCTCCAGCAGGCGCACTACCTGCTGTGGAACACGATGGTCTCCGAGGAGATCACCTCACCGCAGTTCGCGGTCCTCAACGCGCTCGTCGCCGAGCCGGGCCTGGACCAGCGCACGGTCGGGGAGCGGGTGGGGCTCGACCGCTCCACCATCGCCGAGGTGATCAGCAGACTCATCCGCCGGGAACTGCTCGACAAGGCCCGCGACCCGCAGGACGGGCGCCGCTTCCTGCTGGGACTCACCGACGAGGGACTGCGCACCCACCGCAGGCTCACCGTGCGCACGGCCCGGATGAACCAGGTCTTCCTGTCTCCGCTCTCGGCCGCGGAACAGACCCTGTTCCTCGAGCTCATCCAGCGCGTATCGGACGCGGCGGAGGGGCTGCGCAACCCGGCGGAACCCCTGGTCGCGCCGTCCTGACCAGGGCGTCCGCGCGCGCCGTCGGGCCGCGCGACCTCAGGGCGCCTGCGCGAACACCACCCACACCTGGCCCTCGGCGAAGGCGACCGGGGCGCCGTCGTCGGTCGTGAAGTCCGTCCCGTCCGTGGCCGTCGCCCGCTGCCAGCGCACGTCGTAACGGCGTCCGTCGCGCAGCACCTGCGCCTTTCCCGAGCCCACCGTCTCGGTGTACGGCGTGTTGTTGCCGAGGAAGTCGTGGAAGCCCGAGGCGCGCACCTTCACGTACTGCACCACCACCGTGGCCGGGGCCACCCGCTGCCCGCCGGCCGTCACCGTCGGCGCGCCGTCCGTCGAGACCAGCCAGCGCCCCCGGCTCGCGGACCAGGTGAAGGCGAAGCGGGCCGCCGGGTAGCGCACGGTGAGCGAGGGCTGTGCCGTGCCGCCGGAGGGCGCGGTGCCGTAGCGGAACCCGGTGGTCAGCGCCGCGGAGCCCGGCGCGGAGGGCAGCAGGCGACCCGGGCGCACATAGAGGTTGTGCGGCGCGGCCCGGTCGGTGCCCCGGTAGTAGGCCCCGGCGCCGGCCGCGTCCTCGGGCGTGACGGCGTCCAGCGGCGCCCGGTCGATCAGCGGCAGCAGCTTGCCCTGCGCCCCGGAGAACGCCAGCACCGGCCGTGCGAACTGGCCCAGCAGCTCCAGATCCGACTCGCGGGCGCTGCGCACCGGACCGACGGCCTTCGGCATCGTGGTCGCGTACACGGCCATCAGCCGGCTCAGCCCGCCCTCGACCTGCTCGACGTAGACGACGTCCGCGGAGTCGAGGCCGGTCTGCGGCCGGGCGCCGGGAGCGTTGTCGATCTTCACGGCGAGCACGGAGCCGACGACGGCCGAGGGACTGGTGCTCCCGCTCGGGTTCGGCTGCTGCGACGCGCTCCGGCCGTCGTCGTCCGGCGACGGCTCGCGGGTCGTCGTGCAGCCCGCCGCCAGGCCGATCGCCAGTACGACGGCCAGCAGCGCCGCGGCCACCGCGGAGGGCCCGGCACGCATCGCGCGCATCGCGCGCGCCGGGTGACCCGGACGTCTCGGATCTCGCGGACGTCCGGGATCTCGGGTACGTCCGGGATCTCGGGTACGTCCGGGATCTTGGGTACGTCTGGGATCTCGGGTACGTCTTGAACGACTCGTGCCTGTCATGGCCACCCCCGTTTCGTCTCTCGATTGTGCGCTCGTCCGTTCGAGAGTGGCTATGCGTGGATGCGGGCTGTGCGGGCTGTGCAGGCTGCGTGAGTGGGGCGGGCGTGCGGGTGATGCACGCGTGCGGATGGCGCGGGCGTGCGTGGTGCGGTCGGTGAGGGCTGGGGCTGCGTGGGGCTGTGGTCACGAGCGGCGGGCGTCGCGGTTCGCGGCCGGGGGGTCGGGTACCCGGGCCGCAGTCAGGATCCGGTACCCCCGGACCAGCCGGGACGGGCCGGTCGGCGGAGGGAGCGCGGCGCGATGAAGGCAGTGACCTGGCAGGGCAAGCGGGACATACGGGTGGACACCGTGCCCGACCCGACGATCCAGGAACCGACGGATGCCGTCATCCGCATCACGTCCAGCGGCCTGTGCGGCTCCGACCTGCACCTGTACGAGGTGCTCACCCCGTTCATGACCCCGGGCGACATCCTCGGCCACGAGCCCATGGGCATCGTCGAGGAGGTCGGCGCCGCAGTACCCGACCTCAAGGCCGGCGACCGGGTCGTGGTGCCGTTCCAGATCGCCTGCGGCAACTGCTGGATGTGCCTCAACGCGCTGCCCACCCAGTGCGAGACGACCCAGGTCACCGGCGAGGGCATGGGCGCCGCCCTGTTCGGCTACACCCGTCTGTACGGGGCGGTGCCCGGTGCCCAGGCCGAGTATCTGCGTGTACCGCAGGCCCAGTTCGGTCCCATCAAGGTGCCCGAGGGGCCGCCCGACGACCGTTTCGTGTACCTCTCCGACGTCCTGCCCACCGCCTGGCAGGCGGTCGCCTACGCCGACATTCCCGAGGGCGGCACCGTCGCGGTGCTCGGCCTCGGCCCCATCGGCGACATGGCCTGCCGCATTGCACAGGTGCGCGGAGCGGGCCGGGTGTTCGGCGTGGACCTGGTCGGCGACCGGCTGCGCCGGGCCAGGGCGCGGGGCGTGGAGACGTACGACCTGCGCAGCTTCGACAGCGAGAAGGAGCTCGTCGCCGCGATCCGCGACGAGACCGACGGTCGCGGCCCGGACGCCGTGATCGACGCCGTCGGCACCGAGGCACACGGCAGCGCGGCCGCCCGCATGATCCAGAACGCCTCCGCCATGCTGCCGCGGAAACTGAGCGGCCCGCTCGCGGAACGCTTCAGCGTCGACCGGCTCGCCGCCCTGAACACCGCCATCGAGCTGGTGCGTCGCGGCGGCACCCTCTCCCTCGTCGGCGTCTACGGCGGCATGGCCGACCCGCTGCCGATGCTCACCATGTTCGACAAGCAGCTCCAGATCCGCATGGGGCAGGCCAACGTGCGCCGCTGGATCGACGACATCCTGCCGTACCTCACCGACGAGGACCCGCTCGGCGTCGACGACTTCGCCACCCACCGCGTGCCGCTGTCGGACGCCCCGCACGCGTACGAGATGTTCCAGCGCAAGCAGGACGGCGCGGTGAAGGTCCTGATGACGCCGTGAAGGCGGTTGCGAGTCGGGGGAGCGCGAAACCGGTTCCGGCTCAGGGACTAGCCCGAAACCGCTTGCGGATCAGAGGTCAGCCCGAAACCGCTTGCGGATCAGGTGAGGGTGAAACCGGTTGCGGATGAGAGGTGAGCCCGCAACCGGTTGCGGATCAGTGATGAGTCCGAAACCGGTTGCGCATCACGTTGTGTCTGAAACCCACTGTGGATCACGAGCGGCACGCAAACGCTTGTGGATCACGACCGATGCGAAACCGCGGGCAACCGCTTGTGGATCACGTCGAGGGCGGCGCCCCGAGGATCTCCGACAGGTCGTAGCGCACCGGTTCCTCCAGTTGCGCGTACGTGCAACTGGTCGGGGTGCGGTCCGGGCGCCAGCGGCGGAAGCGTGCGGTGTGCCGGAAGCGCGCCCCGTTCTCCATGTGGTCGTACGCCACCTCGACCACCCGCTCGGGCCGCAACGGCACCCAGGACAGGTCCTTCTTGCCCGACCAGCGGCTCGGCGCCCCGGGCAGCCGGGCCGACTCGTGCGCGGCCTCCTGCGACCAGGCCGCCCACGGATGGCCCGTCGCGTCCTCCATGCGCAGCGGCTCCAGCTCCTCGATCAGCTCCGCCCGGCGTTTCATGGCGAAGGCGGCCGACACGCCGACGTGCTGGAGGACGCCCCGGTCGTCGTACAGGCCCAGCAGCAGCGAGCCGACCACCGGTCCGCTCTTGTGGAAGCGGTATCCGGCGACGACGACGTCCGCGGTGCGCTCGTGCTTGACCTTGAACATGGCGCGCTCGTTCCGGCGGTACCGCAGGGTGAGCGGCTTGGCGATCACCCCGTCCAGGCCCGCGCCCTCGTACTCCTCGAACCATTGCCGCGCCACCTCGGCGTCGGTCGTCGCCGGCGCCACGTGCACGGGCGCCGTCACCCCGGCGAGGGCCTCGGTCAGCAGCTCACGCCGGTCGCTCAGCGGCACGTCCAGGAGCGATCGGTCGGCGAGTGCCAGCAGGTCGAAGGCGACGAACGACGCCGGGGTCCGTTCGGCGAGTGTGCGCACCCGGGAGTCCGCCGGGTGGATGCGCTCCGTGAGAGCGTCGAAGTCGAGCCGTCCCTCCCGGGCGATCACGATCTCCCCGTCCAGCACGCACCGCTGCGGCACCCGCTCCCGCAACGCCTCCACCAGCTCCGGAAAATACCTGGTCAACGGCTTTCCGGTGCGGCTGCCCAGTTCGATCTCGGCACCGTCGCGGAACACGATCGCCCGGAAACCGTCCCACTTCGCCTCGTACTGCATCCCCGGCGGAATCGTCGCCACCGACTTGGCGAGCATCGGCTTCACGGGCGGCATCACCGGCAGATCCATGGTCCGATTCTGCGCGAGGATCGCGGGGACCGCCCGGTGTGCGAGCCGCCGGGAGCCGCCCGCGAGCTGATGCGAGGTGTCGGAGGTGTGTCTACCGTGGCTCGCATGGGCGATGCGGTGGAACTGGAAGTGGCCGGCCGGACGGTACGGCTGTCCAGCCCCGACAAGGTCTTCTTCCCGGAGCGCGGCTTCACCAAGCTGGACCTGGCCCGCTACTACCAGGCGGTCGCCCCCGGCATCCTGCGAGCGCTGCGCAACCGCCCCACCACCCTGGAGCGCTACCCGGACGGAGTCACCGGCGAGTCCTTCTTCCAGAAGCGGGCGCCCAAGAACATGCCCGACTGGATCCCGACCGCCCACATCACCTTCCCCAGCGGCCGCAGCGCCGACGAGATGTGCCCGACCGAGGAGGCCGCCGTCCTGTGGGCCGCCCAGTACGGCACCCTCACCTTCCACCCCTGGCCCGTGCGCCGCGACGACGTCGACCGGCCCGACGAACTGCGCATCGACCTCGACCCGCAGCCCGGCACCGACTACGACGACGCGGTCCACGCCGCCTACGAACTGCGGGCGGTGCTGGAGGAGTTCGGCGGACTGCGCGGGTGGCCCAAGACCTCCGGCGGCCGTGGTCTGCACGTCTTCGTGCCGATCGAACCCCGCTGGACCTTCACCCAGGTCCGGCGCGCCGCCATCGCCGTCGGCCGGGAGATGGAACGGCGGCTGCCGGAGCAGGTGACGATCAAGTGGTGGAAGGAGGAGCGCGGCGAGCGCATCTTCGTCGACTACAACCAGACCGCCCGCGACCGCACCATCGCCTCCGCCTACTCCGTACGGCCCCGTCCGCACGCGCCCGTCTCCGCGCCGCTGCGCTGGGAGGAGGTCGGCGACGCCCACCCGAGCGACTTCGACCTCGCGACCATGCCGGCCCGGTACGCCGAACTCGGCGATGTGCACGCCGACATGGACGACCACGCGTTCTCCCTGGAGCCCCTCCTCGAACTCGCCCGCCGCGACGAACACGACCACGGCCTGGGCGACCTGCCGTATCCGCCGGAGTACCCGAAGATGCCCGGAGAGCCGAAACGGGTGCAGCCGAGCCGGGCCCGCCACGAGGACGCCCCGGGCGGACCCGGGGCGTCCTAGGGCGACCGTGCCGCGTTCCCTGGTCACAACTCCTTGATGCGGATGTCCCGGTACGAGACGACGTCCGTCGTGCTGTGCACCTGGAGCCCGAGGTAACCGGATGCGAAACGCCGTCCGTCCGTGCCCGGGTCGTCCGCGCGCGGCGGGGAGAACTCCTGGCCGCCGGTGTTGTCGAACTCGTTGATCAGCGCTCCGTTGCGGTAGATCGAGTAGTGCTGGTCGACCACCCTGATCTCGTAGTCGTTCCAGGTCCCCTTCTGGGTGACGCCGGCGCCGGCGAGTCCCACGCGGTCGAAGCCGTACACCGACCCGGTCTTGTACATGTCGCCGTCCGGCCGGTCCAGTACCTGCACCTCGTGCCCGTACTTGATGGCGACCCACTCCGGTCGTGGCTCCTCGGCATGGTCATGGACCCACGGGAAGCGCACGAACACACCGGAGTTGGCGTTGCCCGTGCCCGGCGCGTCGTCACGCCACTGGAGCTTCAGCGAGAAGTCGCCGTACTTGCGCTCGGGGAACCACAGCATGCCCAGGCCCTGTCGGGTGGTCCCGCTGGTGATGGACCCGTCGGGGTTCTGGGCGAACGAACCGCCGCCCACCTGCTGCCACTTGGTGAACGAGTCCGCGCTGCCGTCGAGGATCGTACGGTAGCCCTCGGTCTGGCCGGGCTTGCCGATCCCGGAGCGGCGGGCGGCCTCCTGGACGGCGTCGTACTCGCGCTGGTCCACGACCCCCGCGCCGAACAACTCGTCGAGGACCGTCGTGACGTGCTTGAGGAACAGCGCGTGGGACGTCCACTCCCGCTCGTCCTCGATCAACTCGTTGATCCGGCACCGTTTGTCGGTCAGCCGGTTCGGCACCCCGGAGTCGACCGTGCCGATGATCACCGTCAACCGCTCGTCGTACTCGGGGCAGTTGGGGGCCGGAACCTGGCTGGACACCACGGTGAAGGTCACGGTGCGCGCGGTGGAGGTGTTGCCCGCCTTGTCGGTGGCACGGTAGGCGAGGGTGTGCGGGCCCGCCCGGTCGACGACCACCGGGATGGTGTATGCGATGTACGGTCCACCGTCGAGTGAATACTCGATCCGGTCGACACCCGACCCGTGCTCGTCCGTCGCGCTCACGGTCACCCTGGCGTTGCCGACATAGGCCCCGCCGGAGTTCTTCGTGCCCTCGACGGTCACGCCGGTCACCGGCGGTGTGGTGTCCTGCGGGGTCGCCGCGACCACGGTGAACCGGACGCTCTTCTCGGGGGACACGTTGCCCGCCTTGTCGGTGGCCCGGTACCGCACGGTGTGTGTGCCGACCTGGTGCACCATCACGGGCGCGGTGTACGGCTGCCAGGCCCCGGAGCCGACGGCGTACTCGACGGTGTTGACCCCGGATCCGGTGTCGGAGGCCGACACGGTGACGGTCGCCATGTCGACGTACGTGCCGTCGGGATTCCGCTCGCCGCTCACCGTCCCGGAGGTGTCCGGGGGTGTCGCGTCGTCGGAGGGCGGGGCGACGACCGTGAACGCGGTGGTCTTCTCCGCGGAGACGTTGCCGGCCTTGTCGAACGCCCGGTAGCGGATCTGGTGGCTGCCGACCTGGTCGACGACGATCGGTGCGGTGTACGGGATCCAGTCACCCGTGGTGCCGACCGCATACTGGATACCGTCGACCCCCGACCCGCCGTCGTCGTTCGCCCCGATCGCGACACTCGCCGAGCCGACGTACTCACCCTGAGCGTTCCGCGTGCCGGTGACCTGAGCCGTGGTCTCGGGCGGTGTCGTGTCCTCGCCGCTGCCCTCGGTCACCACGAGGATGCCCTGCATCTGGCCGTGGCCGGGGATCGTGCAGTGGTAGAAGTAGCGGCCCGGGGTCAGGGTGACCTCGGCGGTGTGCCGACCGCCCATGTCGTCGTTCGGGTTGGCCAGGATGTTCAGTGTGACGTCGTCGTTGAACTCGGGGTCGCTGGTGGCGAACGTCAACGTGTGCGGCATGCCCATGGTGTTGCCGGTCGCCACACTGTTCTCGAAGACGATCGTCGCCTGACCCGCCACCGCCGTCGTCGGCGCCGAACCGTACGCGGTGATGTCGTCGCCTGCGGTCCAGGTGAGCACCTGGGCGGCGGCCGCCGGTGCGGACTGCGCCGCGGTGGGCGCCGCCTGAAGCCCGAGCAGCATCAGCACGGCGGCCAACAGGGCCGTCCAGATTCTTCGTTGCCGTGTTCGCCGTGTCACTGAGCCCCCCTCGCCAGCCGGTCGGCGGCCGGTGTCGGACCGCCGCCCTGGTAAGTGACCTTCCACAGCGCCGACTTGGCGTCCGAGGTGAAGAAACCGCGGCCGTAGTCGAGGACGTACAGGGCGCCGTCCGGGCCGAACTTCCAGTCCATGAGGTTCTTGATGCCGTCGTTGCCGACGGGCACGATCTTCTTCAGCGACTCCGAGTGCACCGGCAGACCGCCCGACCCCTGCGTCCTCGGGTCCATGACCACCGCGTTGCGCGGCTGATCGGCGTCATAGAAGTCGCCGACGAACCACTTGCCGTCCCAGTACGCGGGCCACCTGACCGCGTTCGAGCCGGCGGCGTCGTATCGGTAGACCGGCCCGTTCATCGCCGCCTGGCCGCCGCCCTTGAGCCATGGCAGCCGGTACGTCGCCTGGTCCTTCTGGTAGGAGGGGACGCCGTTGGCATCGCGCGGGTAGTCCGGTGCGCCGCCCTGGGGCGAGTACCAGATGTTGTTGCCGGTGACCGGCGGCAGGTTGACCAGGCCGTCGTTGTTCGGCGACTCGTTCTTCGGGTGGTCGCAGTCGTACCAGCCGAGCGGCTGCGAGGGATCCGGCAGGTTGCGGTCCCGGTAGGGCTGCTTGTTGCCCATGCAGTACGGCCAACCCCGGTTGCCCGCCTGGGTGATGACGGCGAACGTGTCGTACTTCGCCGGACCCCAGATGGGCGACGGCTCGCCCGCGTCCGGGCCGACCCAGCCCGCGTACAGGATGTCGGTGCTCCGGTCGACGGAGATGCGCGCGGGGTTGCGGACGCCCATCACATAGATCTCGCCGCGGGTCTTGCCGCCGCCCTCGTCGGTCTCCCGTCCCGTGAACAGGTTGCCCGCCGGGAGCGTGTACGTTCCGTCCGGCTCCGGATGGATGCGCAGGATCTTGCCGTTGAGGTTGTGGGTGTTTCCGGCCGTGCGGCGCGCGTCGGCGAAGGAGACGCCCTTGAAGTTCGGCTGCGGGTTGTTGCCGGAGTAACCGCCGCTGAAACCGCTGGAGTTGTTGTCGCCGGTGGCGATGTACAGGTTGTCCTTGGAGTCCCAGGCCAGCCCGCCCCCGGCGTGACAGCAACTGTGCACCTGCACCGGCCACTTGAGCAGCACCTTCTCGCTGCCGAGGTCGAGCCGGTTCGTGGCGAGGTCGAGCGTGAAGCGCGAGACGCGCCGCTCGGCAATCCGGGTGTCCCGGTTGACGCCCGAGTGGGGCGTGTAGTGCAGGTACACCCAGCCGTTCTGCTCGAAGCGCGGGTCGAGTTCGATGCCGAGGAGACCTTCCTCGACCTTGACGAGCTCGTCGCCGCCGCCCTTGTTGCCGAAGACCGTCAGCTCCCCGGCCAGAGTGACCTTCTTGGTAGCCGGGTCGTAGACGTGGATCTGGCCCTTGCCCTTGCCCACGTCCGGGTTGTTCCAGTCGGTGATCACCGGCCGGGAGGAGTCGGCGCCGCCCCGCCCGATGTAGAGAACCCGCCCGTCGGGCGCGGTGACCAGGCCGTGCGGCTCACCGATCTGGTCGTTCTGGCCCGGCTGGTTGGCCGGTGTCAGCCGCTCGGCCTTGTAGTTCCCGGTGATGGTCGCCTTGCAGTCGGCCCGCACCAGCCGGGACGTCCAGAGCAGGGCGCCGCGCAGATGCGTACGGAAGTCGGTCTCGTCGTACGAGGAGACCGTGCCGCCCATGCCGGTGTAGAAGGAACGGCCGCCGTCGTAGTCGCGGCACCAACTCATTGGATGGTCAGCGCCGTTGGCGCTCGTGCCCGGCTGGTAGGTCGACTCGCGCACCCGGGCGACGGTGTGCACGTCGCCGGACGGGTTCTTCACCCAGTTCGGCCACAGGTCGGGGCGCTTCCACTCCAGCGGCAGCGCCCCGGTGGCCGGATGCCGCCGGTCGCCGACCTCGACGGTGGCCCGCTGTACGGCCGTCGGGCTCGACGCGGCGGGACGGGCGCCGATCAGGCCGGTGAACCAGTCCGAGTACGGCTCCGCACGGGCCGCGTCATGGACGCCGACGAATCCGCCGCCGGCCTCCATATAGGCCTCCAGGCCCGCTTCCTGCTCCGGGTCGAGGACGTCACCGCCCCCGGTCAGGAACACGACCGTGTTGTAACCACCCAGCCGTGTCTGGCTGGTGAAGACCGAGGCGTCGGCCGTGGCCTCGACCTCGAAGCGCTGGTCCGCCGGCCCGGACAGGCCGATCCGCTCGATGGCCTCGATTCCGGCGTTGACGACCGGTGACTCGTCCCCGGCCGCGGCCGACCCGTGGAAGATCAGCACCCGTACGTTCGCGCCGCCCGGCGGCGACTTGATGGACATCGTTGTCAGGGGTGGTTCCGGGGCCGGGCGCGCGTCCGCGGCCGGCGCGGACAGCAGGCCGGCGACGAGCGTTGCGCACGCCACAGCGGTCACCCGGATTCGTCTTCTCGTACTCAACCCTCGTAAGTGCATGGGCACCTCCTCGGTCACAGCGACAGCGCCAAGGAAGCTAGACCCCATGTGCATGACTCGCCAATAGCTATGACCGCAACGGCACGAACTTTGTCCTCGGTGTGGAGAAACGGCGGAACGACCGGTACCGTCGCACAGGTTCATCACAGGATCGTCTTCTTCATCGTCGCAAATTCGTACCAGGGTGGGGAGTTCGGCATGGACAGACGCGGGTTCAACCGCCGGGTGCTGCTGGGCGGCGCCGCCGCCGCGACATCGTTGTCCATCGGCCCGAGGGCGGTGAGCGCCGACGGACCGGCGAAGACCGCGCCGGCCGGGGGAGCGGTCAGGCACCTCAAGCTCTACGCGGAGAAGCTCGCCGACGGACAACTCGGCTACGGCTTCGAGAAGGGGAAGGCGACCATCCCCGGGCCGCTGATCGAACTCAACGAGGGCGACACCCTCCACATCGAGGTGGAGAACACCCTGGACGTGGCCGCGAGTCTGCACGTCCACGGCCTGGACTACGAAGTGTCCAGCGACGGAACGAAGTTGAACAGGAGCGACATCGAGCCGGGCGGCACGCGCACCTACACCTGGCGCACCCACGCCCCCGGTCGTCGCGCCGACGGCACCTGGCGTGCCGGCAGCGCGGGCTACTGGCACTACCACGACCACGTGGTCGGAACGGAACACGGCACCGGTGGCATCCGCAAAGGCCTGTACGGACCGGTGATCGTCCGGCGCAAGGGCGACATCCTGCCCGACGTCACCCACACGATCGTCTTCAACGACATGACCATCAACAACAGGCCCGCCCACGCGGGTCACCAGGGCCCCGACGTCGAGGCGACGGTGGGTGACCGGGTCGAGTTCGTGATGATCACGCACGGCGAGTACTACCACACCTTCCATCTGCACGGTCATCGCTGGGCCGACAACCGCACCGGCCTGCTCACCGGCCCCGACGACCCGAGCCAGGTCGTCGACAACAAGATCGTGGGCCCGGCCGACTCCTTCGGCTTCCAGGTGGTCGCGGGGGAGGGGGTGGGCGCCGGCGCGTGGATGTACCACTGCCATGTGCAGAGCCACTCCGACATGGGGATGGTCGGACTGTTCCTGGTGAAGAAGCCCGACGGCACGATCCCGGGATACGAGCCGCACGAGCCGCAGGAGTCGCACGAGCCGCAGCAGTCGCAGCAGTCCCGGGAGCCGGACGAGACCGGCGCCGCGCACGAGCACTGAGGGACAGAGGCCGGAGAGCGCTCTCACCCCGGCCGTGCCCCCGGAGCTATCCTGAGCCGCAGCCGGCCAGGAGGAGCCCCGAAGTGACCGAGACAGCGTCGCGCCCCACGCTGGAGGCCGTGGCCGCGCGGGCCGGGGTCTCCCGGGCGACCGTGTCGCGCGTCGTCAACGGCGGGGACGGCGTCCGCGAGCCGCTCGTCGAGCGGGTCCGGCGGGCCGTGGAGGAGCTCGGTTACGTCCCCAACCAGGCGGCGCGCAGCCTGGTGACGAAGCGGCACGACGCGATCGCCGTGGTCATCGCCGAACCGGAGACCCGGGTCTTCGCCGACCCCTTCTTCGCACTCCAGCTCCGCGGCATCAGCAAGGAACTGACGGCCCACGACAACCAGTTGGTGCTACTGCTCACCGAGGGCCGCGACGACCACGCCCGCGTCGCCCGCTACCTCGCCGGCGGCCATGTCGACGGGGCCCTGGTCTTCTCGTTGCACCTCGACGACCCGCTCCCCGGTCTGATCCAGGGCGCCGGCGTCCCGACCGTGTTCGGCGGCCGTCCCGGCTGGAGCGACGGCACCCGGGACGTGGTCTACGTCGACAGCGACAACCGCGGCGGCGCCCGCGAGGCCGTACGCCTGCTGGCCGCGCTCGGCCGCACCCGCATCGCGCACATCACCGGCCCCCTCGACCAGACCTCCGCGGCGGACCGGCTCGACGGATACCGGGAGGTCATGGGTGAGAACGACCCGCGGCTCGTCGTCGAGAGCGACTTCACCCCCGGCGGCGCCGAGCGGGCCATGCGGGAACTCCTCGACCGCTGCCCCGACCTGGACGCCGTGTTCGCCGCCAACGACCTCGCCGCCTCGGGCGCCCTGCGCGTCCTGCGCGAGCGCGGGCGGCGGGTGCCCGAGGACGTCGCCGTGGTCGGCTTCGACGACATGCTGCCGGTCGCCGAACAGAGCGACCCGCCGCTGACGACGGTCCGTCAGGACATCGAGGAGATGGGCCGGATCATGGCCCGTCTCCTGCTGCGCCGCCTCGACCGGCGCGTCGCCGACGAGGCGCCGGGCGGAGTGGTCCTGCCCACCACCCTGGTGCGCCGCGCTTCCGCCTGACCGGGGCCGCCGCCCCGTTCGCCCCCGGGCCCCGCCCCGTCCGTCCCGTGCTCCCCCGTACC
This sequence comes from Streptomyces sp. NPDC102259, assembly GCF_044766465.1. Taxonomy (NCBI): domain Bacteria; kingdom Bacillati; phylum Actinomycetota; class Actinomycetes; order Kitasatosporales; family Streptomycetaceae; genus Streptomyces; species Streptomyces sp. NPDC102259. The sequence goes on along the minus strand of NZ_JBIWMA010000016.1, from coordinate 49,718 downwards.
GCCTCACATCTCCTGGGGCACGCTCTTGATCACGGCGAAGCGTGCCCCGTAGGGGTCGGCGAGCTTGGCGATGCGGCCGACGCCCTCGACGTCCGTGGCGGGCATCCGCACCCTGCCGCCCAGCTCCCGCGCCTTGGCGACGACGGTGTCCGCGTCGCCGACCTCGAAGTACGGCAGCCAGTACGCGCCGCTCCCGGCCTCCGTGGGGTCGTCGGCCAGCGGCACGATCCCGCCGAACATCGCCTCCTCCCCGGCGTCGGCCGGATTGACGCAGGTGTACGTGCCGCCGGGGAAGGGGGCGGCCGAGGTCTCCAGGCCGAGCGTCGCGTTGTAGAAGGCGGCCGCCGCGGCGACGTCCGGCGTGTACAGCTCGACCCAGCACAGCGCGCCGGGTTCGTTCGCCACGTCCACGCCCACGGTCTGTCCCGGCTGCCAGAGGCCGAACGACACGCCCGCCTGGTCGGCGAGGACGGCCATCGTGCCCTGGCCCATCACGTCCATCGGCGCGAGGAGGACCCTGCCGTGCTTCCGCTCGGCGGCCTGCGCCGTGGCCTGCGCGTCCCCCGTGCGGAAGTAGACCGTCCACGACGGCGGGCCCTGCCCGGGCGCGGTCTGCATGCCGCCCGCGACGGTCTTCCCGTCCAGCTGGAAGAAGCCGTAGCCGCCGGCGTCGGGCCCCGCCGACCGGAACCGCCAGTCGAAGAGAGCGCCGTAGAAGGAGGTGGCGCCGTCGATGTCGGACGTGCCGACATCGATCCAGTTCGGAGCGCCGTTGACGAAACGGGTGGTGAGCATCGTTGCCCTCCTCGAAGGGGTCCCGTCCTCTGCACTGCCGAGTCTCGCACCGCCCACTGACAATCGCTGCCGGAACGCGACCACCGGCGTGCCCCCCCGCCGCCCGGCCACGGAAGGCCACGGTCAGGCCACGAGAGATCACCGACGGCCATGGGCGGTCACGGGGAGTCGCCCCGCGCTCGCCCGGCGTTCCGAGAACGTGCCGGACGCGCCGCGCGCCGCCGTGCGCACGGGTGGGCGGCAGGAGCATCATCGGGCGGCCGGGGGCCTCCGGGCGCCGCGTATATCCGGCGTTGATCGAACGTTTTTCGCCGCCGGGCACGATCCTGGCCATGTATACCGACACGATTCCGACACCCGACCTCGGCTGGCAGCGCGAGGCGCTGTGCGCACAGACCGGGGCGGAGTTCTTCTTCCCCGAGCCCGGCAGCTCGGTGCGGGAGGCGAAGCGCATCTGCGGCATGTGCGAGATGCGTTCCGCCTGCCTCGAGTACGCCCTGGCCAACGACGAGCGCTTCGGCGTCTGGGGCGGCATGTCCGAGAAGGAGCGCCTCAACCTCCGGCGCACGGCACGCTGAACCGCGCGGTGACGGCGACCCCGAATTCGAATGACCGCGTCGCGGGGGTGCGGTTAGGATCCGGGGGGGGGTGTCCGAACGTGGCGCAGAGGCAGGCGCACCGCCTTGCCCAGGCCAATCACGCCGGTTCGAATCCGGTCGTCCGGACGCGTGCGCGGTCCCGTAGAGCAGAGGCAGACTCGCCACCTTCTCAGGGTGGATACGCCGGTTCGAATCCGGTCGGGACCACGGTACGACGAACACGGGGCGGGGACGGGGCGGGGCGGCGACGGTGGGCGAGGACAGCGGAGGGTCGGTGTTCGGCCCGTCGGTCACCGAAGCGGAGCTGGCCGCCTTCCACGACGTCGTGGGCAGGCTGCGCGCGCTGCCCGTCGACGATCCCGTACGGCTGCGGGCCGAGCAGGTAGCCGCGTCCTTCGCGCGTGACGGACGGCTGCGGCGGCGCAAGGAGCGGGGCGCCGAGGTGGCGGCCGCCGACGCGGCGACGATGGCGGCGACCGCGACCGGCGCCCTGGACCGGCGTGAGGACGCGCCCCTACCGGCCGCCGGACACGGAGGACGTTTCCACCGGCCGCGCACCTGCTACGTCTGCAAGTCGGCCTATCGAGAGGTCGACACCTTTTACCACCGGCTCTGCCCGGCTTGCGCCGCCGACAACGCGGCCCGCCGTTCGCTGAGCACCGACCTGAGCGGGCGCCGGGTCCTGCTCACCGGCGGCCGGGTGAAGATCGGCTTCCAGCTGGCGCTGATGATGCTGCGGGACGGCGCGCAGACCGTCGTCACCTCGCGTTTTCCGCACGACACGGTTCGCCGCTTCCGTGCCGAGCCCGGCAGCGAGCGGTGGCTGGACCGGCTCACCGTCGTCGCCGTCGATCTGCGCGACCCGCGCCAGGTGCTGGGCCTGTGCGAGGAACTGCACCGGGAGGGCGAACCGCTGGACATCCTCGTCAACAACGCGGCGCAGACCGTGCGTCGCCCGCCGGAGTCCTACGCCCTGCTGGCCGCCGGAGAGCACGACGCGCTGCCCGAGGGGACGCGCCGGGCGCCCGGGTTCACGCCGATGCGGATGCTGGAGGGCCTCGGCGGCTCGGTCTCCGCGCTGCCCGCCGCCCTGCGGGAGGCCGACGAGGCCGGACTGCTGCCCGACCCCTCCCCGGAGAACTCCTGGTCGGCCCGGCTGGGCGCGCTCGACCCGGCCGAGGTGCTGGAGACCCAGCTCGTCAACGCCCTCGCGCCCGCGCTGCTGTGCGACCGGCTGCTGCCGCTGCTGCTCGCCTCCCCGCATCCGCGCCGGTACGTGGTCAACGTGACGGCCGTCGAAGGCCGGTTCGCGGTCCGCAACAAGATGCCCGGGCATCCGCACACCAACATGGCCAAGGCCGCGCTCAACATGCTCACCCGCACCAGCGCGGCCGCGCTCGCCGAGCAGGGTGTGCACATGTGCGCCGTCGACACCGGCTGGATCACCGACGAGAACCCGGCGCCGAAGAAGGCCCGGATGGCGGGCGCCGGTTTCCGCACCCCGTTGGACATCGTGGACGGCGCGGCCCGCGTGTACGACCCGATCGTGCGTGGCGAGGCCGGACACCCGGTGTCGGGAGTGTTCCTGAAGGACTACCGGGAGGCGCAGTGGTGAGCGAGCAGGACACGGCGGGCCCGGGGCCGGCCGGCTTCGCCGGAGTGCCCCACGTGGTGCCCCGCCCCCTCGTCGAACTCGCCCCGCTGCTCGACTGGCTGCGGGCCGGGCGTCCGGCGGGCGAGCGGTTGGACTTCGCGGCGGGCACCGCGCTGCCCGACGGGCGGCTCGACCTGTGCAAGCAGGGCCTGGGGGCCGAGGGCGCGGCCCTGGTCGCCGAGGCGCTGGCCGACGGGCCGTCGCCCGTACGGCATCTGCTCCTCGGCACCGACGCCCTCGGGGACGACGGCGCCGCCACGGTGGCCGGTACGGACGCGCCGGTCGAGACGCTCTACCTCGGGTGCAACGGCATCACCGCGGGCGGCGCCTGTCGTATCGCCGACCAGTTGCGCGCCTCGCCCCAGGTGGTCACGGGGGTGTGGCTCAAGCGCAACCCGCTGGGCCGTGGCGGCGGCCGAGCGGCGGCCGAACTCGTCGAGTCCGCACGGACGTTGCGCACACTCGACCTCGTGCAGACCGGACTCGACGCGGCGGGCGTCACCGTGCTCGCCGACGCGCTGCTGGCCGCCGCGGGCAACGGACGGCGCGTCGAGCGGCTGTTCGTCGGCGGCAACGTGCTGGGGGAGGAGGGCGCGGAGGCGCTCGCGGCGGTGGTCGCCGCCGGCGCGATCGACGAACTGTACGTGTCCGCCGCCCGGTTGGGCGACGCGGGCGCGCTCCGCCTCGCCGACGCCCTGGAGCGGGCGCCGTACGGACGGCTCACCCGGCTGTCGGTGGCCAGCAACGGCATCGGGCCCGTCGCCGCCGCCCGGCTGGTCGGCGCGGCCACCGTCGCCGGTGTCACCCTGCTGGACCTCGGCCGGGTTCGGGCGGCGGCCGTGCTCGGCGCGGCGGACAACCGGCTGGATTTGACGGCCGCCGAGAGCGTCGGGCGGACGCTGGCGGCCGGCGAGCACCGCCTCGCCCACCTCGTCCTGCGCCACACGGGCCTGCGCAGCCGCGAGGCCCACCGCATCCTCGACCACGCGCCCCGCGCGGCCACCGCCACCCGCTTCGTCCTGGGCCAGGGCGTCGCCACCTCCGTCAAACGCCGCCTGGCGGCCCTCAGCGCCGATGTCCCGGCCCCGGCCGTCCCGCCCGACGTGGCGGCCGTACGCAGCGTGCACCGCACGGCGGCGCCGGAGCAACCCGCGGCGGCACCCGCGGAGCCCGTTGCGGGGGACTGACGCCCGTCCGCGCCCGCCCCGCCCGCGCTCCCGTACGCCATGTCGAGCCCCCCGGGCCCTTCTTGGCGCGCTTCTCCCCGTGCCTCATTGGTAGCAGGCCCCACTGACATCGGGCCTAGGCATTACGCTCTGGGGCAAGGGCGGGGTCGTAGCGCAGAGGCAGTCGCACCGGTCTCCAAAACTGGATCACGCTGGTTCGAATCCAGCCGCCCCGCCCCCTCGGCGCCCGGTCCTCGGGCGCTGGCGCCCGCCGTCACGACGAGCTCCGGCACCTGTCTCTGTCACCCGTGGCGGCATGATGCCGCGGATCGCGAACGGCCCGCACCGGGAACGCGGTTCCCTGTGCGAGCCGTCGAAGCGATCGGTGGGGCGGGTCAGCCGGCCGCCCGCGCCGCCATCCGGGCCTTGCGCGCCGCCAGCTTCTCGTCGAACTTGGACGCCTCGCTGTCCAGGCCGCCCATGTACAGGCCGATCTCCTCCTGCGCCTTCTGCCCCTCGGGGCCGAGGCCGTCGATCTCCATGACCTTCAGGAAGCGCAGCACGGGCTGGATGACGTCGTCGTGGTGGATGCGCAGGTTGTAGACCTCGCCGATCGCCATCTGCGCGGCGAGCCGCTCGAAGCCGGGCATGCCGTGACCAGGCATGCGGAAGTTGACGAGGACGTCGCGCACGGCCTGCATGGTGAGGTCGGGGGCGAGCTCGAAGGCGGCCTTCAGCAGGTTGCGGTAGAAGACCATGTGCAGGTTCTCGTCGGTCGCGATGCGCGCCAGCATGCGGTCGCAGACCGGGTCCCCGGACTGGTGGCCGGTGTTGCGGTGCGAGACGCGGGTGGCCAGCTCCTGGAAGGCGACGTAGGCGACCGAGTGGAGCATCGAGTGCCGGTTGTCGGACTCGAAGCCCTCGCTCATGTGGGACATGCGGAACTGCTCCAGCTTGTCCGGGTCCACCGCGCGCGAGGCGAGCAGGTAGTCCCGCATCACGATGCCGTGGCGACCCTCCTCGGCCGTCCAGCGGTGCACCCAGGTGCCCCAGGCGCCGTCGCGGCCGAAGAGCGAGGCGATCTCGTGGTGGTAGCTGGGCAGGTTGTCCTCGGTGAGCAGGTTCACGACGAGCGCGATCCGGCCGATCTCGGTGACCTTGGACTGCCCCTTCTCCCAGGCCTCGCCGTCCTCGAAGAGGCCGGGGAAGTTGCGGCCGTCGCTCCACGGCACGTACTCGTGGGGCATCCAGTCCTTGGTGACCTTCAGGTGCCGGTTGAGTTCCGTCTCGACCACTTCCTCCAGCGCGTGCAGCAGCTTGGCGTCGGTCCAGACGGCGGGGCTACCGAGGTGAGGGGAGGTGATCGTCACGAGAACTCCAGGGGGACGTTAAGCGGAGCGGAACACTCCGGCGAGCGAGGCCGGAACTTACGGAATCGTAGGCTACGTATCCGTAGGTTACGAAACCGTAGGTTAAGAACGACGTAAAGATCGCTGATCAGCCGGGTTACGCCAGGTGATTCGGGGCATGTCGAGCAGCCCCGGGAACCGCAGGTCCCAGGGCCGAAGAGGTGATCCGATCACCCGGTCAGGCGTACAGATCACGCAAACGCACCGAGAGGCATGTCACACATCCCTCGAGTTTCTCGAACTCGCCGATGTCGACGACGACGGGCTCGTGACCGAGATCGGCGAGCAGGTCCGCCGTCTTCGGCGCGGCGGCCGAGATGAGTACCTGCGGACCGCCGAGCAGCACCACGTGCGAGCCGGCCTCCTCGGGCACCGACAGGAAGCACGGGAACAGCGACGGCCGGTCCACCTTGGGGATGTGGCCGATCACCGTGCCGTCGGGCAGCGCCGTGACCGCCGACTTCAGGTGCAGCACCTTGCTCACCGGTACGGCTACGACCCGCGCGCCCAGCGGTTCGAAGGCGGCGCGCACCTGCTGGACGCCGGCCGCGTTGGTGCGGCCGCCCCGGCCGACGTAGATCGTGTCGCCGACCTTGAGCACGTCACCGCCGTCCAGCGTGCCCGGCTCCCAGATCCAGTTCACCGAGCAGCCCAGACGGGCCACGGCCTCCTCGACGCCGAGGGTCTCGTCGCGCCGGGACTCGGCGCCGGAGCGCGCGATCAGGGCGACGTTCTTGTACATCACCACCGTGTCCTCGACGAACACGGAGTCCGGGCAGTCGTCGGCCGGGTCGACCTCGACGGTCTCCCAGCCGTGCGTCCGCAGGGCCTCGGCGTACGCCTCCCACTGCTCCAGGGCGAGCTCCACGTCGACCTTCTCCCGCTCGACGTGCGTCACCAGGCCTTCGGCGAGGCGCGGGCTGGGGCGGCGGATGAGGGCCTTCTTGCTGGGCACGTCCAGGTCTCCGAATCGGGTGGCACAACCGGCGCCTCGGACGCGGCGCCGGTCAGCCATCATGCAGGGCGGGGCCACCAGGACAAAACCCCGCAGTAACAATGTGCCCCTCCTGAGACCATGCGACGGCCGGCGGAGCTAGTCCGGATCCGCCACCTCCGCCGCCGTCGTCTCCCGCAGCTCCCCGTCCAGCAGCAGCCACCGGGTGATGCCGATGGACTCCAGGAACGGCAGGTCGTGGCTGGCCACGATCAGCGCGCCCTCGTAGGACTCCAGGGCGGTGATGAGCTGGCGCACGCTCGCCATGTCGAGGTTGTTGGTCGGCTCGTCCAGCATGAGCAGCTGGGGCGCCGGCTCGGCCAGCATCAGCGCCGCCAGACTCGCCCGGAAGCGCTCCCCGCCGGACAGCGTCGCCGCCTGCTGGTCGGCGCGGGCGCCCCGGAACAGGAAGCGGGCCAGCCGGGCCCGGATCCGGTTGTTGGTGGCGCCGGGCGCGTACCGGGCCACGTTCTCGGCGACCGTGAGCCCGCCGTCGAGGAGGTCGAGGCGCTGGGGCAGGAAACGCAGCGGCACGTACGCGTGCGCCTCGCCCGCCTCCGGCGCCAGCTCCCCGGCGATGGTGCGCAGCAGCGTCGTCTTGCCCGCGCCGTTGCGCCCGACCAGCGCGACCCGCTCGGGACCGCGCAGGTCGAAACCGCCGTCCACGCGCGCGCCGTACGCGAGCCTGAGGTCCTGGAGCAGCAGGACCTCCCGCCCCGGCGGCACGGCCGTGTACGGCAGGTCGACGCGGATCTCGTCGTCGTCGCGTACGGCCTCCACCGCCTCGTCGAGCCGGTCCCTGGCCTTGGCGAGCTTCTCCTCGTGCATGATCCGGTACTTGCCCGCCGACTCCTGCGCCGCGCGCTTGCGCGCCCCCATGACGATCTTCGGTTCGCGCTTCTGGTCGGACATCTTCTGCCCGTACCGCCTGCGGCGGGCCAGCGTGACCTGGGCGTCGACCAGTTCGCGCTTCTGTTTCTTCAGGTCGGCCTCCGCGGCGCGCACCATGCGCCCGGCGGCCTCCTGCTCGGTGGCCAGGGCCTCCTCGTACGCGGAGAAGTTGCCGCCGTACCAGGTGACCTCCCCGGAGCGCAGATCGGCGATCTGGTCGACGAGGTCGAGCAGCTCCCGGTCGTGGCTGACCACGACCAGGACGCCCGGCCAGGACGTGACGGCCGCGTACAGCCGCCGCCGGGCGTACAGGTCGAGGTTGTTGGTCGGCTCGTCCAGCAGCAGGACGTCCGGCCGGCGCAGCAGCAGCGCGGCCAGCCGCAGGAGGACCGACTCGCCGCCCGACACCTCGCCGATGGTGCGGTCGAGGGAGATGTGGCCGAGCCCGAGCTCGCCGAGGGTGGCCAGCGCGCGCTCCTCGACGTCCCAGTCGTCGCCGACGGTCTCGAAGTGCCGCTCGGAGGCGTCACCGGCCTCGATGGCGTGCAGCGCGGCCCGCTGTGCGGCGATGCCGAGCGCCGCGTCGACCTTCAGCGCGGTGTCGAGGGTGACGTTCTGCGGGAGGTGTCCGACCTCGCCGGCGAGGCGCACCGTGCCGTCGGCGGGGGAGAGTTCCCCGGCGATCAGCTTCAGCAGGGTCGACTTGCCGGAGCCGTTGGCGCCGACGAGTCCGGTCCGGCCGGGGCCGAAGGCGACGTCGAGCCCGTCGAAGACGGGGGTGCCGTCCGGCCAGGAGAAGGCGAGGGAGGTACAGCTGATGGAGTGAGTCAAAGCGGGCCTCGTGGTGGCGTGTGCGGTCAGGGGCGACACGTGTCGAGACACCGGAAAGCGGCGACCACCGCGGCAGCGGGGGAGCGCGGAGACATGAGAGAAGTCCTGCTCCGCAAGGACGGCTCGAAGGCCGAGGTCGCACGCGGCGCACACACTCCAGAGGTGTGGCGCGGTGTCTCAAGACCTCAGACGAGCAACGTCCTTCTCCTATCGGCGGCAACAGAACCGTTCTACACCGTAGGAAAGCCCGCAAGGGCTGTCAACGGATTAACAGGCGTCCCGGATCAGCTCCGCGAGGTCGTGGTCGAGGTCGAGCTGCCGGTACTCCGTGCCGGCGGGCACCAGCTCGCTCGTGGCCCGCAGGAAGCCGCGGATCTCCTCCGTGTGGACGTGCACGACGGCGGTGCCCTCGGGTGCGTGGAACTCCAGCACGGTGCGGCCGTACCCGTAGGGCCGCACCCGGACGTCGCCGTGGCCCTCGGCGTCGTGCAGGCCCGCGGCGAGCAGGTCACGGGCGAAGGTCCAGCAGACCTCGACGCCCTCCAGGGTGGCCGGAGCCGGGAACGTCATGCGGACGGCGAAGGGGTCCTGCCGGTCGTAGGACAGGGTGGCGGGGATGTTCTGCATCCGAGGCGCGGCGGCGACCAGACGTGCCTCTACGGACTGCTCGATGACGGTGGACAACGCCTTGCTCCCTCGTGACGGCGGGACGATCTTCCGGGCGGTGCGTCCGGACAGTGGAAGAGACGCTGGAACCTGCCGATCCGTGCACACCTCTTCCTAGTGACCTCGGTCACCGTCTTTCATGCACGCGAGTGACTCACCTCTCCTCCCGTGTCTCCTAGGGCGGTTGAGGCGGTCGAGGGCATCTGGACGTCCCGAAGGCCGTGGGCTAGCTTCGCCCGCCATGAGGCCCTTGGGGAAGATGCGACGCACGTTTCGGACAGCACGCGGGGCCGGCCGGGTGGCGGCGGCGGCCTGCGGGGCGGCGCTCGCCGTCCTGACCGCGCTGCCCGCCCAGGCGCACACGCCACCCGCCCAGACGCATTCGCCGGAGCCCGCGACGCCGCACTGGGACCTCAAGGACACCGGCACGACCGCCGTACGGTTCCGGGGCCTCGCGGCGGTCGACCGGCACACCGCCTGGGTGTCCGGCACCCAGGGCACGGTCCTGCGCACCACCGACGGCGGCGAGAGCTGGCGAGACGTCTCGCCGCCCGGCGCCGCCGACCTCCAGTTCCGGGACGTCGAGGCGTTCGACGCGCGGCGCGCCGTGGTGCTCGCGATCGGCGAGGGCGAGGCGTCGCGCGTGTACCGCACCGAGGACGGCGGGACGACCTGGACGGAGTCCTTCCGCAACACCGACCCCCACGCCTTCTACGACTGCCTGACCTTCTTCGACCGCCGGCACGGCCTCGCCGTGAGCGACCCGGTGGACGGGAAGTTCCGCATCCTGTCGACCGGCGACGGCGGCCGCTCCTGGAAGGTGCTGCCGAACGACGGCATGCCGGCCGCCCTGGACGGCGAGGCGGGCTTCGCGGCCAGCGGCCAGTGCCTGGTCGCCTCCGGGGCGAAGGACGTCTGGCTGGCCACCGGCGGCGCCGCACGCGCGCGGGTGCTGCACTCGTCCGACCGCGGACTGACGTGGACGGCCGCCGACACCCCGATCCCCGCCGGTGACCCCGCGCGCGGGGTCTTCGCCGTCGCCTTCCGGGACCGCACCCACGGCCTCGCCGTCGGCGGCGACTACCGCGCCGACCAGCCCTCCCCGCGGGCGGCGGCCACGACCGGCGACGCCGGCCGCACCTGGCGGCCGGCCGCCACGCCGCCGCCCGCCTACCGCTCCGGCGTCGCCTGGCTCCCGCACAGCCGCTCCGCCGCCCTCGCCGTCGGGCCCACCGGCACCGACCTGACCACCGACGCCGGCCGCACCTGGCGCACCCTCGACACGGGCTCGTACGACACCGTGGACTGCACCCCCGACCTCGGCTGCTGGGCGGCCGGCGAACAGGGGCGCGTGGCACGCCTGGAGAGCTGAGCCGCTTTCGGGGTACCCGGTGGGCGCGAACGCGAAAGGAGTGAGCGCCCATGCCACGCGGTTCCAGCCCCAAGCGGGAGCGCCAGTACGAGCACATCAAGGAGAGCGCGCAGGACCGGGGCGAGAGCGCCGGACGCGCGAAGGAGATCGCCGCCCGGACGGTCAACAAGGAACGCGCCCGGTCCGGCGAGTCCAAGACGGCGAGCCGCACCTCCACCCAGGACATGTCGTCCGGCGAGCGGGGCGGCCGGGGGTCCGGCCAGGGCTCCCAGGGACCCACCTACGACCAGCTCTACGCGGAGGCCAAGCAGCGGGGCGTCAAGGGCCGTTCGGACATGAACAAGAGCCAGCTGCGACGCGCGCTCGGCGACGAGGGCTGACGCGTCCGCGCCGGAAACACGATCGCGGGCCCGCGCCCGGGAGCCGTACGCTCGTCCCCACGATGACGACCGTAGACATTCCGGCGGGCTGGCCCGCGACCGAGGAAGCGGCCCACGCCGTCCAGGACGAGCTGCGGGCCCGGGTGGTGCTCGACGCATCCGGGCCGCCGCCCGGGACGGGGTACGTGACGGGCGTCGACGTCGCCTACGACGACGAGCGGGACGTCGTCGCGGCGGCGGCCGTCGTGCTGGACGCGGCGAGCCTGGAAGTCGTCGCCGAGGCCACCGCCGTCGGGCGGATCTCCTTCCCGTACGTGCCCGGGCTGCTGGCCTTCCGCGAGATCCCCACCGTGCTCGCCGCCCTGGACGCCCTGCCCCGGCCGCCCGGCCTGGTCGTCTGCGACGGCTACGGCCTGGCCCACCCGCGCCGCTTCGGCCTCGCCAGCCACCTGGGCGTCCTCACCGGCCTGCCCACGATCGGCGTCGCCAAGAACCCGTTCACCTTCACGTACGACGACCCCGACGCCCCGCGCGGATCGACGTCCCCGCTGCTGGCGGGCGACGACGAGGTCGGGCGAGCGCTGCGCACCCGGGCGGGCGTGAAGCCGGTCTTCGTGTCCGTCGGCCACCGCGTCACCCTGGACGACGCCTGCGCCCACACCCTCGCCCTCACCCCGCGGTTCCGCCTCCCGGAAACGACCCGGAGAGCGGACGCACTGTGCCGGCGGGCCCTTCAGGAGGCGACCACCCGCCCCTGACCGACCTCCCGATGAGCACGTCGTCCGAGCACGTCGTCCGAGCACGTCGTCCGAGCACCGCGTCTGAGTACGTCGTCTGAGTACTCGTACGGATGTGCGCCCCGTACTCCGCTCGGCAGGCTGGGCCCATGACCACGCACCGTGCCCCGAAGCCCCTCGCCGACCCGAACCGGCCCGTCGAGCGTGCCGTGAACGCCGTGCTGATCCTCGCCGTCCTGGCGGGCGTCGGCTGGATCGCCGGCATGATCTACACGCTGGTGCACTGGCCGGCCTGAGGCCGCGGACACGGCACGGGGACGGTCAGCGGCGCGCCGCGACGCGGAAGCGGACACCCGCCCGGGTCAACCGCCCGATCAGCGCGTCGCCCATCGCCACCGCCGTCGTCACCTGCCCCGCGGTCGGCGGGAGGTCGTCGCAGGCCAGGGCCAGCGCCGCCTCGGCGAACATCTTCGCCGTCTCGTCGTAGCCGGGGTCGCCGCCCGCCACCTCGGTGCACACCCGCCGACCGCCGCCCTCGCCGACGAACCGCACCGAGAACCAGCTCCGCGCCCGCTTCTGCGCGCTGGGCCCCTCTCCGGGCCTGAGCCGGTCCGACAGCCAGCGTCGTACGGGCGGCAGCTGGGCCGCCGCGGCGAGGGTGCCGACCGCCGCGACCCCGCCCACGGCGACGGGCAGCCGCCGTACGGCCGCGTAGTGCCGGTAGCGGAAGTCGGGCCCGTAGCGCGGCAACGCCCTCGCCGACCGCAGCACGATCTGCGGGTCGATGGTCGGCAGCGGCAGCGCCCAGGCGCCGACCTCCGGCGCGAACCGGGGCGCGCCCACCGGTGCCGCGGCCCGACGGCCCATCAGCCGCGGTTCGTGCCGGCCGCGCTCCCGCGCGGCGGCCAGCAGCTGCCGGCCGCGCGCGAACTGGCCCAGCGCGGAGGCGAGGGTGCCGCCCGAGAAGGAGGCGTCGACGCTCACGTAGCCGTCCACGGTCAGGGGCACGCCCTCCGGAAGCTGCCGGACGGTGAAGTACGCGCCCAGATCGTGCGGGACGGAGTCGAAGCCGCACGCGTGGAGCAGCCGCGCACCCGTCTCGCGCGCGCGTGCGTCGTGCCGGACGTACATCAGGTCCACGAACTCCGGCTCGCCGGTGAGGTCGAGGTAGTCGGCGCCGGTGTCCGCGCAGGCCGCCACGAGCTCCTCGCCGTACGACACGTACGGACCCACGGTCGTGGCCACCACGCGCGCGTGCTCCGCGAGGGCGCGCAGGGACGCCGGGTCCGAGACGTCGGCCCGCAGCACCCCGACGTCCCCGCCGAGCCGCTCGCGCAGCCGCTCCAGCTTCTCCTCGCCCCGGCCGGCGATCGCCCAGCGCAGATCGGCGGGCGCGTGGGCGGCGAGGTACTGCGCGGTGAGCGTGCCCACGAAGCCGGTGGCCCCGAAGAGCACGATGTCGTACGGACGGTCCGCCCTTTTCAGCCTGCTCATGACATCCCCTCGTCGTCGTGCAGCCCGCGCCGCTGTCGGTGGCTGAGGCTAGCGTGAGCGGTGCGGAGGCCGACGGCAGGTGCCCCTAAAGTGTCTAAGCGCTTGCTCGTCCACCTCTTGTGCCCACTGGAACACGTTCTTAGCATCACTGGTGTTACATCGGTTGTGTCACAGCAAGGGGGCTGGATGACGATGGGACGGACGGCCGGGCACGGCCCGCTGGCGGGCGTGCGCGTGGTGGAACTCGCCGGGATCGGCCCCGGCCCCTTCGCGGGCATGCTGCTGGCCGACCTCGGCGCCGACGTCGTCCGCGTGGACCGCCCGGGCGGCTCCGCCCTGGCCATCGACCCCGCCCACGACATCACCAACCGCAACAAGCGCTCGGTGATCGTCGACCTCAAGGCCCCGGACGGCCCAGCGCGGGTGCTCGACCTCGCCGCCCGCGCCGACGTGCTCATCGAGGGCAACCGGCCGGGCGTCGCCGAGCGCCTGGGCGTCGGACCCGGTGACTGCCACGCGCGCAACCCCCGTCTGGTCTACGGCCGGATGACCGGCTGGGGCCAGGACGGCCCGCTCGCCGACCGCGCCGGTCACGACGTCTCCTACATCGCCGTCACCGGCGCGCTCGGCATGATCGGCGCCCCGGACCGGCCGCCGCCCGTCCCCGCCAACCTGCTGGGGGACTACGCGGGAGGCTCCCTCTACCTGGTCGTCGGCGTCCTCGCCGCCCTGCACCACGCGCGCGTGAGCGGCACCGGCCAGGTCGTCGACGCGGCCATCGTCGACGGCACGGCGCATCTCTCCGCGATGATCCACGGCATGCTCTCGGCCGGCGGCTGGCAGGACCGGCGCGCCGCCAACCTGCTCGACGGCGGCTGCCCGTACTACGGCACCTACGAGACCGCCGACGGCGGATACATGGCCGTCGGCGCCCTGGAGCCGCAGTTCTACGACGCCTTCGTGGACCTCCTCGGTCTCGAGGACCTCCGCGAGGCGCGCAAGGACTGGACGCGCTGGGGAGAACTGCGCGAGGCCGTCGCCGCCCGCTTCAGGTCCCGCACCCGGGACGAGTGGACGGCCCGTTTCGACGGCTCCGACGCGTGTGTGGCGCCCGTGCTGTCGCTGCGCGAGGCCCCGCACCACCCGCATCTCGTGGCCCGCGGCACCTTCACCGACCACGGCGGCATCACCCAGCCGGCCCCCGCGCCCCGCTTCTCGGCGACGCCCACAGCCGTCCGCACCGGACCCGCGCGCCCGGGCGCCGACACCCGCGAGGTGGCCCGAGACTGGGACCTACCGGGACTTGCGGCGGACCTGGTGAAGCCGCCCGCCGAGATCGCGGCGGGAACCTCCGCGGAGGCGGACGCGAAAGCCACGGCGACGACCACCTCGAAGACCACAGCGAAGACCACGACGACGACCACATCGACGACCGCCGCGAAGACCCCTGTGAAGGACTTCCCGCACCAGGGCGACTGACCCGGCCCCGCACGGCCCACCCTCCCGAAAGGCTTACCAGTGAGCACCGAAGCGTACGTGTACGACGCGATCCGCACCCCGCGCGGGCGCGGCAAGGCGAACGGCGGCCTGCACGGCACGAAGCCCATCGATCTCGTCGTCGGCCTCATCCACGAGCTCCGCAGCCGCTTCCCCGGCCTCGACCCGGCCGCCATCGACGACATCGTGCTCGGCGTGGTCGGCCCCGTGGGCGACCAGGGCTCCGACATCGCGCGCATCGCCGCGATCGCGGCCGGACTCCCGGACACCGTGGCCGGCGTGCAGGAGAACCGCTTCTGCGCCTCGGGTCTGGAGGCCGTCAACCTGGCCGCGATGAAGGTCCGCTCGGGCTGGGAGGACCTCGTCCTGGCGGGCGGGGTGGAGTCGATGTCCCGGGTGCCGATGGCCTCGGACGGCGGCGCCTGGTTCAACGACCCGATGACCAACCTGGCCGTCAACTTCGTGCCGCAGGGCATCGGCGCCGACCTCATCGCCACCATCGAGGGCTTCTCCCGTCGCGATGTCGACGAGTACGCGGCCCTGTCGCAGGAGCGGGCGGCGACGGCCTGGAAGGAAGGCCGCTTCGACCGCTCCGTGGTGCCGGTGAAGGACCGCAGCGGCCTCGTCGTCCTGGACCACGACGAGCACCCGCGTCCCGGCACCACCGCCGAGTCGCTCGGCAAGCTGAAGCCGTCCTTCGCCGACATCGGCGAGCTGGGCGGCTTCGACGCGGTGGCGCTCCAGAAGTACCACTGGGTGGAGAAGATCGATCACGTCCACCACGCGGGCAACTCCTCCGGCATCGTCGACGGCGCCTCCCTGGTCGCGATCGGCTCCAAGGAGGTCGGCGAGCGCCACGGGCTCACCCCCCGCGCGCGGATCGTCTCCGCGGCGGTCTCCGGCTCCGAGCCGACGATCATGCTCACCGGCCCCGCGCCCGCCACCCGCAAGGCCCTCGCCAAGGCCGGCCTGACCATCGACGACATCGACCTGGTCGAGATCAACGAGGCCTTCGCGGCGGTCGTCCTGCGCTTCGTCAAGGACATGGGCCTGTCGCTGGACAAGGTCAACGTCAACGGCGGCGCCATCGCCCTCGGTCACCCGCTCGGCGCCACCGGCGCGATGATCCTCGGCTCGCTCATCGACGAACTGGAGCGCCAGGACAAGCGCTACGGCCTCGCCACCCTCTGCGTCGGCGGCGGCATGGGCATCGCCACCATCGTCGAGCGCGTCTGACCACCCCAGCGGAACTCAGAGACTTCAACGGAGACCCCGTCATGACACAGAGCACCACCATCCGCTGGGAACAGGACCGCACCGGCCTCGTCACCCTCGTCCTCGACGACCCCGACCAGTCCGCGAACACCATGAACGCGGCCTTCCGCGCCTCCCTCGCCGCGGTCACCGACCGTCTGGAGGCCGAGAAGGACTCCGTCCGGGGCATCATCCTCACCTCCGCGAAGAAGACGTTCTTCGCCGGCGGAGACCTGCGCGACCTCATCCGCGTCACCCCCGGGACGGCCCAGGAGCTGCTGGACGGCGGACTGGAGATCAAGCGCAACCTCCGCCGTATCGAGACCCTCGGCAAGCCGGTCGTCGCCGCCCTGAACGGCGCGGCCCTCGGCGGCGGCTACGAGCTCGCCCTCGCCTGCCACCACCGGGTCGCCCTGGACGCGCCCGGCTCGAAGATCGGCTGCCCCGAGGTCACCCTCGGCCTGCTCCCCGGCGGCGGCGGTGTCGTGCGCACCGTCCGGCTCCTCGGGATCGCCGACGCACTCCTCAAGGTTCTCCTCCAGGGCACCCAGTACAGCCCGCAGCGCGCCCTGGAGAACGGACTGATCGACGAGGTCGCCGCCACCCCCGAGGAACTGCTCGCCAAGGCCCGCGCCTTCATCGACGCGAACCCCGAGTCGCAGCAGCCCTGGGACAGGCCGGGCTACCGCATTCCCGGCGGCACGCCCGCCAACCCGAAGTTCGCCGCCAACCTGCCCGCCTTCCCGGCCACCCTGCGTAAGCAGACCAACGGCGCCCCCTACCCGGCCCCCCGCAGCATCCTCGCCGCGGCCGTCGAGGGCGCCCAGGTCGACTTCGAGACCGCGCAGGTCATCGAGGCCCGCTACTTCGTCGAACTGGCCGCGGGACAGACGTCGAAGAACATGATCCAGGCGTTCTTCTTCGACCTCCAGGCCGTCAACTCCGGCGTCAGCCGCCCCCAGGGCGTCGCGTCCCGCCAGGTCCGCAGGGTGGCCGTCCTGGGCGCCGGGATGATGGGCGCCGGCATCGCCTACTCGTGCGCCCGCGCGGGCATCGACGTCGTCCTGAAGGACGTCTCCCTGGAGGCCGCCCTCAAGGGCAGGGCCTATTCCGAGAAGCTGTGCGCCAAGGCCGTCTCCCGGGGCCGCACCACCCAGGAGAAGGCGGACGCGCTGCTCGCCCGCATCACACCCACCGCCGACCCCCAGGACCTGGCCGGCTGCGACGCCGTGATCGAGGCCGTCTTCGAGGACACCGCCCTCAAGCACAAGGTGTTCCAGGAGATCGAGCACATCGTCGACGCCGACGCCCTGCTGTGCTCCAACACCTCCACCCTGCCGATCACCGCCCTCGCCGAAGGCGTCGAGCGCCAGGACGACTTCGTCGGGCTGCACTTCTTCTCGCCCGTGGACAAGATGCCGCTCGTAGAGATCATCAAGGGCGAGCGCACCGGCGACGAGGCGCTCGCGCGCGCCTTCGACCTGGTCCGGCAGATCAAGAAGACACCGATCGTCGTCAACGACTCGCGCGGCTTCTTCACCTCACGGGTGATCGGCCACTTCATCAACGAGGGCGTCGCCATGGTCGGCGAGGGCATCGAGCCCGCGTCCGTGGAGCAGGCGGCGGCGCAGGCGGGCTACCCGGCCAAGGTCCTGTCCCTCATGGACGAACTGACGCTCACCCTCCCGCGCAAGATCCGCAACGAGTCCAGGAGGGCCGTGGAGGAGGCGGGCGGCGTGTGGCCCGGCCACCCCGCCGAGGCCGTCATCGACCGCATGGTCGACGAGTTCGGCCGCACCGGCCGCAGCGGGGGAGCCGGCTTCTACGAGTACGGCGAGGACGGCAGCCGGGCCGGGCTGTGGCCGGGCCTGCGCGAGCACTTCACGCGCGCGGACGCCGAGATCCCCTTCCGGGACATGCAGGAACGCATGCTCTTCGCCGAGGCCCTCGACACCGTCAAGCTCCTCGAAGAGGGTGTGCTGACGTCCGTCGCGGACGCCAACATCGGCTCCCTCCTCGGCATCGGCTTCCCCGGCTGGACCGGCGGGGTCCTGCAGTACATCAACGGTTACGAGGGCGACGCCGAGGCAGGCACCGGGCTCCCCGGATTCGTGGCCCGCGCGCGTCAGCTCGCCGAGCGTTACGGCGACCGCTTCACCCCGCCCGCGCTGCTGGTGGAGAAGGCCGAGCGGGGGGAGACCTTCACCGACGGGCGCTGAGGCCCCGGGGCCTCACGGGGAGCCGTCCGACGGCGGCTCCCCGAGCCACTCCCGCAGCTCCTCCGTCAGCGACCGCTGGAAGGCCGTCAGCAGGGCCTGGACGACCAGGGGCTGCATGTGCGCCGACAGTGACCTCACCGCCTGCGCGTCGCGCTCCGGCACCTCCTCGCGCAGCAGCCGCGACAGCTCGTGGGCCGCGGCGCGCGCGTGGTCGAGGAGGACGGTCCGGGCCGCGAGGATCGCCTCCGGGGACAGCGGCACGTCCAGGAGCCGCACCCCCAGCCGCAGCAGCCCCGCGTCGACGCGGTAGCCGTCCTGGTCGGCCGGGTCACCGGCGCCGGGGCCCAGCACGCCCATCGCGGCGAGCCGGTCCACGTCCTCCTCGCTGAGCGCCCGCCCGGCCCGCCGCTGGAGTTCCTCCCGCGGCACCGTCTCCACGGCGTCCGGCGCCCACGAGGCCACCACGGCCCGGTGCACGGCGAGGTCATGGGCGTCGAGACCGGGCGGCAGCCGGTCCAGATAGCGTTCGATCGCCGCCAGCGTCAGGCCCTGCCGGCGCAGCTCCTCGATCAGCGCCAGGCGCGCGAGATGCCCGGGACCGTAGTGCCCCACCCGGCGCGGACCGATGACCGGCGGCGGCAGCAGTCCCTTGGTGCCGTAGAAGCGCACCGTGCGTACCGTGACCCCCGCCCGGGCGGCCAGCTCGTCGACCGTGAGGGCCGGCTCCTCGGTCTCGATCGTCATGTGCAGCAGTATCGCTGTCACACCGATGCGGTGAAACCGGCCGGCCCCCGGTGGGACGGACGGAGCTGTCCCGGCCCCCGAAGTAGCAGGTGAGGCAGCAGCCCGGAGCCACTGTCAGTGGCCTCGCCTACGGTGGCGTCATGTCGGAGATCACGTACGTCCGGGGTGACGCCACCGTCCCGTCGGTGAAGGGCGCCAAGGTGATCGCCCATGTCTGCAACGACCTCGGGGGCTGGGGGAAGGGCTTCGTCCTGGCGCTGTCCCGCCGCTGGCCGGAGCCGGAGACCGCCTACCGTGCCTGGCACCGCGAGCGCGCCGCGAACGACTTCGGCCTGGGCGCGCTCCAGCTCGTCCGGGTGAGGCCCGACCTCTGGGTCGCCAACATGATCGGCCAGCGCGGCATGCGTACGGGCAGCAAGGGCGTCCCCGTGCGCTACCCGGCCATCGACACCGCGCTGGCGCGCCTGGCCGACCACGCGATCGAACTCGGCGCGTCGGTGCACATGCCCCGGATAGGCTGCGGTCTGGCCGGCGGCAAGTGGTCCCGAGTCGAACCGCTCGTCACCGAGCGGCTGGTCGGGCGGGGCGTCGCGGTGACGGTGTACGACCACGGGGAGGGGTAGCGCACATGCGCGCCGACGACGAGAACACCGGGAACACGAGCACCGGGAACACGAGCACCGAGCACACCGAGCACGCCGACGGCATCGACGTCCTGGTCCTGGGCGGGGCGGGCGTGGACACGATCGTGTACGTACCGGAGCTGCCGCTTCCGTACGCCGACAGTTACATGATCGACGGCGGGATCCGGGCCCGCGCCGGACAGACCGGGGACTTCGTCGCCCTGGGCCTCGCCGCCCTCGGACTGCGCACCCACCACCTCGACTTCCTGGGCGACGACCCCGAGGGAGACCTGGTCCGCGCCCTGCACCGGGACAAGGGCATCGCCCTCACCGCCGTCCCGCAGCCCGCCGGTACCAAGCGGGCGGTCAACCTGGTCGGCCCGGACGGGCGGCGGCTGTCGTTGTACGACAACAGCCGCGGGCGCCCGGACGACCGCTTTCCCGAGGACACCCTGCGGCGCCTCGCCGCCGCGAGCCGCCACGCGCACGTGTCCATCACCCACCCCTGTGCCGAGGCCCTGCCCGTGCTGCGCGAGGCGGGCGCAGGCATCTCCACGGACCTGCACAACTGGGACGGGGAGAATCCCTACCACGAGGCCTTCGCCTACGAGGCGGACGTCGTCTTCGTCTCCGTGGCCGCCCTGACCGACCCGGAGACGACCATGCGCCGCATCGCCGAGCGCGGTCGCGCCGAGGCGGTCGTCGCCACGGCCGGCGCCAAGGGCGCCTACCTGCTCACCGACGGCGAGCTGACCCATGTCCCGGCCGCCGTCCCGCCCGGTCCGGTGATCGACTCCAACGGCGCGGGGGACGCCTTCGCGTCCGCCTTCCTCTTCGGCCGACTCGCCGGCGAGCCGCCGCACCGGTGCGCCGAGTACGGCGCGCTGGCCGGTGCGTACGCCTGCACGGTGCCGGCCACGGAGAGCGCCGCCCTGTCGCGCGACGCCCTCCTGGCCCGGGCGGCGGCCACCGGCGGGTAGCACCGATCCGGGCCGGAACGCCCCTGCGTCAGGCGGGAGTTCGGAGTGCGGGACGGCCACGGGCGGCGACGAGGCTCAGCGCTCGTGCACGTCGTTCGTCGCCGCGATCTTCTTCCAGGACTTCGGCTGTACGGGAGCGGCCGGCGCCTTCGCGACCGACGCCGTCCGGGCCGTGGGCGCGGCCGGCTTCGCCGGCTGGAACAGCCAGGTGTCGAACAGGGAGCCCAGTACCTTCCCGGAGATCTGCTCGGCGTACTGCTGGAAGTCGACGACGCTCGCGTTGCCGTACGCGTGCTTCTGCGGCCAGCCCTTGAGGACGGCGAAGAAGGCGTCGTCGCCGATCTCGTCGCGCAGCGCCTGGACCGCCAGGGCGCCCCGGTCGTAGACGGCGATGTCGAACTGGTTCGCCGCGCCCGGGTCGCCGGGCTTCACCGTCCAGAACGCGTCGTCGGCCGGGTGCGAGGCGTACACGTAGTCCGCGAGCTCCTGCGTGGTGCCCTCGCCCTCGTGCTCGGACCACAGCCACTGCGCGTACCGGGCGAAACCCTCGTTGAGCCAGATGTCCTTCCACCCGGCCACGGACACGTGGTCACCGTACCACTGGTGGGCCAACTCGTGCACGACGACGGAGACGTTGGAGCCGTTCGCGAACTGCCGGGGGCTGTAGAAGGGCCGGGTCTGCGTCTCCAGCGCGTATCCGGTGTTCGTGTTCGGCACGTACCCGCCGAGCGCGTCGAAGGGATACGGCCCGAAGTACCCGCTGAGCCAGTCGGCGATCTCCCCGGTCCGCTCGATGCTCGCCCGCGCCGCGCCGGCGTTGTCGCCCAGGTCCTTGCTGTAGGCGTTGAGGACCGGGATGCCGCTCTCGGTCGTCCCGGTCGTGAGGTCGAACTTCCCGACGGCGAGGGTGGCCAGATAGGTGGCCTGCGGCTTGCGGGAACGCCAGTTGTAGCGGGTCCAGCCCAGCCGTGAACTCGTCGACTGGAGGGTGCCGTTGGAGATCGCCTGCGAGCCGTCGGGCACCAGCACCGACACGTCGTAGGTGGCCTTGTCGAGCGGGTGGTCGTTGCTGGGGAACCACCACCAGGCCGCCTCGGGCTCGTTGGCGCCGACCCCGCCGTCCGCGGTGCGGTGCCAACTGGTGAAGCCGTACGCCTGCCTCGACGACGGGATCCCGCTGTACCGCACCACGATCGTGACCGTCGCGCCCTTCGCCAGCGCCGTCTTCGGCGTGATCTCCAGCTCGTGCTCGCCCGAGGTCGTGAACGCCGCCACGGCGCCGTTGACCCGCACCTCGCTCACGTCCAGCAGGAAGTCCAGGTCGAACCGGGACAGGTCCTGCGTGGTCTTCGCCAGGATCGTCGCCGTACCCTCCAACTCGTCCGTGGCCGGCTGGTACTTCAGCCGCAGGTCGTAGTGGGAGACGTCGTATCCGCCGTTGCCGTACGCCGGGTAGTAGGGGTCGCCGATGCCCGGGGCGCCGGGGGAGGCGCTCGCGGCCGATGCCGGGATCGCCAGCAGTACGGACGCGGCAGCGAGTGCGCCCGGCGCGATGATTCTGCGGTGCACGAAAGCTCCAAGTCGTCGATTCACGCGGTCTGTTCGGAGCCTATTGACTCCCTGTGTCCCAGGGCCTGCCCACCGCCACCCCTGTCACACGATCGCCATTCGGCCGTCATGGGCAGCCCCTCCGCAGAGGCCTTTTCCGGCCACAGGTGACGCACAGCCGCCCTCTTCTGCGCGGGAGTTGACCCGAGTACCGTCCCGCGCATGTCGACACGCATGCGCTTCACGATCTGGAGACCGCTCGCGACCGCCGCCATCACCCTCCTGGTGGCCGCCTTCCTCACCCCGGCCGCGGCCCACGGCACCCCGCGCGAGAGCCGGCCCGTCTACTCCTACGAGAACGCCGTCCGCGAGGCCGTCTGGGTGGACACCGGACTCGACGGCGACAGCGACGGGAGGACGGACCGCGTCGCCGTCGACATCGTCCGCCCCCGCGAACCCGCCGCACAGGGCCGCAAGGTGCCCGTCATCATGGACGCCAGCCCCTACTACTCCTGCTGCGGACGCGGCAACGAAAGCCAGCGCAAGACGTACGACGCCGCCGGAAACGTCGTCCGGATGCCGCTGTTCTACGACAACTACTTCGTGCCGCGCGGCTACGCCTTCGTCGGCGTCGACCTGGCCTGCACCAACCGCTCCGACGGCTGCGTCGACGTCGGCGGACGCTCCGACATCCAGTCCGCCAAGGCCGTCGTCGACTGGCTGAACGGCCGTGCCAGGGCGTACACCACTCGCACCGGCACCACGACCGCCGAGGCCGGCTGGACCAACGGCAGAACCGGCATGATCGGCAAGAGCTGGGACGGCACCATAGCCAACGGCGTCGCCGCCACCGGCGTGAAGGGCCTGAAGACCATCGTCCCGATCGCCGCCATCTCCTCCTGGTACGACTACTACTTCGCCCAGGGCGCGCCCCTCTATGACTCCGGACCCGACTGGCTCTCCGACTACGTCGACAGCCCCGAAGCCCGCGCCAAGTGCGCCGCCGTCCAGCAAGAGCTCGTCGACGAGGCCCCGCGCACCGGCGACCTGACGTCGCTGTGGACCGAGCGCGACTACGTCCAGGACGCGCGCAAGGTGAAGGCCAGCGTCTTCCTCATCCACGGCCTCCAGGACCTCAACGTCCGCACCAAGCACCTCGGCCAGTGGTGGGACGCCCTCGCGAAGAACGGCGTCGAGCGCAAGATCTGGCTCTCCCAGACCGGCCACGTCGACCCCTTCGACTTCCGCCGCGCCGACTGGGTGGACACCCTGCACCGCTGGTTCGACCACGAACTCCTCGGCTACGACAACGGCGTCGACCGCGAGCCCATGGCCGACATCGAACGCCACCCCGACCAGTGGGTCACCTCCGCCGTCTGGCCGCCGCACGGCACCCGGACCGCCACCCTGCGCCCCTCCGCCGGCGTTCAGCCCGGCGTCGGCGCCCTCGGCCTGCGCAGGAGCACCGGCACCGCATCCTTCACCGACGACCCAAGACTGAGCGAGACCGAGTGGGCCGCGCAGCTCGACACCCCGACCCCCGACAAGGCCGGATTCGTCACCGGGCCTCTCACCCGTGACCTGCGTCTTTCCGGCTCCTCCCAGGTTACCGTCACCGCCACGCCCACCACCGCGACGGCCCATCTCACCGCCGTCCTCGTCGACGTCGGCCCCGACACCATCCGCGACTACGCGGCGAGCGGCGAGGGCATCAGTACCCTCACCGACCGCACCTGCTGGGGCGCGAGCACCACGGGCGACAGCGCCTGCTTCCGGGAGACCGCCGCCAGGACCGCCGACGTCGGCCAGACGGTCGTCAGCCGCGGCTGGGCCGACCTCGGCACCTACGCCGACCCCGGCAAGGGCGTTCCGCTCACCCCGGGCAGGGCGTACACCCTCACCCTCGACCTGGCGGCCACCGACCATGTCGTCCCAGCCGGTCACCGGCTCGCGCTGATCGTCGCGGGCACCGACAGGGACCTCATCGACCCGCCCGCCGACACCCCCACCCTCACCCTGGACCTGTCCCGCACCTCGGCCCGGGTCCCCCTCGTCGGAGGCGCCGACGCCTTCGCCCGCGCCACGTCCAAAGCGGCGGCGGCCACCCCCGACGGCCGGTCCCCGGACGGCGTACGGACACCGCGCCACACGTACCGGATCCCGTAACTCGGGCGCGTACCGCGAGCGGGTCAGGAGGCGGCCGGGAGCACCAGCCCGGCCGCCTCCTCCGCACAGCCCCACGCCACCGTCACGCCCGCCCCGCCGTGCCCGTAGTGGTGCACCACCGTGCGCCCGTCCGGCAGTTCCGCCCGCTCCAGCCGTACCGTGCCCCGGACCGGCCGCAGCCCGACCCGATGCTCCAGGATCCGCGCCCCGGCGACCTCGGGCCGCAGCGCCGCGCAGCGCCGCACGATCGCCTCGGCCACCCTCGGGTCCGGCTCCAGCGACCACACGTCGTCCTGCGCCGTACCGCCCAGCAGCAGCCGCCCGCCGTGCGGGAACAGATAGGCGATCTCGCCGTCCGGGCCGGTGGAGACGAGCCAGGTGTCGACGCCGGGGTTCTCCACGACGACGAGCTGTCCGCGCACCGGTCGCACCGATGGGTCCGCCGCCAGCCGCCCGGCGCCCAGTCCGGTGCAGTTGACGACCACCGGGGCCTCGGCCTCCGCCAGGTCGCTCACCGTGCGCTCCTCGACGGTGCCGCCCGCCCGCAGCAGCCGCTGCCGGAGCCAGGGCAGATAGGTCGACATGTCGATCAGTGGCAGCCGGGCCCGGACGCCGGTGCCCGCGCCGTACTCGTGCGCCGTCGTCCGGCGCAGTCCGGCCAGCCGGCCCGCCGCCCAGCCCTCGACCTCGTCCAGGTCCGTCTCGCCCAGTATCCCGTCGACCAGGCGCACGCCGGTCTCCCCGGGCCGCTCGGCGAGCTGCTCGTAGATCTCCAGCGAGCGCAGCGCCCACGCCCGCGCCGACTCCAGCGGCTCGATGTGGTACGGCCACCACAGCGCGCCGGCCACGGCCGAGGTGGTCCGCTCGACCGGATCGCGCGTCCAGACCCGGACCCGCAGGCCGCGCTCGGCGAGCTCGACGGCCGTCGCCAGCCCGACGACCCCGCCGCCGACCACGACCACATCGCCGTTCCCTCGAGTGTTCACGCCCGGACGTTAACCGACCGCACCGCCGAACAGCGAGATCGCGGGGGAGACCGGCGCGACCGCACCCCCGGACGACCACTAGGATCTACGACCTGATGACTGCCACCCTCGTCGCCAAGAACCTCGCCGCCGGCCACGGCGACCGCTCCCTCTTCTCCGGGCTCGACCTCGTCGTCGCCCCCGGGGACGTGATCGGGCTGGTCGGCGCCAACGGCGCGGGCAAGTCCACCCTGCTGAAGCTGCTCGCCGGGCTCACCGCGCCCGAGCAGGGCGAGCTCAGGCTCTCCCCGCCGACCGCGAGCGTCGGCCATCTGCCCCAGGAACCGGAGCGCCGCCCCGGCGAGAGCGTGCGGGAGTTCCTCGCCCGCCGCACCGGCGTCGCCGAGGCACAGCGCACCATGGACGAGGCCACCCAGGCCCTGGTCGACGGGGCGCCCGGCTCCGACGACGCCTATGCGACGAGCCTCGAGCGCTGGCTCGACCTCGGCGGCGCCGACCTCGACGAGCGCGCCGAGGAGGTCACCGACTCGCTCGGCCTCGGAGTCGGCCTCGACCAGCCGATGACCTCCCTGTCCGGCGGTCAGGCCGCCCGCGCGGGCCTCGCCTCCCTCCTGCTCTCGCGCTACGACGTCTTCCTCCTCGACGAGCCGACCAACGACCTCGATCTCGACGGCCTGGAGCGCCTGGAACGCTTCGTGAAGGGTCTGCGCGCCGGGACCGTCGTCGTCAGTCACGACCGCGAGTTCCTCACCCGCACGGTCACCAAGGTCCTCGAACTCGACCTCGCCCAGCAGCAGATCAACCTCTACGGCGGCGGCTACGACGCCTACCTGGAGGAGCGGGACGTGGCCCGCAGGCACGCCCGCGAGGACTTCGAGGAGTACTCCGACAAGAGGGCGGCCCTCCAGGACCGCGCGCAGACGCAGCGCTCCTGGATGGACAAGGGCGTGAAGAACGCGCGTCGCAAGGCGAGCAACGACAACGACAAGATCGGCCGCAAGTTCCGCAGCGAGGCCAGCGAGAAGCAGGCCGCGAAGGCCCGGCAGACCCAGCGCATGATCGAGCGCCTCGAGACCGTCGAGGAGCCGCGCAAGGAGTGGGAGCTGCGCATGGAGATCGCGTCCGCGCCACGCTCCGGCGCGGTCGTCGCGACCCTGCGCGAGGCCGAGGTACGGCGCGGTGACTTCCGCTTCGGGCCGGTGTCCCTACAGATCGACTGGGCCGACCGGGTCGCGGTCACCGGCGCGAACGGCGCGGGCAAGTCGACCCTCCTGGGCGCGCTCCTCGGCCGTGTCCCGCTGGACGCCGGTCAGGCCACGCTGGGCTCGGGCGTCCTGGTCGGCGAGGTCGATCAGGCACGGCAGCTGTTCTACGGCTCCGAGTCCCTGCTGGACGCGTTCCGCGTGGCCGTACCCGACACCGAACCGGCCGAGGTGCGCACCCTGCTGGCCAAGTTCGGCCTGAAGTCGGACCACGTCACGCGTTCGGCGGCCACCCTGTCGCCCGGCGAGCGCACCCGCGCGGCGCTCGCGCTGCTCCAGGGGCGGGGCGTCAACCTCCTCGTCCTCGACGAGCCGACGAACCACCTCGACCTCCCGGCCATCGAGCAGCTGGAGTCGGCCCTGGACGCCTACGAGGGCACGCTGCTCCTGGTCACCCACGACCGGCGCATGCTGGACGCGGTCCAGGTCACGCGCCGCCTGGAGGTCGCGGACGGCAAGGTGACCGAGCGCTAGGACACCCGACGCGGGTCCCGGTCCCGCGAGGGCTGCCGGGGCCCGGCAGGCCGGACCCCGGCGTCGTGCGCCCCGCTCAGCGCTTGCCCTTCTTGGGGTCGACGAGGCCCGCTCGGCGCAGTGCGTCGGCCATCGCGCTGTTGCCCGGAGGGGGAGACTGGCGCGAACCGCCACCACCGCCCCCGCCCCCGCCTCCGCCGCGCTGGCCGCCCTGCTGCTGCCGCTGCTGCGGCGGGCGCCCGCCGCCCCGCTGGGGGCGGCCCCCGCCGGAGGACTGGCCCTGACCGCCTTGCGGGGCCGCCTCGTCGTCCAGCCGGAGCGTCAGCGAGATCCGCTTGCGCGGGATGTCGATGTCGAGGACCTTCACCTTGACGATGTCACCGGGCTTGACGACGTCCCTGGGGTCCTTGACGAACGTCTTCGACAGCGCGGACACGTGCGCCAGACCGTCCTGGTGGACGCCGATGTCGATGAACGCCCCGAAGGCCGCCACGTTCGTCACGACCCCCTCCAGGACCATTCCGGAGGACAGGTCGGAGATCTTCTCCACGCCCTCCTTGAAGGTGGCCGTCTTGAAGGCGGGCCGCGGGTCGCGCCCGGGCTTCTCCAGCTCCTTGAGGATGTCCGTGACGGTCGGCAGACCGAACGTCTCGTCCACGAACTCCGTCGGCCGCAGCGAGCGCAGAACACCCGTGTTGCCGATGAGGGACGCCACCTCCTGGCCGGAGGTCTTCACCATGCGCCGCACCACCGGGTACGCCTCCGGGTGGACGCTGGAGGCGTCCAGGGGGTCGCTGCCGCCGCGGATGCGCAGGAAGCCCGCGCACTGCTCGTACGCCTTCGGACCGAGCCGGGCCACCTTCTTCAGCTCGGCACGTGAGGTGAAGGGCCCGTTGGCGTCCCGGTGCGCCACGATGTTCTCGGCGAGTCCGGTGGAGATGCCCGACACCCGTGAGAGGAGCCGCGCCGAGGCGGTGTTGACGTCCACGCCCACGCCGTTCACGCAGTCCTCGACCACCGCGTCCAGCGAACGCGACAGCTTCACCTCGGACAGGTCGTGCTGGTACTGGCCGACGCCGATCGACTTCGGGTCGATCTTCACCAGCTCGGCGAGCGGATCCTGGAGCCGGCGCGCGATCGACACGGCGCCGCGCAGCGACACGTCCATGTCGGGCAGCTCCTGGGAGGCGAAGGCGGAGGCCGAGTACACGGACGCGCCCGCCTCGGACACCATCACCTTGGTGAGCTTCAGCTCCGGGTGCCTGGTGATGAGTTCACCGGCGAGCTTGTCGGTCTCGCGGGAGGCCGTGCCGTTGCCGATGGCGATCAGGTCGACCGTGTGCTCCTCGGCCAGCCGCGCGAGCTTGGCGATCGCCTCGTCCCACTTGTTCGCCGGGACGTGCGGATAGATCACGTCCGTGGCGACCACCTTGCCGGTCGCGTCGACGACGGCGACCTTGACGCCCGTGCGGAAGCCGGGGTCCAGGCCCAGCGTCGCGCGTGTGCCGGCCGGGGCGGCGAGCAGCAGGTCGCGCAGGTTGGCGGCGAAGACGTCGACGGCCTCGTCCTCGGCGGTCGTGCGCAGCCGCAGCCGCAGATCGATGCCGAGGTGGACGAGGAGGCGGGTGCGCCAGGCCCAGCGGACCGTGTCCGTCAGCCATTTGTCACCGGGACGGCCCCGGTCGGCGATGGCGAACCGGCTCGCGACGATCCCCTCGTAGGACGAGGGACCGGGCTGCTCGGAGGGCTCCTCCGGCTCCAGGACGAGGTCGAGGACCTCCTCCTTCTCGCCGCGCAGCATCGCCAGGACGCGGTGCGAGGGCAGTGCGGTGAACGGCTCGGCGAAGTCGAAGTAGTCGGCGAACTTCGCGCCCGCCTCCTCCTTGCCCTCGCGCACCTTGGCGGCGAGCCGCCCGCGTGCCCACATGCGCTCGCGCAGCTCGCCGATCAGGTCGGCGTCCTCCGAGAACCGCTCGGTGAGGATCGCCCGCGCGCCGTCCAGCGCGGCCTGCGGATCGGCGACGCCCTTGTCGGCGTCGACGAACGCGGCGGCCGCCGCGAGCGGATCGACCGTCGGGTCACCGAGCAGCCCCTCGGCGAGCGGTTCGAGGCCGGCCTCGCGCGCGATCTGCGCCTTGGTGCGCCGCTTGGGCTTGTACGGCAGGTAGATGTCCTCCAGCCGCGCCTTCGTCTCGGCGCCGAGGATCTGCGCCTCGAGCGCGTCGGTGAGCTTGCCCTGCTCGCGCACCGACTCCAGGATCGCCGTCCGCCGCTCCTCCAGCTCCCGCAGATAGCGCAGCCGCTCCTCGAGCGTGCGCAGCTGCGCGTCGTCGAGCATCTCGGTCGCTTCCTTGCGGTAGCGGGCGATGAAAGGCACCGTCGAGCCGCCGTCGAGCAGCTCCACGGCGGCCTTCACCTGCCGCTGCCGTACGCCGAGTTCTTCGGCGATCCTGCCTTCGATGGACCCTGATTCGATGGACCCGGGTGTCGTCACGATCCCGTACCGCCTTCTCCACTGAGGTTGCGCGGCAATTGTGGCAGGTGACACCGACACTCGGGGATCAGGGCGCGGTCGTCAGGCCCTGCGGCTCCTGGTCGAGCCCGAGGCCCCGCCGAAGAGCCGGGCCAGCGCCCGGAAGGGCAGCGTCACCACGGTGGCGATGGCGCCACCGATCTGCCGCAGTACGTCTGCGATCGCACGGAACACGAGCTTCCCCTTTCGTCGCCCGGCCGCTGTGGCCGAGGTGATCCGGGTACCTCGAGATCGTCGGATCATGCTGACGAGTCGTCGCGGGAAGGGTCGGGGACGTCGCCGCCCCGCATCCCGCCCGCGCGCAACCATCCCCCCGGCGAGCTGCGGGCCCGCGGCCGGTTCACCCTGACGTGGTCCAGGTGAAGCGCGGCTCCCGGCGCTCCAGGAACGCGGCGACGCCCTCCGCGGTGTCGCCGCTGCCGCGCGCCTGCGCGCTCCAGTGGGCGTCCCGGTCCTCGCGGCCGTTCGCGAACTCCTTCGCGGCGGCCTGCGTCAGCTGCGAGCGGGACACCAGCACGCGGGTGAACTCCGCGACGCGCGCTTCGAGTCCGTCGACGGGCAGCACCTCGTCGACCAGGCCCGTGCGCAGCGCCCGCTCGGTGTCGATCAACTCGCCGGAGAACAGCAGGTACTTGGCGGTGGCCGGGCCCACCAGGGAGACCAGGCGCCGGGTGGCGGTGGACGCGTAGACGATCCCGAGCTTGGCCGGCGTCACCCCGAACCGCGCGCCCTCCTCGGCGAACCGCAGGTCGCAGGCCGCGGCGAGCTGGGCGCCCCCGCCGACGCAGTGCCCCCGGATCGCCGCCAGGGTCGGCTTCGGGAACGCCGCCAAGGCCTCCTCGGCACGGACCGCCAGCTCCTGCGCCTCCTCCGCCGACTTCTGGAGGGTGGAGATGTCGGCCCCCGCGCAGAAGGTGCCGCCCGCCCCGGTCAGCACGAGCGCCCGCACCGCCGGGTCCGCGGCCAGGGTGTCGAGCAACGGGGGCAGCGCCGCCCACATCGCGGCCGTCATGGCGTTGCGCTTCGCCGGGTGGTGCAGGACGACGGTGGCGACCGCGTCGGTGACGCCGTGCAGCAGATCGGGCTCCATGGTCCGGATGCTAACCACCGGCTCGTCCGCATGATCGGGGCGGCCGGTGTGAGAGGCGCGACACCGGCGGCAAGGGGAACCGGAGCGATCCGAAGTGCACCGAAGTGCACCGAAGACAGCCGGAACGGCCGAAGGGGAGGAGTGGCGCCGCGGAACCCGTACAACCCGAAGAGTGCGCGAAGTCGGCGGGGATACGACAGAAACGGTCCTGAGGTCGACTTCGTCATCCGGGACCGGTCGGAAACGTTCGATAACTGCTGACTTCTGTTCAGTCATCCGGAGCGAGCGCCTCGATACCAACACTTCACGTGTGGTGACAATCGAGCGCGAGGGTGGCGACCGGACGATGGACGATCAAGGGTGCGGGCCCGACCCACGCCCGGAGGGCGCCCCGGGCGAACCCTCCGCATCCTCTGCGGACGCCGAGCCCCGGCCGCTGCCCTACGAAGGCGTCTGGCGGTTCACCGCGTCCGCCGTGGACGCCTCGGTCCCGCAGGCGCGGCACGCCGTGCGGGACCTGCTCCACCGCCAGGGGGTGCCGGTCTCCGACGACCTGGCACACGGCATCCTGCTGATCGTCTCCGAGCTGGTGACCAACGCCGTCCGGCACGCCGCGGTGCTGTCGCCGGTGCTCGCGGTGGAGGTGGCCGTCGGGGCCGAGTGGGTGCGGGTGTCGGTGGAGGACAACCACCCCTACCGCCCGACCGCCCTGGAGGCCGACCACGGCCGCACGGGCGGCCGCGGACTGATCCTGGTGCGGGAGATCACCAGGGAGGCGGGCGGGGTCTGCGACGTCGAGCACACGTCGGGCGGCGGCAAGGTGATCTGGGCCGCCCTGCCGCTCAAGCCCGTGCGGGTGCCCTGAGGCTCACCAGCCGGCCGACGGTCCCGTCAGCTCCCTGACCGCCGGACGCGCCGCGTCCAGCACGGTCATGAACCAGGAGGAGAACGTGCCCCCTGCGTGCCGGTCCGTCAGCTCGGCGGGCGTCACGAAGGCCGTGTCGCCGACCTCCTCCGCGTCCGGCCGCAGCGGGGACTGCACCAGCCCGACGAACAGGTGGTTGTACTCCTGTTCCACCAGACCTGACTCCGGGTCCGGGTGGTTGTAGCGGACCGTGCCGGCCTCGGCGAGCAGCGAGGGGGAGACTCCGAGCTCCTCGAAGGTGCGCCGCGCGGCCGCCGCGAACGGCGCCTCGCCGGGGTAGGGGTGACCGCAGCAGGTGTTGGACCACACACCGGGGGAGTGGTACTTGCCGAGCGCCCGCTGCTGGAGCAGCAGCCGGCCCCGCTCGTCGAAGAGGAACACGGAGAACGCGCGGTGCAGCTGCCCCGGCGGCTGATGGGCGGCCAGCTTCTCCGCGGTGCCGATCGTGACGCCGTTCTCGTCGACCAGCTCCAGCAAGATCGCGTCCGCGGTGCCGTTCGACGACGTGTGTGTCGCGGTGGCAGGTGTGATCGGCATACCCATCCTTAACATCGGTCCTCGCGTCCCCAGTCTGCCGTACGCGTCCGGCACTCCCGGCACTTCACGCGAATGCGCGCATGTCCCGCGCGGCAAGGGACCCGGCACCTGATCTTGCCCGGCGTCGCGAGCGGGGAACCGTCCGGAACGTCTGTGCGGATCACGCGCCGCGGGCGTCCGGACACGCTCAGTGACAGAGTCGCGCCTCGTGCTCCGCGTGCCCGCTCGGCTCCAGCTGGAAGGTGCAGTGCTCCACGTCGAAGTGGTGGCCGAGGCAGCCCTGGAGCTCGTGCAACATCTTCTCGTGGCCGATCGCGTTCAGCACGTCCGAGCGCACCACCACGTGCGCCGACAGCACCGGCATCCCGGAGGTGATGGTCCACGCGTGCAGATCGTGGACGTCCTCCACCCCGTCCAGGGCGAGTATGTGGGACCGCACCTCCGCCATGTCGACGTCCTTGGGCGCCGACTCCAGCAGCACGTCGAGCGTCTCGCGCAGCAGCTTCACGGTGCGCGGCACGATCATCAGGCCGATGACGAGCGAGGCGATCGGGTCGGCGGGCTGCCAGCCGGTGGTCAGGATCACCACCGCCGAGATCAGCACCGCCACCGACCCCAGCGCGTCCGCCGCCACCTCCAGGAACGCCCCGCGCACGTTCAGGCTCTCCGCCTGGCCGCGCATCAGCAGCGACATCGAGATCACGTTCGCGACCAGACCGAACGCGCCGAACCAGATCATCAGCCCGCCCTCGGTGGCGGCGGGAGTGAAGAACCGCTGGACCGCCTCGTACAGGACGTAGCCGCCCACCCCGAGCAGCAGCAGACAGTTGGCGAGGGCGGCCAGGATCTCGGCGCGGGCCAGCCCGAAGGTACGGGTCGCGCTCGGCGGCCGGTTGGCGAACTGGATGGCGAGCAGCGCCATGCCCAGGCCCAGCGCGTCCGTCGCCATGTGCGCGGCGTCCGCGACCAGCGCGAGGGAGTCCGCGAGCATTCCGCCGACGATCTCGACGACCATGACGGCGAGCGTGATCGACAGCGCGACGCGCAGCCTGCCCCGGTACGCCGCCGCGGCCGTGCCGGTGGTCGGTCCGTGCGTGTGCGTATGGCCGTGGTCGTGCCCAGCCCCCATGGAAGCAGCCCTTCTGTGGTCCGTCGTGGCCCTCGTGTTCTGCCCCGCGATCACAGTGAACTACGGGTGGGGGGTATCCGGCAACGCGGCACTGAACACCGTTGTCATGTGCCCTGACCTGCGGAAACGAATCGCAGGTCAGGGCATCCTCACCGGCTGCTCGGCGGGGGTGCGGCCGGCGGCCCGACCCGGCGGCCCCGGCGGGGGCCGCTCGGTCGGGCCGGCGCCCAGGCCGGCGTCCGGGCCGGTGACGCGCTCCCCGGCCCCGGGCGGGGACCGTGGCGCCGGTGCGCTGTGCCCTGCGTCGCCCCGGCGCGGTGGACAATGTCCCGGATGTCGGCTCTCGGGGGCGCGGTTTGTCGCCCGGGCCGTCGATCACCGATGATGATCTCGGCGAAGGCCGGTTCAAGCCGGGTTCGAGCCGTGCTGCCGGACCGCGTCGATCGTGCCTGAACGGGCGGTGAACACGGCGTTCCCGGCATCCGATAGCCTCTGCCGACATGCCGCCCGCCTGGTGCAGCCACTGGTGAAGCAACCGGTGCAGCCAAGGGGCGCCTCCATCGTGTACATGACCGGCGTGAACGCGCCGGACCCAGGGAGTGAGTTCGGTTGTCGACCGCCATCCTCACCGGCTCGCCGGTCCCCGGATCGTCGATCGAGGCCGATCTGCGGTCCCTCGGCTTCGACGTCCGGACCGCCTCCGACGCCGGTGACGCCGAGGCCCTCCTCGCCGCCGTCCCCGGTGACCAGCGCGTCGCCGTCGTGGACGCCCGCTTCGTAGGTCACGAGCACGCGCTGCGCCTCGGCCTCACCGACCCCCGCTTCCCGCTCTGCGCGGTCCCGGGCGCGGTGACCGCGCAGCCGGCCGGCCGTCAGGCCCTGACCCGCGCGATGGCCCGGGAGAACTCGGCGACCGGCGGCACCGCGCACGGGGGTGCCCCCGCGCGAACGAAGTCGAGCGTGGGAGACGTCGACAGCGTCGTCAGCCTCGCCGACCGGGTCGTCGCCGCCCTCGACGCCGACGGCGTCGACGTGCACCGCCCCGAGCTCGGCAGTCTGGTCGCGGAGGTCCCCGCCGACCCGCAGGCCCGCAACGAGGCACGACAGGCCGTCGCCGCCGTCGACGACGAGGCCGTCCGCCTGAAGTCGGCCGTGAAGGCCCGCGACGGCTTCTTCACCACGTACTGCATCAGCCCGTACTCGCGTTACCTCGCCCGCTGGTGCGCCCGCCGCGGCCTCACCCCCAACCAGGTCACCACCGCCTCGCTGATCACCGCGCTGATCGCGGCGGCCTGCGCGGCCACCGGCACCCGGGGCGGGTTCGTCGCGGCCGGCGTGCTGCTGATCGCGTCCTTCGTCCTGGACTGCACCGACGGCCAGCTCGCCCGCTACTCCCTGCAGTACTCCACGCTCGGCGCCTGGCTCGACGCCACCTTCGACCGCGCCAAGGAGTACGCCTACTACGCGGGCCTCGCACTCGGCGCCGCCCGGGGCGGGGACGACGTATGGGCCCTCGCGCTGGGGGCGATGGTCCTCCAGACCTGCCGGCACGTCGTGGACTTCTCCTTCAACGAGGCCAACCACGACGCCACCGCCAACACCAGCCCCACCGCGGCCCTCTCCGACAAGCTCGACAGCGTCGGCTGGACGGTCTGGGTGCGGCGGATGATAGTCCTGCCCATCGGTGAACGATGGGCCATGATCGCCGTTCTCACCGCTGCCACCACCCCCCGCATCACCTTCTACGCGCTGCTCGTCGGCTGCGCGTTCGCGGCGACCTACACCACGGCGGGCCGGGTCCTGCGCTCGCTGACCCGCAGGGCCAGGCGGACGGACCGGGCGGCGCAGGCGCTGGCGGACCTGGCGGACAACGGGCCGCTGGCGGAGGCGCTGGCCCGTCTCCTGCCCGGCAAGCCCCGTGTCACAGCCCCCCTCAGCGCCGCCGTAGGCGCCGTCATGGTCACCCTCGGGGCCTGGCTGTGGGGAGCGAGCTGGTGGGTCGTTCTGATGGCCGGCGCCTATGTCCTGCTGTCCGCCGAAGCCGTCGAGCACCCCCTCAAGGGCGCCCTCGACTGGCTGATCCCTCCCTTCTTCCGGGCCGGCGAGTACTGCACGGTCCTCATCCTCGCGGCCAAGGCCGATGTGCACGGAGCGCTTCCCGCGGCTTTCGGGCTGGTGGGCGCAGTCGCCTACCATCACTACGACACGGTGTACCGCATCCGCGGCAACGCCGGTGCGCCGCCGGCCTGGCTGGTGCGCGCCATCGGGGGGCAGGACGGGCGCACGCTGCTCGTCGCCCTGCTGGCCGTGCTGCTCACCGGCTCGCAGTTCGCGGTCGCGCTCACGGTCCTCGCCGTGGTCGTCGCCGTCGTGGTGCTCTTCGAGAGCATCCGCTTCTGGGTCGCCGCCCACCGGGCAGGCGCCCCGTCCGTACACGATGAAGGAGAACCCGCATGATCGGCCTCGTGCTGGCGGCCGGCGCCGGACGGCGTCTGCGCCCCTACACCGACAGCCTGCCCAAGGCGCTGGTGCCGGTGGGGCCTGCGGGCATAGAGGGCGAGCCCACGGTTCTGGACCTGACGCTCGGCAACTTCGCCGAGATCGGTCTGACCGAGGTCGCGGTCATCGTCGGCTACCGCAAGGAGGCCGTGTACGAGCGCAAGGCGGCGCTGGAGGCGAAGTACGGCCTCAAGCTCACCCTCATCGACAACGACAAGGCCGAGGAGTGGAACAACGCCTACTCCCTGTGGTGCGGCCGTGACGCCCTCAAGGACGGTGTGATCCTCGCCAACGGCGACACCGTCCACCCCGTCTCCGTCGAGCGGACGCTGCTCGCCGCCCGCGGCGAGGGCAAGAAGATCATCCTCGCCCTCGACACCGTGAAGTCCCTGGCGGACGAGGAGATGAAGGTCGTCGTCGACCCTGAGAAGGGCATGACGAGGATCACCAAGCTGATGGATCCGGCCGAGGCCACCGGCGAGTACATCGGCGTCACCCTCATCGAGGGCGACGCGGCCCCCGAGCTGGCCGACGCGCTCAAGGCCGTGTGGGAGACCGACCCGCAGCAGTTCTACGAGCACGGGTACCAGGAGCTGGTGAACCGGGGCTTCCGTATCGACGTGGCGCCGATCGGCGACATCAAGTGGGTCGAGATCGACAACCACGACGATCTCGCCCGTGGACGGGAGATCGCGTGCCAGTACTGACCCGGCTGATCCCCTCACCGGTCGTCGTCGACATCCGCCCGGGTGCCCTCGACGACCTGGTCGGGGTCCTCGCCGACGAGCGCATCTCGCACTCGGGCAAGCTCGCGATCGCCGTCAGCGGCGGCTCGGGCGCCCGGCTGCGCGAGCGCCTCACCCCCGCTCTGCCCGGCGCCACCTGGTACGAGGTCGGCGGCGGAACCCTCGACGACGCCGTCCAGCTGGCCACCGACATAAAGGCCGGCCACTTCGACGCGGTCGTCGGGCTGGGCGGCGGCAAGATCATCGACTGCGCCAAGTTCGCCGCGGCACGGGTGGGCCTGCCGCTGGTCGCCGTGCCCACGAACCTCGCGCACGACGGTCTGTGCTCGCCGGTCGCCACCCTCGACAACGACGCGGGGCGCGGCTCCTACGGTGTGCCGAACCCGATCGCCGTCGTGATCGACCTGGACGTCATCCGCGAGGCCCCGGTCCGCTATGTGCGGGCCGGCATCGGTGACGCCGTCTCCAACATCTCCGCCATCGCGGACTGGGAGCTCGCCCACCGGATCAAGGGCGAGAAGATCGACGGCCTCGCCGCCGCGATCGCCCGGCAGGCCGGCGAGGCGGTGCTGCGCCACCCGGGCGGCATCGGGGACACCGACTTCCTCCAGGTGCTGGCCGAGGCGCTGGTGCTCAGCGGCATCGCGATGTCGGTGTCGGGCGACTCCCGCCCCTCCTCCGGCGCGTGCCACGAGATCAACCACGCCTTCGACCTGCTCTTCCCCAAGCGGGCGGCCGCCCACGGCGAGCAGTGCGGACTCGGCGCGACCTTCGCCATGTACCTGCGCGGAGCCCACGAGGAGTCGGCGTACATGGCGCAGGTGCTGCGCCGGCACGGGCTTCCGGTCCTGCCCGAGGAGATCGGCTTCACGGTGGACGAGTTCGTCCGCGTGGTGGAGTTCGCTCCCGAGACCCGGCCCGGCCGCTACACGATCCTCGAACACCTCGACCTCAAGACCGAACAGATCAAGGACATCTACGCCGACTATGTCAAGGCCATCGGTAGCTGAACTCAGACCGGTCGTCCACCCTCCGGGGGTGAAGGACCGGCGCAGCGGTGAGCACTGGATGGGACGCCTCTACATGCGTGAGGTGTCCCTGCGGGTCGACCGCTACCTGGTCAACACCAGGGTCACGCCCAACCAGCTCACGTACCTGATGACCGTCTTCGGGGTGCTCGCGGCGCCGGCCCTGCTGGTGCCGGGGATCACCGGCGCCGTGCTCGGCGTGGTGTGCGTCCAGATGTACCTGCTGCTGGACTGCGTCGACGGCGAGATCGCCCGCTGGAAGAAGCAGTACTCGCTCGGCGGGGTCTACCTGGACCGGGTCGGGGCGTATCTCACCGACGCCGCCGTGCTGGTCGGCTTCGGCCTGCGCGCCGCCGACCCGTGGGGCACCGGGCGGATCGACTGGCTCTGGGCCTTCCTCGGCACGCTGGCCGCGCT
The DNA here is from genome assembly GCF_044766465.1 of Streptomyces sp. NPDC102259. Lineage (NCBI taxonomy): Bacteria > Bacillati > Actinomycetota > Actinomycetes > Kitasatosporales > Streptomycetaceae > Streptomyces > Streptomyces sp. NPDC102259. Next base: position 12,073 of record NZ_JBIWMA010000016.1, on the reverse strand, counting down.
CGGCGCGATCCTGATCAAGGCCGAGACCGACCTCGTCGGCGTCGCCCGGCACCAGGGCGGTCTGCCGCCGGTAAAGGAGTCGGCGTCCGAGCCGCGCTCCTCCGGCATGGCGCTGGCCCGCCGGGCCGCGTCGGCGCTCCAGTTCCACCGGCTGATCCTCGGCATCGAGGCGTCCCTGCTGATCCTGGTCCTGGCGGTCGTCGACCAGGTGCGCGGCGACCTGTTCTTCTCCCGGCTGGGCGTCGCCGTCCTGGCCGGCATCGCGCTCCTCCAGACGCTGCTGCACCTGGTGTCCATCCTCGTGTCGAGCAGGCTGAAGTGAGCGCGCCGATGAAGGTCGGCGCGGTCGTCATCACCATGGGCAACCGCCCCGACGAGCTGAGGGCCCTGCTCGACTCGATCGCCAAGCAGGACGGCGACCGGGTCGAGGTGGTCGTGGTCGGCAACGGCTCGCCCGTCCCGGACGTCCCCGAGGGCGTCAGGACGATCGAGCTGCCCGAGAACCTCGGCATCCCCGGCGGCCGCAACGTCGGCATCGAGGCCTTCGGCCCCAGCGGACGTGACGTCGACGTCCTGCTGTTCCTGGACGACGACGGCCTGCTGGCCCACCACGACACGGCCGAGCTGTGCCGGCGGGCCTTCGACGCCGATCCGAAGCTGGGCATCGTCAGCTTCCGGATCGCCGACCCGCAGACCGGTGTCACCCAGCGCCGTCACGTGCCCCGGCTGCGCGCCGCCGACCCGATGCGCTCCTCCCGGGTCACCACGTTCCTCGGAGGCGCCAACGCCGTGCGCACGAAGGTCTTCGCGGAGGTGGGCGGACTCCCGGACGAGTTCTTCTACGCCCACGAGGAGACCGACCTGGCATGGCGGGCCCTCGACGCGGGCTGGATGATCGACTACCGGTCCGACATGGTGCTGTACCACCCGACGACCGCGCCCTCGCGGCACGCGGTGTACCACCGCATGGTCGCCCGCAACCGGGTCTGGCTGGCCCGGCGCAACCTTCCCGCTCCGCTGGTCCCCGTCTATCTCGGGGTGTGGCTGCTGCTCACCCTGGCGCGCCGCCCCTCGGGGTCCGCGCTCAAGGCGTGGTTCGGCGGTTTCCGGGAAGGCTGGAGCACTCCGTGCGGACCTCGTAGGCCCATGAAGTGGCGTACGGTGTGGCGGCTGACCCGACTGGGCCGGCCCCCGGTGATCTGACAAGCTCGTCCCTGAGGGCACCCCGGGCCGTACCGCGGGCCCCCCGGCTCATGCCGGCCTCGTCAAGGCTGCGCATCCCGAAGACGAAAGTTCCTACTTGTGAGTGAGACAACGCATGACGTCGGAGTCGTGGTGACCGCGCCTCCGTCGCCCGACGAGGGCCTCACGGCGGCACAGCTGGCCGCCAAGTACGGGCTGGCCGTGAGCGGCGCCCGGCCTGCGCTGCGGGAGTACGTCCGGCAGCTCTGGGGGCGCCGGCACTTCATCATGGCGTTCTCCCGGGCGAAACTGGCCTCCCAGTACAGCCAGGCCAAGCTCGGCCAGCTGTGGCAGGTGGCCACGCCGTTGCTGAACGCGGCCGTGTACTTCATGATCTTCGGCCTGCTGCTCGACGCCGGCCGGGGGATGTCGAAGGAGGTGTACATCCCCTTCCTCGTCACGGGCGTCTTCGTGTTCACCTTCACGCAGAGCTCGGTGATGACCGGTGTACGCGCGATCTCGGGCAACCTCGGCCTGGTCCGCGCCCTGCACTTCCCGCGGGCCTCGCTGCCGATCTCGTTCGCCCTCCAGCAGCTCCAGCAACTGCTGTACTCGATGCTGGTGCTGTTCGTCGTCGTGATCGGCTTCGGCAGCTACCCGGACGCCTCCTGGGCGTTGATCGTCCCGGTGCTCGTCCTGCAGTTCTGCTTCAACTCCGGTCTGGCGCTGATCTTCGCCCGGGCCGGCGCGAAGACCCCGGACCTGGCGCAGCTGATGCCGTTCGTGATGCGGACGTGGATGTACGCGTCCGGCGTGATGTTCTCCATCCCCGTCTTCCTCGCGGACAAGCCGCAGTGGGTGGCCAACATCCTGCAGTGGAACCCGGCCGCCATCTACATGGACCTGATGCGCTTCGCGCTCATCGAGGAGTACAGCGCCGAGAACCTTCCCGCGCACGTGTGGGCGGTCGCGGGCGGCTGGGCCGTCCTCGTCGCCCTCGGCGGCTTCGTGTACTTCTGGCAGGCGGAGGAGAGGTACGGCCGTGGTTGAGCCGCTTCCGGGACAACGGATCCCGACCGTCATCGCCGACGACGTCCACATCGTCTACCGCGTCAACGGCGCCAAGTCCGGCAAGGGCAGCGCCACCGCGGCGCTCAGCCGCATCGTCAGGCGCGGGGGCCGCGCGGGCGAGGAGCGCGGTGTGCGCAAGGTGCACGCGGTGCGCGGCGTCTCCTTCGTCGCCCACCGCGGCGAGGCCATCGGTCTGATCGGCTCCAACGGCTCCGGCAAGTCCACGCTGCTGCGCGCCATCGCGGGTCTGCTGCCGCCGGAGAGCGGCCGGGTCTACACCGACGGCCAGCCCTCGCTGCTCGGCGTCAACGCGGCCCTGATGAACGACCTCACCGGCGAGCGCAACGTCACCCTCGGCGGGCTCGCCATGGGCATGTCCCGCGAGCAGATCAAGGAGCGCTACCAGGAGATCGTCGACTTCTCCGGCATCAACGAGAAGGGCGACTTCATCACCCTGCCGATGCGCACCTACTCCTCGGGCATGCAGGCGCGGCTGCGCTTCTCCATCGCCGCCGCCAAGGACCACGACGTCCTGATGATCGACGAGGCCCTGGCCACCGGTGACGCGAAGTTCAGGGGACGCTCCGAGGAGCGCATCCGGGAGCTGCGCGAGCACGCCGGCTCGGTGTTCCTGGTCAGCCACAGCAACAAGTCGATCAGGGACACCTGCGACCGCGTGCTGTGGCTGGAACGCGGCGAACTACGGCTGGACGGTCCGACCGAAGAGGTCATGCGGGAGTACGAGAAGTTCTCGGGCAAGTAGCGCGATTCGGCCAGGGCCCCGCCGGAACTGTCCGGCGGGGCCCTGCGTCTGCAAAGGAAACGTCAACTCCGGGTCAGCCTAGGAATCTTGACGCCAATCGGTGTGTTGTTGTGATGTCCAGGACACCCCCGCGAACCGTGTCGCGTTGTACAACGTAAGCTGGACCGGCCCCCGAATCGCGCCAAGTGGGGCGAAAACGTGCAGCGCCCGCCGTCGGGGCACCTGCGCGGGCGGCTGGGCGGCGTGTCCGAAATAGTGTGTATTAGGTCAGCAGTGTAGAACGGGAGATGTGACGGCGATGGCTACGGAAACTCCCCAGATCGACGCAAGCCGTGCCGTCCTCGCCCCGGGCGGTCGACGATGACGGCGCCCGCCGTGCCGCGCGTCGGCGACCCGGAGCGCGGCACCCTCGACAAGGCCGCGGACGAGAACTTCCCGGTGGCGCCCTTCTTCCTGCCCAGGGCCTGGCGCGAGGACCTGATGGCCGTGTACGGCTTCGCCCGGCTCGTCGACGACATCGGCGACGGCGACCTCGCCCCCGGTGGCGCGGACGCCCGGCTGCTCGGCGTGTCGGCCACCGCGGCCGAGGACCGCCTCGCGCTGCTGGACGCCTTCGAGGCCGATCTGCGTCGTGTCTTCGACGGATCCGACGGCCCGCCCCGGCATCCCCTGCTGCGCCGCCTCCAGCCGACCGTCCGCGGTCGCGCGCTCGGCCCGGAGCCCTTCCTCGGTCTGATCGCCGCCAACCGTCAGGACCAGCTCGTCACGCGCTACGAGACCTACGACGACCTCCTGGCCTACTGCGAGCTGTCCGCCAATCCCGTGGGCCGGCTGGTCCTCGCCGTCACCGGCGCCGCCACCCCCGAGCGGATCCGCCGCTCCGACGCGATCTGCACCGCGCTGCAGATCGTCGAACATCTCCAGGACGTGGCCGAGGACCTCGGCCGCGACCGCGTCTATCTGCCCGCCGCGGACATGAAGCGCTTTCACGTCAAGGAATCGGATCTGGCCACGGGAACCGCGGGCGCCTCGGTGCGCGCGCTGATCGCGTACGAGGCGGAACGCGCCGGCGATCTGCTGAATGAAGGCGCCCCCTTGGTGGGTAGCGTTCACGGCAGGCTGAGGCTGCTGCTCGCGGGATTCGTGGCGGGGGGAAGGGCGGCGATCAAGGCGATCGCCGCCGCGGGGTACGACGTACTTCCCGGCCCGCCCAAGCCCGGCAGGCTCCGGCTGCTGCGCGAGGTGGGCGTGACCCTGCGAGGAGAGGGGTGATCCGGGCCGTGGAGCCGTCACCGCACGTGTCCGCGCCGGTACTCGCCGCCTACGGCTACTGCGAGACCGTCACCGGACAGCAGGCCCGTAACTTCGCGTACGGCATCCGGCTGCTGCCCACGTCCAAGCGCCGTGCGATGTCGGCGCTGTACGCCTTCTCGCGCCGCGTCGACGACATCGGGGACGGCGCGCTGGACGGCGAGGTCAAGACCGCCAGGCTCGAGGAGACCCGGGCGCTGCTCGGCCGGGTCCGCGCCGGCCAGGTCGAGGAGGACGACACCGACCCTGTCGCGGTCGCCCTCGCGCACACGGCGCGGGTCTTCCCCATCCCGCTGCGCGGCCTGGACGAGCTGATCGACGGCGTGCTGATGGACGTGCGCGGCGAGACCTACGAGACCTGGGACGACCTGAAGGCGTACTGCCGCTGTGTGGCGGGCGCCATCGGGCGGCTCTCGCTCGGCGTGTTCGGCACCGAACCGGGGGCGCGCGGCGCCGAGCGCGCGCCGGAGTACGCCGACACGCTCGGGCTCGCGCTCCAGCTCACCAACATCCTCAGGGACGTCCGCGAGGACGCCGAGGGCGGCCGTACCTATCTGCCCGCCGACGACCTCGCGAAGTTCGGCTGCTCGGCCGGGTTCGACGGGCCGAAGCCGCCCGAGGGCTCCGACTTCGCCGGTCTCGTGCACTTCGAGGTGCGGCGGGCCCGCGCCCTCTTCGCCGAGGGCTACCGGCTGCTCCCCCTGCTCGACCGGCGCAGCGGCGCCTGTGTCGCCGCCATGGCGGGCATCTACCGCCGCCTCCTCGACCGCATCGAGCGCGACCCCGAGGCCGTGCTGCGCGGCCGGGTCTCGCTGCCCGGACGGGAGAAGGCCTATGTGGCCGTACGCGGGCTGTCGGGCCTGGACGCCCGGCATGTGTCGCGGCGGACCGTCAGGAGGCACCCCTGATGGACGCGATCGGTGACAAAGTGGGCCAAGGTGATTCCACCGGTGAAAAGCGGCACGCAACCCTCCGGTGCGGCGCGGCGTCCCTGACTGCGACGGCCAGCGGTGCAGAGTTCAAACACCATGGCCGGTCCGCACGGGAGGGCGCAGGATGAGCGACGAGCAACACGCGGACGCCTCGGCAGCGTCCAGTCCTTCGGGGCGTACCGCCGTCGTCGTCGGGGGAGGGCTCGCGGGGGTGACCGCCGCGCTCGCGCTCGCCGACGCGGGCGTACGCGTCACCCTGCTCGAAGGCCGGCCCCGGCTCGGCGGCCTGGCCTTCTCCTTCCAGCGCGGCGAACTGACCGTGGACAACGGACAACACGTCTACCTGCGCTGCTGCACCGCCTACCGCTGGTTCCTCGAGCGCATCGAGGGCAGCGCGCTGGCGCCGTTGCAGGAACGTCTCGACGTGCCCGTCGTCGATGTGGCCCGGCCCGAGGGACGGCGGCTCGGCAGGCTGCGGCGCGACGCGCTGCCCGTGCCCCTGCATCTGGGGCGCAGCCTCGCCACGTATCCGCATCTCTCGCTCGCCGAACGCGCCAGGGTGGGCCGTGCCGCGCTCGCGCTCCAGAGGCTCGACCTCGCCGATCCGCGCCTGGACGCACAGGACTTCGGCAGCTGGCTGACCGCGCACGGTCAGTCGGCACGCGCCGTCGAGGCCCTCTGGGACCTGGTCGGGGTCGCCACCCTCAACGCGGTCGCGGGCGACTGTTCGCTGGGGCTCGCCGCGATGGTGTTCAAGACCGGTCTGCTGTCCGACCCGGGCGCCGCCGACATCGGCTGGGCGCAGGTCCCGCTGGGCGAACTGCACGACCGGCTCGCCCGCAAGGCGCTCGACTCCGCCGGCGTGCGTACCGAGGTCCGAACACGCGTCACCTCCCTCTGTCTTGACGAGAACGGGACGTGGAGCGTTCAGGTTCCCGGCGAGACGCTCCGCGCGGACACGGTCGTCCTCGCCGTCCCGCAGCGCGAGGCGTACGACCTGCTTCCCGACGGGGCGCTCGACGACGCCGAGCGGCTGCTGGAGATCGGCACCGCGCCCATCCTCAACGTGCACGTCGTCTACGACCGCAAGGTGCTCGACACGCCCTTCCTCGCGGCGCTCGGCACGCCCGTGCAGTGGGTCTTCGACCGCACCGCCGCCTCCGGGCTGCGCGAGGGCCAGTACCTCGCCCTGTCCCAGTCCGCCGCGCAGGACGAGATCGACGAACCCGTCGCCGCGCTGCGCGAGCGCTATCTGCCCGAACTCCAGCGGCTGCTGCCGGGCACGCGCGGCGCCGAGGTGCGGGACTTCTTCGTGACCCGGGAGCGCACGGCGACGTTCGCCCCCACCCCCGGCGTCGGGCGCCTTCGGCCCGGCGCCCGCACCAGAACCCCCGGCCTGTACCTGGCCGGAGCGTGGACCGCCACAGGGTGGCCCGCGACCATGGAGAGTGCGGTCCGCAGCGGTGTGAGCGCGGCGGACGCCGCGCTGAGCGCCCTGGGCCGGCCCCGCCCCCGCCGCCTCTTCGCGTTCGAGGAGGCGGCCTGATGCTCGATCAGCACGGCTCGGCACACCCCCGCACCCTCTCCAGCACCGCAACAAGAGGAGAAAACGTGCCCACTGTGCCCCCGGCCACGCCGGCCGCTCGGAGGACCGCGGTGGACGTGACCGCGCTCCTGGAGCGTGGCCGCACCCTGGCCACCCCGGTGCTGCGGGCGGCCGTCGACCGTCTGGCACCGCCCATGGACACGGTCGCCGCCTACCACTTCGGCTGGATCGACGCCCAGGGCAACCCGACCGACGGCGACGGCGGCAAGGCCGTGCGTCCCGCGCTCGCCGTGCTCTCCGCCGAGGTCACCGGGGCCGCTCCCGAGGTCGGCGTCCCCGGCGCGGTCGCCGTCGAGCTGGTCCACAACTTCTCGCTCCTGCACGACGACCTGATGGACGGCGACGAGCAGCGCAGGCACCGGGACACCGTCTGGAAGGTGCACGGCCCCGCCCAGGCCATCCTGGTCGGCGACGCCCTGTTCGCCCTCGCGGGCGAGATCCTCCTCGAACTCGGCACGGTCGAGGCGGCCCGGGCGACCCACCGGCTGACCGTCGCCACCCGTGCCCTCATCGACGGCCAGGCCCAGGACATCTCCTACGAGCACCGCGACCGGGTCAGCGTCGAGGAGTGCCTGGAGATGGAGGGCAACAAGACCGGCGCCCTGCTGGCCTGCGCCAGTTCCATCGGCGCCGTGCTCGGCGGGGCGGACCGGCCCACCGCCGACGCCCTGGAGAAGTACGGCTACCACCTCGGCCTGGCCTTCCAGGCCGTGGACGACCTGCTCGGCATCTGGGGCGACCCGGAGGCCACCGGCAAGCAGACCTGGAGCGACCTGCGCCAGCGCAAGAAGTCCCTGCCGGTGGTGGCCGCGCTCGCGGCGGGCGGTTCCGCCTCCGAGCAGCTCGGGGAGATCCTCGCCGCCGACGCCAAGAGCAGCGACTTCGAGACCTTCTCCGAGGGGGAGTTCGCGGCCCGCGCCGCCCTGATCGAGGAGGCGGGCGGCCGTGACTGGACCGCCGGGGAGGCACGCCGTCAGCACGCCGTCGCCCTGGACGCCCTGAACGCCGTGGACATGCCCGAGCAGGTGCGCGAGCGGTTCACGGCGCTCGCCGACTTCGTCGTCGTACGAAAGAGATGATCCCTATCGGTCGAATAGCCCTCGCGTAGTCGCCGGCCGGTGTGCGAGGAGAGAACACCGGCCGACGGCGGACCCACAGCAGACGCAACGCCATGCACACTGCACGAAGGGGAAGCCATGACAGCGACGACCGACGGAAGCACCGGGGCCCTACCGCCCCGCGCTGCCGCGGCCAGCGAAACCGACATCACCATCCCCGTGGCGGCCGGGGTACAAGAAGCCGCCGCGAGCGCCATGCAACGCGCCACCGACTTCCTGCTCGCCCAGCAGGACGCCGAGGGCTGGTGGAAGGGCGACCTCGAGACGAACGTCACGATGGACGCCGAGGACCTGCTGCTCCGTCAGTTCCTGGGCATCAGCGACGAGGCCACGACCCGGGCCGCCGCGCTCTTCGTCCGCGGCGAGCAGCGCGAGGACGGTACGTGGGCCACCTTCTACGGCGGTCCGTCCGACCTCTCCGCCACCGTCGAGGCGTATGTCGCCCTGCGGCTGGCGGGCGACGCACCCGAGGCGCCCCACATGCGCCGGGCCTCCGGGTGGATCCGCGAGCAGGGGGGCATCGCCGCCGCCCGGGTCTTCACCCGGATCTGGCTGGCCCTGTTCGGCTGGTGGAAGTGGGAGGACCTGCCCGAACTTCCGCCGGAACTCTTGTTCTTCCCTAAATGGTTCCCCCTGAGCATCTACAACTTCGGCTGCTGGGCGCGGCAGACGATCGTGCCGCTCACCGTCGTGTCGGCGAAACGCCCGGTGCGTCCGGCGCCGTTCCCCCTCGACGAGCTGCACGCCGACCCCGCGAACCCCAATCCGCCCAAGCCCCTTGCCCCGGTCAACAGTTGGGACGGACTCTTCCAGCGGCTCGACAAGGTGGTGCGCGGCTACCGGTCGGTCGCGGTGCGCAGGCTGCGCGGAGCGGCCCTGAACTCCGCCGCCCGCTGGATCATCGAACGGCAGGAGAACGACGGCGCCTGGGGCGGCATCCAGCCGCCGGCCGTGTACTCGATGATCGCCCTGCACCTGCTCGGCTACGACCTCCAACACCCGGTGATGCGGGCGGGACTCGAGTCGCTGGACCGTTACGCCGTGTGGCGCGAGGACGGCGCGCGGATGATCGAGGCCTGTCAGTCGCCGGTGTGGGACACCTGCCTGGCGGCCATCGCGCTCGCCGACGCGGGACTCCCCGCCGACCACCCGCAACTGGTCAAGGCCGCCGACTGGATGCTCGGCGAACAGGTCGTCCGGCCGGGCGACTGGTCGGTGAGCAGGCCCCAACTGCCGCCGGGCGGCTGGGCGTTCGAGTTCCACAACGACAACTACCCCGACATCGACGACACCGCCGAGGTCGTCCTCGCGCTGCGCCGGGTCAAGCACCACGACCCGGAGCGGATGGACCGGGCCATCGCACGCGGGGTGCGCTGGAACCTCGGGATGCAGTCGAAGAACGGGGGCTGGGGCGCCTTCGACGTCGACAACACCAGTCCGTTCCCCAACCGGATGCCCTTCTGCGACTTCGGCGAGGTCATCGACCCGCCGTCCGCCGACGTCACCGCGCACGTCGTGGAGATGCTGGCGGTCGAGGGGCTCTCGCACGACCCGCGCACCCGGCGCGGCATCGAGTGGCTGCTGTCCGAACAGGAGCCGGACGGCTCGTGGTTCGGGCGCTGGGGCGTCAACTACGTCTACGGCACGGGGTCGGTGGTGCCCGCCCTCACCGCGGCGGGCATGCCCGCCCAGCACCCCGCGATCCGACGGGCGGTCGCCTGGCTGGAGCGGGTGCAGAACGACGACGGCGGCTGGGGCGAGGACCTGCGCTCCTACCAGGACGCCACCCGCTGGAGCGCCCGGGGCGCCTCGACGGCCTCACAGACGGCCTGGGCGCTGATGGCGCTGCTGGCGGCCGGGGAGAAGGACTCCAAGGCCGTCGAGCGGGGCGTCGCCTGGCTGGCGCAGACCCAGCGGGAGGACGGCTCCTGGGACGAGCCCTACTTCACCGGCACCGGCTTCCCCTGGGACTTCTCGATCAACTACCACCTCTACCGGCAGGTCTTCCCGCTGACCGCGCTCGGCCGGTACGTCCACGGAGAGCCGTTCAGCAAGCACCCCGCCCCGCACGCGGCTTCCACCGAGGCCAAGGGGGGCTGATGAGCACGCAGTCCGTCCCGTCCCCGCTGCTGATCGCCTGTGCCCTCGGCATCGAGCACCTCGCCCTGCGCATGGGCGACCGCGGCGGAGCCGACGGGCCGGTCACCGTCCTGCGGACGGGCATGGGGCCGAAGGCGGCGGAGCGCTCCGTCACCCGTGTCCTGGCCGATCCGGTGTTCGCGGGGGCGGCCGTGCTGGCCACGGGTTTCTGTGCCGGCCTCGCCCCCGGCATGCACCCCGGCGACCTGGTCGTCGCCGAGGAGACCCGCGACCCGCGCGGCAGCGTCCCTTGCGTCGGCACCGAGCTGCTCGTCAAGGAACTCGCGCGCACCCTGCCCGGGCGCACCGTCCACACCGGCCCCCTCACCGGCTCCGACCACGTCGTTCGCGGTCATGAGCGGGCCGATCTGCTGGCCACCGGCGCGATCGCCCTCGACATGGAGTCGGCGGCCACGCTGCTGAGCGCCGTGCGCGCCGAGCCGCGCCCGGTTGCGGCCGTACGGGTGGTCGTGGACGCTCCTGAACATGAACTCGTCCGGATCGGCACGGTACGCGGGGGAATATCTGCCTTCCGCGTCCTTCGCTCGGTCCTGCCTGCTTTTTTCGAATGGCACCGTAATGTTCTGCTCCCCCGGAGGTGAGCCGCATGGCCATGCCACTGCGCCAGTCCATCAAGGTCGCTACATACCTGGTCGAACAGAAGCTTCGCAAGCGGGAGAAGTTTCCGCTCATCGTCGAGCTGGAACCCCTCTTCGCCTGCAACCTCAAGTGCGAGGGCTGCGGCAAGATCCAGCATCCGGCGGGCGTGCTCAAGCAGCGCATGCCGGTCGCCCAGGCCGTGGGCGCGGTGCTGGAGTCCGGTGCGCCGATGGTGTCCATCGCGGGCGGTGAGCCCCTGATGCACCCTCAGATCGACGAGATCGTGCGGCAGTTGGTGGCGAAGAGGAAGTACGTCTTCCTCTGCACCAACGCCATGCTGCTGCGCAAGAAGCTGGACAAGTTCACGCCCTCCCCCTACTTCGCCTTCGCCGTGCACATCGACGGGCTGCGGGAGCGGCACGACGAGTCGGTGGCCAAGGAGGGTGTGTTCGACGAGGCCGTGGCGGCCATAAAGGAGGCCAAGCGGCAGGGCTTCCGAGTGACCACCAACTCGACCTTCTTCAACACCGACACCCCGCAGACCATCATCGAGGTACTCAACTACCTCAACGACGACCTCAAGGTCGACGAGATGATGATCTCGCCCGCCTACGCCTACGAGAAGGCCCCCGACCAGGAGCACTTCCTCGGTGTGGAGCAGACCCGCGAGCTGTTCAAGAAGGCCTTCTCGGGCGGCAACCGGCGCCGCTGGCGGCTCAACCACTCGCCCCTGTTCCTCGACTTCCTCGAGGGCAAGGCCGACTTCCCGTGCACGGCCTGGGCGATCCCCAACTACTCGCTCTTCGGCTGGCAGCGACCCTGCTACCTGATGAGCGACGGGTATGTGCCGACGTACCGTGAGCTGATCGAGGAGACGGACTGGGACAAGTACGGCCGGGGCAAGGACCCGCGCTGCGCCAACTGCATGGCGCACTGCGGCTACGAGCCCACCGCCGTCCTCGCCACCATGGGCTCGCTGAAGGAGTCCCTGCGCGCCATGCGTGAGACCGTCAACGGAAACCGGGAGTGACGGGATGACCGCCGTATCCCTGGGCGTCCCCGGGATGCCGGTCCGGCCGGTTGCGTCGCGACGTGAGTCGCGGCGGATCCAGGTCGGATCGGTGGCGGTCGGGGGCGGGGCTCCGGTGTCGGTGCAGTCGATGACGACGACGCGTACGTCCGACATCGGCGCCACCCTCCAGCAGATCGCGGAGCTGACGGCGTCCGGCTGTCAGATCGTCCGGGTGGCCTGTCCTACGCAGGACGACGCGGACGCTCTCGCGACGATCGCGCGCAAGTCGCAGATCCCGGTGATCGCGGACATTCATTTCCAGCCGAAGTACGTGTTCGC